>SVCF01000011.1:5887-80213 GCA_015058475.1 Clostridium butyricum | reverse complement strand
GTTGCTAAATATAATCAATTATTAAGAATAGAAGAAGAATTAGAAGATGTTGCAGAATATAGAGGAAAAAAAGCATTCTTTAATATTAAATAATATATAAACTTATAGTGAAACAAAGATTGAAAGATAGATACTTTCAATCTTTGTTTTCAGTTTGATAAAAATACAAAAAAGAGTAATGAGATAGTAAGGGGGTGTTATAATAATAAGGTGATTTATTAATAAGGAGGACTACTAAAATGAATTTTTATTTGGAATCAGTAAAAAAATATGCCACATTTAGTGGAAGAGCAAGAAGAAAAGAATATTGGATGTATGTATTATTTTATATAATATTTACAGTGGTTGCTAGTATAGTTGATTTAATATTAGGTACATCTAACATAATTACAGGGATATATGGGCTAGTATTCTTTGTACCAACAATAGCGGTAGTAGTAAGAAGATTGCATGATATAGGAAAAAGTGGATGGTGGCTTTTTGTTTCGTTTATCCCTTTAATTGGTGGAATTTGGTTTTTTGTATTAATGTGCTTAAGTGGTCAACAAGGAGAAAACAAATATGGACAAAATCCTAAGGAATTGATTTAAAATTTTTTAGTAATTAGAGAGGTTGTGTAGAATTTCAACATAATCCCTAAATTTTTGATTTATATACATACTTTGTTATTGAAATGTGTTATAATATAAATAAGCTCAGAGATATTTTTACAATAGAAAAGTTGTAATGATATTGTAAATATGATATCATTTAAAATGTACGTTATGATGATAAATGGAGGTGTTCCAATGGAAAATATATTATTAATTGTAGAAGTAATACTTGGATTAGGGATATTAATAACAATATTTATGCAACCAAGCAAGGCTGATGCATTAAGTGGATTAATTCAAGGTGGAAATAAAGAAACTTTCTTTGCAAAAAATAAGTCAAGAACAAAAGAAGTACTTCTTGTTAGATTAACAACTTTCTTTTCAATACTTTTTGCAATAAACACTCTTATTTTAAATATAATTTAATTTATCTGGGCTACTTTGTTGAAGTAGCTTATTTTTATAAAAGTTATGTAAAGGTTTAACTAAAGAATCTATACAAAGTAGAGAATTTTATAAAGCATAAATGAATATATCTATAAAGTAAAAGAAAAGCCTAATCTTTTATACTAATCTCAGAAAATAATTAAAGAGGTGAGAGGTATGAATTTATTATATGTTACAATAGTCATTGGTATTATTGCTATTTTTGTGGTCGCTTTACTTGTCAAAGATATTTTAAAGAAGGAGACAGGTAATGAAAGGATGAAAGAAATATCTGGTTACATCGAAGAAGGTGCTATGGCATTTCTTAAGAAAGAATATACATATTTGAGTGTATTCGTAGTTGTAGTAGGATTATCAATACTACTTTTCTTAAGTTATAAAACAGCTTTAGCATTTGGTGTAGGAGCAATTTTTTCGATAATAGCAGGATATGTTGGGATGAGGATTGCTGTTAAAGCTAATGTTAGAACAGCAGAAGCTGCTAAGCAAGGTATAAAAGGTGCCTTATCAATTGCTTTTTCAGGTGGCACTGTAATGGGACTAAGTGTAGTAGGATTAGGATTAATTGGGCTTGGATTTTTTTCTATTATTTTTGACTTGAACCCTGAATACATTACTGGTTTTGGTCTTGGTGCATCTTCAATTGCATTGTTTGCAAGAGTTGGTGGTGGTATTTATACTAAAGCAGCAGATGTAGGAGCAGATTTAGTTGGTAAGGTTGAAGCTGGTATACCAGAAGATGATCCGAGAAATCCAGCTGTTATTGCAGATAATGTTGGTGATAATGTTGGTGATGTTGCAGGTATGGGAGCGGATTTATTTGAATCGTATGTAGGTTCAATTATTTCAGCTATAACTTTAGGTACTGCACTCGTTTCAACTTGGGGAGAAAACATAGTTATATTTCCTTTGTTATTATCAGCATTAGGAATTTTAGCATCATTAATAGGTATAATGTATGTTAAGTCATATAAAGGAGATAACCCTCAAAAGGCTTTAAATGCGGGTAGTACAATTGCAGGTATAATTGTACTTATAGCTGGATTTGTATTATGTAAGATGATGATTGGAGAAATTAAGATTTTCATACCAATAGTAGCAGGACTTGCAGTAGGAATGCTGATTGGAAAAATCACTGAAATATATACTTCAGCAGATTTTAAATCAGTACAACTTATAGCAAATGAATCTAAAACAGGTCCAGCAACCAATATAATTGCAGGACTTTCTGTTGGAATGAAATCAACAGTTGCCCCAATTATATTAATAGTTATAGGAATAATAATCTCTTATTTTGCTATTGGTGGAGCAACTGACTCTGCACTTGGGCTTTATGGAATATCGCTTGCAGCAGTAGGAATGCTTGCAACCACAGCAATAACAGTTGCGGTTGATGCATATGGTCCGATAGCAGATAATGCAGGTGGAATTGCTGAAATGTGTGAACTGGATGAAAGTGTTAGAAAAATAACAGACAAGCTTGATTCCGTAGGAAATACAACAGCAGCTATAGGAAAAGGATTTGCTATAGGTTCAGCAGCACTTACTGCACTTGCTTTATTTGCATCTTATTCTCAAGCTGTAAATTTACAAAGCATAAATTTATTAAATCCATTAACATTAGTAGGAGTTCTTATTGGTGGTATGTTACCATTTTTATTTGGTGCTTTAACAATGCAATCAGTAGGAAAGGCAGCAACACAAATGGTTGAAGAAGTAAGAAAACAATTTAAAGAAAAGCCTGGTATACTTGAAGGAAAAGATAAACCAGATTATTCAAGATGTGTAGAGATTTCAACTAATGCTGCATTAAAAGAAATGATTTTACCAGGAATTCTTGCTATTGTAGTTCCTGTAGGAATGGGATTATTATTTGGAACAGAAGCATTAGCAGGTCTTATTGCAGGTGGAGTTGTTACTGGTGTACTACTTGGAATTATGATGTCAAATGCAGGTGGTGCTTGGGATAATGCTAAAAAATATATTGAAACTGGAGTAAATGGCGGTAAGGGTAGCTTTGCTCATAAAGCTGGAGTTGTAGGAGATACTGTCGGAGATCCATTTAAAGATACCTCTGGTCCATCTATGAATATTTTGATTAAATTAATGACAATAGTTTCAGTTGTTTTTGCGCCATTAATAGTAAAGTATGGTGGATTATTGTTGACATTATTAGGTTAATGATAAAGAGAGGGCTTTGCCCTCTTTTTAATTCAATTTTATGAAAAAATTAATATATATTTAAAAAATATTATATATTATAATTAAGAAATATTAAATAAAATAATCTAGGGGGGATTAAGAATGCAATATAAAATTCAAGGGGAGCCACTTCCAGTAGTAACGTGTACTTTGGAAGCAGGAGAAAGAATGATAACAGAAAAAGGTTCTATGAGTTGGATGTCACCTAATATGAAAATGGAGACAACTACTAATGGTGGAATAGGAAAAGCACTAGGAAGAATGTTTTCAGGAGAAGCATTATTTCAAAATATATATACAGCTGAAGGTGGAGAAGGAATGATTGCTTTTGCAGCAAGCTTTCCAGGTTCAATAAGAGCAATTGAAATTACTCCAAATCAAAGTATTATTGTCCAAAAGTCGGCTTTTTTAGCTTCTGAAGCAGGTGTTAATTTATCAGTTCACTTTCAAAAGAAAATAGGGTCAGGCCTTTTTGGGGGAGAAGGATTCATAATGCAAAAATTAAGTGGACAAGGCACTGCTTTTATTGAAATAGATGGATATGCAGTAGAATATGAATTATCAGCTGGGCAATCTATAGTGGTTGATAGTGGATATCTAGCAGCTATGAGCGAAAGTTGTAAAATGGAGATTAAAACAGTTGCAGGACTTAAAAATAAAGTATTTGGAGGAGAAGGGTTCTTCAATACAGTAGTAACAGGGCCTGGAAAAGTTATTCTTCAAACAATGCCTATAAGTGCAGTTGCAAGTACATTAAGACCATATTTTCCATCAGGAAACTAGTTAGTTCAGTTATGTGATAGCATGAACATAAGTTATAATTGTTCTGGTTGTAAATTATATTTTTATTATTAGTTTATGAAAAAAGATTTATTATGATAAATTTAAATAAAAATCAAATGAATTTCTATTTATAATTTAAAAGTTTGAAGAAATTAAGTAAAGAAAAATAAAAAGAGCTTGCAATTGGGAAATAAAAATGATACAATAAAACAATGTTAAATAGAAGATTTTTTAGTTGTACATTTCTCCTAATTAGAGAATTATATTAATTAATATTAATCTTTAATAAACAAGGAGGAATTTAATATGACAGATAAGACAATAGTATGTAAAGATTGTAATGAAGAATTTATTTTTTCTGTAGGAGAACAAGAATTCTACAAAGAAAAAGGTTTTGAAAATGAACCAATTAGATGTTCATCTTGTAGAAGAGCAAGAAAAGAACAAAACAATAGAAGATAATTTTGAAACTTTAAGGTTGTGAGATTTTCTCACAACCTTTTTTATTAATTAGAAAATGGTGAATGAAATGTATTAAGAAAAATAAGTGTTTTATATAAGGTATGAAATACAGGGTTCATTAGTAGTTAATCCCTAAAAGCTACTTTCAAAAGCAAAGAAGATAACTAAAATAGTAGTTATCTTTATTTTTATATATAATTAGAATAAAGCCTCAAATTACTTAGTGTTATATAAATAATATGTATATTAAATATATAATAAGACAATAACATTAATGAATTATTAATAAATACTATAAATAGATATTAAGAGGATAAATTTAAATAAAAAATGACTGTACGGAATATAAAATGATAATAATATATAGTATGAATGTGAAATTTTAAAAGTATAAGAGCGAAAAATTAATATAATAAAAGAAAGGATCGAGTTAATGAAATCGTGAAAATCAAAATATATTAGCTATTCTGTGTAGTTAAAGTTCGTCAAAAAAATATTCATAACTATACGTATTCATAATTTAATAGTAAAATAGAAACTAGAGAAACAGGCATAATAACATATATAAACATATTTTGCAATAAACCATAAATTTCAAAGGAGGAATCATTATGGGAATTAAACAAACATTAGTGAATTTTATGAAGGAAGCAGCTTATACCCCAATGGGACTTGAGGAATTAACAGCTGTATTTGATATACAGCCTAATGAATATAAAGCTTTCAAAAAAACATTAAGAACTATGGAAGCAGAAGGATTGATTATAAGAACTAAGAACGATAGATATAAAGCTGCTGGAAAAGAAGAAATAGCGGATTATTCTGGATTAGTTATAGGAAAATTAGAAGTGCATCAAAGAGGATTTGGATTTCTTATTCCAGATGAAGAAGAAGAAAAAGATGTTTTTATACCAAGCAATGCTATGCGTGATGCAATGAATGGAGATAAAGTTGCAGTAAAGGTTACGAGAGAAGATAAAGATGGAAAGAAAAGAGAAGGGCAAGTTGTTGATGTAATTGAAAGAAATGTAACTCAAGTCATCGGGGTATATGAAGATTCAAGAAATTTTGGATTTGTAATTTCAGAGGATACTAGAATTTCAAGAGATATATATATTCCAAAGAGAGATAGAAATGGAGCTAATGATGGGGATGTTGTTGTTGTAAAAATAACAAAATATCCAGCTGAAAGAAGAAAACCTGAAGGCGTTGTAACTGAAATATTAGGTAAAAAAGGTGACAAAGGAATCGATATATTAACAATAATTAAGAAAAATGGGCTTCCGGAGGAGTTTCCGGAGAAAGTTTTAAAGTATGCTCAAGGTATTTCCGAGGAAATAGATTCAAAAGAATTAGAAGGAAGAAGAGATTTAAGAGATTTAAGAATGGTAACTATAGATGGGGAAGATGCAAAAGATTTAGATGATGCAGTATCTATAGAAAAACTTGAGAATGGTAATTACAGACTTGGTGTTCATATAGCTGATGTAACTAATTATGTAAAGGAAAATAATCCACTAGATAAAGAGGCACTAAAAAGAGCAACTTCTGTATATTTAATAGATAGAGTTATTCCAATGTTACCTAGAAAACTATCTAATGGTATATGCTCATTAAATCCTAAAGTAGATAGATTGACACTTACTTGCTTTATGGAGATAAATGGAGTGGGTAAAATTGTGGATCATGAAATAGTTGAATCTGTAATTAAAACTAATGAAAGAATGACATATACAGATGTGACTAAGATATTAAGAGATCATGATGAAGAATTAATAAGGAAATATGATTATTTATATGAAGATTTTAAATTAATGGAAGAGCTTTGTACTATTTTAAGAAGAAAAAGAGAAAATAGAGGTGCTATTGATTTTGAAATAGCTGAAGCTAAAATTGTATTAAATGAACTTGGTAAGCCTATAGAAATTCAACCTTATGAAAGAGCAATAGCTAATAGGATGATAGAAGAATTTATGCTTGCAGCAAATGAAACTGTTGCTGAGCATATGTTCTGGACACATTTACCTTTCGTATATAGAATTCATGAAAATCCAGATGAAGAGAAGTTGACTAAGTTTAAGGAATTTATCTACAATTTGGGTTACACAATTCAATGGAAGGAAGAAATTCATCCAAAGATGTTCCAAGATATATTAGAAAAAGTAAAAGGAAAAAATGAAGAAACAGTTGTAAGTACATTACTTTTACGTTCAATGATGCAGGCGAAATATGCACCAGATTGCAAAGGACATTTTGGTTTAGCAGCGCGATATTATTGTCACTTTACATCACCAATAAGAAGATATCCTGATTTACAAATTCATAGAATAATTAAAGAACATCTTCATGGTACAATAGATGAGAAGAGAATAAATAAACTTAAAAATATTGTAGGTCAAGCAGCGAAGCAATCATCAGAAATGGAAAGAAAGGCACAAGATGCAGAAAGAGAAGTTGATGATTTGAAGAAAGCTGAATATATGCAAGATAGAATTGGAGAAGAATTTGAAGGAATTATATCTTCAGTTACATCATTTGGAGTGTTTGTTGAACTTCCAAATACAATAGAAGGTTTAGTTCACATTACTGATTTAGATGATGATTACTATGTATTTAATGAAAGTCAATTAGCATTAGTTGGTGAAAGAACTAAAAAAATCTATAGACTTGGCGATAAGGTAAAAGTGGAATGTGAACATGTTGATATTGATAATAGGGAAATATTCTTTAAAATTACTCAAGAAGAAGGTAAAACTTTAGATGAGGAAGAAAATGTAGTTATAGAAGAATAATTATATTGAGCTTACAGGCTATTCTGAAATTAAAATTAGAATAGTCTTTATAAATAAAAAAATATTTAATTGATTAAAGTTTGCAGCTATAATATAATTTTATGTATAGAAATTTGAACCGCAGAAGGTGATAGAAATGGTAAGGAAAAAAAATTCAAATACATTAGCTGAAAATAGAAAAGCAAGACATGACTATTTTGTTGAAGAAACAATAGAAGCAGGATTAGAGCTAGTTGGGACAGAGGTTAAATCGATAAGAAATGGAAGGTCTAATCTTAAAGATTCTTATGCTGATATATATAATGGTGAAGTGTTTATAAAAAATATGCATGTATCACCTTATGAACAAGGAAATATTTTTAATGTAGATCCACTTAGAGAAAGAAAATTATTACTTCATAAGCAAGAAATAAGAAGACTTGATGAACTTGTATCTAGGGATGGATATACTTTAATTGCATTGTCTCTCTATTTAAAACACGGAAGAGTTAAAGTTGCACTTGGTGTATGCAAGGGTAAGAAAAATTATGATAAGAGAGATGCTATGCTAGAGAAGGCTCATAAAAGGGAGATGGATAGAGCAATTAAAGAAAAATACAGATAGATATTGTTGAAGTATTGTGATTGTCTTTTTAATCTGGATTATATTTTGTAGATATACTGATATAATTCGGATTTTTTTAAAAGTATTAGTCTAAATATAGGTGAAGGAACTTTGTACTATAAATTTCAATATAATTATAGTATAATATTTGCAGATAAACATATTTAAGTCAAATAATTAAGGCGGATAATAGAATGTTAAAAAAGTAGTACAAGCTGAAGAAAATACGCTTATTATTAAAAATGGTGTGCTTTTGGAAGGCAAAAATGCAGAAGGAAAAGTACATATACCAGAATCAGTAACAGAAATAAGTACAGATGCATTCAAGAATAATACAAGGATAACTAAGATTATATTCCCAGACTCATTAAAAAAGATACATAGTTATGCATTTGATGGATGTTCACAGTTATCAGAAGTTAAATTAGGAAGTAATTTAACAGAAATACAAGAATAGGCATTTTCTAATTGTAATATAGAAGATGTTAATATTCCAAACTCGATAAAAATTATATATTCAAATGATTTTGATTTAGATGTTAAAGTTGGTGGGAATTGGTATTATTTCTATTCATCTGATGGAAAAATGGCTGAAAATACATGGATTGATGGATATCATGTTAATGCAAACGGAGTGTGGGACAGATAATAAATTATTAATAAAAGTATAAAGCAGTGAAAATAAATGTTATATTTGGGTTTAATGTTTATATTATAATAATTTCATAAATAAAAAACCAAAAATAATTAGCTTTTTATATGAGAAATAATAAAAAAATTATGTGTAATAAAAATTATTGATTGACATACTAATAATTTTTATTTATAATATCAGTCAGAAGCTAAATTAAATATATAGTCTTATCAAGAGTGGCGGAGGGACTGGCCCTATGAAGCCCAGCAACCGATAAATTGGTTCATTTTCCAATTGTGTACGGTGCTAATTCCTGCAGTTTTTATTTCAAAAACTGGTAGATGAGAGAGTAAATTAACGAGTGTTTTATGCGCTAGAGGTTTATTCTCTAGCGCTTTTGTTTTTATCGCGATAATTCAAAAACTAAGCTTCAAGGAGGAAAAGTAGCTTTGATAGAAATTAAAAATGTTATTAAAAGTTTTGGGGAAATTAAAGTCTTAAGGGATATTTCAATAAGCATAAAGCAAGGGGAAATTTACGGAATAATTGGACATAGTGGTGCAGGTAAGTCAACACTATTAAGATGCATAAATGGACTTGAAGGATATAATGAAGGAATTGTGAATGTAATGGGGCAAGAAGTTTCAAGCTTAAGTAGCTATGAACTTAGAAAATTTAGAAAAGATTTAGGAATGATTTTTCAAAACTTTAATCTAATGCAAAGAAAAAATGTTTTTGATAATGTAGCTCTTCCTCTTGAAGTTTGGGGATATAATAAGACAGATATAAAGACTAGAGTTTTAGAGCTTCTTAAATTAGTTGGGTTAGAAGAAAAAGTGAAAAGTAAACCATCACAATTAAGTGGTGGACAAAAACAAAGAGTAGCAATAGCAAGAGCACTAGCGCTAGAACCTAAGATATTACTTTGTGATGAAGCTACATCAGCTTTAGATCCAAAAACAACAAAAGATATTTTGGCATTACTTTTAAAAATAAATAAAGAACTTGGAATAACCATAGTAGTGGTTACACACCAAATGGAAGTGATAAAAGAAATATGTGAGAAAGTAGCTTTGATAGATGGTGGTGAAATTAAAGCAGAAGGTAAAGTTGAGGATTTATTTTTACAACCGGGAAAATCACTTAAAAAGTTTTTGGGTGAAGAAGATGATGAAATATTGCCTGAAGATGGAATAAATATTAAGATATTTTTCCCAAGCGATTCTTCAGAGAATGCACTTATAACTAGAATGGCTAGAGAATTAAATATTGATTTTTCAATAGTTTGGGGTAAACTTGAAAAGTTTAGAGCAAATGTACTGGGGGGGCTTGTAATAAATATAAAAGAAGAGGACAAGGATGCTGTTATCAAGTATCTTGAAAAGAAAGATATTTTGGTGGAGGTGCTCGATTAATGGGTGAAATAGTATTAGAAGCATTAAAAGAAACATTAATTATGGTTTTTACATCAACGACTTTTGCAGTAATATTAGGTTTTATACCGGCAATTCTTTTAACAGTTACAGCAAATGATGGATTAAAACCTAATAAAATAATATATAATATTTTAGATTTTATAGTAAATACATTAAGAAGTTTTCCGTTTGTAATATTAATGGTAATAATAGTGCCAATAACAAGATTTATTGTAGGTAAATCAATTGGTACAACAGCAGCAATAGTTCCACTTACATTAGCAGCAGCACCTTTTGTTGCAAGAGTTATTGAATCTTCATTAAGAGAAGTGGATAAAGGAGTTATTGAAGCTGCTAAAGCATTTGGAGCTTCAAATTTCCAAATAATATTTAAAGTTATGCTAAAAGAAGCTGTACCATCAATAATGTCAGGAATAACATTGACAATAATAAGCATAGTAGGATATTCAGCTATGGCAGGGGCTATTGGCGGAGGAGGACTTGGTGATGTAGCAATAAGATATGGATACCAAAGATTCCAGACAGATATAATGGTAGTAACTTGTATAATTCTTATAATAGTAGTTCAATTATTACAATTTTTGGGGAATTATTTCTATAACAAATTATCAAAATAAGATTAATGAGTGCAATGTATTTTTTTACTTCATTTGTGAATTGTGCATTGTAAAATATAAAGTGATTAAATGGGGGTATCAAATATGAAAAAAAGAACAATTATATCATCAATATTAGCAGGAATACTTGCAATAAGTTTAATAGGATGCGGAGGGGCAGCTTCAAATGAAGAAACAAAAACTGATGGAGCTAAAACAGAAGCATCAAACAGTGGAGATGATAAAATTATAAAAATTGGTGTAACACCAGAACCACATAAAGGCATTGTAGATGCAGCAAAAGCTTTACTTGAAAAAGAAGGATATACTGTAGAAATAACAGAATTTAATGATTATGTTCAACCAAATACAGCAGTATCAGAAGGTGATTTAGATGCTAACTTTTTCCAACACAAACCATATTTAGATGAGCAGAATTCATCAAATAATTTAGGCTTAGTTTCAGTTGGAGGAGTTCATGTAGAGCCAATGGGGTTATATTCTAACAATATAAAAAGTTTAGATGAATTAAAAGATGGAGCAACAATAGCAATACCTAATGATGCTACAAATGAAGCTAGAGCATTAAAGCTATTGGCGGCAAATGGAATAATTGAGATTGCAGATGGTGAATTAGTTACACCTAAAGATATAACTAAAAATGATAAAAACTTAAATTTCGAAGAATTAGAAGCAGCATCAATTCCAAGAGCTTTAGAAGATGTTGATGCAGCTGTTATTAATGGTAATTATGCAATACCAGCAGGGTTTAATGCATCTACTGATGCAATTATTCTTGAAGGTAAAGAATCTGATTATGTAAATATAATTGCTGTAAAAGAAGGAAATGAAAACCTACCTAAGATTCAAGCTTTAGTTAAAGCATTAAATTCAGATGAAGTTAAGAAGTATATTGAAGAAACATATTCAGATGGAGCTGTAGTTCCAGCATTTTAAAGTATATATAAGACAGTTTATGTGGTAAATTTCATATAAACTGTTTTTTTGATTTAGTGATAAATATATAGTAAATAAATCTATTTTAAATATAGAAAAAAAATAATATATGTGATAAAATGGAAATATAGACATTTACAGAAATATATATCCAAAAAATGGAGGGAAATATTATGAAGAGTTTAAAAGGAAGTAAAACAGCAGAAAATTTAATGAAATCATTTGCAGGAGAATGTCAAGCAAGGACTAGGTATACATATTATGCAAGTGTTGCGAAAAAGCAAGGATATGTTCAGATTTCTAATATTTTTATGGAAACAGCAGAACAAGAAAAAGAACATGCAAAAAGATTTTATAAATTTATAAAAGATGATTTCGCTGGAGAAGCAATTGAAATAACAGCAGGGTTTCCTGTGGATCTTTATGATGATACATTAAAAAATTTAAAGGCAGCAGCAAGTGGAGAAAATGAAGAATGGACTGATTTATACCCTACATTTGCAAAAATTGCAGATGAAGAAGGATATCCAGAAGTAGCGGCTGCATATAGACAAATAACAAAAGTAGAAAATCGTCATGAAATTAGATATAATAAGTTAGCTAAAAATATTGAAGAAGACAAAGTGTTTAAGAAAGATGAAGTTGTATTTTGGAAATGCAATAATTGTGGATTTATTTATGAAGGTGATGAAGCGCCAAAGTCATGTCCAGCATGTTTACATCCACAAGGATACTTTGAAGTATTTGTTGAAAATTATTAAAAATAATATAAGTTTAATAATTTATGTACAGCTCCTCATATATTTAATATGGGGAGCTTTCTTTATTGCACAGATTAATGAAATATAGTAATAGCTATTTAAAAAATTCAGACTTCATAATAATGTTCAGATGATCAAGTTTTGAAGTGGTAAATAAAGCAATACTGCCACTAAATTGATTACTTATATAATTAAGCACATATGAATTTGGATCAGTTTGTTCATTCAGTAACTTTTTTAGTTTAATTTCATTGAAGTAAGTTTTATATTCATCTTTTTTTATTTTAAGTGTATTATATTGTCCACCTAATAAAGGTGAATATGCTACAAGAGTTAAATCTTTATGGTAATCAATATAGGTTTCAAGTTCTTTGTTCATAGGAACTTGTGGGAAAAAATCTGAATCTATAGTAGGAGTTAAATAGCTGAATCTTTGTTGAACAGCACTAAAAAACTTATAATTATTTTTTATACATATATTTCTGGCACTTTCGATACGCCATGTTCTAAAATTACTACAGCCAATTTCTTTAACTAAACCTTTATTAATAAGTTCATTTAATGTACTAAGAGTTTCTTCTTGAGGTGTATTAAAATCATCAACATGTAGATATAATAAATCAATACAATCTATATTTAAATTATCTAAAGATTTATTAACACTATTGATGATTACAGAGCGACTTAAACCTTGCATATTTGAAAAATCTTTTTTTCCATTTTCTTTTGGCAAAGCTCCAAGTTTTGTTGCAATAAATAAATTTTTATTTTTTCCATTTTGTTTAATCCATTTACCTATTGTTTTTTCACTTTCACTACCATTTCCGCCATTCCAGACAGCATAATTATTAGATGTATCAATTAAATTTCCGCCATTTGCGATATAAGTATCTATTAATTTAAAAGCATTTTCTTCAGAAACAGTAGTACCAAAGTTTATTGCACCTAATCCGAGCACAGATGCATTTAAAGAAGATTTACCAATTTGGATTTTTTTCATTTTATAAGACCCCCAATATTTATGAAGTATTATTTACTAATAAATTTATATTTAGATAATCAGCTGATTAAGTCAAATTTATTATAATGCAATTGTGGAAATGTTGAAATAAGGCACTTTTTTGTGGTATAGTTACAAAAAAGTAACTTAGAAGGTGATTTGTATGATAGTTAATGAATGGGAGATGGGATGTCCATTATTGCTGACTCAAAGAATAATTTTGGGAAAATGGAAGCTTTCAATTATTTGGTTTCTTGCTCATAATAAAGTTATGAGATTCTCTGAACTAAAGAGGGCTTTCAATGATTGTACACTTACACAAAAAATGCTTACCCAACATTTAAAGGAATTAGAAAAGGATAATCTGGTTAAAAGAAAAGTATATAATGAAGTGCCACCAAAAGTTGAATACAGTCTTACAAAAATAGGAGAAAAGTTTATTCCAGTAATGGACATGATGGAACAGTGGGGAAAAGAATATATGGAAGAAGTAGATAAAGAGATATTATAAAATAAGTTTTAATTGAAAGAGGAATATTTATAGAAATAGAAAAAATGGATTTTTGATAGAATAGAAGTGCCAAAATGGTTGAGAAAAGAAGTGGCTGAAGATAAAAAATATGTAATAGATAGTTACTGGAAAATAACAAGTGATATAAGAGTTTTTAAGTTTTACCATCTGGTAAAATTTAAAAATTTTTATTAAATATTATAAAAATATATTGACTTAGCAAAAATATAGAGTTATCATTAATTTTGTAATAACAATAAAATCAAAAGGAGGTAAAATTATGAATATAATAAATACATTTAAAAACACTACTAAAATTAAATATAATTTTTTTACTTATTCATCTGTTGTGCCTTCTGGAGTTTATATTTTGTAATTATTTAAATAAATATAAAGTTTAGAAATATATTTTTAGGGATTTTATGCGCAGTTGTGAATAACTGCGCTTTTATTTTGCATTAAAATTATAATTTTTATATAACTAGTACTAGAAAAAAATAATGGAGGCAGAGCAGTGAGAATAGTAAAAGAATTATGTTTAATTAAAATTAAATATTATAATTTTAGCTATTCACATGTGATGCCTTTTAAATTTTAAATGGAGGGAAAATATTATGTAATTAATTTTAATTACTATTTTATTGAACAAGCATGACTATGAGTAATAGTTGTGCTTTTTATTTATGACAATAAGGGGGAATAAGACTAATGAATTTTTTAAAAAATTATATTTTAAAGGAAGTTAGGTTAATAATACTTCCTATAATTGCGATGATAATTTGTATTTGTATTGATTCATCATATCCATATCTACAAAAGATATTTGTAGATGATATTATTTTAGGTAATAATCAAAAATATTTATTTGAATTTTTAACTATATTTGTAGTGTTAGCATTGACACAAGGAGGATTTGGATATGTGAAAGAATATTTCTTTGATAAATTTGCACTTACAGTTTGTAGGCAGATGAGAAGAGATTTATATTCAAAATTTCAGTCTTTTGAATTTTCATTTTTTGATAATAATAATACTGGTGAATTACTATCTAGAATCATAGAAGATGTAGATGTAGTTTGGGATACATTAGCTTTTGGAATGAGAATTTTTATAGAAGCTATTATACTTTTTGTAGTATGTATTACTGTCATGTTAAAAATAAATGTATCATTGACTGTTATATGTGTAAGTGTACTAATACCAGTAATATTTATTGCAAAAGTTATGGATAAAAAATTTTGGGATGTATATTCACAAATTAGTGATCAAACTGCTGAAATTAATTCAATAGTTCAACAGGACGTAAGTGGAATACGACTAGTTAAAGCATTTGCTCGTGAAAAATATGAAATATCAAAATTTTTAAAGATTAACGAAAAATTTTATGATTTGAATGTTAAACAAGCTAAAATATTAGGAACATATGGTCCACTAGTAGAATTTTTAACCAACTGCGCTCCTGTACTAATAATAGTATATGGCGGTTATTTATGTATTAATGGTGAATTAAGCTTGGGAACTTTAATTGCATTTACAAGTTATATATTTAATTTATCTTGGTGTGTAAAAAATCTGGGTTCACTTGTTAATTTACTTTCTCAAAATAAAGCTTCAATGGAAAAAATAAATGGTATTTTAAATAGAAAATCAAAAATAACGTCAAAAAAAGATGCTTATAATCCTGAATTTGTGAGAGGCGATATAGAGTTTAAAAATGTTAGTTTTTCATATAATGATGAGGAAATATTACACGATATTAATCTAACAATCCATCATGGAAGCAAAGTAGCTATTATGGGAGCAACAGGTTCAGGTAAAAGTACATTGCTTTCACTTATAGGAAGATATTATGAGGTTACTAAAGGAGAAATTTTAGTTGATGGTGTTAATGTTAAGGATTGGAATCTAGAAACTTTAAGAGCTAATATGTCAGTAGTATTTCAAGATACTTTTCTATTTTCTGATAGCATTAGAAATAATATTGATTTTGGAAGTGATAAGTCAGAAAGTGAACTTATGGGAGCTATTAAAGATAGTGAAGCTTATTCATTTATAGAAGATATGCCTGACAAGCTTGAGACTATCATTGGCGAAAGAGGTTTAGGTTTATCTGGAGGACAAAAGCAAAGATTAGCTATTTCAAGAGCTATTATAAGAAAAGCACCTATAATCATTCTTGATGATTCAACTTCGGCTCTTGATATGGAAACAGAATTTAAAGTACTTCAAAATTTGAGAAAAGGTAAGAAGAAATGTACAAATTTCTTAATAGCGCATAGAATTTCAGCTGTCAAGGATGCAGATATTATTATATTTATGAAAGATGGTAAAATAATTGAAAAAGGAAATCATGCATCTTTAGTAAATTTAAAAAGAAATTACTATAATGTTTATGCCAACCAATTTCAAGATTTTGAAACTGTACAATTGGAGGCTAATTAATATGAATGATATAAATAATGAATTATCTAAATCACAAATAATAAAAAGATTATTATTATATGTAAAACCATATAAATTGAAAGTTATTTTTGTAGTTTTATTATTACTTATAGTTATGACGTTCAGTAGTATAACTCCATATTTAATGCAGATTTCTATTGATAAGTTTATTGGAAGTAAAGATATAAAAGGATTACTAATTGTTGGTTTAGGATTATTAATGTTAAATTTAATAGCACCAATATTATCAGGGATTAGAACTATATCAATGTCAAAAATAACAAATAAAATATTAGTTGATATACGTTATAACTTATATACTCATATTCAAACATTGAGTTTTAAATTTTTTGATGATAGGCCAGTTGGAAAAATTATTTCAAGAGTAGTTGGTGACGTAAATGCACTTCAAAATTTATTAAATAACAGTATTGCAAATTTAATACCTAATATATTTACAATAATATTGGTAGTTTGCATTATGTTAGTCATGAATCCTGTACTTGCATTAATATCTCTTATTACTATGCCATTTTTAACATTTACTATGTTTTGGGTAGAAATTAAGGCGGATAAAAAATGGAAGATATTTAGAGAAAATAGATCAGCAATGATTGGATATACTCATGAATCATTATCAGGAATGAAGGTAATACAAGGATTCAGTAAAAAAGGATACACAAAAAATAAATTTGATGATCATATAAATAAGCATGCGGATGGATTTATGACTTCTGTTTATGTACAAGACTTTTTTTGGCCATTTTTAGATTTATTTAGAGGATTAAGTTTAGCAATATTATTATTTTCAGGTTTTATACTTATGAAAAATAAGAGTATTACTATAGGTATATTAATGGCCTTTATAATGTATATAGATATGCTTTGGAGGCCTATAATACAGTTATCGTCTTTCTATAATGCATTTGTAACAAGTATGTCTGCAGGAGAGAGAATATTTGATATTTTAGATACTAAAAATACTATGGTGGAAGAAAATGCAGAAGAAAAAATGCCTCAAATTAAAGGAGATATAGAATTTGATCATGTTACATTTTCTTATGTAGAAGGTGAAGTAGCAGTTTTAAAAGATGCAAATTTTGAAATAAAACAAGGACAAAAGATAGCTTTAGTTGGTGAAACAGGAGCTGGAAAAACTACAATAACTAATTTAATAAGTAGGTTTTATGATCCAACTTTTGGTCAGGTAAAAGTTGATGGAATAAATATAAAAGATGTAGATATTGAAAGCTTAAGAAGTCAAATGGGAATAATGCTTCAGGATTCATTTCTATTTTCAAGTAGTATAAAGGAAAATGTAAGGTATGGAAAACTTGATGCTACAGATGAAGAAATAATTAATGCTTGCAAAGCTGTTAATGCTCATAAATTTATAGAAAAATTTGATAAAGGATATGATACAGAAGTAAATGAAAGGGGTTCAAGGCTTTCACTAGGACAAAGACAATTAATTGCTTTTGCAAGAGCATTAATTGCAGATCCAAGGATATTAATATTAGATGAAGCAACTGCTAATATTGATACAGAAACAGAGATTTTAGTTCAAGAAGGAATTAAAACATTAATGAAAGGTAGAACTTCAATAGTTATAGCACATAGACTTTCTACAATTAGAGATTGTGATAAAATATTTGTTTTATCTAAAGGAAAAATTATTGAAGCAGGTACACATGATGAATTACTTAAGAAGCATGGCAATTACTATAAATTATATTCAGCACAATATAGCTTCTTAAAAGATGCCTAAACAATTAGAGAAACATGTGTGGTTGAATAATATAAATATATTTTAGAAAAGGGGATGCTGCAATATGAAAAATATCACAATATATTAATTTGAGTTTTACTAAATTGTATTATATTGTGATAAAGCCCTATTTTGCAGCAGCTCATTAATTTTATGTTTTAAAGGGGAGATGTAAATGATCGAGCTAGCAATAAACAAACTAGAAAAGTACTTGGATAGCAATAAGATCTTTGATGATATAACGCTTAATATATATGACGGAGAAAAAGTGGGAATAGTAGGGGATAATGGATGTGGAAAAACTACTTTATTAAAAATAATATGTGGAATATATGAAATGACACGTGATGATAAAGGGAGTATTTTTATAACAAAGAATGCGAGTATGTCTTATTTAGATCAAATGCCTAGTTATTCTGAAAATACAACTGTTTTAGATGTCTTAAACAAAGCCTTTGATACTGTAAAAGAAGCTGAAGCAAAAATGAAAGAATTAGAAAGCAGAATGACAGAGTTTAAAGATGAAGAACTTGAAAGAGCTTTAAAGGAATATAATAGGCTTCAGGAGTTTTATGAAGCTCATGATGGATATAAGCAGGAAGAAAAATTAAAAAGAATATGTACAGGCTTAAAAATAAATGAAGAATTTTTAAAAAAGAATTTTAAAATATTAAGTGGTGGAGAGAAGACAACAGTAGTTCTTGGCAAAATACTTATTGAAAATCCAGATATATTGCTTCTTGATGAGCCTACTAATCACTTGGATATGGAATCTTGTGAATGGCTTGAAGGCTTTTTAAAGTCTTATAAAGGTATAGTAATAATAGTTTCGCATGATAGATATTTTTTAGATAATGTAGTAACTAAAATAATAGAGATTGAAGATAAAGAAAGCACAACGTATCAAGGTAATTATTCGGAGTATACTAAGCAGAAAGAAGAGAATCTTCTTATAGAATTTAATCAATATAAAGAACAGCAAAAGAAGATAGAAGCTATGGAAAATGCAATAAAGAAGCTTCGTGATTGGGCATCAAGGGGAGATAATGAGAAATTCTTTAAAAGAGCAGCAAGTATGCAGAAAGCATTAGATAAGATTCAAAGAATAGATAAACCTAAACTGGAAAAGACAACTATAAAATTAAATTTCAATGAAACTGAAAGAAGTGGAAATGAAGTTTTAAATGTAGAAAAATTAAGAAAATCGTATGGAGAAAAGATTTTATTTGATAATGCTGACTTAAATGTGCGATTTAAAGAGAGGGTTGGGATTATAGGTAAAAATGGATGTGGAAAAACTACTTTATTAAATATGATATTAAATAAGGAACAAAATTATAGTGGAGATATTTCATTAGGAGAAAATATAAAGCTTGCATATTTACCACAAAATATTGAATTCGAAGATGAAGAAAGAACTATAATTGATGAATTTAGAAATAATATTTCAATGGTAGAGGGACAAGCGAGGGGATATTTATCTAAATTTATGTTTTATGGAAGTGATGTTTTCAAGAAAATAAAACATCTTTCTGGTGGAGAGCGAATTAGACTTAAGTTAAGCCAGCTATTATATACAGAGATAAATCTGCTTATAATGGATGAGCCGACAAACCATTTGGATATAAGTTCAATAGAAACATTAGAAGAAGCATTAAATAATTTTAAAGGAACTATAATATTTATTTCCCATGATAGATACTTTTTAAATAAGATGAGTGAAAGAATTGTTGCAATTGAAAATGGAAAATTTGAATCATATTTAGGTAACTATGATTATTATAAAGAATATAAACAATACACAATTATGGAAAAACAATCCACAGTTTCAAAAGAGAAATTGAGTAATTGTGAAAAAAATACAAAAGATATGTGGAAAAATCAAAAAGAAGAAGAAAGAGAGCTTAGAAAATTAAAATCAAAATCTGAAAGAATGGAATTGCAGATAGAAGAATTAGAAGAGAAGTTACAAGAGATAGATAATAAAATGGCTGAATGTGCCTGTGAATATGACAAGCTTAATGATTTAAATATGGCTAAGATGGCTTTAGAACAAGAATTAGAGAGTATGATTGAGTCCTGGGAGAGTATAGTAGAAATATTAGAAGCAAGATGTGATAAAATTTAGTATTTATGGAGATGATAGGTTTTGGAAATAAAGAAATGTAGCGTTTTGACAGAGAGTGAAAAGAAAGAAATATTAGAACTGGAAAATATGGCATTTAAAGACGAGAAGTTAGAAAATCATGCATTCTTATCAAATGAAATTAACTTTGATAAAAATTTGGAATGTTTTTATATGGCATATGATAACAAGAAATTAATTGGCTTTTTGACAACATTTATTCCAACATCAAATGAAGCAGAAGTATTAGCTGTCGTACATCCTGAATATAGACAAAAAGGGTGTTTTAATATGTTATTCCAGGCGGCAAAAGAAATATTATTATGTGCAGGAATAAAAAATATTTTATTGGTCATAGAAGCAAAAAGTAAGAGTGGTCTAAAAGCTTTAAAAAAATTTGAAGGATGTAAACTTGAACATTCTGAATATAGAATGTTTTATGAAAAGTTTGATAATATTCCAGAATACAATGATTTATCTTTTTCAGAAGTAAATTCTGAAAATAAAAAAATCTTTAGTGATATTACATTAGATGCCTTTAATGATTTAGATGAAAATGACAGTTTTATTGATACAGTAATAGAGTGTAAAGACAGAGATGGATATATAGCATACAATAATAACATTCCAGTTGGTGTGTTTGACTATAATTATGAAGATAATGATGCTTTTTTATATGGAGTTGCTATTAAAAGTGATTATAGGGGAAAAGGTTTTGGTAAACAACTTATTGGTTTTGCATTATATGAAGGGCTAAAAAAGCGTAATAAAATAGTTCTTGATGTGGATTCTAATAATCCAATTGCGTTTAATTTATATAAAAAATGTGGGTTTAAAGTTGATTTTCAAGTTGATTATTATAGTTTTCATATAGAATAAAGATATGAAAGAAGGAAATAAAACAATGGACAATATAATTTTTGAAAAATCAGAAATTGACAATAATATGAATATAGTTAATTCATATATAGAAACTCTTACATGTGTAGTTGATGACTTTTGGGAGCAGCATGTTATTAATGGCATTTTTTATGTTATAAAATATAATAATAATATAATTGGTTTTTATACTTTATTTAATGAGTGGGATGAAAAAAAATATATTACTTCATATTATTTAGAAGATAAATATATTTGGTTGGCACAAGATATTATGAAAAGTATTATTAATAAATTTAATGTAGAAAAAGCATATGTTGCTACAGGTGATGAACTGTTCTTATCTATATGCTTAGATTTTCAAAAAGAAATATGTCTACAAGCTTATTTCTTTGATGGAACTACAGCTCATGAAGTTAGAAAAGCAGAGTATGGTATGGAATGTATGAAAAAAGTAGAAATAGATGAAATGAATGAAATAAGAAATTTGACTGGTGATTTTTATGATGATATTAGTGATAAGGGATTAATAAATGGAGAGTATGAATTATATCGTTTGGTTGATAATGGAGAAACGCTAGGGGTAGGCATTATGGTACCTAATAAATTAAAAAAAGGATATATTGCTTGTGGTGAAATTGTACTTGAGAAATATAGAAGGAGAGGGGGTGCAAGAAGTCTACAATTGAATATGGCTGAAATGTGCCGTAATAATGGGTATATTCCAATTGGTGGTTGTTGGTATGGCAATATAAATAGTAAACGAACATTTGAGAGTTGTGGAAGATGTTCTAAAACTAGATTATTAAATATTACTTTTTAAAAATAGATATTAAAAATGACTTAGTATAAATAGATGTAACATTTAAAATGGAGGAATTGCAGATGAACTATAAAGTAATAGATATGGAAAAGTATTATCGCAAGGGAGTATATCGCCATTTCACACAAGATTGTAAATGCTCTACATCAATTACTAGTAAAATTGATGTAGCACAGCTTGTTGAATATTCTAAAAGAACAAATACAAAATTTTATATTAATTTTTTGTACATATTATCAAAAGTTTTAAACTCTAGAGAAGATTATAGAATGCAATATTTATATGATAAGCAGCAATTGATTATATTTGATAAAATTAATCCTGCTCATTATATTTTTCATGAAGATACAGAAACATGTACAGTTGTTTATACAGAATATTTTGATGAGTATGAAAAATTCTATAATGTTTGTGCTAAGGAAATTGAAAAAGCAAAGCAAACAAGAGAGTATGGATTAGATCCTAAAAATCATCCAAATTATTTTGATGCTTCATATATTTCATGGCTTTCTTATGAGTCATTAAATGTTGAATTACCAGATGGATATTTACATTTTATTCCTATTATAAACTGGGGAAAGTATAAAGCTGAAAAGGGAAGGTTTTTAATGCCTGTTAGTGTAAGGTTAAATCATGCAGTAGCAGATGGATACTTGAATGCAAAAGTGTTTATGTTATTAGAAAAAGAAATAAAAAATTTCTGTATGAATTTATAAAAGGGGCAATAAAAAATGAATATTGAAAAAACATCACTAAATGCTAGAATATATACTTTTAAAATTATTAATAATACAGATGATATATGGAGTAAAGTTATTAGTTTTGCTAAAAGTTGTTCATGGAGAGCTGGAAAATCTCTTGCACAAAAGATGATTGAAGATAAATTTAAAGATTGGGAAAGAATTATTGTTGCTATTGAGAATGAAAATATAGCAGGATTCTGTACATTTACTAAAAAAGATAGTATTCAAGATATAGAATATACTCCATATATAGGATATATGTTTGTTAGTGAATTATATAGGGGGGAACGATTAAGCGAAGGATTAATCAAAGCGACAATTAATTATGCTAAGAAGGTTGGCTTTAATGAAGTATACATTGTAAGTGGAGAAATGGGACTTTATGAAAAGTATGGATTTTTTAAAATTGATGAAAAATATCATAATGGAAGTATGGAGCAAATATTTATAAAGAAACTACAGTAGGATATTATTTATGAAAAATTAAAAACAATTTTATATTAGTTATAAAATTTGATTTTATAAACTAGAAATTTATAAAGTATAAGTGTGGGGGTAAGTAAAATATTTAAACATAACCATCCGCACTTATTTTTTATTCTTTTATCTTTTAAACAAATAATGTATACTTTTATCATACATAAGCTAATATGAAGGCTATGGAGAGCTAAAATTAAAACATAATAGAGAAAGAGCCATAATATAAGCATAAGCTGTATTTTCAAGATGGGGGAATAAAAATGAATATATCAGAAGTTAAGGTTAAATTAACTGGACAAGATGTTTTAAGTATAATAAATGAATTTGTTAGTATTGAAGGACTAAATATAAAAAAGATAATAATAGAAGATGGAATAATCGTTGAGGGAAGCTTTTATAAAGGAATTACAATAGAATTCTATGCAAAAGCAGAAATAATTAAATGTGAAAATAACAAAATATTTGTGAGACTTGCAAAAGTAAAGATATTAAAACTTGGTATTTTTAGAATGCTTAGAAGTTTTGTATTAAAGCAATTATCAAAATTATGTGAAGAATTTGGAATAACAAATGAAAGAGAAGTTGCTGTAATAGATATAAATAAGGTATTAAAGGATGTACCTTATGTAAATATAAATGTAGATGATATATATATAAAGAAGAATGAAATTTATGCAGAAGTAAATAATGTGGAAGTATCAATATCAGGAACTTTAATTAAAAAAATTGAGGCAGAAGAAGAAAAAGAAGAAGAAAATAATGAAATAGATTTAGAGAGCATTATTAAAGTTAAAGATAATTACTCTAAAGGAAGAGAACTTTTAAAGAATAAAATGTCTGATAAGGGAAAGAAATATAGTGATTACATATTTGTTTTACCAGATATAGTTACATTAATATATAGGATTCTTAAAGATAAAAGGGTACCTGTAAGAACTAAAGTTACAATCTCAGCAGCAATTGCTTATATTACTGTTCCTACAGATATGATACCTGATATAATACCATTAATAGGAAAAATTGATGATATTGCAGTAATATTTTTTGCTTTAAACAGAATAGTTAATGATGTTCCTCTAGAAGTTATTATTGAAAATTGGGAAGGAGAAAATGACATATTATTAGTACTTACTAGTGGATTAGATTATCTAATTAATTTTACAAAAGCTAAAAATGTAGAGAGTCTTTATAATATAATATCAGAATTATCATCATTATAAGAATATGAAAGGAAAATAAAATGGCAAAAAAAGTTTATGCAATTCAATATGGATTTGATTTTGATAATAATAAGAGGATAGAAAATGAAATAGTGAGCACGTGGGCAGAGTGTTTAAAATATGTTAAAGGTGTTAAAGGTGCTAAATATAAAAGCTTTGAAAACATTGATGATGCTAATGTATATCTGAATGAAGGAAATAGAATGCTTAAAAAGTGTGATTATACTTATCCAAAAGATTGCCTTCATATATATGTTGATGGCAGCTATAATGCATCAAGTAGCAAATATTCTTATGGTGTAGTGGCTGTAAGGGATAACGTTATTGAATATATAGAAAGTGGTAGTGGTAATAGTAATTCGGAAAATAATATAAGGCAGATTGCAGGAGAGCTTAAGGGAGCACTTAAAGCTTTAGAATATGCAGTTTCGAAAAATGAAAAAAAACTTGTATTATTCCATGATTATGAAGGAATAGCACACCATGCAACAGGGGCATGGCAAAGAAAAGAGTCTTCTTCTGAAGAGTATTATAATAATATGCAGAAGCTTATGAATACAGGGATTGAAGTTATTTTTGTAAAAGTAGATAGTCATACAGGGGATTTATTTAATGAACTGGTTGATGAAAAATGTAAGGAATGTTTAAATATAACTTCAGATAAGGTGGTTGAAAAGCATCTTCGTACAAATAAATTATATGTAAGTGATATTAACGTGAAAAATGAAGTATTAAGTATTGCTCCTAATAGTAGTAATAGTATATGTATTTTTGGAGAGGAAACAGAAAATAATTTGGACATAAATTCAGATAATCTTAATAATGCAAATACTAAAAGCAGTGTAGATAAAGGTGCCGATGAAAAATATAAATTTGAAAAAATATTAAATATATACGAAATAGATAAAGAACAAGGTAGAAAAATGATTTCGAAGTTGTTAAGTAAGGAAAAAGAACGAATGATATTTTATTTATTGGAAAATAAAGATAGGTAAAATTTATGGAAAATAATAGAATATATAAAAAAAATTAACGCGAATAAGCTTCTTGATAATACATAACATACATATATGAGAAAAATAATGTTAAAGAAGGTGTTGTTATGGGTAGATTTGTTAAAGGAATGGCAGCAGGAATACTAATTGGAGTAGCAGCAGAAATGATGATGCTACCAAACTATGATAGAAGGACTAGAAGAAGAATGAAAAGAGTTGGTGCAAGAATGAGATGTATGATGGAAGATACATATGGAGGAATTCACCACTTAATGAGATAATTAAATATAATCTAATTAATGGGAGTACAAAATTATGAGTTTAAAACTAATTTTGTACTTTCATTTTTATATAGAAAATAAGAATATACATATTTTTATAAATGTAAGAAACCAAATAAAAATGTCTGATATAAATATAAGTTTCAATAAAATATATTGAATAATCAAATAAAAATATATAAATTTTAGTAAAATATATATATTTTTATGCAGTTTTTATAAATTTATGTTATAATCTAAGTAAAATTATATTAATTAATTAAATATTTTGTTGAATAGAGAAGGATGTATAAATGGAGATACTATCATTAGGGGAAAAAATTAAAAGAAAAAGAAAGCAATTGAATATGACTCTAAAAGATTTAGCTAAAGATAGAATAACGCCTGGTCAAATTAGCTTAGTTGAATCAGGGCGTTCTAATCCTTCAGTTGATCTTCTTGAGTATCTGGCAGATTCTTTAGACACCACTGTTGAATATTTAATGGAATCAGAAGAGAGCCAAGCTGAAAAAATTAGTATTTACTATGAACAAATAGGTGAAGCATGCATTCTACAAGGAGATTATGAAAAGGGACAAAGATATATAGATAATGCTTTATATTATTCGGAAAAGTATAATCTAGAGTATAGGAAGGGGAAAATACTATTTATCACAGCAAAGTCTTATATGATAAAAAAAGATTTTCCTATGGCTCAAAAATTATTTTTGTCATCTAATGTAATATTTGGAAAAAACAATAATTATGAAGAGATAATAAAAACATTTCTTAATTTAGCAAATATAGCATTAGAACTTAGGGCATATCACTCTGCGAGCAGTTATTTAAAGCAAGCAGAAAAAGTTTATGTTGATAATGAAGTAATTGATGATTTTTTAATTGGAGAAATTCATTACAACATGGCTAGAACATATTTTGACATAGAAGATTTAGAAAATGCGTTAAAGTATTCATACTTAGCTAAAGACAAGTTTGAGCAAATTTATAATGATAAGGATTATGCTAAAAATTTATTTTATTTAGCAGAAGAATTTAGCAAGAAAGGTGACTTAATAAATTCGCTAAAATATTCTCAAAAAGCATTGGAAGTTTACAAGAAAATAGAGCATAATAGGAGTTTAGTTGAAATTGAACGTACTTTAGGAAAACTATTTTATGAGTTAGATGACTTACAAGAATCATTTAAGCATTTTGAAATATCAAAGAATATTAGTTATCAAAGTCGTGTTGGTTCTATTAACGATACTTTAATAGGAATTTGTAATAACTACTTAAAAACAAAGGATATAGATAAATGCAAAAAAGTACTAGAAAATATAGAAGAAACTTTAGATAAAGATGATATAGATAGAATTATTCAATGTAAATTAATTAAATATACTATGCATAATATTGAAGGTCAATCAGAAGAAGCAAAACAAATATTAATTGATACATATTTTATAGCAAAAGAAAATGGTAAATTGGCAAAAGCAGGAGAATTAGCTATGAGGATTGGAAAATACTTCATAGATAGAAAAGATGAAGAACAAGCATCATATTATTTAAACGAAGGAATTAAATTATTTAACGAGGCAGAAACAAAAAAAACTAATAGGTAAATGGGTGATATATGTGGAAATACTGTCTACTGGTGAAAAAATAAAAAGGGCTAGAATATTTAAAGGTATTACTTTAAAAGAATTGTGCGGAAGTAAAATTTCTATTGCGAAAATGAGTTGTGTAGAAAATGGAAAAGTTAAAGCAGATAGAGATTTATTACAGTACATTGCTGATAAAATAGAAATAGACGTTGATTATTTATTGGAAGATGTTTATGATCAACTATACAATAATCTAGTAAGCTTAAGAAAAAATGTTTCATGTGATGATAATTCAGAAGAAAGATTAATGGATAATATAGAATATGCAATTAAGTATGAATATTTTAATTTAGCATTTGAATTAATGCATATATTATTTTCATATTATGTTGAAGAAAATAAAGTGGAAAAAATTCAGCTTATTGTATCACAATACTATGATTTATTCCAAAGAAACAATACTGAAGAAAATACTTTTATATATTTTAAAGATATGGCACAATATCTTTCTAAAAATAAGGAATATATAGAAGCTATATCTTATTACGGAAAACTTAGGGAGATATTACTCCAAAAAGAAGATTATGATAAGAGCGAATATTGTTTAATTGGATATAATGAAGCTTTATGTTATCAGAATATACAAAAGTTTGAAGAATCATATAAAATACTATCAGAAATTATTAATTTTGTGGACATGCTTTTTAGTGATGAAAGTAAAGGAATGATTTATCATATATACACAAATGTTTGCATAAAGTTAAAAAAAGAAAATGTTGATGAATACAAGGAAAAAGCATATGAGTGTCAAAAACATAATCCTATTTCATTAGCATTATCTAAGGGGAATTATGGAAAATATTATTTTGAAGTAGATGAAAGAGCAAAAGCAATAAATGAAATAAATGAAGGAATAAAAATATTCCCAACCGATAATAATGAAAGGCGCGTGGAATTCTTAAATTATTGTATACAAATCCTAATAGATAATTATGAGTATCAAAGTGCTTATGATATAACAGAAGAAGCATTAAATATGGCTATTATTACAGATAACATTAGACTAATAGAAAAATCATATTATTTAAAGGGAAGTATACTTCAAAAGATGGGAAATCTTAAGGATGCTGAAAAATATATGAATTTATCTCTTGATTCATTATTTAAATTCGGATCTAGAGAAGAAAGAAAAGATAGATATATAGATATGGCCAAGCTATATTATGAGCTTGGAGATACTATTGATTCATTAAAGTATTTTAATTTAGCATTTGTAGCTGATAAGAAAATTTAGATTTTAAATACTAGAAGATAATAAGTTTAGAGGCCTTAAATGTATGTTCATTTAAGGCCTCTATTAATTATATTTAGAGTACAAATAATTTAAGTTTAAATTAATATGTATATATAGTAAAATATGGTACAATTAAACATGACTTCATTTACAAATATAAGGGGGATACAGAATGAGTGATATTTTATTAAAAATTATTGAGTATGGACCAATAGTGTTATTAGTAATAATTTTATTAGTTGTAATATTGTGTTTTTGGCGTAAGGTTCCAGCGGATAAAGCAATGGTTATAACAGGTCTTAAGAAAAGAGTTTTAACTGGGAAAGGTGGATTTATTATTCCCGTTTTTGAAACATGGTGCATAATTTCATTAGAAAATATATCTATGACAACAGATGTTAAAGAAGCACCATCTCAACAAGGAATTTTTGTTGATGTAACAGGCACTGCAGTTGTAAAAGTCGAAAATACAACAGAAAGTGTATATAAGGCAGTTGAGCAATTTTGTAATGGAAATGCTAAGAATACTACTGGAGTTATTAGAGCAATGGTTGAGCCAGTTCTTGAAGGACGTTTAAGAGGAATAGTTTCCACAATGACAGTAGAACAAATTAACAATGATCGTTCTGCCTTTGAAAAGAAAGTAGAAGAAGACATAAAAAGAGAACTTGGAGAAATGGGACTTCAATTAATTTCTTATTCAATACTACAAATCTCAACACAAGGTGGATACTTGGAAAACAGAGCAAGACCACAAGTGGCACAATCTAAGGCAGACGCTGAAGTGGCTGAAGCAGAAAGAAAAAGAGACACAGATATTAAAACTGCAGAAGCTATTAGAGAAGGTGAAAAGGTTAAACTTGCGGCAGATGCTGAAGTAGCTGAAGCAGAAAGAAATAAAAGGATTAAAGTTGAGCAATTTAGGGCAGAGCAAGATAGAGCAAAAGCAGAAGCGGATATTGCATATAACTTAAAAGAAATAGAAAAGCAGTCAGAAATAGAAAAAGAAAAAGCGTTACTTGCAGAACAAGAAGCCATAAGAGTCGAAAAAGAACTTATAGCCAAGGTTGAAAAACCAGCAGATGCTGAGAAAACAAGGATGGCTATATATGCAGAGGCTAAAAAGATTCAGGCTATAAAAGAAGCAGAAGCAGAAGCTGAAAAAATAAGAATTGAAGCTATAGCTAAAGCGGAAGCAAGGAAAATAGAAGCACAAGCAGAAGCCGAGGCGATAAAAGTGAAGGGGCAAGCAGAAGCAGAAGCAATAAAGGCTAAAGGTATAGCAGAGGCTGAAGCTAAAGACAAGTTAGCAGATGCTATGGCTAAATACGGAGAAGCTGCAATTGCAGAAATGTTAATTGCACGTTTACCAGAGATTATGGAGCAGGTAGCTAAGCCAATGAGCAATATTGATAAAATCACTGTAGTTGATACTGGAAGTGGAAATGGTGGAGCATCATCAATTGCTAAAACAGTTACTAATGTTGCAGGTACTGGATTTGAAGTTTTAAAAGATTTGACAGGCCTTGATGTATCAGAAATATTAAAATCTTATGTAAAGCCAAAAGAAAATAATAAGGTTGATATTAATGAAATAATAGAATCTCTAAAAAATAAAGAAACAAGTTTTGAAGAAGATGATGATGAAATTTTAGATAAAGAATAAATAGCAAACAGACAACCTAATTAATTTTGGGTTGTTTATTTTATTCTAAGTAATATTAAAAATAATTATATTTATTTAAACAGATGCTCAAAGCTTATATTTAAAAAAAACTAAAAATTTTTCAAATATACTTTGACTTTCTTTGACCTTTATATTATTATAGATATATAGAAATAAATATATTTAAGTAAATAAAATGAACTATTTGGGAAAGATATATTTTGAATACCAGTTTACTTAAATGTAAAATTAGATATATATATAAAGGGAGGGAAAATTATGAATATAGATAAAATGACATTAAGAGTGCAGCAAGCATTAAATGATGCAAATGCAACAGCTGTTAAGTACAATAGTGCTCAAATAGATTTGATTCATCTTTTTTCTGCACTTGTAGAACAAGAAGATGGATTGGTTCCTAATATTTTTACTAAGATGGGAGTACCAGTTAAAGCATTATCTAGTTCTATAAATAGCGCATTAGATAGTATGCCTAAGGTAACAGGTGAAGGCCTTGGAAATGTATATATAACACGAAAAGTAGATGAAGCTTTAATTAAAGCAGAAGAAATATCAAAAAAATTTGAAGATTCATATATTAGTGTAGAACATTTAATGTTATCTATTATTGAGGTTGATAGAAATACAGAAGTTTCAAAAATATTAAAACAATATAATATAACAAAGGACAGCTTCTTAAAAGTATTATCTGAAGTTAGAGGAAGTCAAAGAGTTGAAACTCAAGATCCAGAAGGAACTTATGATGCATTGGCTAAGTATGGTACAAATTTGGTGGAATTAGCCAAAAAACATAAATTAGATCCTGTCATAGGTAGAGATGAAGAAATTAGAAGAACAATAAGAATATTATCAAGAAGAACAAAAAATAATCCGGTTCTTATTGGTGAGCCAGGCGTTGGTAAAACAGCAATAGTTGAGGGACTTGCAGAAAGAATAGTAAGAGGAGATGTACCAGAAGGTTTAAAAGATAAGATTATATTCTCATTGGATATGGGAGCATTAATTGCAGGTGCAAAATATAGAGGTGAATTTGAAGAAAGATTAAAAGCAGTGCTTAAAGAAGTTTCTAATAGTGAAGGAAGAATTTTATTGTTTATAGATGAAATTCACACTATAGTAGGTGCTGGTAAAACTGATGGTGCAATGGATGCTGGAAATTTAATTAAGCCACTACTTGCAAGAGGAGAACTTCACTGTCTAGGAGCTACAACTTTTGATGAATACAGACAATATATTGAAAAGGATAAAGCACTTGAAAGAAGATTTCAACCAGTTATTGTTGATGAACCAAGTATAGAAGATACAATTGCAATACTTAGAGGATTAAAAGAAAGATTTGAAATTCATCATGGAATAAGAATTCATGATTCAGCAATTGTAGCTGCTGCAAAACTTTCTCATAGATATATTCAAGATAGATTCATGCCAGATAAAGCAATTGACTTAATTGATGAAGCTGGTGCAATGATAAGATCTGAAATAGATTCACTTCCAACAGAACTTGATATTGTAAGAAGAAATATATTTAAATTAGAAATAGAAAAAGAAGCATTATCTAAAGAAAAAGATGAAGGCTCAATGAAGAGACTAAGTGATGTTGAAAAAGAATTAGCTGAACTTAAAGAAAAAAATGATGCAATGACTGCTAAATATACAAAGGAAAAAGAAAATATTACAGCTATAAAAACACTAAAGAGTCAATTGGATGAAGCAAGAGGTGAAATAGAAGCGGCACAAAGAAATTTTGATTATAATAAAGTAGCAGAGATTCAATATAGTGTGATTCCAAAACTTGAAGAAGAAATAAAGCAAAAAGAAGCTGAAACTAAAGAAAATTATGAAGGTGCTTTATTAAAAGAAGAAGTAACAGAAGAAGAAGTTTCGGCTGTACTTTCTAAGTGGACTGGAATTCCAGTTTCAAGGTTACTTGAAGGTGAAAGAGAAAAATTATTAAGATTAGAAGATGATATGAGTAAAAGAGTAATAGGTCAGGAAGAAGCGATTGAAGCTGTAACTAATGCTATTTTAAGAGCTAGAGCTGGACTTAAAGATGTAAATAGGCCAATTGGTTCATTTATTTTCCTTGGACCTACAGGTGTAGGTAAAACAGAACTTGCAAAGACTTTAGCTAGAAACTTATTTGATTCAGAGGAAAATATTATACGTATAGATATGTCTGAATATATGGAGAAACACGCAGTATCAAGGCTTGTTGGAGCGCCTCCAGGATATGTTGGATATGATGAAGGTGGTCAGTTAACTGAGGCTGTAAGGCGTAATCCGTATAGTGTAATTTTATTTGATGAAATTGAAAAAGCTCATGAGGATGTATTTAATATATTTCTGCAAATATTAGATGATGGAAGACTTACTGACAATAAAGGCAAAACAGTAGATTTTAAAAATACAATAATCATTATGACATCGAATATTGGTAGCCAGTATTTATTAGAAAATAACAATGAGAATACTGTTGAACCTGAAATAAAAGATAAAGTAATGAACGAATTAAAGCTTAGATTCAAGCCAGAATTTTTAAACAGAGTCGATGATATAATTACGTTTAAACCATTATCTGAAACTGGAATTAAGAAAATTATTGATATATTCTTACAAGATGTTTCGAGAAGGTTAAAAGATAAGAATATTAAAATTGAAGTGACAGATGCAGCTAAAACAATAATGGCAAATGAGGGATATGACGTAGTTTATGGTGCAAGACCTCTTAAGAGATATATCCAAAATACTCTTGAAAACAAACTTGCAAGAATGATAATTAAGGGAGAAATAAGTTACGGATCTAAGGTAATAATTGATGGCAAGGATGATGAAATTACAATTAATCCAACAGGATTAATTATGTAAGAAATGACGGTAACCTAAAAATTTAGGTTACCGTCATTTCTAGTCAACTAATAAAAGGGTAGCTTAAACAAGCTACCCTGAAATTTGGTACATCCGTTTGGAATCCTTATTTTATGCCAGATTCGTATTGTTGTACCATTCTCTTAACCATTTCTCCACCAACGCTTCCGCATTGTTTTGAAGTTAGGTTTCCATTGTAATCACTAAATTGAACTCCCATTTCACTAGCTACTTCATTTTTGAATTTAGCTAATCCTTGTTTTGCTTCTGGTACTAATGATGAATTTGCCATAATATATTCCTCCTTTGGAATGTAAGATTTTTTGCTAAGCATCTTTGCTTTGCAGTATTATTGTGTGCAAAGGAAGAAAATATAATCTATGAAATTGGAGGAACAGAAGTTAGAAAAAGGAATAAATAATAATTAATATATAATTTTATTATTTTTGTTTGCAGTCCTTGCATACACCTCTAAGTTTTAAATCATGCTCTGTTAAAGTGAAACCAGTTGTATTTTTTACAGTCTCTTCTATCTGACTCATAGGACATGGAATCTCTATTTCTTTATGACATACATCACATTCTAGATAATGCCTATGAGTATTTCTTTTTAATCTATATGAAAATACCTTATCTTCTTGGATTATTTTTTCAGTTATGTTTTTTTCATAAAATAGTTCTAATGTCCTATATATTGTACTCAAATTTATATTTATATTGTTTTTAAGATAAATTTGATATATATTTTCTGCAGATAAGCTATTTTCAGACTTTGACAATATATTTAATATTTCAATACGTCCGTTTGTTACTTTAAGCCCTCTCATTTTTAAAAGTTCTCTTGGATCCATATTAATATCTCCTAACAATAAAATATTAAATATATTATAACATATAAAAAGCTTAAGGAATCATTAAAATACCAACATTTTTATCCCAAATAGGATAAGTGCTAGTCCTCCTAAAAAATTGGAGTATTTAACTAAGCAATTAATTTTGCGTATAAATCTACATATAAAAAAACCTAAAGTACATATAAGCATTGTTATAAGACCTATAAAAAATGAATTAATAAATAAAGGTAAGCTTATTCCTAAATTATGAAAACTAGTGAAGCCTATAACAAGAGCATCTATACTTACAGATATACCCAATATTAATGATGTACTCTTTTTAATTAAAATAGTTTCTCCTTTTTCTTTTAATCCATCTATTATCATAAGCATTCCTATTATTATCATTATTATTCCACCTATCATAGTAGGTATAGCAGTTATATAGGTATCAAATAAATATCCTAAACTTCCACCTAGATATGTGAAGAAAAACTGAAAAAATGAAAATGATAATATATACATAATTTTATGTTTATTATGTAGGGATTTATTTAAACCAATTCCTAGTGTAACTCCAAAGGCATCCATGGCTAAAGCCACTCCAACTAAAATAAGATATTGAATATGCATATAAATCCTTTCTATAAAAAAATCTCTTACTTTAATAATAATTGAAAAACTAAAAATATATGCACAAATAAAAATAAAAACTTACACAAATAAAAATAAAAACTTACACAAATAAAAAATTGCCAAATGAAAAAAACTCTTTATTTAACTTATATTTTATTGTATATTAATAAATAGAGTATATTTATTGCTAAATAGTATATGTTATTTCGGACTATTAGTATAGCAAATATAAGGAGGAACTTCATGTCTAATTGTATAATAGCTCAATCAGGAGGACCTACAGCCGTAATTAATTCAAGTGTTGTAGGATTGCTGAAGGGCAATAAGAAAATGAAAGCATTTGATAATGTATATGGTGGATTAAATGGTATTGAAGGAATATTAGAAAAAAATATAATAAACTTATCAGAGATTTCAGATGAAGAAATTTCATATTTTAGATTTACGCCATCATCAGGCTTAGGATCTTGCAGATATAAATTAAAAGATGTAGATTCTAGTGAGGAAGAATATGATAAATTAATGAAAATATTCGAAGAATATGATATTAAGGCATTTTTCTATGTCGGTGGAAATGATTCAATGGATACAATAAACAAATTATCAAAATATGCAAAAGAGAGAAATATAGACATTAAATTTATAGGGATACCAAAAACAATTGATAATGATTTGAAATATACTGATCATACGCCAGGATTCGGGAGTGCAGCTAAATTTATAGGAACTACAGCAATTGAAACATATTTGGATTCTTCAGTATACACTAATAATGGAATTTTTATATTAGAAACTATGGGACGTGATACAGGATGGCTTGCAGCATCAGCTTGTCTTGCAAGAATTGATAATAAGCCGGTTGCAGACTTTATATATTTGCCAGAAGTAGCTTTTGATGAAGAAAAATTCTTAAAGGATGTAAGAAAAAGATTTGAAGAAAATAATAAAGTATACATAGTAGTTTCAGAAGGAATAAGAAATGCTGAAGGTAAATTCATTTCTGAAATAGAAAGTTCTAAGCAAGATAAATTTGGCCATGCACAATTAGGTGGAGTTTGTAATTACTTAAAGAATTTAATTTTAGACAGTGGAATAACAAGCAGAGTAAAAGCTCTTGAACTTGGAATTTTACAACGCTGTTCAATGCACTGTGCATCAGATATGGATTTGAAAGAAGCATATGATGTTGGAAAGTGTGCGTATCAATTTGCAGTAAATGGGGAAACTGGAAAAATGGTTGCTATTAATAGAACGAATAATTTCTTGTATGAAGTTTCATATACACTAGTAGATACAGAAAAAATAGCAAACCAAGTTAAGTATTTTCCAAAAGAATGGATTAATGAAGATGGGAATTTTGTAACAGAAGAAGCATATGACTATTTTAGACCATTAATTAAAAATATGCCAGAGCTGGCTTTTGAAGGAAACCTTCCTAAGTATAAAGTATTTAACCTTTAATTATATAAAAAGAGCATCAATAAAAATTTTGGTTCTAATTGATGCTCTTTAAAATTTTCTATTAGTTAAATTTCCCGTTGCAGATATCTTCTAAAACATTTAAGAATATATGAACTTCTTTGAGAGTATTATAAAGTCCAAAGCTTACTCTTATCATACCAAGCATTTTTTTATTTGGATTTTCAAGAAATGCTTTTGCTTCTTCCTCAGTTGCATTCATTAATCTTCTGCAGTAGGGATGTGCACAAAACCAACCATGCCTAACAGAGATGCCTTTTCTTTTAGCTAAGATTTCAGCAACATCTCGATGGTGCATATTTTCTATATTAAATGTGCAAATTCCAAGTCTATCATCTATAAATTCTGTATCACCATAATTAATAACTTTTGGAATGTCACTTAAACCTTTCATAGTAGCTTTTAATAGCTTATCTTCATGATCTTCAATATAGTCAAAACCGATGTCATCTAAAACCTCTAAAGAATGAATTAATGACATTACTCCTAAAAAATTTGGTGTACCGGCTTCATATGCATCAGGTGGATTAAGATAAGTTATTTGATTATCCAACACCAGCTCAACTGTACCACCACCAATATAATCAGGTTTGCCTAAATTAAAATCTTCTTTTAATCCAATAATTACTCCAATGCCAAATGGCGAGTAGATTTTATGTGATGAAAATATTAAAAAGTCAATTTGTTCATCTTTAGATTTACCACTAAGATTAATTTTTCTATGAGGAACAAGCTGAGCCCCATCTACAATTAATTTAGCATTGTATCTATGAACAATTTGAGCTATATAGTGAATATCATTTATATAGCCTATTACGTTAGAAGCTCCGGTAAGTGATACATATTTTACTTTACCTAAATTTTTTTTAAGTTTATCTTCTAATTCTTCTAATTTAAGCCTTCCATACTCATCAATTTCAATATAATCAACTTCACCACGATTTCTCCAAGGAAGATCATTTGAGTGATGTTCCATTCTAGAGCTTATAATAACTTCATCAGATCTCTCCTTCGGTAGAATTTTTGAAAGTTTATTAATACCTTCTGTTGTATTTTTTACATATACTACTATATAATCATCTTTATTTTTTATATTAAAGTAATTTAATAAATAATCTCTAGATTCATTATATAGATTAGTTGATATTTCAGCTTTTTGTCCAGTTCCTCTCCCTATAGACGCATAAATTTTACTCATATTCTTTATAACACTAATATTAGATTTCAAAGGTGGAGTAGTAGCTGCGTTATCAAAGTTTATTCCATCTATGCATTCGCCATTACAATCACATACTCTTTCATTTAATCCAACAAATAAATCTCTGATGTTTCCTTTATTTTTTATCTTCATATGCATCTCCTCCAATATATATTATTCTTGGGGGATATTTAATGTGATAATCTTAATAACATATTGTACTATATCATTTTATGATTTCATATTATTAAAGGGAACAAATAGTATTTTTAATTCATATATTTATAAGGAATTTTATAAAGAATTGTATAAGGAGGCATCTAAATGAATATAGCAGATAAATATATGTCTGAAGTGAACAATAGGTATTTTAAGTTTATTCCACCCAAATTTGATAAAAATTTATTTAGAAATGATGAGCAAAGTATTATGGGAGGAGAGATGAATAATCAGGTTGATGGAAATGCCAATATTGAAAATCTATATCCTGATGAAACTAAAGAAGGTCAATTATATTGCTATTATAATAGTTTAGGTAATTGTTATAATGGGTCTAATAATAGTAGTATGAGCACATCAGAAAATAATGATGGCAGCATGAATGCAGGAAATGGCAGAAATGATTATGAAAAATATATAGCAATGCAGCCTATGGTCAGACTTCCATTACCATCTGATATATTAAGGTATTTTGATCTAGAAATAAATGAAGAAACAGATTTCTGTGAAAATAGAGGAGATTCTGATGTAAATAAAATATATTCAGAAATTGAAGTAAATAATCCAAATATATTAAGTGCATTTTTAGATTATCAAATTCCAGCTCCAATAGCTAAGGTAATAACTAAAAGAATTGTTGATTTATCTTTGCAATATTATAATAGAGAGTAGGTGAGAGAATGGTATTATTCGATGATTCATTGCCAAGATTGAGTGGAAAAATAAGATTAATGCATGCAGTTCCTGACGCACCAAATGTAGATGTATATTCTAATGGAAAACTAATATATTCTAATTTAGGATTTGGAAGTATAACTGATTATTTAAATCTTCCAGCAGAAAATTATAGAATCCAATTATATAAAACAGGAACAAAATCAAGACCATTAATTACAGAGGCTTTTAAGGTTGAACCTAATGGTGTATATACTATATCTGTAACTTATGAGGATAATGAAATATCTTTTTTTGTCTTAGATGATACACATAGTGTAAGTAATCCATTATTATCTTCAGTAAGATTTATAAACCTATCACCTGATTCACCGCTTTTATCATTAAGATTACCAGACAATACTGTTTTATTTAATGAAACATCATATTTAGAAACTAATAATTATTATCCTATATCGCCAGGAATTTATAATTTTATAGTAATTAGTGCAGATGGGGCATTTGAAAAATACATTAGCAATGTAAGATTACGTAAATCTCAGTTTATAACAATTTATATAATAGGATTATTTAATAAGAGTCCACAAATAGGTTATATTTTAGTGAAGGATGATATAATGAAAAATACAAGGTTGATTTTAAATGCATAGCTGTTAGGAAATTTACTAATATGATAATTATTGAAGCAAACTAAGGCATTACTTAAATATTGAAGCTGTATATATGGATAAAATAAGTTAGTTATGTGTCTGTTGAAATCCATGTATATATAAAATTATAATTTAATTATAAAAAATATATTGCGAGGAAGCATGTTCATTTAGAGCATGCTTCTTTATTTGTGTGCTAACATGGAAATGCAATAATAGTAATAATAGCAGATGGAGGATTGAACGTTAGGAGGGATAAAATTATTTTTTGAAAAAATTTATATCCTTATTTTATGATAATATTGTATTTAATATAATTAGCTTGTTTATATCGCTTGGAATTTTAGAATTTATATTATTAAATAAATACATTTATGCGCTACAATTACAAAATAGAAATTAAGGAAAATTGCTATAAGTTTAATAAATATAGTATAATAATCTACAGAAAACAGTAGGAATTTAAAATATAGATATTATTTATATTAAAAAACATTTAAATAATTAATAGATTAAATAAATAGTATCTTTGACATAGTGTGCTGGAGGAAGAAAAATGATTGTTTTAAGTTGTAAAAGCATAAGCAAAAGTTATGGAATAACTGAAGTATTAAAGGATATAACATTTTCAATTAATGAAGGAGATAAGGTTGGTATTATTGGTGCTAATGGAGAAGGAAAATCAACTTTATTTAAAATATTAACAAGAGAATTATCTCAAGATGATGGTGAAGTTTTTATAGATAAAAATAAATCTCTGGGATATTTATCTCAGCATTTAGATTTGGAATCATGTAATAGTATTTATGATGAAATGTTATTAGTTTTTGATGATTTATTAAGGCTTGAAAAGAAACTCCAAAATTTAGAAGAAAAAATGAATGAACCCTATGATGAAACTAAAGCAGATTATCATGAAAAGATAATAAAGGACTATGGAACAGCGCAGGACCTTTATGAAAATAGAGGTGGTTATACATATAAAGGTGAAATATCAAGGGTTGTTAAAGGGTTAGGTTTTTCAGAAGAAGATTTTTCTAAAGAGATACAAACATTAAGTGGTGGTCAAAAAACAAGAGTAGCATTATGTAAGTTACTTCTTTTAAAACCAGAAATATTGTTATTAGACGAACCAACTAACCATCTAGATTTAGAGGCTATTGAATGGCTGGAAGAGTATTTAAAAACTTATAAAGGGACTGTCATCGTAATTTCTCATGATAGGTTTTTCTTAGATTCTGTAACAAACAGTACTTTTCAAGTTATAAATGGTCATGTTAATTGCTATAATGCACCTTATACTAAGTCAATAGAGCTTATGAAAAAGGATTATGAAGCAAAGTTAAAGGCATATAATATTCAACAAGAGGAAATTAAAAGACAGGAAGCAGTAATAGAAAAGCTAAAATCTTTCAATAGAGAAAAAAGTATTAAAAGAGCTGAGAGCAGAGAAAAAATGCTTGAAAAAATTGAAAGAATTGATGCACCTGATAAAGAGCAGAAAGCTTCAAGAATTAATTTTGAAACAACAGTAAAAAGTGGATATGATGTACTACATGTTGAGAATCTATCTAAAAGCTTTGGAGAGAAGAAGTTATTTAGTAATTTAAATTTTGAATTAAAAAGAGGAGAAAAAGTAGCATTAATAGGAGAAAATGGACGTGGAAAGACTACTTTCTTCAAAATAATAATGGATAAAATAAAAAGTGATAGTGGAAGTAAAGTTCTTGGTGCGAATGTTAATTTAGGATATTATGATCAAGAACAGTCAAATCTAAATATGGATAAGACCATAATCGATGAAATATGGGATGAGTTTCCTGAGCTGACTACTACTGAATTAAGAAATTATCTAGGATCATTTCTATTCAAGGGTGAAGATGTATTTAAAGAGATAAATAAGCTAAGTGGTGGAGAAAGATGTAGAATTAATCTATTAAAATTAATGTTATCTAAATCTAATTTGCTTCTTTTGGATGAACCAACAAATCATCTAGATATTCCATCAAGAGAAGCTTTAGAAGAAGCTATAGTAACATATGATGGAACATTAATAGTAATATCTCATGATAGATATTTTTTAAATAAAGTAATCAACCGAATTTTAGAATTAGAAGAAAATGGCGTCACAGAATATTTGGGGAATTATAGCTATTATACTGAGAAAAAAAAGAATCCTCAGAGATTTGAACATTTTGAAAGTTTAGCAGGAGGAAAAACAAAAACTCAGTTAAATGAAGAAAAAAAGAAGAAGAGAGCTTTAGAGAAAGAAGTTAAGGAAAAGCAAAAAAAGATAAAAATATTAGAAGAAGATATAAGCACAAAAGAACAAGAACTGGAACGACTACAAGAAGAATTATGTAAAGAAGAGGTTTACTCTAATCCAGAAGAGAGTGAAAAAGTTAATAAGGAAATAAAGTATGTTCAAGAAATTATAGAAAAGTTATATGAGGAATGGGAACTCTTAGCTGAATAAAATAAAGAGTGAATAAATTAAAAAATAAGCACTAGATTTTAAAGTCCAGTGCTTATTTTTTTGCCTTAATAGTTAATTTGACAAAAATTACAATACAAAACATTGAACATATTGTTTTGAACAATGAAAGATGATAGGATAAGAATGTTCAAAAAATGAACTTAGTATGGAGGTTGATTTATGAGTATAAAAACAGCTGTGATATTAGCGGCAGGGATGGGGAGTAGGCTTCAAGATATAACTAAAAATGAAATACCAAAAGGACTTTTAAATATAGAAGGCAAAAGCCTTGTTGAGCGTTCAGTAGAAAAATTAAGATGCCTTGGAATAGAAAAGATATATATAGTAACGGGATATCTTAGCGAATTATATGATGAATTTGCAAAAGATAAAAGTTATATTTATACAGTTAGAAATAGAAAATATAAAGCTACTGGAAGCATGACATCATTAGCTATATTAGAAGATGAATTGAAAGAGGATTTTATATTACTTGAAAGTGATATTTTATATGAAGTATATGGATTAATTAGGGCAATTAATTTTGAAGAAGAAGATTGCGTACTTTTAAGTGGAAAAACAAACTCTGGAGATGAGTGCTATGTTGAAGTAAGAGATAATAATTTATATAAAATATCTAAAGTAAAAGAAGAAATAGAAAAAATTTATGGAGAGCTCGTCGGTATATGTAAAATATCTATAAAGCTATATAAAGAGATGATTAAAGCTTACAGAAGTAAAATGAGTGATATATATTATGATAACAATTTAGTTGGAGAAATAAAAAAATATGATTATGAAAATGCAATATTTGATGCTGCTAAAAATAGAAAAGTTGGATATTTAAAAATTGATAATTTGATATGGGGAGAAGTGGATGATAAACATCATTTAAAAAGAATAAAAAATGAAATATTACCACAATTAGAAAAGAGAAAGGTTGGAGGAATTTAATATGAAAAAAGTATATGTGGCAATGAGTGCAGATATAATTCATCAAGGGCATTTAAATGTTCTTAATGAGGCTAGAAAGCTTGGAGAGATTGTTGTTGGATTACACACAGATGATGTTATTAGAGGATATTGGAGAAATCCAATAATGAAATATGATGAGAGAAAGGAAGTTGTTGAAAATATTAAGGGAGTTGTAAAAGTAATACCTCAGGATACATTAAATCAGGTACCTAATATTAGAAAAATCAAACCAGACTATGTTTTACATGGAGATGATTGGAGGGAAGGAGAGCAAAAAGAACTTAGAGGTAAGGTTATTGAAGTATTAAAACAATGGAATGGTGAGTTAATTGAAGTACCATACACTAAAGGTGTATCTATAAGCAAATTAGAAAAACAACTTTTAGAAATAGGTACTACTCCAGAACAAAGAATGAAATCTTTAAAGGAATTAATTTATTCAAAAAAAACAGTAAAAATACTTGAAGCTCATAATGGACTTACTGGTCTAATTGTTGAAAAAACCAAAGTAGAGAAAGAAGGGAAAATTAAAGAATTTGATGGAATGTGGATAAGCTCTTTGTGTGATTCTACAGCAAAAGGAAAGCCAGACATTGAGCTTGTGGATTTAACTTCAAGATTAAATACAATTAATGAAATTTTAGAAGTAACAACAAAACCAATAATAGTAGATGGTGATACTGGCGGACAAATAGAACATTTTGTATATACTGTAAAGACTTTAGAAAGGCTTGGAGTATCAGCTATTATAATTGAAGACAAAACTGGACTTAAGAAAAATTCTTTATTTGGAACAGAAGTTACTCAGACACAAGATACAATTGAACATTTCTGTGAAAAGATACGAGCAGGAAGAGAAGCACGTGTTACAAGTGATTTTATGATAATTTCTAGAATTGAAAGTTTAATTGCTAAAAATGGGATGGATGATGCAATAAAAAGAGCAAAAGAATATATAGAAGCTGGTAGTGATGGCATTATGATTCATAGTAAAGAAGCTGATGGAAAAGAAATTATTGAATTTTGCAGATTATATAACGAATTAGAAAATAGAGTGCCACTTATTGTAGTTCCGACATCGTATAATTTTATGACTGAAAATGAACTGTCTGAATTGGGGGTTAATGTGATAATTTATGCAAATCATTTAATAAGAAGTGCTTATCCAGCAATGGTGAATACAGCCAAAAGTATATTACAAAATGAAAGATCAAAAGAGGCATCAATAAATTGTATGCCGATAAAAGAAATACTAAATCTTATTCCTAGTAGGATTTAATAAAAAATCTAAATTATTTTGATACTGCAAGAAAATTAGTTATAGAATACTTATTAAAAAGTTAAATAAAACTATTATATGGAGAAAAAAGATATGATAAATGTTAAAAACTTTTATGATACATTAGCAAGCTATGGAATAGAATTTTTTACAGGAGTACCAGACTCACTATTAAAATCTTTTTGTGCATATATTACTGATAATGAAGAAAAAAATAATATAATTGCAGCAAATGAAGGAAATGCAATTGGAATTGCAGCAGGATATTATTTATCATCAGGAAAGATACCACTAGTATATATGCAAAATTCTGGAGTTGGCAATGCAATAAACCCTTTAGTCTCATTAGCAGATAAGCTAGTATATAAAATACCTATGCTGCTATTAATAGGATGGAGAGGAGAACCTAATAAAAAAGACGAACCTCAGCATAAAAAGCAGGGATTAATAACATTAGAACTTATGGATACTTTAGGAATTTCATATGAAGTAATAAGTTCAGAAAATTTTGATAACGAAATTAAAGATAAAATAAAAAAAGCATATAAATATATGAAAGATACAAGTGAACCATATGCAATTATAATTAGAAAAGGAACTTTTGAAGAATATAGTTCAATAAGTCTAAGTAATAAAAATAATTTTGAGTTAACTAGAGAAGATTCAATAGATATAATAGTATCAGAAATAAATGAAGGGTCTGTAATTGTTTCAACTACAGGTATGGCATCAAGGGAACTTTTTGAAGTAAGGGAAAAGAGAAATGAGGAACATAAAAAAGATTTTTTAACAGTAGGATCTATGGGACATGCTTCTCAAATAGCATTGGGAATTGCATTAAATAAGAAGAATAGTAAGGTTTATTGTTTAGATGGAGATGGGGCTCTTATTATGCATTTAGGTGGAATGGCGATTATAGGAAATCAAGATGTTAATAACTATATTCATATAGTTATAAATAATGGAGCTCATGATTCAGTTGGGGGGCAAAAAACAGTTGGATTAGACATGAATTTATTAGATATTGCAAAGGCATGTGGATATAAAAAATGTTATTCCTGTGAAAGTGAAAGTGATCTTAGAAGGTATCTAAAAGAAATTAATACTATAAATGAATTAACATTCTTAGAAATTAAGGTGAAGAGTGGAGCAAGAAAGGATTTGGGTAGGCCAACAACGTCTCCAATTGAAAATAAGAATATGTTAATGGAATATTTAAAAGAAATTTAGGCATTTTGAAAGGAGAAAAATATATGATTTCTAAGAATATAAAAAGAAATATTCTATTAAATCCAGGGCCTGCAACAACGTCAGAAAACGTAAAATTGGCGCAAATAGTACCAGATATATGTCCAAGAGAAAAAGAATTCGGAGATGTCATGGGATACATATCAAAGGAATTAACAAAAATTGTAGCAGATTCTGAAAAATATACTACAATCTTATTTGGCGGATCTGGTACGGCTGGAGTTGAAGCTGTAATAAGTTCTGTAGTGAGTAATGAAGAAAAAATTCTTGTTATCAATAATGGAGCTTATGGGAAAAGAATATGTGATATATGTGATATATATAATTTAAACTATATAGAATTTAATAGTTCACCAATAAAAAATATTAATTTAACGAAATTAGAAAAAAAAATAAATGAAGTTAAGAATATAACACATATAGCAGTAATTCATCATGAAACAACAACAGGCCTTTTAAATGATATAAATTCTATTGGGGAATTATGTGAAAAATATTCCATAGAGTTAATAGTGGATGCAATGAGTTCTTTTGGTGGAATTAATATAGACATGGAAAAAATGAATATTAAATATTTAATTTCAAGCTCAAATAAATGTATACAAGGTATGGCAGGTATAAGCTTTGTTATATGTAATAAAGAATCATTAAATAAAACTCAAAATATTAAGCCAAGAAATATGTATTTAAATTTATATAAGCAATATGAATATTTTAAAAAAAATAACCAGATGAGATTTACACCTCCAGTACAAGTTTTGTATGCATTGAAAGAAGCTATAAAAGAAGCTAAAATAGAAACAATATTAAAAAGAGAAGAAAGATATAAAGAATGCTGTAAGGTATTGTGGAATGGATTAGATGAATTAAACCTAAAACGATTAGTTAGAGATGAAGATGCATCAATGTTATTAACAACAATAATTGAACCTAATATAGAAAAGTATAATTTTGAAGAATTTCATGATTATCTTTATACAAGAGGATTTACAATATATCCAGGAAAATTATTAGGAGAGAATACTTTTAGAATAGCCAATATAGGCGATATATCTGTAGAGGATATGAAAGAATTTGTTAAAGTAATGAATTTATATTTTAAGTCAATATAAATAAAATGCGAAGCATTTTATAATTGACAATGAACAATGGACAATTGACAATGAAGGAAAAAAGTCTTCGACTTTTAATTATATTATTGCATCGTTATTGCTTTAGCAATAACATTCGCCTAAGCGGATTATATTTGCCTTGGCAAATATAAATGCAATACTAAACTCTTAGAAAAACTGAAAGTTTTTCATCCTTCATTGTTAATTGTCCATTGTCAATTGTACATTATAAGTTACTGCGTAACTTATTTATAGTGACAAGTACAAGTAAATTTAGTTATATCAATAAAAAGGTTGACAGTTAAACTCGGATAGTTGAAAATTAAATTGGATTTCATAATATAGAAATTTCTAATTTAGAAATATAAAAACTTATATAATGATTAAATATTATTTTAATATTATGGATAAATATTATAATGAGGTGAAATAAATTGAGTACAATTGCAGGAAAAGGTTGCGAAAGAATTATACCAGAAGGAGATAGAAAGCCGCTAAAGGATATTGAGAGAAGTATAGTTAAAACTTATAGAAAGCATATTTGGTCTAAATTCATTAAAGCAATTAAAGATTATGAATTAATTGAAGAAGGTGATAAGATTGCTGTTGGGATATCTGGAGGGAAAGATAGTATGCTTATGGCAAAATTATTTCAGGAGCTTCAAAGACACAGTCAAATAAAATTTGAAGTAGTGTTTATAGCTATGGATCCAGGATATCATCCAGATATAAAGAAGCTATTAATAGAAAATTGTGAGTATTTGAATATACCGATACAAATGTATGAGTCAGGGATATTTAACGTAGTAGATAATATGGCTAAAGATTATCCATGCTATTTATGTGCTAGAATGAGAAGAGGATCTCTATATGCAAAGGCACAAGAATTTGGATGTAATAAATTGGCATTAGGCCATCATTATAATGACGTAATAGAAACCACTATGTTGAATATATTGTATGCAGGAAATTTTAAAACAATGCTTCCAAAACTAAAGTCGAAAAACTTTGAGAATTTAGAATTAATTAGACCCATGTATTACATAGAAGAAAAATATATAAAAAGATTTATAAATAATAGTGGAATATGGCCGTTAAATTGTGCATGTATGGTAGCTGCTGAAAGAATAGGAAATAAGAGATATGAAATAAAAGATTTAATTGAAAAATTGAAAGAGAATTTTGATGGTGTTGAAAAATCTATTTTTAAAGCTGCAGAAAATGTTAGCATGGACGGAATATTAGGTTGGCAAAAGGGAAAAGAGAAATATTCATTTTTAGATACTTATGATGAGTAATAAGAAAAATATTTATTAATATGGAAAAGTATGTTATAATAAAAGTGTATTTTGAGAATAATTTATAGCATAAAGGAATTTAGATTGAAAAATATAATTGTAAACTTAAGATAGAAAATATATTGATGTAATAAAAAGGAAATGATTGGTTATGATAAATAAATCAATAGACATTATTGACCCTAATATATTATTAAGTTTAATTAATACTAAGTTGAGGGATAACTATAGTTCATTTGAGTTACTTTGTGAAGATATGATGCTAGATAAAAATAAAATTATTGAAAAATTAAAAAGCATAGGTTATGATTATGATGAAAATCAAAATCAGTTTAAATAATAAATTTTAAGAGAAGGGATGAGTAGGCATGAGTTTAAAAAAGACTGGAAAAATAATTGCTTTACTTGCGGCAACAACAGCTTTAGTTGCGTCTCTAGTAAATGATAAAAAGAATATTAATGGTAAAAATTAAAAAATATTGACAAAATTTAATTAAAGTGTATAATAAATATTAAATTCAGTGATAAGGAAGAGTAATCAGGTGTAATGTTAAAGAGAGCTGATGATGGTGAGATATCAGTACAGTAGCTAATGATGAATGGGCCTTTGAGAAGCAAGATGAAATCTTTTTGAGAGTAGTTTAGTCGTAAGTCGCACGTTATAGCGAATAGAGTATGTTAGTACTTGAAGTTGAGTGGTATTTTTTGAAGATACAATTTAGGTGGCAACGCGGATAATATCCGTCCTATTGATAATAGGACGGTTTTTTTTATATAAAAATATGCATGTAAAATTGGAAGCTATATATCTTCTGTGTTTTTAATTACCACTACTGACTCAAATTGCTAACTGTAATATCAGGGGGTTGATAGTTATGTTATGAAAGGAATTAGAAGAAATTTATAAAGAATAAAAAAAGAATTAATAGAAGAGGAGATTTTAATATGAATACAAATGTAAATATAAAAAGAATGACTACAAATGCAATATTAATAGCAATAGGAGCAATTTTACATCAAATCACACCATCTATACCGCTTTTTGGAATAGCTATGCAACCAGATTTATCATTAGCTATGTTATTTATAATAATGATTTATAATAAAGACTATAAGACAAATTTAATCTGTGGAATAGCAGTTGGGGTATTTGCAGCATTAACAACTAAAATGCCAATGGGACAAATTCCTAATATAGTTGATAAGTTTATTACTACTAATATAATATTTGTATTTATTTCAATGTTTAGAAGTAAGCTTAGTGTTAATAAATTAATGGCAGTTATATTACCTATTGGAACAACAATAAGTGGAACATTATTTGTATCAGTAGCCATTATTATTGGTGGAATTAATGCTAGTGCTTTCCTCTCATTATTTTTTAGTGTTGTACTTACAGCTGCAATAGCAAATACATTTCTTGGATTTTTCTTATTTAAGATAGTAGAAAAAACAGCAGTAGTAACTGGGGCATACTTTATTGACAATGCTGTAAATCTTTCAAAATAATTTAAAAACTATATAAAGATACGCACTTTTAATACCATATATAACATTGAATATTTAACTTTCAATGTTATATATGGTATTTATATTTCTTACTATAATAGTCTTCTATTTTATATATAAGGTAACTTTCTTTTTTATTTTATTTCATTAAATGAGCTATTTATTTATATAATGAAATTCCTCTGGAGTAGTTTCATCAATAGTCTTAAATTCATAACCTTCATCTTTATAAAATTTTATTATGCTAGGAAGGGCTTTAACTGTATTTTTGCTCATATAAGCACAATGCATTAATAAGATAACATGGTTTTTATTACTTTTAGAATTCTTTATTAATTTTGATGGATCTGAGTTTGGGTTTGCACCATCACCACTGTCAACATTCCAATCATATATTTTTAGATTATTTTTGTGCAATAAATTTACCATTGATTCAGTTATTTTATAACTATTATTATTACAACCAAATGGAAATCTTAAAATATTTGATTTTATATTTACGGTAGAGTCTATTAAAGCTTGAGTTTCAAGCATTTCTTGCAAAAAATGATCATTAGAACAGTAAAGGTAGCATTTTTTATGGGTCATACTATGTAGTCCTAATGAATGGCCTTCATCACGCATACGTTTAAGTATATCTTCCTGTCCTTTAATTTGATCTCCAATTAGAAAAAAAGTAGCATTTACATTTTCTTTTAATAATATATCTAATATATTACTAGTTACTTTTCCAGCAGGACCATCATCAAAGGTTAAATATACAACTTTTGATTCAGATGTATTCTCAGATATTTCATTAGCAAGTGGAAAAACTTTTAAAATGTTTGAGAAAATTATAATTAGGATAACAAGCTTGTTAAAAAAATTAAGTTTCATTATATCACCTCTCATAATATTATTTGCAAAATGCAGTCAAAATATTATTTCAAATTATACTTTTGTTTAGACAAATAATATTTTATGATATAATTTAGTTATATTTATGTGGTGGAATTATGTGGAAGATAGGTGGCTTTATGAGAAATATTAACAATAAATATACTGTTCAAAAAGCAGTTGAGAGTGAAGAATTTTTAAATAGTTATTTAGTTAAAGACGAAGAAGATAAAAAAAAGTATATCATCTGCATTCTAAAGAAAGATTTTATTTATGAAAAATCTAGAACATATTTATTAAATAAATTTAATACGATTAAGAATTTAAATTTTGATAATATGTTTAAATTAATTAGGATAGAAATAATAACTAGTATTGATGGAATAAAATTAGATAAACCTAAATATGGTTATATACTAGAGGGATATGACTATAAAATTAATACTGAAGAATTTATAAGGAGATGTACAGTAGAAGAAAAATTGAATATATTTATGGAAGTATGTGCTTCTATTAATACATTAAATATTAATGGGTATATTTTTGATAAGATAAACCTCAATGACATAAAAATAATAGACGTTCCAAATAAGAATATTAGGATAAAGCTAAAAAATATATTACAAAATGAATTAAGAAAACTCAATTTATATAGTTCATCAATGAATTTTTTATTATTTCCATATAATGTAGATAATAGGGATGAATTTTCTAGTGAATTAAATAATATTGATGTAATCATAGATTTATTTAACAAGATGTTTGATAAGGAAGATTTATTAACTGAAATATTAGAAATAGGTGAAATTAGCAGATTTTTTAGTTATATTAAAACATCAAATAAAATATGTACTGCTACCTATTTTATTAAATATATAAATAATAGAGTAAATAAAAATTATAAGATATTTATAGGAAGTAATGTAGAAAAGCTTAAATTAAATTTAGACATAATTGGTCAAGAAGAAGAATTAAATATAGTAGAAAAGAAGTTTAATAATGTAGTAGATAATAAAGAAAAATACAGTATAATATGCTTTAATGGAGATAATGGGACAGGAAAAACCAGGCTGCTAAATGAAATAGAATATATAATATCTAAGAAATACTGTAGTGAGGTATTATATATAAAAAATTTAGAAGATTATAATATGCCTAAGGAAGAAATATGTAAACATTTAATAAATTTTATTTATAATAGATTAGATAAAAGTTTAAGAGAGAAATATGGATATTATATAAGAAAATTTATTACTATTTTTATTCAAAGAGACTATGATATAAGTGAAGATGAGAAATTTCAGCTTGTTAATAGAATAACTAAATGCATCAGTGAGTATGCAGCTAAAAAACAGATAGTAATACTAATTGATAATTTAGAAGAAAAACATGATATTATTAAGTTTTTTATAAAATATATAACCTTATATGAAAAGAGTATAGATAATATTATGATTGTATTTACAATCAATTCAAGTTATTGTGATGAAGAGTTTTTATCATTTTTGAAACACCTTAAAATATTAGAAGAATATGAGGAATATACAATAAACTATTTCAATCAATATAATACAACTAAGATGGTAAAAAATATTCTTAATTACAGTAAAGCTATAGATAAATTATCTATGGATATTTTCTCAAAGGCATTGGGAAATCCACAATATATAATTAGTATTATTGAAGAATTATATAATAAAAAAAGTATATATTTTGATATTAATCTAGGTGAATGGAAAATAAATGATGAATGTATTAACGTTCTTATACCTAAAAAAATAGATATTAAGATTAATAGTATGATTTCTTCATTAAAAAAAAGTGAAATAGATGTATTAGAGCAATTATCAATTTTCTTAACATCATTGCCTGAAAGTATAATTTTAAAATATGTCATAACAGATGAAATTGGGATTACAGCATATAATAAATTGAAAACAAAACATTTCTTAGCAGATAAAATTAGCGATAAGGGAGTGTTAGTAGGCTTCACAAATGATTTATTAAAGAATATTTTATATTCTAAATTAAGCAAAGAAAAGAAATTTAAAATGCATACAAGAGCAAGTGAATTTTTAGAAGATGAAATATATGAGGATGATTCATATATTGAAGAATTCATATACAATTTGGAAAAAATAGGCAAAGAAGAAAAAATATATTTCTATACAGAAAAATGTGCTGAAGCTGAATTTAGTTATGGTAATACTCTAAAGTCTATAGAATATTATAAAAAAGCATTAAATTATTCAGATAATAGAAACAAATGTAGACTTGCTATAAGTATTGCAAAGCTATATGAAAGTACTTCAGATCATGAGAATAGTCTGAAATATTTCAGATTAGCTAATGAGTATTCTTTCAAATTAAATGAAAAAGAATTACAAATATACACGAATATTGAGATAATAATAATAAAAATAAATTCTTCTTCTGAGATATGTAATCAAAATATACTATTATTATTGCAAAATATCAGAGAACAGCTAGATAATATAGATTATCCTAAGGGGGAAATATATTATTATTATGCAATTATGCTTAAGGAAAGATTAGAAGGAAAGTATGAAAAAGTATTAGAATATGGTAATAGAGCATTATCAATATTAAAGGATTTCAAAAGAAAAGATGATATTTATGGTTGGATCCTAAATGTTATTATAGGTCAATACAGGATATCTGGACGATACAGTGAGGCGAAAAAATTAACATTAAAAGCAATTAAAGTATTTGAAAATAATAGAAATATGAATGGTTATTTATTTTCAAAAAATGTGTATATAGAATTATTAAAAGAAGATGGGGCACCAATTGAAAAAATAATTGATAATTTAATACAAATAAGTAGATTAAGTAATAGAAATAAATTATATAAAAGAGAAATATTTAGTTTAATTAATATAGCCATATGCTATCTAGATATTGATAATTATGTGGAAGCAGAAAAATATATACTAAGAACATTGGATAGACAAAAAGAGGAATCAGTAGAGTTTTATAGTGTAATGATATATAATGCTTTTTGTTTATTACAAATAAGGTTAGGTAATATTAAATTGGCTGTTAAATATTATACTTTATCTAATTTATTTTCAAATAATTACGATAATTCAGAAGAAAATTGTATAGATAACAAGATTACATCTTATTACTACAATTTGTTGTTTTATAATTATAAAGGAGCTTATAACATAATAAAGGGCATTTATAGTGCTATTTCGAATAAAAATGATTATAAAAGCAAATATATGATTTGTAATTATTATCAAATGATATTATGTGAGTGCAAAAATGAGAACGAAGCTAAAAGTATATATTATATTTTAGAAAATAAAATAGAAGAATTAGATGATAAAAATAAGCAAACTGAAATAAAAATAAAGACACTGAGGCTTTTATTTAAATTAGGGTATGTAGATTTTGCAAATAAAATATTTTACGAACTAAAAGAATTTCCTAAAAACCATAATATAGAAGCATACTATATATATTTAGAGTTGCATTTTAAAGGCAAAGTATACTACAATTATTTAATTAATAAAGCTCTTAGAGTATGTAATCTTTCTATAGATAACGAAATAAAAACAGATTTATATGCTACTATAGGTGAGAAATATAGTGAATTAGAATGTCATTCCTTAGCAATTAATTATTACTATGAATCTATTAGCTTGCATAAAGAAATTTTTTGTGAATTACCTGTAAAAGAAAGGTTAATGTATGTAAATAGAAGCGATTTTTTAAAGGTATATAAATTATTAGTAGTATGTTTTAATAAGAAGCTAAAAATAAGGATGAATTTTAAAAGTTTTGATTATATAAAAAATGAAGATGACTTAAATGATCTATTAAATGAAATTCATCTAACTAGATTGTTGGGAAATACGTCCATATATAATTTAGCACAAAGTTTGTATGAGAAATTATATTATAATGATTTAAATGATATATATACTGTATTTTCACGATTTAATGAGGATACTGTGAATAACCTAGAAAATATAATTAAGTATATTGCTAAAATTACTCTTTCTGATAAAGCTGTATTATTTATAGAAAATGAGAATGGAGAAAGTGAGGCTATATGCAATTATAGAGTTACGAATATAGATAGAATAAAATCATATTTTAGCAGTAAAATCGAATCACAAGATAACGTTTTGATTATTTCTAAAGATAATATTTATTTTGATAATTCAAGGACAAAGATTTTAAATAATAATGTTAAGTCATATATGTATGTAAAGATAAGAAACAAAGAAACATATTTGAATGGAAATAATAAAATCAATGCAAAGTTAATTTTAATAGCAAATAATGCGCTTAATAATATCAATGATAATACTAAAAAAATAGTAGAAAAATTTTTACCGTTTATTAAATTCATGTTAGAAAAATATAATTTAACAATAAACTCGATGTTAGACAAATTAACAGGAGCATATAACAGAAAATATTTTGAACAAGCATTAATTATATTACTTGAAAATGCAAGAATATTTAATGAAACTTTTGGGATAATTATGTTTGATATAGATAATTTTAAAGGTGTTAATGATAAATATGGACATCAAGCTGGTGATGAAGTTCTTGTTAAAATAGTAGCGGTAGTTAAGAATAGTATATCTAAAAATGATATTGTTGGTAGATATGGAGGAGAGGAATTCATAGTGTTAATACCTAACGCTGATAAAGAAAAAGTTATTAACATTGCTGAAAAGATAAGGTCAAATGTAGAAGAAAACAAAGTTTTAGGAGAAAAAAGAGAAGTTACTATTAGTGTAGGTGTAACAATTGGTGGTGAAGAAATTTTAAATAGCGATGAGATTATAGAAAGAGCAGATCAAGCTTTATATAATTCTAAAAATACTGGAAAAAATAAAATTACTTTTTGGAATAAATCATGTAGAGAAAGTAGTGAAAATACAGATGCTAATGGTATGCTATTTATGGATATATCAAGAGATTATAAGTTAAGTCTTGTAATAAGTGATTTAATGAATTTAATGAAGTATAAATTATCTAAGGAAGAAAAAATTCATCAATTTTCATTAAAAATTATCCAAACTATAAAGTGCGAAAGTATAGGAGTATTTTTAATAGAGAATAATAAAATAATAAATACATTTATAACAAAAGAAAATGGCAAACTTACATCTGATTCAAACTGTTTTAATCTCAAATTTATTCATAATGTAATTGAAAAGGAAAAAAGTATCTATAGTATTGACTGGGAAAATGAAAAAAAGTGTGATAAGTACGGGATACCAACGTGGAAATCAATTTGTTTAGTACCAATTATAAGTAATGGGAAGGTTATAGCAGTTTTATATTTGTATGACTCAATTAATAATAAGGAATTTAATAATAATGATTGCAATCTTATAAATAGTATTGGACAATTAAGTATACCTATATTTTTATAGGCACATAAAAATTTTCTTTTCATATTATATTATTAGAGAAAACTTTGAAAGGGAACTTTTATGGGAGATAATAATTTAAAAGGCGATATTAATGTTAATTTGTCTGCTGGAAACGAAAAAATAAAATATTATGAATGTAATGATAATAATTGTGTTTTTGAAATTGTAAATGAAGATATAGAAAATAGAAATAATGATTACATTAGAGATCCTAATGAAAGTGAAGTACTTAATACTTTAGAAAAACGGGTTAATAATAAAAAAATAGAAGGTCAAATTTTGGTTACATCAGTTTTAGATTGTGGAAAACATGAATTTCTTCAGGGAACAAAGATAAATTTATATAGAATTAATGGTCTTTCACCTGTTCTTATTGAGTCAAAAATTACTGATGAATCTGGAAAGGCTATTTTTTGCAATATACAAGAAGGTTGTTACAGAATAATTGAAATACTAGATAAAAGGTTTTTTGAAAAGCCCAGATATATTAATTGGAATGAGATAACTATAGATAAAAACAACTTAAAAGAAAAAGTAGTTATAGTGAATAAATTAAAAAAGAAGAATAAAAGTAAATAATTTAAATGTTAAAAGTAATTATAGAGAAGATGTATAAAAATTGCATCTTCTCTTTTAATTTAAATTTTCAGTAGTAATATCAACATAGATTATGTATAATCAGATTGCAATATTTAAAGAAAAGGATTAATGATATAAGGTAAAGGAGATAGAATTGTGGAACAATATAATTTGAAAATAAAAAAAATCTCAAAAGATGCAATAATACCTAATTATGCACATGAAGGGGATGCAGGACTAGATTTATATTCGATTAAAGAATTAGTTTTAAATCCAGGAGAAAGAGGGTTGGTACATACTGGAATACAAATAGAATTACCAAAGAATACAGAAGCACAAATTAGACCAAGAAGTGGATTAGCACTAAAACATGGGATAACAACTTTAAACTCTCCAGGAACAATTGATGAAGGCTATAGGGGAGAAATTGGTGTTATATTGATCAATCACAGCAATGAGATATTTAAGGTAGAAGCTGGAATGAAAATAGCACAAATGGTGATAAAACCAGTATTAAAGGTAGAAATAACAGAAGTAAAGGAATTATCTAATGATACTGAAAGAAGTGAAAAAGGATTTGGGTCATCTGGACTTTAATAAAATAAAAATAGGAATTGTTTAACAATTCCTATTTTTATTGTTCATATGCAAAAATTCTTTTGTAGACTAATGTTAATATTAACATTATAACTGAAGTAAGAGCAATTGTTCCACCAGGAGCACTGTTTAAATGGTATGATAAAACAAGTCCTGTCATAACATCTATAATTCCAAATAATATAGATAAAATTAAAGTCTCGTTAAAACCTTTTTTTAATTGCATAGCAGTAGCTACAGGGACAACTATTATTGAAGAAACAACAAGTATTCCCATTATTCTTATAGATAAAGAAATAGTAGCGCCCACAATTAATATAAATAAATAATTAACAAGTTTAACATTGATTCCAGCTATTTTTGCACCATTTTCATCAAAAGTAATATAAATTAATTTGTTATAGAGCAAAATAAGAAGAACTAAACAAATTAATCCACATATACCAATTAGATAAATATCAGAACGAGTCACTGTTAATATACTTCCAAATAAAAAGGAATCTACTTTAGCAGCAGCTTTTCCACTACTTATTAATATAATTGCAATACCCAAACTTAAAGTTAAAACAATTGACATTACAAGCTCAGCATACTTTTTATAATAATTTCTCAAAGATTCTATAATTATAGCACAAATACTTGTGAATAAAAATGCTGTTAAAAGTGGATTGCTACCAATAACTAACCCAATAGCTACTCCGGCAAAAGAAGAATGTGATAATGTATCACCAATCATTGAATAGCGCCTTAGGACTAAAAAAAGTCCAATAAAAGGACATAAAATTGAAACAATAAATCCTGCAATAAATGCATTTTGCATAAAAGTTAATTCAAACATAAATATTACCTTTCTAATTTTCTAAATAACACCAGATAAAGGATCGTGGCCTTTTAAATGGTTTATAAAATCATTTTTAGTATATAAATTTAGATTTCCATCTACTATTTTTAGAATATGAGTTGAATATTTTACAGCTATCTTAGTATTATGTTCAACAGAGATAATAGTCTTACCTAAATCTTTATTTAATTTTTCTAATAATGGATAGATTTCTCTTTGACTTTTTTCATCTACACCAGTTGAAGGTTCATCCAAAATTATTAAATCAGGATCCCCAATTAATGCCCTAGCAATAAATACTCTTTGCTGTTGGCCTCCTGAAAGATTTCCGATAAGATTATTTTTAAAGCTATCCATATTAACTTGAGTCAAAGCTGCATTAATTATTTTAGGATTTTTTATTCCAATAGCTCTGCTATGAGATGTCAACAACTCTTTAACAGTTAAAGGAAACTCAGGATTAAAATTATCTAATCGTTGGGGAACATATGAAATTTTTTTTGATGATATTTTTATCATTCCAGAATCTGGCTTTAATAAGTTTAATATGAGTTTAATTAAAGTACTCTTACAACTACCATTCTCACCGAGAATAGATAAGTAAACTCCTTCTGGAATATCTAGGTTAATGTTTTTTAATAATTCATTTCCTTTAACATATGAAAATGATAAATTATTTATATTAATCAATATTTTTTCAACTCCTTAAGTATATAAATATATTATACACTTCTATGCAAATGATTTGCAATAACAAAAAGCTTTTTTAAATAATTAATAGATATGTTTTAAAATCCATACTTCATTTTCTTTTTCAAAATTGGCTATAACAGATATTGTTTTATGAGGAGTGGATTTCGACAATCCGGAAGCTTTCACAATTGCAGTGGTATTTTTAGATTCAATTAATGACATAGATTGAACTCTAAATAATTTTTTGTCAGAAGGTAGCCCTCTAGTAAGGTTATATTCAACAGCATATGATAAATCTTTGGAATTTGTATTTATGTAAGTATAATAACTTACTATAAATGAGGTTATTGTAATTGAAATAATGCATATATAAGTATATAGTTCTTTTTTAGTAATTACATTTCTTTTTATATTAGAAGTTTTTCCTTGATTTTGTTTATATTTTTTAGAATAGTCTTTTTGAACGTTAATATCATCAAGTTTTTTTAGTGAATTACTAATCATTAAATTATACCCCCAATAAAATTTATTATAAAGAAATATTACCATAATATTACAAAACAATAAATCTTATGCTGAAGATATGTTAAAAAAATCAAATGACCTAAAATCTAATTTTTATGAAAAAAAATGCATATTACTTATTAGTGGAAAATGTTAATTGTTGAATTATAGGTTTTTTGATATAATTTTTAATAAGTAATTCTTGGAAAGATATAGAATTACAATTTATTTGTTGATAGAAAAATGTATATTACTAAGATGTTTGTTTTAAAATAAATAAAGGTATATACAATAAAATAATAGGATGGTGCGATTATGGATTTTTCAAGTTTAGTATTAATGGAAAAAGATAAAGAAACAGGATTTGTAAAAAAAGAATTAGGAAGCTTTGAGGTAACTGAAGGTGCATTATATGTTAAAAAGCTATACATGTTAGACGATATTGTATATATGTATTTTGATACTGATAAAGATGTTGAGGAATGGGAATACTCTGCAATATATGATTTATTTAATGAAGAAGCATTTAAAGAAAAGGGTTATGAAATTGATGAAGATTTAGAAGAATATAATCCAACATATGTAATAAAATTTAAATATGTAGATGATTATGCACTGATGAAAGAAAAAATACAAGAATGTGTTTCATTAATAGAAAATGAAATGAATAATGTATTTGAAGCTATAAAAGGTAAAGAAGAAGAATACCTATAACGATTATCAATTTATACCCCTTGTGGGTACACAGAGTACGATGGTCAATGTACAATTAAGGATGAAATCCCTATGGGATTTCTATATTTTATATAGCATGGATTTTACTAAAGTAAAATCTATCGCTAATTTTTAATTATTAATTAAATTGCAAATTGTGAACTTGGAATTGTTAATTAAATTTTGAACTGCTAGTTTTGGGACTATAAATGGTATGAACTATGAATCGCCATGCTGGGTACCATAAAAGGCGTGAATTGAAGAAAGGAAGCTATAATTATGAGTGAACTAAAAAAAAGAGATGAGATAGATCAACAGTATAAATGGAAAGTTGATAAAATATATAAAAGTATAAAAGAATGGGAGAATGATTTTGAAGAGATTAAAAAAGAAGCTCTTAAATTACAAGATTATTCGGGAAAATTAACTAATGGAGAAAATATTTTAGAATACTTGAGATTAAATGAAAGAATATCAAGAAAGATTGAAACTCTATTTATATATGCACACTTAAAAAGTGATGAGGATACATCTAATGCAACATACCAAGCTTTAATGAGCAAAATTGATATATATATGGCTGAATTCTCAAGTTATACAGCTTTTTTTGTCCCAGAAATATTAACTTTAGATGATAAGTTCATAATGGATGAGATAGACAGAATAGAAGAATTAAGTCAGTACAAATTCTTATTTGAGGATATATTAAAGGAAAAACCACATATATTATCTAAAGAAATGGAAGAACTTTTAGCATCAGCATCAGATTGTTTAGATGCACCTTCGGCAATTCATAATATGCTTACAAACGCAGATATGACATTTGGAAAGATAAAAGATGAAGATGGTAACGAAGTAGAGCTTACTGAAGGAAATTATTCTTCATTCATAAGAAGTAATAATAGAAATGTTAGAAAAGCTGCATTTGAAAAATTATTTGGAGAGTATGAGAAATTTAAAAATACACTGGCAACCTCTTTAACAGCTTCAATAAAAACATTTAATTTTAGTAGTAAAGTTAGAAAATATGAAAGTGCTTTAGAAGCATCATTAAAACCTAATAATATTCCTCTAGAAGTATATAAAAATGCTGTGAAAGTGATGAATGACAATGTATCATCTCTTCATAGATATGTAAGAATAAAAAAGAAACTATTAGGTTTAGATGATATTCATATGTATGATTTATATGTTCCAATAATAGAAATGCCAAAAGAAAAAGTAGAATTTCAAGATGGAGTAAATATTGTATTGGATGCATTAAAGCCATTAGGAGAAGAATATTTAGATATCTTTAAGAGTGGTATAAACGATGGATGGATAGACATATATGAGAATAAAGGAAAAAAAGGTGGTGCATATTCATGGGGTGGATATGATACTATGCCATATGTACTATTAAATTATAATAATGAATTAGAAGATGTATCTACATTAGCGCATGAAATGGGGCATTCAATTCATTCATATTATTCAAGAAAAGAACAACCATATCATTATGCAGGTTATACTTTATTTTGTGCAGAAGTAGCCTCAACAACTAATGAAGCTTTACTTATTCACTATTTAATAGATAAAGAAACTGATAAAAAGAAAAAATTAAGCTTGATAAATAGAGAATTAGAACAAATAAGAACCACAGTATTTAGGCAATTAATGTTTGCTGAATTTGAACTTTATACACATGAAAGTTTAGAACAAGGAATTCCTTTAACTAGTGAAGATTATAATAAGTATTGGCATGAATTAAATGTTAAATATTTTGGAGAAGACATGATTGTTGATGAAAAAATTGACATAGAATGGGCTAGAATCCCTCACTTTTATTCAGATTTTTATGTTTATCAATATGCAACAGGATATGCAGCAGCATCTGCATTTGCAACTTCAATATTACAAGGAAATGAAAATGCAGTTGAAAAATATAAAAGTTTCTTAAAATCAGGTGGTAGTGATTACCCAATAGAAATATTAAAGAATGCTGGTGTTGATATGACGACCAAAGAACCTATAGAAGCTACTATAAAAAGATTTGATGAATTATTAGATATGATTGAGAAAGAAGCATACTAAAAATATTAACACTATGTTCATACTATAAATGATACAATATACAATAAGAAATCTTTCAGTTTGTATATTGTATTTTTTTATTGTAGTTTAAAGATATGATAATTTTATGGAGGCGAGAATGAATACAACTAATTTTAATGATAATTTTTTTAGAATATTAATAGATAAAAGTAATTTTTATATAAAGCAATATAAAAGTAATTTTCATAACAAAGAAAATTTTATTGCTATGAAAGAAGTTGAAGGTGGAACATACTGTGTTTTAATAACAGATGAAGTAAATGAGAATATTGATGTAAGCGAGGTGCTTGAGTACTTAAGTACGACTGGAAAGCACTGTTCATTAAATGTTGTAGTATTAGGTTCAGAAGGTTATATATCTAATAATTTATATAATTTTAATAAAATTGTTATAGATGTGCATAATAATAAAGTAATATTATGTGATAAATCCTGTCTACCATTGCAAAGTGTATTCATAAGTATTATTGAAAAGAGAAAAGAAGATAAAAATTCATTAAAAGAACAACTTCCTACATTAATTTTAATTTCAATTAATGTAGCTGTATTTTTACTAACAGCATTTTTTTCTAGAAGCATTATAGATATAGATGGCGCTGTATTATTAATATTTGGTGCAAAATTTGGTCCACTTATTTCAGCGGGACAATATTATAGATTATTTACTTGTGCATTTTTACATGGGGGATTATTTCACTTATTATGTAATATGTATTCACTATATATTTTAGGGCCACAAATTAATACAGTTTATGGAACACATAAATATATTTCAATATATATAATATCTTGTTTTACATCTAGTTTGATGAGTTTTGTATATTCTCCTAATACTTTATCAATAGGTGCATCAGGAGCGATTTTTGGACTTATGGGAGCATTGATTGCTTTTGCATTTATAGAAAGAAAGAAATTAGATAAAGGCTTTATGTCAGGATTATTGCAAGTTCTTGTATTAAATTTATTTATAGGAATAAGTATGAGCAATATTGATAATTATGGGCATGTTGGAGGGCTTTTAGGGGGACTTATAGTTGGATATATATTTTACACTATTAGGTTAAGAAGTAAGAAAAGGAGAAAATGATGCAAAATAAAAGAGTATTCACTAAACATAAAAAGTATGATATTGTAACGATTATATTTGTAATACTTTTAATATTAACATTAGGATATAATTATTTTTTTGGAAGTGAAGAAAAAATCTATAGGATATGTTTGACTCTAGGTACTATTTTAATTACTAGATTTATTTTTAGCAAAATATTTTTAAAAGAATCTAAATTTTCATATTATTGTATACTTGCATTTATTTTTAGCTCCATGTATGTAGGAAATATTTTAAATATATACACAGTGATTTCTTTTTATGATAAGATATTGCACCTAGTATCTGGAGTAGTTATAGGTCTAATTGGGTTTATAATTTTTGTATACTTTAATAAAGAAAATATACAAAATATAAAAGTGTGTTTTGCTATAGTATTTATAATGAGTTTTTCAATTGCATTAGCAGGAGTGTGGGAAATATGGGAGTTTACTACTGATTTATTGTTTGGATTTAATTCTCAAAATAATAGTTTAGTAGATACTATGTTAGATATAATTTGCGGAACAATAGGAGGAATAATATCGCTAATACCACCTATATTATACTTAAAAAACAAAAATAATAACTTTGTACAATTAATGTTGAAAGATATAATTAATTAAGAACAGTCATATAGGAAAATAATAACTTTATTGGCTGTATATTGACAAAGTAAAAAAATATGTGTCATTCATATAAAAATATGAAAAAAATCTTTCCAATTAGTTGCGAATATTGTATTATTTAATAGTAAGATTTAAATATAAGCAATAAGGAGAGATAAGAATGAACGGCAAAGAATATGTTTCTAATGTTCTAGAGAAAGTTAAGAAAACTAATAGTGGAGAAAAAGAATTCTTAGATGCTGTTACAGAAGTATTAAATTCATTAATACCAGTTTTTGACAAGCATCCAGAGTTTATAGAAGGTGGGCTGTTAGAAAGAATAGTTGAACCAGAAAGACAATTAATGTTTAGAGTTCCTTGGGTTGATGATAGTGGAAAAGTTCAAGTTAATAGAGGATTCAGAGTACAATTTAATAGTGCTATAGGGCCTTATAAAGGTGGTTTAAGATTTCATCCATCAGTAAACTTAAGCATAATTAAATTCTTAGGATTTGAACAAATATTTAAAAATTCCTTAACTGGACTTCCAATAGGTGGAGGAAAAGGTGGATCAGATTTCGATCCTAAAGGAAAATCAGATAATGAAATAATGAGATTCTGTCAAAGCTTTATGTCAGAATTATATAAATACATTGGTGGAAATATGGATGTACCAGCAGGGGATATCGGTGTTGGTGGAAGAGAAATAGGATATCTTTATGGATATTATAAAAAACTAAGATCTCTAAGTGACCAGGCTGTATTAACTGGTAAAGGCTTAACATTTGGTGGAAGTTTAACAAGAACAGAAGCAACTGGTTATGGATTAGTATATTTTACAGAAGAAATGTTAAATGATAACGGATCATCATTTAAGGATAAAACTGTAGTTATATCTGGATCAGGTAATGTTGCTATATATGCTACACAAAAAGCTCAAGAATTAGGTGCAAAAGTTGTAGCTTTATGTGATTCAAATGGATATATCTATGATAAAGATGGAATCAAATTAGATATAGTGAAAGATATAAAAGAAGTTAGAAGAGCAAGAATAAAAGAATATGTTAATGCAGTTCCAACAGCAGAATATCATGAAGGCTGTAAAGGTATCTGGACTATTCCATGTGATATAGCCCTTCCATGTGCAACTCAAGGTGAAATTAATAAAGAATCAGCAGAAATTTTAGTTAAGAATGGAGTTAAAGTTGTTTCAGAAGGAGCTAATATGCCTTCAACATTAGAAGCAATAGAAGTATTCCAAAATAATAATGTGTTCTTTGGACCAGCTAAAGCTGCAAATGCAGGTGGTGTCGCATGTTCAGCACTTGAAATGTCACAAAATAGCATGAGATTATCTTGGACTTTTGAAGAAGTTGATGAAAAATTACATGGAATTATGAAAAATATATATCATAATTCTAAAAATGCAGCTATAGAATATGGCGTTGAGGGAAATATATTAGCAGGTGCTAATATATCAGGATTTATGAAAGTTGCTAATGCTATGATGGCACAAGGCGTAGTTTAGTAGTTCTTAAGATACATATATAATATATAATATATATTATATAATAGAATTTTAATTGATGGCATAAGGTGATAAAATATAATTTTAGCTAATTTTATTACCTATCTATGCCATCTTTATTTATAATGAAATAAAATAATAATCTTTTTTTATTTATGAGTTATAATATATTGATTAATTGTAAAATATATTAAATATAAGATGATTACTTATATATAGGCGTCATATTAATATAAGGAAAACTAAAAAAGTATATAATTATAAAATATTTGGGAAATATTAATTTTATCTTAAGAATTAACTGTTGATTTTTTGTAGCTATTGAAATATCATTAATAGGAGAATAATGTATCTATAAAATAATAAGCAATTTTTTGCTTAACATTGGGAGTGAAATGCATGGGAAAATATATTTTCACCATAACAACATTTTTTCAACTTTTTGTATTTGGTTTAACCTGCTATTATTTAGTTTTAGGCTTATGTGGGTTTGTTAGGAAAAAAGATAAGAAAAATTATAAACCTAAAAATAAATTTGCGTTAATAATTGCAGCACATAATGAAGAAGTTGTTGTGGGAAATTTAATTGAAAGTATGTTAAAGCTCGATTATCCAAAAGAAATGTATGATATCTTTGTTATTGCAGATAATTGTACCGATAATACAGCTAATATAGCTAGAGAGTACAATGTAAATGTCTGTGAAAGAAATGTAAGCGACAAAAGAGGTAAAGGATATGCATTAGAATGGATGTTTGATAAATTATTTAAGATGGAAAAGCAATATGATGCTATTGCTATTTTTGATGCAGACAATCTAGTACATAAAAACTTCCTTAAAGAAATAAATTCAAAAATGCAAGAAGGATATAAAGTTGTACAAGGTTATATAGATAGCAAAAATCCAAATGATTCATGGATTGCAACAGCATATTCAATAGCATTTTGGACACAAAATAGAATGTTCCAATTAGCTAGAGCTAATGTAGGTCTTTCAAATCAAATTGGTGGTACTGGATTTGCAATTGAGACTAATACATTGAAAGAATTAGGCTGGGGAGCTACATGTTTAACAGAAGATTTAGAATTTACATGTAAACTTGTATTAAATGGTGAAAAAGTAGGTTGGGCTCATGATGCAATAATATATGATGAGAAACCATTAAAGTTAGCTCAATCATGGAATCAAAGAAAAAGATGGATGCAAGGTTTTACAGATGTGGCATCAAGATATTTTTTTAAACTACTTAAGAAATCTATTGTAGAAAGAAAATTCTATATGTTTGATTGTGCATTATATGTATTACAACCATTTATAACATTATTACTAGGTGTTTCTGCACTTCTTACAATATTACAAGCAAATACTGAGGGGTTAAACATATTTATAATGAGCTATTTATTTAGTGATATTGGATGGAAGGTATTTGCGGCAATTCAATTTTTATTAACACCATTAGTTCTAGCCTTTGATAAGAAGGTAACTAAAGGATTTTTAGTTATGATGGTTCTATATTCAAGTAACGTATTTATAGTTCCATATCTTTCAAAAAATATTGGAGATGTTCATCTCTTATTTATTGGTGGAATTACTATTTTATATAACTTGGCATTTTTAATTATGACTTGGGTATTCTTAGGCAAGAAAAATTTAATATTGTTCTTTAGATTTTTATTATATGGATTATATACATTAACTTGGATACCAATAACTATTCAAGGTATATTAAATAAGAATAATAAAGAATGGAGCCATACAAAGCATGTTAGAAAAATAGAAATATGCGATGTTTAATTTTAAATACGCAGGCAGTTGAATTAACTGCCTGTTTTCTTTGTGTATTAAAAAATATGAATTTTTTCTTAAAATGAAGAGAAACTTAAATTATATAGTGATTATATATAATTTTATAGCTATTTTAAAAGAATAGTTTAATTAATTAAATTGACAATGATTAAGTAATAGTGCTATCTTTTTAAAGTGAAAGTTACTAGAGAGTTAAGCTCTTAATTATAGTAACATAGTCATTTGTAGATAAAAAAATCTTATTGTGCGTTGTGCTATTTTTGTGGGGAAAATATTCATATTATAATATATGTGCTCTTTGGCATGTAATATTTGGGAATATACGAACCTAGTATTATATTCCGTATTCATCTGCTGATGAAGATGTTTCATTGGCATATAATGCTTGGGGAGGCACAAGCCTAATAGTATAACCCATCTTCACCCACAGATGAAGATGTTTCCTTTATTAAAAAGATTCGAGTTGCAGCATAGCTGCTCTTTTTAGATGTGTACAATTTATACCATGTAAGGTAGAATGTATTAGGGAAATATTACAAGTGTGAAAAATAAAAATTAGCAAGGCTATTAACTATATAATCGGAGGAATAAGATGGAATCAAAAAATGTTAATTCATATGATGTGACGGATTTAAGATCTCTTGAAAAGTTGGAACCAGTTAGAGTTAGACCAGGTATGTACATAGGCTCGACTGGAAGTAAGGGATTACATCATTGTATTTGGGAAATAATTGATAATTCCATAGATGAAATATCAAATGGATTTGGCGATAAAGTTACAATAATTATAAATGAAGATAAGAGCATTACTATTTTAGATAATGGTAGAGGAATACCTACAGGAATTCATCCTTTAAAAAAGAAATCAGGAGTAGAAATGGTGTTTACAGAACTACATACTGGTGGAAAATTTGATAATAAAAGTTATAAGACTTCAGGTGGTTTGCATGGTGTAGGTGCTGCAGTTGTAAATGCATTATCAAAATATCTTGAAGTTGAAGTGCATCAAAAAGGAAATATATATAGACAAAGATTTGAATATGCATATGACAAAGAACTAGATAGAGATATGCCAGGAACTCCTGTTACTAAGCTTGAGGTAATTGGAAAAACAAAAAAAACTGGTACACACGTTACTTTTAAACCTGATAGTGAAATTTTTTCAACTACAGATTTTAAATTTGACATAATAGATGAAAGGTTACAAGAACTTGCCTTTCAAAATAAAGGAATAAGATTAGAGCTAATAGATAAAAGGAAAGGTCATGAAAATAGTAAAGAATATTATTCAGAAAATGGTCTTTTAGATTTTATAAATTATTTGAATGAAAGTAAAATACCTATACATGAAAAACCAATTATTTTTGATGGCGAAAGAACTGTAAATAATATTCAAATGTATGGTGAAGTATGTATGCAGTTTACAGATTCAACAACAGAATACATTGCAAGTTATGTAAATAACATCCCAACAACAGAAGCTGGAACACATGAAACAGGTTTTAAGACAGGTATGACAAGAGCTTTTAAAGAGTGGGCAAGAAAGTTAGGGCTAATAAAGGAAAAGGATAAAGAATTTGAAGGTGATGACTTAAGAGAAGGTATGACTGCAATAGTTAGAATAAAAATAACTACTCCTGTTTTTGAAGGACAAACTAAGACAAAACTTGGAAATAATGAAGCTTATACAATGATGAATGATTTGGTTTACACTAAATTTGGAGAATGGATAGAGGACAATAAGCCGTTAGCAACAACAATAATAAATAATGCATTAGAAGCTGCTAAAAGAAGAGATAAAATAAAGAAGATAAATGAAGCTGAAAAGAAAAAAATAGGAAAAGGAGCGGCACCGCTTGCAGGAAAAGTTGCAGTATGTACATTGAAAGATAGAAATGTAAATGAGTTTATAGTAGTTGAAGGAGATTCTGCTGGTGGATCAGCTAAGCAAGCTAGAGATAGAAGATTCCAAACAATAATGCCTTCAAAGGGTAAAATAATGAATACTGAAAAACAAAAGATTGAAAATGTATTAGCTTCAGAAGAATTAAAAATATTTAATACAGCAGTTGGAACAGGAACGTTAGATAATTATAAAGAAGAAGATCTAAAGTATGACAAAATAATAATAATGAGTGATGCTGATGTTGATGGGTATCATATTAGAACATTATGGATGACATATATATATAGATACATGAGACCATTAATTACTAATGGACATTTATATTTGGCACAACCACCATTATATAAGGTATATAAAGAAAGTAAGGGGAAATCAGTTGTTAAATACGCATACAGTGATGAGCAACTTGAAGATGTAAAAAAAGAAGTTGGAAAAGGTGCTTTAATTCAAAGATATAAAGGACTTGGAGAGATGAATCCAGATCAATTATGGGATACTACATTAAATCCAGAAAGCAGAACTCTTCTTCAAGTTAAGATAGAGGATGCAGCTAAAGCTGAAAAAATGATTTCATTACTTATGGGAGATATTGTTGAACCTAGAAAAAACTATATGTATAAGTATGGAGAATTTTAATAATTGAAATGTACAATTCTAAATGAAATCCCGTTAAGGGATTTCTCTTTCGGAAATTATTTACAGTATAGACATAAATACTATAATCTGTAAATTTTGAATTGTGAATTGAGAAAGGACGATTTTATGGCAAAGAAAACAGATATACTCATTCCAAGAGACAAAAATATACTTGGTGTTCCACTAGAAGAGGCAATGCCAGACAACTATTTACCATATGCGATTGAAGTAGCTAAGGATAGAGCTCTTCCGGATGTAAGGGATGGTTTAAAGCCAGTACATAGAAGGATTTTATATGGTGCCTATATGTTAAGAGCATTTCCAGATAGGCCATATTATAAATCAGCTAGAATAGTAGGAGACATATTAGGTAAATATCATCCACATGGTGATTCATCTGTATATGAAGCTATGGTAATATTAGCACAGGACTTCTCAACTAGAGCACCTCTTATTGAAGGACATGGTAACTGGGGATCTATAGATGGTGATGGTGCGGCTGCGATGAGATATACAGAAGCAAGACTTTCACCTATTGCCCTGGAAATGTTAAAAGATATTGATAAGGGAACTGTTGAAATGATTCCAAACTATTCGGATAGTGAAATGGAGCCTAAAGTGCTACCAAGCAGATATCCTAACCTTTTAGTTAATGGTACTTTTGGAATAGCGGTAGGACTTGCAACTAATATACCTCCACATAATTTAAAAGAAGTAACAAGTGGGGTTCTTGCTTATATTGATAATAATGAAATAACCACTAAAGATCTAATGAAACATATTAAGGGTCCTGATTTGCCTACAGGAGGAATACTGATAGGAGAAAAGTCACTGTTATCTGCTTATGAAACTGGTGAGGGAAAGGTAGCTTATAGAGCAAAGACCTCAATTGAAAAGCTCGAAAATGGAAGAATAGGAATAGTTATTACAGAGTTTCCATATAAGAGAAATAAATCAAAGCTTCTTCAAACTATTTCAGAAATGACAGGGGATAAAAGACATTCGAAGGCATTAGAATCAATTACAGATATTAGAGATGAATCTGATAGAAATGGAATAAGAGCAGTAATTGAATTTAAGAAGAGTACAGATGAAGATACGGCAGATAAAGTATTAAAATATCTATTTAAGAAAACAGATCTTCAATGTAATATAAGCTTTAATATGGTTGCACTTGCAAATGGTAAGCCAGAAACTATGAGTTTAAAGGCTATTATTAAATATTATGTAGAGCATCAAAAAGATGTAATCACAAAAAGAACTGTTAAAGAATTAGAAGCGGCTAAGAAAAGACACCACATAGTTGAAGGATTTATCAAAGCTATAAATATCTTGGATCAAGTAATAGCAACGATACGAGCATCTAAATCAAAAAAAGGTGCGTCAGATAATTTAATGAGTAAATTTGGATTCACTGAAATACAAGCTCAAGCAATATTAGAACTTATGCTTTATAGATTAACAGGTCTTGAAATAACCGCATTTGAAAAAGAATATGCTGAACTTGAAAAAACAATTAAGAGGTTAGAGAAAATTCTTTCTAGTGAAAAGGAACTACTTAAAGTAATAAAAAAAGAGTTACAAGAAGTTGCTGATAAATATGGAGATGAAAGAAGAACTGAAATAATTTATGATGATACAATAAGCAAGATTGATTTAGAAGAATTAATAGTTGTTGAAGAAGTCATGATTACTATATCTTCTGATGGATTTATAAAGAGAATTCCTCTTAAAAATTATAATAGATCAAATTCTAATCCAGAAGATATTGAGTATAGAGAAGGCGATTCGCTAAAATATCTACTAAGTGCTAATACTAAAGATACATTGATGGTATTTACGAATAAAGGATTTATGTATCAAACAAAAGGCATTAATATTCCAGAAATGAAATGGAAAGAGAAAGGTGAACGTCTAGATGAAATAATAAAATCCTTAAACCTTGAAGATGAAAGAATAATTGGTGCAATAGCTATAGATAACCTAAATCCAGATAAAGCATTTAGATTTATGACAAGTAGAGGTGGAATTAAAATAAGTTCATTAGATAAATTCCAAACAACATATACTAAACTTCAAGCATTAAAGCTTAAGGAAAAAGATGAACTTATAAGTGTTATTGTTAAGGAACTTAAAGAAGAAGAAAATAATTTAAAAATAAATACAAAACTTGGATTAGAATTTACACTTCCAGTACCACAAATAGAGGAAGCAGGAAGAAATATACTTCCAATTCAACTATTTAATTTGCCTGATAATGATGAGGTAGTAAGTACTGAATCAGTAGAAGGTGTTGAATATTTTGAACTGAATATAGGCATAAATGAAAAGGGAATATTAAAATCATATAAGACGATAAAAGAAGATCCTCTTAAAGTAAGTACAAATTCTTTAAGTGAACTTATGGTATTCACCAATATTGGGAACTTGTATAAAGTATCGGTGTTTTTAATGAAAAAGTTACTTTCAGAAGAAATATCAATAGAAACTTTTATAGGAAAATTAGAAAAGAAAGAAAAGATTGTTACATTAATGTCAATTAATTCATATGAAGAAGACATGGCAGCATATTTCTTTACTAAAAAAGGATTAGTCAAAAAAACTATTATAAAAGAATTTAAGGGAGATTCATTAAAGCAACTTTGCTATAAATTTAAATTTGAAGATGATGAAGTTGTAGCTGTGGATATAAATAAAGTAAAATTAGGTCATTTGGTCATGATAACAAAGAAAGGAATGGCTATAAGATTTCCAGTAGAAAATGTTAATGCAATGGGAAAAATTGCAGCAGGGGTCACAGGAATAAGTCTTAGAGATAATGATGAGGTGTTATTTGGTAAGTTTACTAGTGATTATATAAAATGTGGTGGTAATACTATTGTATTAGTAACTAATTCTAAAGTGAAAGAAAGTGTAAATATTAAAGAAATTAGGCTACAAAATAGGGCTGGTAGAGGAAATAATATAGTTATGCTTGCACTTGGTGATGAAATTAAAACTATTAGTGTTGAAAATTAATAACAGATTGTAATTAAAAATTGATAACTAGAACTATACAATGTATAATATAATAAAAAGTTAGTGGATGAGGATGTTCTAAAGTAGTATATAGAATGTCCTCATTATTTGAATTTTAGGAGGTAATACATATGAAAACAGTATGTATATTATTGGCAGATGGTTTTGAAGAAGTGGAAGCATTAACAGTATCAGATATAATGAGAAGAGCAAATGTAACTTGTGACTTAGTGTCTATAGATAAAGAATATGTAACATCTTCTCATAATGTAACTATAAAATGTGATAAAATATTTGATGAGAATATGGAATATGATTTAGTTGTTCTTCCAGGAGGTATTCCAGGTGCAACTAATTTAAGAGATGATGAAAGAGTAATTAAATTTGTTAAAAAACAAAATAAAGAAGGGAAATTAATAGGGGCGATTTGTGCAGCACCTATAGTTTTAGGAAAAGCAGGATTAACTGAAGATAGAGAAATTACATCTTATCCAGGATATGAGGATGAATTGCCAAATTGTGAATATTCTGAAGCAGCAGTTGTAGTAGATGGTAATATAATAACAAGTAGAGGTCCAGCTACAACAATGACATTTGCATATAAATTATTGGAAATTTTAGGATATGAAGATAAAGTTAACAGCATATCATCAGGAATGTTATATAAAATGTTTATAAATATTTAAGAATTCAAGCTTTTAATTGAAAAATAAAATAAAGATTAAATCCCCGAAAGGGGATTTAATTATGCTTTGTGAATTATAAAAGATGGGTTGTGTATTAAGGAAGGGTGACAGTTGATGATGAAAGAAAGATGGTTCATAAAAAATAAAAGAGCCGATTATAAAGCTATGTCATTAAAGTATGGAATTTCTGAATTGATGAGTAGAATTATAATTAATAGAGATATAGTTGAAGATGAAGTTATAAAAAGTTATGTTACACCAGAATTGACTAACTTACATGATCCTAGAGAAATGAAGGATTTAGAATTAGCTATAAAAATCTTAAAAGATAAGATACTTAATAAAGAAAAAATAAGAATCATTGGTGATTATGATGTGGATGGAGTTATTAGTACGTATATGTTATATACGGCATTAAAAAAATGCAATGCAAATGTTGATTATGAAATTCCAGATAGAATAAAAGATGGATATGGAATAAATGAAAATATAATTAAGATAGCAAAAGAAGAAGGCGTAGATACTATTTTAACTTGTGATAATGGTATTTCAGCTATAGAACAAATAAAGTTTGCTAAGGGACTCGGATTAACTGTAATTGTTACAGACCATCATGATGTACCATTTATTGAAGATGAAAATAATAATCGAATATTTATTCGTTCAGATGCAGATGCAATATTAAATCCTAAACAAGCAGAATGTAATTACAAATTTAAAAGCTTGTGTGGAGCTGGGGTTGCATTTAAGCTTATAGAAGTTTTATATGAAGAGTTTAATATAGATAAAGAAGAATGCTATAAATTAATAGAATTTTTAGCAATAGCAACAGTGTGTGATGTTGTTGATTTAGTTGATGAAAACAGAATTTTTGTTAAAAATGGATTAGAAAAAATAAATAATACTACTAATTTAGGACTAGGAGAATTAATTAGAGAAAATGAAATACAAGACAAGAATATATCAGTATATCATTTGGGATTTATAATAGGTCCATGTATAAATGCATCAGGCAGATTAGATAATGCAAAAAAAGGGCTAAGACTATTGTTATCAGACAATGAAGAAGAAGCTGTATACTTAGCTAAAGAATTAGTGAAGCTAAATACTGAAAGAAAAGATATGACAATGAAAGGGGTAGAAGAAGCGATAGAAATTGTTGAAGGAACTGATCTGGTAAATGACAAAGTATTAGTAATATACTTGCCACATATACATGAAAGTTTAGCAGGAATAATTGCAGGAAGAATAAGAGAAAAGTATAATGCACCCACATTGATTCTCACAAAAGGTGAAGAATATGTAAAGGGATCGGGAAGATCAATAGAAGAATATAATATGTTTGAAGAATTACTAGAATGCAAAGATTTATTAGAGAAGTTTGGAGGACATCCAATGGCAGCAGGATTGTCTATTACAGAAGAGAATATTGATAGACTTAGAGAAAGATTAAATGAAAATACTAGTCTGAAAAATGAAGATTTAATAAAAAAGATTAAGATAGATTGTGTGCTTCCTCTAGATGAAATAAATTTTAAAGTAATTGATGATTTAGAAAAACTTGAACCATTCGGAAAAGGAAATGAAAAAGTTTTATTTGGTGTTAAAGATGTTAATGTTATTAAAGCACAAATATTAGGCAAGAATAGAAATGTATTAAAATTGAAATTAAAAAGTAGATTAGATAAAATATTTGATGGAATATATTTTGGTGATATAGAAGAATTTGAGGAAACAGTTTGTGAAAAGTACAATAATGAAGAACTGGCAAAATTGTATGATGGAATTTTTAATGATGTAAAATTAGATTTTGTATTCTATCCTAGTGTAAATGAATATAATGGTAATGTCAGTATACAAGTTGTCATACAAAATTATAGATAAACACCTATAAAAAGAGCAGCTATGCTGCAATACGAATCATTTCACCTATAAAGGAAACATCTTCATCAGTAGATGAAGATAGGCTATACTGCTAGGCTCGTACCTCACCAAGCATTATATGCCAAAGAGTTGCTATGCCACAATTCGGAACTTAAAAAAATAAATGCTTGCATAGATATATTTTATAAATTAAAATACGCAGAATATAAGAATATAAGAATATAAGAATATAAGAATATAAGAATATAAGAATATAAGAATATGCTTATTTTATGCGGGTTTGATGGAATAGA
>SVCF01000011.1:0-5787 GCA_015058475.1 Clostridium butyricum | reverse complement strand
AGAATATAAGAATATAAGAATATAAGAATATAAGAATATAAGAATATGCTTATTTTATGCGGGTTTGATGGAATAGATATTAAAAATAAAAAAGAGTTGGGACACAAACTAGAATTTGTTTATCAAATGCTCAATGATCAATGAAGGAAAAAAGTCTTTGACTTTTAATTATATTATTGCATTATTATGGCTTTTAGCCATAACATCCGCCTTAGGCGAATTATATTTTCCTTGGAAAATATAGATGCAATACTATAATATTGGAAAAACTAAAAGTTTTCATCCTTCATTGAAAATTGATCATGGATAATTGATCATTAAAAGACAAATTCCAATTTATAATGCAACCTAAAAGAGGTTGTAGCATTATTGCAACAACCTCTTTCATTGTGATAGTTAATTAATGATTAGTTTTTGAAATGGGATATTATAGTCCTTTTTCGTATTGTTCTACCATTCTTTTAACCATTTCGCCACCAACGCTACCACATTGCTTTGAAGTTAAATTTCCATTGTAGTCTGTGAATTGAACACCCATTTGACCTGCCACTTCATTTTTGAAATTTGCTAAACCTTGTTTTGCTTCAGGAACTAAATTTTGATTACTATTATTACTCATTATCATCAACCTCCTTTTGTTTACAGTCATAGGTTGTGTAGAAAAATAAAATTTATATTATAAAATTGAAGGTAATAAAGGACAACTTTAACATTCATAGAAAGGATGATATTTTTGAATAAATATAAGATAATAATGACAGGTGGAGGAACAGCAGGTCATGTGACACCAAATTTAGCATTAATACCTAAATTAAAAGAAAAAAATTTTGAAATAAAATATATTGGAAGCCTAGATGGAATAGAAAAGACCATAATAGAAGAAAATAATATACCGTATTTTGGAATAAGTAGTGGGAAATTAAGAAGATATTTTGATTTTAAGAATTTTACAGATCCATTTAAAGTTTTAAAGGGAGTAATCGATGCAAATAAAATATTATCTAAAGAAAAACCAGATGTTATATTTTCAAAAGGTGGTTTTGTAGCAGTTCCAGTTGTAATTGCAGCACATTTAAAAAAAATACCTATTGTTGCTCATGAATCTGATATGACACCAGGTCTTGCAAATAAATTATCTGCACCTTTTTGTGATAAACTTTGTGTAACTTTTAGAGAAAGCCTTAAATACATTAAAGATAATAAAGGTATTTTGACAGGAAGTCCAATAAGAAAAGAAATACTAGATGGAAAGAAAGAGAAAGGTATAAAAATATGTACTTTCAACAATAACAAGGAAATTATCTTTATTATGGGTGGAAGTACCGGGTCAAAAGTAATTAATGATTTAATTAGAAATAATATTGATGTATTATTAAAAGAATTTAATGTTATTCATATTTGTGGAAAAGGTAATGTAGAAAAAAAATTATTAAATAAATCTGGATATAGACAATTTGAATATGTGAATGAAGAATTACCACATCTAATGGCATGTGCAGATTATATAATTTCGAGAGCTGGTGCAAATTCAATTTTTGAATTTTTAACATTAAAAAAGCCAACATTACTAATACCTCTGTCTAAAAAAGCAAGTAGAGGAGATCAAATTTTAAATGCTAAGTCTTTTCTAAAAGAAGGATATGCATTAATGGTAGAAGAAGAGGAATTAAATAACAATGTATTTTTAGATAAAATACAAGAGTTGAAAAAAGAAAAGAATACTCTTATAAAAAATATGGAAAATAGCCAAATGCAAAATGGAGTAGAGAATATAGTTAAAATTTTACTTGAAAGTATAAAAAAATAATGACTACAAAAAAATATAATTATTATATAAATTAGTCCATTTTATGCAATCTAATCTTGAAAAAAAAATTATGTGAGATATAATAAAGGAGTAGGTTATTAAATTTTGTGTGTGCAAGTTAATTATTTAACAAAATATGATAACAAACATGAGATTTATAATTTAAAATTATATTTATATGTATTATGGGTATTTTAATCTGTTATGCTCTCAGAAGTTGTGCACTGAGATAGGATTAATGTATAGTTTAGTATATTTAAAGAATGTAAAAAAATAAGCTAAACAGAATTTAATTCATTCTAGAGAATATAATTTTATATTATAAATAAAAATTAAATTTAAGGTGTGTTTATTAGTTGGTCATTTTGTGACTTGCTTATAAAAATTTAAATTATTCTAATTTGAATTTTACCAAATGAAAGAGGGGTCAACGCGATGAGAAAAATGAAAACAATGGACGGTAATACTGCAGCAGCTCACATTTCTTATGCATTTACAGAAGTTACTGCAATATACCCAATCACTCCATCATCACCAATGGCAGAACATGTTGATGAATGGGTAGCTCAAGGAAGAAAGAACATATTTGGACAACCTGTTAAAGTAATGGAAATGCAATCAGAAGCTGGAGCAGCTGGTGCAGTTCATGGATCTTTACAAGCTGGAGCATTAACAACAACTTATACTGCTTCACAAGGTTTATTATTAATGATACCAAACATGTATAAAATAGCTGGTGAAATGTTACCAGGAGTATTCCATGTATCAGCTAGAGCATTAGCTACATCTTCATTAAATATCTTTGGTGACCACCAAGATGTTATGGCAGCAAGACAAACTGGTTTTGCTATGCTTGCTGAAGGTTCAGTTCAAGAAGTAATGGATTTATCAGCTGTAGCTCACTTATCAGCTATTAAAGCAAGTATTCCATTCTGTAACTTCTTCGATGGATTTAGAACTTCTCATGAAATTCAAAAGATTGAAGTACTTGAATATGATGAATTAGCAAAATTATTAGATTGGGATGCTGTTAAAGCTTTCAAAGCTAAAGCATTAAATCCAAATAACCCAGTAACAAGAGGAACTGCACAAAATGCAGATATATATTTCCAAGAAAGAGAATCAGTTAATAAATTCTACAATGAACTTCCAGAAGTTGTTGAAGGATACATGGCTGAAATAACTAAATTAACAGGAAGAGAATATCACTGCTTCGATTACTATGGTGCTAAAGATGCAGATAAAGTTATCGTAGCTATGGGTTCTGTAACTGATGTTTGTGAAGAAACTGTAGATTACTTAAATGCAAACGGACATAAAGTCGGTGTTGTTAAAGTAAGATTATTTAGACCATTCTCAAATGAAAGACTATTAGCTGCTATTCCAAAAACTGTTAAGAAGATTGCAGTATTAGATAAAACTAAAGAACCAGGTTCAGCTGGTGAACCATTATACTTAGATGTAAGAAATGCATTCTATGGTAAAGCTGATGCCCCAGTAGTTGTTGGTGGTAGATTTGGTTTAGGTTCAAAAGATCCAAATCCAGGTCATATTGCAGCAGTATATGCTAATCTTGAAAAAGAAGAACCAAAGAATGGATTTACTTTAGGTATAGTTGATGATGTTACAAATACTTCACTTGAAGTAACTGAAGATATAGATGCTACACCAGAAGGAACTACAGCATGTAAATTCTGGGGTCTTGGATCAGATGGTACTGTTGGTGCTAACAAGAGTGCAATCAAAATCATTGGAGACCATACAGACATGTATGCTCAAGGATACTTCTTCTATGATTCTAAGAAATCAGGTGGTATCACAGTATCTCACTTAAGATTTGGTAAGAAAGAAATCAAGTCACCATACTTAATTAATAAAGCAGATTTTGTATCTTGTTCTAATCAATCATATGTTCATAAATATAATGTATTAGATGGATTAAAAGCAGGTTCTACATTCCTATTAAACACTATTTGGGATGCAGATGATTTAGAAAGAGAATTACCAGCATCATATAAGAGATTTATTGCTAACAACAATATTAAGTTCTATACTTTGAATGCTGTTAAGATAGCTCAAGAAATTGGACTAGGTGGAAGAATTAACATGATAATGCAATCTGCATTCTTCAAGTTAGCTAACATTATTCCAATAGAAGACGCTGTTAAATACTTAAAAGACGCTGTTGTAACTTCTTATGGCAAGAAGGGTCAAAATATTGTTGATATGAACAATGCAGCTATTGATAAAGGAATTGAATCAATCGTTGCAGTTAATATTCCAGATTCATGGAAAGATGCTAAAGACGAAGAAGCTGCTCCAATCAAACATGCAACTAAGTTCGTTAAAGATATAGTTATTCCAATGAATAGATTAGAAGGAGACAATCTTCCTGTTTCTACATTTACTGGAATGGAAGATGGTACATTTGAAGCTGGTACTGCAGCTTTCGAAAAGAGAGGAATTGCAGTTAATGTTCCAGAATGGGATTCATCTAAATGTATTCAATGTAACCAATGTGCAATAGTATGTCCACATGCTGTTATCAGACCATTCTTACTTAATGAAGCAGAAAAAGCTGCTGCACCAGCTGATACTAAGATAGTTGATGCAAAAGCATTAAAGAGCGAAGAAAAATTATATTATGCTATGGGTATAACACCACTTGATTGTACTGGTTGTGGAAACTGTGCTCAAATTTGTCCGGCTCCTGGAAAAGCATTAGTTATGAAACCACAAGCATCACAACATAATCAAATGGAACCATGGGATTACTTAGTAAATGATGTTACAGCTAAGAAGAACCCAATGAATAAGAATACAGTTAAAGGAAGCCAATTTGAACAACCATTACTTGAATTCTCAGGTGCATGTGCTGGTTGTGGAGAAACTCCATATGCTAAACTTATAACTCAATTATTTGGTGACAGAATGATGATTGCTAATGCAACAGGATGTTCATCAATTTGGGGAGGATCTGCTCCTTCAACTCCATATACTAAGAACAAAGAAGGTCATGGACCAGCTTGGGCTAACTCATTATTCGAAGATAATGCTGAATATGGATTAGGTATGTTCCTTGGAGTTAAAGCTATAAGAGAAGAAATTGCTGAAAAAGCAAAAGCTGCTATAGAAGCAGGAGATCCAGCTAAGGCTGAACTTCAAGATTGGTTAGATAATATAGATGAAGGTGCTGGAACTAGAGATAGAGCTGATGCACTTGTAGCTGCACTTGAAAAGTCAGGAACTGAAGCAGCTAAGTCTATATTAGAACAAAAAGATTACTTCGTTAAGAGATCTCAATGGATCTTCGGAGGAGACGGTTGGGCTTATGATATCGGATATGGCGGTGTTGACCACGTTCTTGCTTCAGGCGAAGATGTAAATGTATTTGTATTTGATACAGAAGTTTACTCAAATACAGGTGGTCAATCTTCTAAATCTACACCAACTGCTGCAATAGCTAAATTTGCTGCATCTGGTAAGAAGACTAAGAAGAAAGATCTTGGTATGATGGCTATGACTTATGGCTATGTATATGTAGCACAAGTTAATATGGGTGCTGATAGAAATCAAGTACTTAAAGCTATAGCAGAAGCTGAAGCTTATAAAGGACCATCACTAATAATTGGTTATGCTCCATGTATCAATCACGGAATCAAGATTGGTATGGGTAACAGCCAAGAAGAAGCTAGAAGAGCAACTGCTTGTGGATATTGGCAAATGTACAGATATAATCCAACATTAGTTGGAACTGATAAGAATCCATTTGTGTTAGATTCTAAAGAACCAACAGAAGACTTTAAGTCATTCTTAATGGGAGAAGTTAGATACGCTTCACTTGCTAAAGCATTCCCAGAAGCAGCAGATGCATTATTCGAAAAGACTTATGCAGATGCTAAGGCTAGATTAGAAGGATATAAGAAGTTAGCTGGTAAATAATATATAGTATAAAACATAAATTTGCGCAAAAGATTTAT
>SVCF01000010.1 GCA_015058475.1 Clostridium butyricum | reverse complement strand
TAGGTCGAGGGCTTGACCAATATTAGGTTGTAAATACATTATTATATGCAATTTTGAAAGAATAAAATTCTTTCAAATCTCGTAATGATGGCGTAGAGGTAACACTCCTATCCATTCCGAACAGGAAAGTTAAGGTCTACAGCGCCGATGGTACTGCATGGGAGACTGTGTGGGAGAGTAGGACGTTGCGAGGTTAATGGCTCGATAGCTCAGTCGGTAGAGCAGAGGACTGAAAATCCTCGTGTCACTGGTTCGATTCCAGTTCGAGCCACCATATATGGCGCTATAGCCAAGTGGTAAGGCAGAGGTCTGCAAAACCTTTATCCCCAGTTCAAATCTGGGTGGCGCCTCCAAAAAACCTTGAAATAATTTTCAAGGTTTTTTTATTTTACAAATACAATTTTAAGTATAATAAAAAGGATATGTTTTAATTAAACATATCCTTTTTATATAATATAAAGGCGACAATAGCACATATAGCTGCAGTTAGTAAAGTTACAATTAGAAATGCATTTGGATTCCCTGATAATGGAAGTTTTATATTCATACCAAAGATTCCACTCATTATTGTTGGAATGGCCATTAATATTGTAAGAGACGCAAGTATCTTCATGACTATATTTAAATTATTAGATATTACAGAAGCAAAGAAATCCATTGTACTAGCTAAGATATTACTATATATTTCAGTCATTTCTATTGCTTGCTTATTTTCTATGATAACATCTTCTAAAACATCCTTATCTTCTTCATATTTTTGCATTAATTCTAATTTTAACATTTTTTCTAATGTAATTTCATTAGCTTTTAGAGAAGTAGAAAAATAAACGAGTGATTTTTCTAATGAATGTAATTGTATAAGCTCTCTATTTTTCATAGATTTGTGAAGTCTTTTTTCAATCATAAGACTTTTTTTATCTATTTGTCTTAAATATATTAAATAATATGTTGATATTCTATTCAAAATTTGTAAGATAAAACGTGATTTTTTAAAGGTGTAAAATGACTTGATTTTTTGATTAGTAAAGTCAGATAAGATTTTACTATTCTTTAAACAAACAGTTATTATTTGCTTATCAGTATGTATTATTGCAAGTGGATATGTATCATATGTTAAGGAGTTATCTTCCATTTCAGTAAACGGGATATCTACTATTACAAGTAAAGCTCCATCTTCAAAATCAATACGTGAAGTTTCTTCATCATCAAGTGCTGAATTAAGAAAATCTAGAGAGACTCCTGTCTTTTTTGAAATTAATATCAATTCTTCATCTGAAGGAGCTATTATATTAATCCAACATCCATTTTCTATGTTATCTAATGTATTTAGAACGGGATTATTTTCACCATTACTCTTATATATTTTAATCAAATAAAGCCCTCCTTATGAATAATAATCATGCTATATTAATTATACTATTATAGGCGTGTTTGTAAACAATTTTTAATATTAATAAAATCCCATCAATATACAATATTTGATGGGATTTTGTTATTTAATTAGATTTAGAAAAGAATTCTTGTTTTATTTCTAATAATAACTTTTCGTTATTAATTAAATCCATACCAGTATAGGCAAGGGATTTTGCTGCGATTATGCATTGATCTAAGGCATAATTAGAAATTGTCAAATTAGCAAACTCCTGGCTACCGTATTCTATAATATCATTCTCTATTATGGATATGTATGGGTGTATTGTGGGCACTTTTTGACTTACATCACCAATACTCAATCCTGCATAAATATCTTTAGGAGAATTTATATTAATAATACCATTTTCTTTTAGATTATGACTAAATAATCTATTTAGTGTGCGATTAGTGACTAATTCTTTATTAGGTTGTTCATATAAGAAAAAATTATTTTCTAAGCCTGTTACTTTCGTTACAAAAGTTATTATTTGTTTTAAAAGTTTATCTCCATAATCTGATAATTTACTGTTTTTAGATCTTATGTAGAACTTAATTTCAGTTTTATTTGGTGTGAATAGAGGTGTATTGCCTCCTTCTGAAATTATATAATTTATCTCTAGCTCTTTAGGAAACCCTTTTTTTAATGAGTTTAATATATTGATAGTTAACAAAGCACCATCTAAAGGAGTAAATAGCTTATCATTTAAGAAATTAAGATTTTTTTCACCTATGAAACTAACAGCAATTGGCAGTATGGAGGAAGAAGAACCACTTTCACAAGTTTCAATATCAGGATGAGCTTCCATTACTACATCTATATCATCAAAAACTCCTTGCTCGACCATAATTCCTTTGGTTCCACCTAGATATTCTCCAGGACATCCAATTAGTATAACTGATCCACCAATTTCATTTATGATGCTTCCTAATGCTAGTGAGGCAGCAACTGACATAGTAGTTGTTAAATTATGTCCAGTAATATGGCCTTCTCCTTCTATTGCATCATATTCACATAAATAACATATCTTAGGATAATGATTACCTTTTTGTGCAAAAAAGGCATTATTAATATCCATAAAATCTTTTTTAATATTGAAGTCATATTTATTTAGTAAATTACAAATATATTTACTTGAATTATACTCTTTATAACTTATTTCAGGATTATTATATAGGTATAAACATAGATTGTGAATTTCATTATTACAATTATTTAAAAAGGAAGTGATTTTTTCTTTCATAATTTTGCATGCTACATAAAATTATAGTTCTAGATAGAAAAATCTAATATAGAACACATTAATGTAGACCTCCTTTCTTACTTTCTATATAGTAGTATTTCCAACTTATAAAAAAATATTTCTTAATTCGATTACTATAGAAATGTATTTGTATTAAAAGTTCAGTATTGGAAATAATCTTAATGTATTTATAAAAAGCAATTATTAAATTAGTGTCTATTATTAAATTTAGAAAATATTTTGGTAGGAGGTTATGTATTAAAATGAAAAAGTTAAATAAAAAATGTTTTATGTGTGGTACAAGCAGATGTGATGGTATAATATTAAATGAAAGACATATCTGTAAAGAATGTGAGCAAGAGATCATTAATATTGATGTGATGAAACCATCATATACAAATTATATAAAATTAATAAAGAGAATATTATTTAATTCAAAGTAGAATTAGTGAGGTTGATTATGAAAAGAGGTTTATTTATAGTATTTGAAGGTGGAGAAGGATCAGGAAAGAGTACAGCAATAGATTCAATATATAATTGGCTTATAGATAGTAAGATTAAATGTATAAAAACTAGAGAACCTGGAGGAATAAAAATATCGGAAGACATAAGACAAGTTATATTGGATAGAAAAAATGTATTGATGGATGGTAAAACAGAAGCATTGCTTTATGCTGCTGCTAGAAGACAACATCTAGTTGAAAGAGTAATCCCAGCTCTAGAAAGTGGTATTATAGTTTTGTGTGACAGATTTATAGATTCATCATTAGCATATCAAGGATATGCTAGAAATTTAGGAATGGATGAAGTAATGGAAATTAATAAATTTGCTATAGAAGGATATATGCCAGATATATCAATACTTTTTGATATTAACCCTAAATTAGGACTAGAAAGAATAAATAAAAATAATAATAGAGAAATTAATAGATTGGATTTAGAAGAGTTAGAGTTTCATGAGAAGGTTAGAGAAGGATATAACATAATATATTCTAACAATAAGGAAAGAATATTTAAAATAAATGCTGATAGAAGTAAAATTGAAATAGTGAATGATATCAAACATATAATAATATCTAAGTTGGATACAAAAGTTGCGTTAAATATATAAAAAATATCTATTTGTGGTAAAATAGATATAATAATATATGATAAAGGGTGGAGAATATATGAAATTAATACTTTCTATTGTCCAAGATGAAGATGCATCAGACGTTATTGAAGCATTAACAGATGAAAATTATAGAGTTACTAAGCTGGCAACTACAGGGGGATTCCTTAAATCAGGTAATACTACATTAATGACAGGAGTAGAAGAAGATCAGGTTGATAGTGTAGTTGAAATTATAAAGAAGATTTGTAAACAGCGAAAAGAACTACTAGTTGCTCCTACTACTTTAAATGGAAGTGAAGCTGGATATATGCATCAATATCCAGTGAAAATTAATGTTGGAGGAGCCACTTTATTTGTAATTGATGTAGATCAATTTATAAAAATATAATTCTAGGAGAGATAAGCGTTGAGAAAGATAATTGGACATGAAATAATTAAGGAAGCAATAAATAAAAGAAATATAAATGGTTCATTTTCTCATGCAAATTTACTTGTAGGCAATGATGGTATTGGAAAAAGTATAATAGCTCAGTATTTAGCTAGTAAAATATTAAAGGGACTTGATTATATTAATAGTGTAGATATTATAAAATATTATCCTTCTTCCAATTCTTTTGGTGTAGATGATGTTAGAACAATAATTGAAGAAGTAAATAAGAAACCTTATGAAGGAAACAAAAAGGTCATTATAATGTATAGGTGTGAAAAGATGACCGCACAGGCTCAAAATGCTTTATTAAAGACGATAGAAGAACCACCGGAAGGAGTAAGTTTAATTTTACTAAGTGATTCTCTAGAAACAATCCTAGAAACAATTCAATCTAGATGCCAAATATATAAACTAACACCATTATCAAAAGAAGAGATTTTGGAATATTTAGAGGAATGTTATAGTGGTTTGTCTATAGAAGAAAAGCAAGCAGCATTAGCCTATAGCATGGGCATACCTGGTAAAGCCGATAGGTTTATACAAGATGAAAAGTTAAAACAACTAAGAGACTTATGCATAGACTTATTTCAAGATATATTGGCCAAGAATAAAAATATAGTTATTAAATATCAAGAGTTATTAAATAATCTAAAGGATGAAAAATATGATTTATTAGATATAATGATTTTATATATTAGAGATTTATCAATACTGAAAGAGATTAATAATAAAGACAGAATTATTAATCTTGATAAGATAGAAAAATTAGAAATTATATCAAGGCAGATATCTTATAAAAAGTTAAGTAGTATGTTAGAATACATAAAAGAGGCAAGAATAAATTTTAATAGTAATTCAAACTATTCAATGACTGTAAGTGTTTTGCTTATGGGATTTGTGGAGGTATAATTAATGATAAAAGTTATAGGTGTAAGATTTAAAAAAGCAGGAAAAATATATTATTTTAGTCCAGAAGACTTTAATATAAAAAAAGGTAATTATGTAATTGTAGAAACAGCAAGAGGCATTGAATTTGGAGAGTGTGTGATTGGGATTAGGGAAGTATCAGAAGAGGATATAATATCTCCATTAAAAAGTGTTATAAGAATTGCTGATGATAAGGATATATTTAAACATAAAGAAAACAAAGAAAAAGAAGAAGAAGCTTTGAATATCTGCTTAAAGAAAATAGAAGAGCATGGGCTAAATATGAAATTAATAGATGTAGAATACACATTTGATAATCATAAAGTAATATTTTACTTCACTGCTGATGGAAGAGTAGATTTTAGAGAACTAGTCAAGGATTTAGCTACTATATTTAAGACTAGAATTGAGTTAAGACAAATTGGAGTTAGAGATGAAGCGAAAATGATAGGTGGGCTTGGACCATGTGGTAGGCCAATGTGTTGTTCAAGTTTTTTAGGTGACTTTGCGTCTGTATCAATAAAGATGGCAAAAGAGCAAAATCTTTCTCTTAATCCTACTAAAATATCAGGGATTTGCGGAAGACTTATGTGTTGCTTAAACTACGAGCAAAGTACATATGAGGACATAAGAAAGAGACTTCCTAAAGTAGGCTCTATTGTTAAAACAGAATATGGAAATGGTGAAGTGACTGGAAATTCAATAGTAAAAGAGATTGTTAAGGTTAAATTAAAAAAAGGTGATGAGGAAGTGATTGAGGAGTATAAGATAACTGATATAGAACTTGTGTCAGGAGAGTATGAAGATACGGTAGACGAATCAAATATAAAATTAGAAATAGAATCTGAAGAAGATAAAAAATTAATAAGAGATCTTATTAATGAAAAATAGGAGGATATGTTGTGAAATCTACTATTAAGATTTTAAATATGGAATCTGAAAAAGATGTGAAGTCAATTCAAGAAGCAATTCAAAAGTATAATGGAATAATTGCAAGTCAAATATCATTAGCAAAAAACGAATTAGTTGTAATATATAATTCGACATTTTTAACTGAAGAAAAAATTATAGATTCTATAGAAGACTTAGGGTATATAGTTATATAGGGTATGTAAATAAATTAACACCTATATTGTAAATAAAATACTTTAAAAAGAGGACAATACGTGATAGAATGTAATTGGTTAATTACTATAATTTATTAGGAGGTGTTTTAATATGGCATTTGTTATTAATGATTCATGTGTTAGCTGTGGAGCATGCGCAAGTGAATGTCCAGTAAGTGCTATAAGTCAAGGAGATACTCAATTTGTTATTGATGCAGATACTTGCATAGATTGCGGAAATTGTGCTAATGTTTGCCCAGTGGGGGCTCCTTGCCAAGAATAATATTACATGGTATTACTTTAAAATAGCAATGTGATTTTATGTTTTATTGCTGTAAAAGTTATAATAGGGTAATATAATAAAATAAGGATATCACTTTTTAGTGATATCCTTATTTTATTATATTAATGACAATTTTTTAACAATAATCTATAAAGATTAAATATAAGTAGATGATAAAAAATTTAAAAATAGAATTACACTAGCTATATGTATTCATTAAAATAATATTACAGAGAGATTTTAATTTTAAATCATCTATATTTAAAACAGAAGAATTAATTTTATAAATATTTTTATTACAAAATAGGAATTTTTCTAAATCATTCAATGGAATAGAGCTATCTAGTGTTTTATAATTCATAGGAATTATATATTTTGGTAGAATTAGATCACAAAGGTGTGAAGCTTCAATAGGATCTAAAGTGAATTGACTACTGATGGGGATAAAGAGAATGTCTATACCCTGCAATCTATCCAAAATATTAATATCTGGTATATGCCCTAAGTTTCCAAGATGGCATATAGTATAATTTTCAATCTTAAATATAAAGATAATATTTTTTCCTCTTTTAGCACCTTTAAGTTTATCACAAAAAGTAGTTATACCATATACTTTTAAAGTATTCATATCAAAAGTACCATGATGATTTAATAATTTCGTATTTATGCCCACTTTATCAATATATGAATTGCTAAAATGATTATGACTTAATGTTGTCACATCACATTTTGGAAAATTGATATTATATTCTATGTTACTTTCAAATGGTTCCATTAAAATTCGCTTTCCGGTATTAGTTTTTATTAAAAAACAGGAATGACCGTACCAAAAAATTTGCATTTATACCCTCCATTTTAATATGAATTTAATTTATAGTATTAACCAATAATACTAAAAGTAATCAATGAAATTTAGTCATAAAGAGTAGGGTTTGAAAATATATAAAAAAATAGTATAATATTATAAAGTCAAAGTAAGTCAAGAACAAAATTAATAAATAAGGTTTAAGCAGGTGATATTATGGCAAGACTTTCAGATATAATAGAAGATTTTATAAAAGAGATGTTTAATAATAACAAAGAGGATACAGTTTTTATTCAAAGAAATGAATTAGCAGATCAATTTAGATGTGCTCCATCTCAAATAAATTATGTATTAACAACTAGATTTACTTATGAAAAAGGTTATTTAATTGAAAGTAAAAGAGGTGGCGGCGGACATATAATTATTAAACAATTAAGTCATGGTAGTTCTAATATGAGGGGACAACTAATAAGTCAAAGTATTGGAGATACAATTACTTATCATAATGCTAGTGCTTTATTGGAGAGCTTACTTGAATCAGAAATTATTGAAAAAAAGCAGTATGAATTAATGAAAATTGCAATAAATGATAGAAGCCTAATTTCGGTAGAAAATAAAAATAAGGTTAGAGCAGATATTTTAAAGGCAATGATTATGGTGATTTTATCTTAAAAGGTGGGGTGTATTATGTTGTGTGAAAAATGTAAAAAAAATGAAGCAAGAATAAATTTGGTAAAGATTGTGAATGGACAAAAACAAGAAATATGGTTATGTGAAAGTTGTGCTAAAAATATATCGGATATTCCATTTTTGAATTCTATAAATAAAGATGCCGATTTTCCATTTCAAGGAATATTAACAGGTTTGATATCCAATATGAGTAATAGTTTATTAGAGCAAGTTGAATTGATTTGCCCTAATTGTGGCATGACATATAGTGAATTCAAGAAAATTGGAAAATTAGGATGCTCAGAATGCTATGAAGAATTTTCTAAATCGAATGAAGCATTAGTAAAAAATGCAACAAATATTGTTAAGTATTCTGGAAAAGTGCCTAAAAGAAATCAAATTGAATTATTTCAAAAGAAAAGGCTTAAGAATTTGAAAGAAAATCTTCAAAAATTAATAGTAGAAGAAAATTATGAAGAGGCGGCAATTGTAAGAGACAGTATTTTAAAGATAGAAAAGAAGATAATAGATGATAATATGTTAAAAAGTATTGTTATAGAGGGGGAAAAGTGTAATGAAAAATTGGATTCATAGTCTAGCTGATAAAGATGATGTGGTATTAAATACCAAAGTTCAACTATCAAGAAATATTAAATTAGTACCTTTTCCCAATAAATTAGTTTATTCAAAGGCAAGAGAAAATGCAGAATTAATCTACAAAGCATTAAAAGACTCATTTTATAATGGAGAAATAACATTATATAAAATATGGGAAGATGATAAAAAAAATTATGAAGAATGTATTGAAAAATGCTTAATTAGTAATGAATTATTGAATAATTCAAATACGAGTGCATTTATAATAAATCAAAATGAAACATTTAGTATTATGATAAATGAAGAAGAACACATAAAGATACGATGTATAACAGCAGGGCTAAATATTGAAGAAGCACTTAATAATGCTAATATAATCGATGATAATATAGAGTCAAGGTTTGAATATGCATTTAATGAGAATTTGGGATATTTGATGGCATCTCCTAAAAATATTGGAACAGGACTTCGGGCTTCAGTAAATATTCACTTGCCAGCATTGACTATGAATAATGAAATATCAAGGATATCTAAGATGCTTGATAAGCTAGGAGTAAATATACAAAGTCTATATAGTTGTGATTCAGATCAATATGGAAATATATATGAGATTTCTAATAAACAATCATTAGGAATAAAGGAACAGGAAATAATAGGAAACTTAAAGGGCATAGTTTTAAATGTAGTATCAGAAGAGAAGAAGGCTAGAGAGATATTATTAAGTAAAGATAGATATAAGTTAGAAGATAAGATATATAGATCATATGCAATACTTCAATCAGCTGTTCTTTTAGAAGAAAGAGAAGCAATAGAATTATTATCTAATATTAGATTGGGAGTAGAAATAAATTTGTTAGATATAGAAAAAAATAGAATAAATCAATTGCTAATTATGATCAAAAATAGTTCGATAGAAAGCTATATAGGAAGGGCATTAGATGCAAAAGAAATAAACTATGAGAGAGCTAATATTGTTAAAAGAATATTAATGTAAATATTTTTTTGTTGAGAGGAGTAGCGGAATGGAAGATAGCAAATTAACTGAGAGATCTCAGGTTGTATTTTTAGAAGCAGAAAAAGAATCGGAAAGTTTTAGGCATGGCTATATTGGTACTGAACATGTCTTGCTTGGAATAATAAAAGAAAATGGATATTCAAATGACCTATTAAAAAAATATGGTATATATTTAGAAAATGTAAAGAAAATGATTCAAAAATATATAGGTTATGGAGATATAAAATTAGAATATATTTTAAAGACACCAAGGGTAAAAAGACTTTTAGATGAGGGAATGATAGAAGCTAAAAAATTAAATCATAAGTATGTTAGTCCTGAACATATTTTAATGGCAATGATAAATCAACAGGAAGGTATGGCATATACCGTTCTTAAGGCGCTTCAGTTAAATTTTGCAGGTATTAGGGAAGATTTAATGTTATTTTTATCAGGAAATTATAATGATAAAAAAGTTGATAGAGAGATTGAAAAAAGCAAAAGAGATAAAACTCCTATGCTTGATAAATATGGAAGAGATCTTACGGAGTTAGCAAAAGAAGTTGAGCTAGATCCAGTTATAGGTAGAGAAGTTGAAAATCAACGATTATTAGAAATATTATGCAGAAGGATAAAGAATAATCCATGCTTAATCGGGGAGCCTGGGGTTGGTAAAACAGCAGTAGTTGAAGGATTAGCTCAAAAAATAGTTCAGGGAGATATTCCAGAAGCTCTTAGGGAAAAGAGAGTTATATCATTAGATTTAACCTCCATGATAGCAGGGGCAAAATATAGGGGGGAATTTGAAGAACGATTAAAGAAAACTATGGATGAGATTATTAAAAACAAAAATATTATTGTATTTATTGATGAGATTCATACAATAATAGGTGCTGGCGGAGCAGAAGGAGCAATTGATGCATCTAATATATTAAAACCAGCATTAGCACGTGGTGAGATTCAATGTATTGGAGCCACTACTATTGATGAGTATAGAAAATATATTGAAAAAGATTCAGCATTAGAAAGAAGATTTCAGCCAGTAAATGTAAGAGAACCATCTAAGGAAGAAACTTTACAGATTTTATTTGGATTGAGAGAAAAATATGAGGATCACCATAATGTGAGAATTACTGATGAGGCTTTAGAAGCTGCTGTCAATTTATCAGATAGATATATTAATGATAGATTCATGCCGGATAAGGCAATTGACTTGATTGATGAGGGAGCTGCAAAGGTTAGAATTCAAAATTTAACTACTCCACCAGAATTAAAAGAAATCGAAAGTGAAATCGATAAAATAAGTAGAGAAAAAGAAAAGGCTGTAAGAGTTCAAGACTTTGAAAAAGCGGCTGATTTAAGAGATAGAGAAAGAAAAACTATAGAAAAATTAGAAGATATGAAATATGATTGGAATAATAAAAATCTATCACAAGTATTAGTGGTAAAGCCAGAAAGTATAGCAAGTGTTGTGTCCTCATGGACTAAAATTCCAGTTGAGAAATTAACAGAAAGTGAAAGTGAAAGATTATTAAATTTAGAGGAGATTTTACACAAAAGGGTTATTGGTCAGGATGAAGCTGTTAAATCTATAGCTAGGGCGGTTAGAAGAGCAAGAGTAGGGATAAAGGATCCTAGTAAGCCAATAGGAAGTTTTATTTTCCTAGGACCAACTGGAGTTGGTAAAACTGAATTATCAAAAGCTCTAGCAGAAGTAATGTTTGGAAATGAAAATAGTATTATAAGAGTCGATATGTCAGAATATATGGAAAGTCATGCTATAGCTAGGCTAATAGGAGCACCTCCGGGCTATGTAGGACATGAAGATGGTGGACAATTAACAGAAGCTGTAAGAAGAAATCCATACTCTGTAGTTCTATTAGATGAAATCGAAAAAGCACATCCAGATATATTTAACATACTACTTCAGATAATGGATGATGGAAGACTTACAGATGGAAAAGGAAAAGTTGTAGATTTTAAAAATACTATTATTATCATGACTTCAAATGTAGGAGCACATAGTATAAAAAAACAGAAAGTTATAGGGTTCAATAATTTTTCTGATGAGCATTCAGAATATGAAAAAATGAAGGAAAATATTTTAGAAGAGTTAAAGCAGAAGTTTAAGCCAGAATTCTTAAATAGAATAGATGATACTATAGTATTCCACAAATTGAATAATAAAGATTTAGATAAAATTATAGATTTAATGCTTGGATCTATTAAAAATAGGTTAAGAGAAAGAGAAATTTATTTAGACTTTGAAGAAGATAGTAAAGAATTCTTATTAAATAAGGGAATAGACATTAATTATGGTGCACGTCCGTTAAGAAGAATTATTATTAAAGAAGTAGAAGATAGATTGAGTGAGGAAATATTGCAAGGAAACATAAAAATAGGTGATAAATTAAAAGTTAATCATTCAGAAGACAAACTTGTGTTTAGCAGATTATAATAGTATGAAAATATGGTTAGAATATAAAAATTTCTAACCATATTTGATTTTTAATTAAAAGTTTAATTAGAGTATTTAATAATAATAGTTAGGTAAAAATAAATATGGGTTAGTATGTACAGAAAATACTAATAAGTGATAAAATAAGATAAACTAATATAAAAAAAGTTAGGAGAGATATATGAATAAAGAAATAAAAGAGTTAGATTTAATTATAATTGGTGGTGGACCAGCAGGGCTTACTGCAGCTATGTATGCAGGAAGAGCTAAACTTAATACACTGTTATTGGAAGATAAAATTGTAGGTGGCCAAGTCAGAAATAGTTATATAATAGAAAATTATCCGGGATTTAAAAGTATAACTGGTGGTGAATTATCTGATTTACTACAGGCTCAAGCAGAAGAGTTTGGAGCTGTTATTGATGAATTTGATGTTATAGAAGATATAAAACTTTCACATGATGAGAAGATAATTGAGACGGAAACTTATATATATAAGCCAAAAGCTGTAATAATCGCAACAGGTGCATCTCCTAAAAAACTTCCAGTTCCACAAGAAAATAAATTCTCTGGTAATGGAGTGCATTATTGTGCAATATGTGATGGCGCAATATATGAAGGAAAGAAAATAGCGGTTGTTGGTGGTGGAAATTCAGCATTAGAAGAAGCTATATTCTTAACTAAATTTGCTGAAAAGGTATATCTAATTAGAAGATATGATTACTTTAAAGGTGAAAAGACTAAAATGGAAGCAGTATTTAATCATCCTAAAATAGAAGTTATGCTAAATGAAGATATAATAGAATTACAAGGAGATAATACATTAGAAAGAATAATCCTTAAGAATACTAAAAGTGATGAGATTAGAGAAATGAATATTGATGCTGTATTTGGATATATAGGCACAAAGCCTAAAACTGAATTAGTAAAACAATATTTGAAGCTGAATGAATATGGATATATAATTACTGATGAAGGAATGAGAACGAACATTGAAGGAGTATATGCGGCTGGAGATGTAAGGCAAAAGGAATTTAGGCAAATAACTACAGCAGTATCAGATGGAACAATAGCACTTTTAAATGCAGAAAAATATATATTAAGTAAGGAGTAATAACAGATGATAAAAATTTATTCCACTTCATGGTGTCCTGATTGCATCAAAGCAAAAAAATACTTTGATATAAAAGGTGTAAATTATACAGAAATAAATGTTGCTGATAAACATGAAGATAGAGAAGAAGTGTATAGAATATCAGGACAAAGAACTGTTCCGGTCATAAAAATCAATGATTGTGTGATTGTTGGATTTGATAAAAAGACAATAGATATACAATTAAATAAGTAATGAAATAGAGCATTAAATAGATTATAAAAATCCATTTAATGCTCTATTTCATTATAGATTTATCTAAATACTATTTACTTATAGCTTCTAAAATAGCTGGTTTATCAAATCCTATGATGATAGTATCGTTAATATCTAAAACAGGAACACTCATTTGATGAGATTTATTTATCATTTCTTCTCTAGCTAACATATCTTCTTGAACGTTAAATTCTTGAAAATCAAGATTTTGTGATTTTAAATAATTTTTTACTTTAACACACCAAGGACATGAATTAGTAGTGTAAACTTTAATCATAATATCAACTCCTTAAATGATAATTGTTATTTGTTAATTCTAATTATAGTATACTCTCGAACTTATATCAATTAAATTATTACTAATCTTTTTATAGGAGAAGCTAATAGTCATTTAATTAAATCAGATTGCTCAAGATTTGAGTTTAATAATAGATTACTAAATTCATTTTCGGAGCAAGAATTAGGTGAAATATTAGTTAAATTTTTATCTGATATCTCATGAAGAATATTTCTTTTAGGATCTGGAATATTTTTAAGGTAATCTGTATTTATCATAGCTGTATCACTCCTTATAAATAATTTTTTATAGTATTTGCAATAATTAGATTATATATACGTAATTATTAGACATTGAAATGTGTTTAAAAGCAGATTTATATGATAAAATTTTTATATAAAATTATATTTTTGAATATATAGAGATAGGAGAATATATATTTTTAAGAATACAAGTATTATTTTGGGATTTATAAGGATTAAAGAAAAGATAGAATTACTAAGTATAAATGGAAATGAAATTATAATTTCAAAAGGAGAAATTTATGAAAAAGAAAACATTATATAAGTGCTCTAATTGTGGATTTGAAAGCATAAAATGGTTAGGTAAATGTCCTATGTGTAGTAGTTGGAATACTATGCAAGAAGAAACAGTAGAAATTAAAAAGACAATTACATCTTCAAAAGCAAGCTCTAATAACAAGATAAAAAAACTAAATGATGTAGTATCTAGTAAAGAGGATAGAATTGTAACCGGAATAAATGAATTTGACAGGGTAATGGGAGGCGGAATAGTAAAAGATTCAATAACTATAATAACTGCAAGACCAGGGGCCGGAAAATCAACATTATTACTTGAAATTTCTAATGAAGTAGCTAAAAAGGGGTTAAAGGTTATTTATGCATCAGGAGAAGAAAGTGATACACAAATAAAAAAGCGAGCTGATAGAATACTTAATAACATTAATGAAAATATCTGGATTATACAGGAAAATAGTTTAGATAATGTATTAGGCTCTGTAGTAGATATAGACCCTGATCTATTAATTGTTGATAGTATTCAGACATTTACTATGGAAGATTCTTTACCAGCAAGGGCAGGATCTCCAACTCAAACAATGGAATGTGCAAATGCGTTATTACATACTGCTAAGAATGAAAAAAGGCCTAGAGCAGTTATAATAGTTGGTCAAATGACTAAAAATGATGAATTGGCAGGCTTGAGGGCATTAGAACATTTAGTTGATACAGTATTAATAATAGAAGATGATAATGAAGAAAATTTAAGGGTTTTAGTTAGTTCAAAAAATAGATTTGGTGGAATTGAAAATGGATTTTTTGAAATGAGTGATAGAGGAATATTATCAATAGATAATCCATCAGAATTTTTTATGACTAAACGTGATGAAGATGAAATTGTATCAGGAAGCGCAATGACAGTTATAAAAGAAGGAACTAGATCTATAATAACAGAAATAGAAAGCTTAGTTTCAAAAAGCTTTACGCCCTACCCAACGCGTATTGGGGAAACTTTAGGAAAAGATAAACTTAATACATTAATATCAATTTTAGAACAACGCGGTGGAATTAATCTCTATGATAAAAATGTAATAATAAAAACAACTGGTGGAATAAAAATAAGAGAACAAGGAATAAATTTAGCAGTAATAATAAGTATAGTATCTTCTGTTAAACAGAAAGGAATAAGATCAAATATTGCTTTTATAGGTGATGTTGGATTAACTGGAGAGCTAAAAAGAGTACCATCACTAGAAAGTAGAGTGAAAGAACTTGAAAGAATGGGATTCAAAAAGGTTTATGTGCCAAAGGATTCATCTCTAAATGAGCGTAATTTCAAAAATATACAAATAATAGAATTAAAAACATTAAGTGAGGTAATAAATCATATATATGGTTAATGAATTTGTATAAAGATACAGGTATAAATTTATTAATAAATATCATTGAGAGATTAGTATTATTATAGTATTATTAAGAATAGAGTTTAGGATATATACTATAAAATTACCTTATATTTATAATAAAAGACAGTAGATGAAAAGAGGTGAATTTATGAGAATAGAAAAAGGAACTGGAATAAAGGATATATTAAAAATAATGTGTCCTGGCACTCAACTTAGAGAAGGATTGGAAAATATATTAAGAGCAAAAACTGGTGGGCTAATTGTAATTAGTGATAATGAAGAAGTTATGAAGATAGTTGATGGTGGATTTTCTATTAATTCAGAGTATACTCCTTCTTATGTATACGAATTAGCTAAAATGGATGGGGCAATAGTAATAACGGAAGATTTAAAGAAAATCATTTGTGCCAATGCACAATTAATACCAGATCCATCAATCCCTACATATGAAACTGGAACTAGACACAGAACAGCGCATAGAGTAGCAAGGCAGACAAATAAAATAGTAATTGCTATTTCTCAAAGAAGAAATATAATAACTATGTATAAAGGCGATATTAAATATGTTTTAAGAGAGAGTAGTGTTATATTAAGCAAAGCAAATCAAGCCATACAGACTTTAGAAAAATATGTTGCTGTGTTAGATCGTGTAATAAACAACTTAAACCTCCTAGAGTTCCAAGATTTAACAACTTTGTTTGATGTAGTAACAGCGATTCAAAGAACTGAAATGGTAATGAGGATAGTTGAAGAAATTAATATGTACATATTGGAACTTGGAAATGAAGGTAGATTGATTTCTATGCAACTTAGTGAATTAATACGTCATATTGAGAGAGATGGGATATTATTAATTAGGGATTACTGCAAGGATAGTCTTAATTATAATGATATTTATGAAGCAATTCAAAAATTAAATTCGACAGAGCTTATAGATTTAGATACTATAGCTAGGGTATTAGGACATTCAGGAATATCTCTAATGGATACTTTAATATCTCCAAAAGGATATAGAATTTTAAGTAAGGTTCCGAGAATCCCTTCTAATGTAATTGAAAATCTAATTAAGGAATTTAAGGAATTAAGTTTTATTATCGAAGCAGATATTGATGATTTAGATAATGTTGAAGGTATAGGAGAGGCTAGAGCAACTGCCATAAAAAATGGATTAAAAAGGATAAGGGAACAGATATCTTTGAAAAAAGAGATATAACATAGAGGCTAGATTAAAAACCAATTTGATTTTTAATCTAGCTTTTATTTATTAGACTAGTTTAAATTGAATTTTCCTAAGGTCAGTAACTTATCATATTCTTTAATTATTATATCATATAGGCTTATGCCTAATAAATTACATAATGAAGTGAGATAGAATAAATTATCACTAATTTCTTTTTCTATAATATTGCGGCAATCATCACAGGGAGGATAGTTAGGGATGTTATCTGATGTATTGATTTTATTACTAGCTTCATTTTGTTTTTTTAGGTTAAAGCTTTTATGTATATTAATGCATTCACAACTTGTTATAGATTTTACTATGGCTCTATTTACTCTGGAGTTAGTCTCGCTATATTTAGTAATAACATCTAAAATATTATTATGACGTATTAAGCAATCATTTACACAATTTTGATATTCATCAAATATCATATCATTCATTTACTTCATCTCCTCAATAAAAAATATACTAAAGAAATTCATTTAATAATTTTAGGGCAATTTATAAATTCTATACAAAGGTTGAGAGTTAATTTGAAAGTGAATTGGTACTACATTGAAAAATAGGATCAGTTATGTGCTACTTCTGCAAATTATATTTTAAATACAAACTATATGATACATAACAAAATAGAAATTTCATAGGGGGACTTTTATTAAACTTAATAATTTATTCATTTTAGATAGATAAATTGTGTGTTATAATTACAATATATATTGTAACAATTAGATTGCAAGTATGAAAACACATAAAGTGGAGATAATTAGAAGGAGGTGAATTATGTGTTAAAAAAATTATTGAGAATTTTATTTACGATTTTAGGTGTTGTTATAGGATATGTAGTAGCACAAATACTACTTGCTATACCACAAGTAGCAAGTGTATCATATTTATCAAATACAATTGGAAAACTGAGTTTTATCGCTGTATCATGTTTAATTTTTGGACTTATACTATTTTTTATTTGCCCTACAGTTTACAGAGGAATTTCTAACTTACTAGAATATATTGAAAAAAGTATGCAAAAGATGAGTGTAACAGAAATAATATACGGATGCTTAGGAGCGGTAATTTCGTTAATATTAATGACGTTTATTGCCAAACCAGTAAGTGGAATATATCCTGTTATAGGACCGATACTATTAATAATACTAAACTTATTAGCTGCTGTAATTGGAGCAGAAGTTATGATTAAAAAGAAAGAAGACATAACAGGATTAATAGTGAATTTAAAAATACCATCAATAAAAGAAAAGAAGGGCAGAGAATCTAAGGAATTTTCAAAGGAGGAAGTATGTTCCTTTGAAATACCAAAAGTATTAGATACTTCAGTTATAATTGACGGAAGAATATTTGATATTTGTGAGACTGGATTTATAGAAGGACCATTAGTTGTTTCAAATGCGGTATTAGATGAGTTAAGGCATATATCTGATTCTTCCGATGCGTTGAAAAGAAATAGAGGACGTAGGGGATTAGATATTTTAAATAAAATTCAAAAAGAATTACCGATTGAGACTAGGATAGTTGAAGATAATTTCCCTAAAATAGCTGAAGTTGATAGTAAATTATTAAAATTAGCACAAGAAATGAATGGAAAGGTTATAACTAATGATTATAATTTAAATAAGGTAGCAGAATTTCAAGGAGTTCCAGTATTAAATATTAATGAATTATCTAATGCTATTAAACCAGTAGTTTTACCAGGCGAAGATATGATAATAGACATAGTCAAAGATGGTAAAGAATCTAGTCAAGGAGTAGCGTATTTAGATGATGGAACTATGATTGTTGTTGAAGGCGGTAAAAAATATATTGGTCAAACTAAAGATGTTTTAGTAACATCAGTACTTCAAACAGCAGCGGGAAGAATGATTTTTGCAAAACCTAAGGAGAATTAATTTTAAGGAGATATAAATGGTAACTGCTATTTTATTAGCTGGAGGAAAAGGAAGAAGAATGGCCTCATCCAAAAGCAAACAATATATTGAATTAGAAGGTAAACCAATTTTATATTACACAATTAAACACTTTATGAATAATGACTTGATAGATGATATTATTTTGGTTTTAAGTGAAGATGAAATTGATTATTGTAAAGATGAAGTTTTAAAAAAATATAATCTTAAAATAAATAAGATAGTTTCAGGTGGAAGAGAAAGACAAGAATCTGTTTATAACGGTTTAATAGCAGCTAATGGAGCTGATGTTGTATTAATTCATGATGCTGCAAGGCCTTTTGTATCTAAAAGAATAATTGGTGATTCAATAAAATATGCAGAGAGATATAAAGCAGCAGCACCTGGGGTAATGCCAAAGGATACAATAAAGTTAAAGAATGAAAAAAATTTTTCTGTTGAGACACCTGATAGAAATAAACTAGTATCAGTTCAAACGCCACAAGCATTTGAATATAACATGATACTTAAGTGCCATAGAAAAATTAAAGAAATGGGAATATCAGTAACAGATGACACGATGGTTGTAGAATTGTTCGGAAATAGTGTCTATATATTTGATGGAGAGTATACAAATATAAAAATAACTACTCCAGAAGATATGATTTTAGCCAAATATTTGGTAAATATGTAGTTGATTATAATATATTGACAGAGAATTTTCAAAAAGTTATAATTAATTCACAATAAAATTATTGAAAAGAGCAAAGATGAAGAATAGTAGAAATCGTAAGTTCAGAGAAAGAGCCCATAGGCTGTGAGGCTTTTAATAGATTTTGAACCAGCTTCGGAGTAATAGGTAAAAACTATCGGTTTAATACCGTTATCATTATTAGAGAACAAATTTAGGTGGTACCGCGATATAAAGTTCGCCCTAATGTATATTAGGCGGGCTTTTTTTATTTAGAAAATTATATAAAATTAAATATACTAGGAGGAACTTTTATAATGAAAATGTCTAATATGTTAATAACAACATTGAGAGAAGTGCCAACAGAGGCAGAGATTGATAGCCATAAGCTTATGCTTAGAGCAGGATTAATCAGAAAGATGTCAGCAGGTGTATACAATTATATGCCATTAGGATTAAAAGTATTGAAAAAAGTTGAAGATTTAGTACGAGAAGAAATGAACACAGCAGGAGCTCAGGAATTTTTAGCATCAGCTATGATTCCAGCAGAACTATGGCAAGAATCGGGAAGATGGGATGCTTATGGACCAGAAATGTTCAGATTAAAGGATAGAGGAAATAGAGATTTTTGTTTAGGACCAACTCATGAGGAAGTTTTTACTGATATAGCTAGAAATACTATAAAATCATATAAACAGCTACCATTAAATTTATATCAAATTCAAACTAAGTATAGAGATGAACGTAGACCAAGGTTTGGGGTAATGAGATCAAGAGAATTTGTTATGAAAGATGCATATAGTTTTGACAAAGATCAAGAAGGATTAGATTTAACATATAATAAAATGCATGATGCATATGTAAAAATATTCAATAGATGTGGATTAGATGCGAAATGCGTTCAAGCAGATTCGGGCGCAATAGGTGGATCAAATTCAGCTGAGTTTATGGTTAAATCTGAAGTTGGGGAAGATGATGTAGTATTTTGCAGTAAATGTGATTATGCTGCAAATATTGAAAAAGCTGTAGCAATACCAGAAAAGCAAGAAAAAGAAGAATTAAAAGAAGTAGAAAAAATTGAAACACCTAATGCAAGAACAATAGAAGAAGTAGCAAAATTTTTTGGTGTAGATGAAAAGAATTTTGCTAAGACTATATTATTCAATGCCGATGGTAAGATAGTTGCTGTTATGGTAAGAGGGGATAGAGAAATAAATGAAGTAAAAGTAACTAATGCAATCGGAGAAGTAAATAGTCTGGAGTTTGCAAGTGCAGAAGAAGTATTTAAAGCAACTGGAGCATCAATTGGGTTTGCAGGTCCAATAGGAATAAATGTTGATATGTTATTAGTAGATGAAGAAGTTACTAATATGTATAATTTTATTGTAGGTGCTAATGATACAGGATACCATGTAAAAAACGTAAATTATGGAAGAGATTTTGAAGGTATTATTGGAGATTTTAGAAACGTAATTGAAGGGGAAAAATGTCCTTGTTGTGGAGAGGCTATAACTATTTCAAGAGGAACAGAAGTAGGCCATATATTTAAGCTTGGAACGAAATATTCAGAAGCTATGAATGCCAAATTTATAGATGAAAATGGAAAAGAAAGGCCATTTATAATGGGATGCTATGGAATAGGTATTACAAGAACTATGGCATCTATAATAGAACAACATCATGATGAGAATGGAATTATATGGCCATTATCTGTTGCGCCATATCATGTATCAGTTATACCTGTAAATGTTAAAGATGAAAATCAACTTAATGTAGCAAATGAGATTTATAAAAAATTAATAAGTATGAACATAGAGGCAATTATTGATGACAGAAATGAAAGAGCAGGAGTTAAATTTAAAGATTCAGAATTAATAGGGATACCTATGAGAGTTACTGTAGGTAAAAAAATTAGTGAAGGAATAGTTGAATTTAAAATGCGAAATGGCGATATGATTGAGGTAAAGATTGAGGATATTTATGATATAATTGCAAGTAAATTTGAAAAAAATAATATAAACTTGAAATAATATTAGGAGGTAACTTAATGAAGATATATAATAGTCTAACTAGAAAAAAAGAAGAGTTTATCCCTATAGTTCCAAATGAGGTTAAAATGTATGTTTGTGGACCTACTGTTTATAATTATTTTCACATAGGAAATGGAAGAACATTTATTATATTTGATACTATAAGGAGATATTTAGAGTATAGAGGATATAAAGTATCATTTATTCAAAATTTTACGGACATAGATGATAAGATGATTAATAAGGCTAATTCGGAAGGAATAACAGTAAAGGAATTAGGAGACAGATATATTCAAGAATACTATAAAGATGCAGATTCCCTTAATATAGAAAGAGCAACGATTAATCCAAGAGCTACAGAATATATAGATGAGATAATAAAGTTTGTATCAGAATTAATAAATTCCGGCTTTGCATATGAAATAAATGGTGATGTTTATTTTAACACTAATAAATATAAAGAATATGGAAAGCTTTGTGGTCAGAACTTAGAAGATCTGCAAGCAGGTGCTAGAATAAATATTGATGAAAGAAAGAAAGATCCGATGGATTTTGCAGTCTGGAAGGCTAAAAAGCCAGGGGAACCTGCGTGGAAAAGTCCTTGGGGTATGGGAAGACCTGGCTGGCATATTGAATGTTCCTGTATGGCTAAAAAATTATTAGGAAATACAATTGATATTCATGCTGGAGGAATGGACTTGAAGTTTCCACATCATGAAAATGAGATAGCTCAAAGTGAGGCGGTAACAGGTGAGAAATTTGCAAACTATTGGATGCATGCTGCATTTGTTAATGTAGATAATAAAAAAATGTCTAAATCACTAAATAATTTCTTTACAGCAAGAGAAATTCTTGAGGAATATGATGCGGATGCCATAAGGTTTTTAATGCTTTCAGGACACTATAGAATACAAATTAATTTTACAAAAGAACTATTAGATTCAGCAAAGGCATCGGTTGAAAGATTATATAATTGTATAAATAATCTTGAAAATCTAAAAAATGAAGTTGAGTCAAAAAAAATTACGGAAAAAGAAGCTGATTATTTGAAGACTTTAGATAAATATAGAGATAAATTTATTGAAAAGATGGATGATGATTTTAATACTGCAGATGCAATATCTGTATTATTTGATTTAACTAAAGATATTAATAATAATATCAATATAAAGTCGTCATCAGAAGCTTGCGAAAAAGCAGAAGACATTATTAGGGAGTTAGGAAAACCTCTTGGAATTCTACAAAAGAAAGTAGAAAAGAACTTGGATTCTGAAATAGAAGAGCTTATTGAACAAAGACAACAAGCAAGAAAAGATAAAAATTTTGCACTAGCAGATAAGATAAGGGATGAATTAAAGGCTAGAAATATAGTGCTTGAAGATACTCAACAAGGAGTAAGATGGAAAAGGATTAATTAAGGATAAAAAATGTTCTGTTTTATAAGAATATTATAGTTTATCACATAAAAATAGTAATTAGCAAATGCACAATACAAATTAGTAAGATCTATAAATTTAAAATTTTAATTTTAAATTTATAGATCAAGTATGTTGTCATTGTGCATTTCATTTAAAAGCTGTCTTATTAACAAGGAGAATGAAATGATAAATGACTTAAGAGTTAAAGAATTCAGTAAACATGAAGCTAGAATGTTAAATCCATTACAATTAGCGTTAATAGGTGATGGAGTTTATGAATTGTTCATTAGGAATTACATATTAAGTGGTAATGTATCTCTAAATGCTAATAAAATTCATGTAAAGGCAATTGGTTACGTAAAAGCTAAAAGCCAAGCTGATATAATGCATGAGTTGGAAGAGTTGCTAACAGAAGAAGAGGATAATATTTATAAAAGAGGTAGGAATGCTAAGTCGGCAACAGTTCCTAAAAATGCAGATGTAAGAGATTATAGAATGGCTACTGGCTTTGAAGCACTTGTAGGATATTTATATTTAGTTGGAGATAGAGAAAGATTAGAGTTTATATTAAATAAATCGATTGGTATATTAAATTAAATATTAATGCAGGATAAAGGATGATAATGGATGCAAGAAAAAGATAGTAAAAAAAAGATTTCAATACCTAGAAATAAAGATAAAGAGTATAAAGCTAATACTGAGCGAGAAGATATTATAATTGGGAGAAATGCCGTTTTAGAAGCTTTAAAGGGAAATGGAACAATAGAAACATTATACATATCTAATAATAAACTTGAAGGATCAATAAAAGTTATTATTGGATTGGCAAAGGAAAAAAGAATATTAATAAAAGAAGTTGATAAAAGAAAGCTTGATTCAATGTGTGGTGGAGAAGTGCATCAAGGTGTAATTGCTAAAGTAACGCCATTTAAGTATTCAGAAGTGTCTGATATACTGAATTTAGCAAAAGAAAAGAATGAGCAACCATTTATAATAATTTTAGATGAAATTGAAGATCCTCATAATTTGGGATCTATTGCAAGAACTGCGGAATTATTTGGAGCACATGGAATCATAATCCCTAAAAGAAGGAGTGTATCAGTAAATGCTACTGTTTATAAATCTTCAGTTGGAGCTATTGAACATGTAAAAATAGCAAAAGTAACAAATATAAATAATACTATAGATGACTTAAAGAAAATTGGGATTTGGGTCTACGGAACAGATATAAGAGCAAAGGAATATAGCTATGAAGTGGATTTTAGTGGGCCGTGTGCAATTATAATAGGCAATGAAGGGAAAGGTATGTCTAAATTAACAATACATAAATGTGATAAGCTAATAAAAATACCAATGGTGGGAAAGATTAATTCTTTAAATGCATCAGTAGCTGGTGGTATAATGATGTATGAAGTATTAAAAGGGAGATTAAAATAAAGAGAGGTATATTGTGAAAACTATTTTTGTGGATGGGTACAATGTTATAAATAGCTGGCCTAATTTAAAAGCAACAAAAGATTTTACTTTTGAAGGTGCAAGACAATCGTTAATCGATATTCTTCATAATTATTCGGCATTTAATGCATGCAAAATATTCATAGTTTTTGATGCGCATAAGGTTTTAGGAAGCATTGAAAAAGAGGAAAAATTAAGTAATAATATATCTATTATATTTACAAAGGACGGAGAAACGGCCGATAGTTATATTGAAAAAAGGGTTAACCAATTGGGTAGAAAGTATGAGATTGTAGTTGTTACATCAGATAATTTAGAACAGCAAACTATATTTCAGCGAGGAGCAGCGAGAATGTCTTCTTTAGAATTTTATAATGAAATTTTAAATGTTGAAAAAATAATAAAAAGGAATACTGAAAATAATAAAATTACTCATAAAAATAGTTTGAGTGATAATATTCCAACTAATATTGTTGAAAAGTTAGAAGAAATTAGAAGAAGTAACTGAATTAAGTTGACTAAGGCAATTTTGCTAAGGTATAATTGTTTACATAAGTAGTTTTATGCAGAAGAGAGTTGAGTGAGAATAGTTGGAAAAGTTTTTAGAGTTTAAAGATAAATCAGACGAAGAAATTGTAATGGAAGCAAAATTAGGCAATAATAAGTCACAAGATTATTTGATTTCTAAATATGAGAACTTTGTTAAGTCAAAAGCTAAGTCATATTTTCTAATTGGTGCAGACAAGGAAGATATTTATCAAGAAGGAATGATAGGTCTATATAAGGCAATTAGAGATTTTAATCCTGATAAATTAACATCTTTTAAAGCTTTTGCAGAATTATGTGTAACACGACAAATTATTACTGCAATTAAAACTGCTACTAGACAAAAACATATTCCGTTAAATACTTATGTATCCTTAAACAAACCTATATATGAAGAAGAATCTGAACGTACATTGCTTGATGTGCTAGCTAGTATTAAAATATCTGATCCAGAAGAACTTGTAATAAGTAAAGAACAAATGGATTATATAGAAGATAAAATAGAAAATGTTTTATCAGATTTAGAATTAGAGGTATTGACATCTTATTTAGATGGAAAATCATATCAAGAAATAGCATGTGATTTAGAACGACATTCTAAATCCATTGATAATGCATTACAGAGGGTAAAAAGAAAACTAGAAAAGTATTTAGATGTAAAATAAATTTTTTATTGACAAATAAAAAAAACAATAGTAAAATTTATAATTGGTATATCAAGGAACAGTATAAAATGAACGCTCACATAGCTCAGTAGGCAGAGCGTCGCCTTGGTAAGGCGGAGGTCGTCGGTTCAATCCCGATTGTGAGCTCCAAATAAAAAACAAAAAACACTAGGCAAAGTTTATTACAAGATTAAGGGAGGAATATAATAATGGCAAAGGAAAAATTCGAAAGAAGTAAGCCACACGTTAACATTGGAACAATTGGTCACGTAGACCACGGTAAGACAACATTAACAGCAGCTATCACAACTGTATTAGCAAACAGAGGATATGCAGAAGCATTTAACTATGCTGATATAGATAAAGCTCCAGAAGAAAAAGAAAGAGGAATCACAATCAATACAGCTCACGTTGAGTATGAAACAGAAAACAGACACTATGCTCACGTTGACTGTCCAGGACATGCTGACTATGTTAAGAACATGATTACAGGAGCAGCACAAATGGATGGAGCTATCTTAGTTGTATCAGCAGCAGATGGTCCAATGCCACAAACAAGAGAACATATCTTATTAGGATCAAGAGTTGGTATAGAATACATAGTAGTATTCTTAAACAAAGCAGATATGGTAGATGATCCAGAATTATTAGAATTAGTTGAAATGGAAGTAAGAGAATTATTAAGCGAATATGACTTCCCAGGTGATGATATTCCAGTAATAACAGGATCAGCATTAAAAGCATTAGAAAACCCAACAGATGAAGAAGCTATTAAGCCAATATTAGACTTAATGGAAGCAGTAGATAGCTACATCCCAACACCAGAAAGAGCTACAGATAAGCCATTCTTAATGCCTGTAGAAGATGTATTCACAATCACTGGTAGAGGAACAGTTGCAACTGGTAGAGTTGAAGCTGGAGTACTTCACGTAGGAGACGAAGTAGAAATCGTTGGATTACAAGAAGAAAAGAAGAAAACAGTATGTACTGGTATCGAAATGTTCAGAAAATTATTAGACGAAGCGCAAGCTGGAGATAATATAGGAGCATTATTAAGAGGTGTGCAAAGAACTGATATCGAAAGAGGTCAAGTTTTAGCAGTACCAAACTCAGTACACCCACACACTAAGTTCGTAGGTCAAGTATACGTACTAAAAAAAGAAGAAGGTGGAAGACATACTCCATTCTTTGATGGATATAGACCACAATTCTATTTTAGAACAACTGACGTTACAGGTTCAATCAAATTACCAGACGGAATGGAAATGGTAATGCCAGGAGATCACATTGATATGAATGTTGAATTAATCACTCCAATCGCAATGGATGAAGGATTAAGATTCGCTATCAGAGAAGGTGGAAGAACTGTAGGTTCTGGAGTTGTTACTAGTATAGTTGAATAATATATAAATTATTCTTTAAATAAATAGGACTAAGTTAAATAACTTAGTCCTATTTAAAGGTAATTGACAATAGAGACCTTGTATGATATTTTATATAAGTGACATTAGAAGTGAGCTTTTTCAACAAAAACAAAAGATAAGATCTTTTGTTTAATATATATGAAATATATGAAAACTGGAGGTGCAGTCATGAGAACAAAAGTAACTTTAGCATGCACAGAGTGTAAACAAAGAAATTATGATTCAATGAAGAACAAGAAAAATGATCCGGATAGATTAGAAATGAGAAAATATTGTAAATTCTGCAAAAAACACACTCTTCACAGAGAAACAAAATAGTTGGCCTAAAATGACATATGCTTATTAAATTTAAGGATGTGATAGTATGTCAGACAAAAACAATGTGAAAACTGGAAAGGCTGTTCAAAAGAGTAGTTTGTTTGGTTTTTTTAGAGAGGTTAAGGCTGAGCTCAAAAGAATAACTTGGCCTTCAAAGAATGAGACAAAGAAAGCATTAATTGCAGTGTTAATATTCACTCTAATATACATAGTGTTAGTTGGTGGATTCGATTTTATTTTCAAGAGCCTCTTTGAAATGATTTTGAAATTAAAATAAAAGGAGGTTTGGTAATATTCTTATAATATTACCTAAGGAACTATGAGTGAAAAAGCAAGATGGTATGTAGTACACACATACTCTGGATATGAAAATAAGGTTAAAGCAAATTTAGAAAAAGCAATTGAAAACAGAAATCTTGAATCACTTATTCACGACATACAAGTGCCGATGGAAGAAGTGGTTGAAGAAAAAGATGGTAAGCGTAAAGTCTCATTGAAAAAGAAATTTCCTGGATATGTACTTGTTAAGATGATAATGGGGGATGAATCTTGGTATATTGTAAGAAATATAAGAGGTGTAACAGGCTTCGTTGGCCCAGGATCAAAACCAGTTCCTTTATCAGATGAAGAAGTTCAATCAATGGGAGTGAGTGAAACTTCTATTGATATAGACTTAGAGATAGGGGAAACTATTAGAATTATCTCGGGACCATTGAGAGATTCTATAGCTACAATTCAAGAGATAATTTTAGAAAAACATAAAGTTAAAGCTTTAGTAGAAATGTTTGGCAGAGAAACTCTTGCCGAGCTAGATTTTAATCAAGTTGAAAAATTAGCTTAATATAAGCTGATTTAATAAAGTGGGAGAACGAAAAGTTCGCATATACCACAGTAATAGGAGGAATAACAAAAATGGCTAAGAAAGTAACTGGAATGATTAAACTTCAACTTCAAGCAGGTAAGGCAACACCAGCTCCACCAGTTGGTCCAGCTTTAGGTCAACATGGTGTAAATATAATGGGATTCTGTAAGGAGTTTAATGCTAAAACAGCAAACCAAGCTGGATTAATAATACCAGTAGTTATAACAGTTTACCAAGATAGATCTTTTAGTTTTATATTAAAAACACCTCCAGCTGCAGTTCTAATCAAGAAAGAATTAGGATTAGAAAGTGGATCAGGAGTTCCAAATAAGACTAAAGTTGGTAAGCTAACTCAAGACCAACTTAAGAAAATCGCAGAAACTAAAATGCCAGATTTAAATGCTGCTAGTGTTGAATCAGCAATGAGAATGATTGCTGGAACAGCGAGAAGTATGGGCGTAACTATTGAAGAGTAATTCGTAAAATTAAGTGGGAGGTAAAAGCCGTTATTACCACAGAGGAGGAACAGAAATGGGAAAAAAATACATTGAAAGTGCAAAGCTTATAGATAAAAGTACACTATATAGTTCTAATGAAGCGTTAGATCTTGTTTTAAAGACTGCAAAGGCTAACTTTGATGAAACGGTTGAATTACATGTAAGGCTTGGTGTAGATCCAAGACATGCAGACCAACAAGTAAGAGGAGCGGTTGTTTTACCTAATGGAACAGGTAAAACTGTTAAAGTACTTGTATTTGCAAAAGGCGATAAGGCAGAAGAAGCTAAAGCTGCAGGTGCAGATTTTGTTGGAGCTGAAGAATTAGTTCAAAAGATTCAAAGTGAAAACTGGTTTGATTACGATGTAGTTGTAGCAACTCCAGATATGATGGGTGTTGTGGGTAGAATTGGTAGAGTTTTAGGACCAAAAGGATTAATGCCAAACCCTAAATCAGGAACAGTAACATTTGATGTTTCTAAGGCTATTGAAGAAATAAAAGCTGGTAAAGTTGAATATAGAGTTGATAAAACTGCTATAGTTCATTGTCCAATTGGAAAGAAATCATTTGGAGTAGAAAAGTTGAAAGAAAACTTTACTGCTTTAATGGAAGCTTTAATTAAGGCTAAACCAGCAGCTGCTAAAGGACAATACGTTAAATCAGTATCTGTTTCAAGCACAATGGGACCAGGAGCTAAAATTAATCCAACAAAAGTTTTAGATTAGTATTGACTTATTGAAAATTAAGTGATATAATCATTGATGTTGTTAAAAAAGAATATATTTTTCCGTAGACAGTAGGTGCGAAAGCATAAAATATTTATTACCTGCCGAGGTGTTTATAATATTGTATTATTATAGATCTTCCTGTCTACGGGAAGATCTTTTTAAATATAATAAGCAGTTTAAAACTGTGAGGAGGTGGACCGCAGTGATAAATAATAACAGACAACTTAAGGAAGCTAAAGTTGCAGAAATAAAAGAAAAATTAGAGAAGGCTCAAGCAGTTGTTCTTACTAAGTATCAAGGATTAACTGTTGAAGAAGATACGCAATTAAGAAAGAACTTAAGAGAAGCTGGAGTTGAATATAGAGTATATAAAAATACTTTAGTTACTTTAGCTGCTAAAGAATTAGGTTTAGAAGGTATAGTTGAATATTTAGAAGGACCTGTATCTATCGCATTTGGATATGAAGATGTAACAGCTCCTGCAAGAATATTAAATGATTTTGCAAAAGATCATAAAGTTTTAGAACTTAAAGCTGGTATCATAGATGGAGAAATTTATGATTCAGATAAGATTAAGCAACTTGCAACAATACCATCAAAAGAAGTTCTTATCGCAAAACTTCTTGGAAGTATCAAATCTCCAATATCAAGCTTTGCACGTGTATTAAGTGCTATTGCTGATAGTAAGGGAAATGAAACAGTAGAATAAAAATAAAATAATTTAAAAGAAAAATTCGGAGGTGCTATTAAAATGACAAGAGAAGATATAATTCAAGCAATTAAAGAAATGAGCGTTTTAGATTTAAATGAATTAGTAAAGGCTTGTGAAGAAGAATTTGGAGTAAGTGCTGCTGCTGCTGTTGTAGCTGGTGGAGCTGTAGCTGCTGGAGCTGCTGCTGAAGAAAAATCAGAATTTGATGTTGTGCTAGCAAATGCTGGAGATAACAAGATTAAAGTAATCAAAGCTGTAAGAGAAATTACTGGATTAGGATTAAAAGAAGCTAAAGAAATAGTTGATGGAGCTCCTAAGACATTAAAAGAAGCTGTTGCTAAAGAAGAAGCTGAAGACATGAAAGCTAAATTAGCTGAAGTTGGAGCTACTGTAGAATTTAAGTAATTTAATTTTAAAAGGTGCTTTAAGCACCTTTTTTAAACTAGTTTTATAAAGCTATATATAATATTTATTAAGTAAGATGGTAAGTATTATATATAGCTTTATAGCTAAAAATATATTTATATTGACAATGAAAAAGTCCTATGATATTATAATATAATGTATTATTCACTATGGAATAGTATATATTCTTGGTGGAAAAACAGAGTATAATTTGGTTATTAATGGTTATACTATAAAAAGACGCTGTCCGAAAGCGAAGTCCTTAGGGAAAGTGCGCTTTTGGTTATTTTAGTTTATACAAGGGGTGAAAGTTCATGGTACATCCTGTCCAAGTTGGGAAAAGAACAAGAATGAGTTTTGGTAAGGTTAAAGACGTTACCGAAATGCCAAATCTAATTGAACTTCAATTAGATTCGTATCAATGGTTTCTAGATGAAGGGTTACACGAGGTTTTTGAGGATATTAATCCTATAACAAATTTTACGGGTAATCTAGTTTTAGAATTTGTTGATTATAAACTTGATATGGAAAATATCAAATATTCAGTTGAAGAATGTAAAGAAAGAGATGCAACATATGCAGCTCCTTTGAAAGTTTCAGTAAGACTTCAAAACAATGAAACTGGTGAAATTAAAGAACAAGAAGTGTTTATGGGAGATTTTCCATTAATGACTGAACAAGGTACTTTTGTAATTAATGGTGCTGAAAGAGTTATAGTAAGTCAATTAGTAAGATCACCAGGCGTATATTATAACTACTCTATCGATAAGAGTGGAAAGAAACTTTATTCGGCTACTGTAATCCCTAATAGGGGTGCTTGGTTAGAGTATGAGACGGATTCAAATGATATTATCTATGTAAGAATAGATAAAACAAGAAAATTACCAATCACTATTTTAGCAAGAGCTATGGGGTTTGGTAGTGATCAAGAATTATTAGATTTTTTTGGAGAAGAAGAAAGATTTAGAGCTTCAATAGAAAAAGATAATACTAAATCTAAAGAAGAGGCATTACTTGAAATATACAAGAGACTAAGACCAGGTGAACCACCAACAGTTGATAGTGCAATATCTTTAATTGATACTCTATTTTTTGATGCGAAAAGATATGATTTATCAAGAGTTGGTAGATATAAATTTAATAAAAAACTAGCATTAAATTTAAGGATAGCTAACCAAGTATCCGCAGAAGATATTGTGAACCCACAAACTGGCGAGATAATGGTTGAAAAAAATCAAAAGATAAGTAGATTAATGGCTGAAGAAATTCAAAATGCTGGAGTAAAATGTGTTGATATATTAGTAGAAGAAAAAATTGTTAGAGTAATAAGTAATCATTTTGTTGATATTACTAAACAAGTTTCATTTGATATATCAGATTTAGGTATTAAAGAATTAGTGCATTATCCAACATTAAAAGAAATATTAGATAATTTCTCGGATGAATTAACTATTAAAGAAGAAATAAAGAAAAATATCTCAAAACTTATTCCAAAGCATATTATAAGAGATGACATTTTTGCAACTATTAGTTATGAACTGGGATTAACATATGGAATAGGTTACGTTGATGATATAGACCATTTAGGAAACAGAAGACTTAGATCTGTTGGCGAGTTGTTGCAAAATCAATTTAGAATTGGTTTATCAAGAATGGAAAGAGTAGTTAAAGAAAGGATGACTATTCAAGACCAAGAAGCAATAACTCCACAAATGTTAATTAATATTAGACCAGTAGCAGCTGCAATTAAAGAGTTCTTTGGAAGTTCTCAGTTGTCACAATTCATGGATCAAACAAATCCATTATCAGAATTAACACATAAGAGAAGGTTGTCAGCATTAGGACCAGGAGGTCTTTCTAGAGAAAGAGCTGGATTTGAAGTGAGAGATGTTCACCATTCGCATTATGGAAGAATGTGTCCTATTGAAACACCAGAAGGTCCGAATATTGGACTTATAAATTCGTTGGCTACATTTGCAAAAGTTAATGAATATGGTTTTATTGAAACACCATATAGAATTGTAGATAAAGAACATGGAAGAGCTACTGAAGAAATAAGATACTTCACAGCAGATGAAGAAGATCAATTTTTAATAGCTCAAGCAAAAGAACCTTTAGATCCAGATGGACATTTTATAGATAAAAAGATAACTGTAAGACACTTAGAAGATGTGTTAGTAGTGCCAGCTACAGAAGTTGATTTAATAGATGTATCTGCTAGACAAATGGTATCAGTAGCAACAGCTATGATTCCATTCCTCGAAAATGATGATGCAACTAGAGCACTTATGGGATCAAACATGCAACGTCAAGCAGTTCCATTATTAAAGTCGCAGGCACCAATCGTAGGTACTGGTATTGAATTTAAAGCTGCTGTAGATTCAGGAGTACTACCTAAAGCTAAAAATGCAGGGGTTGTTACTTATGTTTCAGGAGCGGAAATTAGAATAAAAAGAGATTCAGATGGTGGTACAGATGTTTATAAGTTATTGAAATTTAAGAGAAGTAACTCAGGGACTTGTATCAATCAAAGACCAATAGTAGATACTGGTGAAGTGGTTTATAAGAACCAAGTTATTGCAGATGGACCATCAACAGACTTAGGTGAAATTGCATTAGGTAGAAATATTAGAATGGGATTCATTACATGGGAAGGTTATAACTATGAGGATGCCATGTTAATTTCAGAGGAACTAGTTAGAGAAGATATTTTTACATCTATGCATATTGAAGAATATGAATGTGAAGCAAGAGACACAAAATTAGGACCAGAAGAAATAACAAGAGATATACCAAATGTGAGTGATGATGCACTTAAAGATGTAGATGAAAGAGGTATAATAAGAATTGGCGCTGAAGTAAGATCTGGAGATATTTTGGTGGGAAAAGTGACGCCAAAAGGTGAGACAGAATTAACTGCGGAGGAAAGACTATTAAGAGCAATCTTTGGTGAGAAAGCAAGAGAAGTGAGAGACACTTCATTAAGAGTTCCACATGGAGAAACTGGAATAATCGTTGATATAAAAGTATTTACAAGAGAAAATGGAGATGAATTAAATCCGGGAGTAAATGAGCTTGTAAGATGTTATATTGCACAAAAAAGAAAGATATCAGTTGGAGATAAGATGGCAGGACGTCATGGGAATAAAGGTGTTATCTCAAGAGTGTTACCAGAGGAAGATATGCCATTCTTACCAGATGGAAGACCACTTCAAATTTGTTTAAATCCATTAGGAGTACCTTCGCGTATGAATATAGGTCAGGTACTTGAAGTACACTTAGGGTGGGCGGCAAGTCATTTGGGCTGGCATATATCAACACCTGTATTTGATGGTGCAACTGAAGTGGAAATTACTGAATGTCTAGAAAAAGCAGGCTTTAATGCAAATGCTAAAACTATATTATATGACGGAAGAACAGGTGAACCATTTGATAATGAAGTAACTGTTGGGATAATGTATATTTTAAAACTTCACCATTTAGTTGATGACAAAATACATGCTAGATCAACAGGTCCATATTCTTTAGTTACACAACAACCACTTGGAGGTAAAGCTCAATTTGGTGGTCAAAGATTTGGAGAGATGGAAGTTTGGGCACTTGAAGCATATGGTGCTGCATATACATTACAAGAAATATTAACAGTTAAATCAGATGATGTTGTAGGTAGAGTTAAAACATATGAATCTATAGTTAAGGGTGAAAATATACCTGAACCAGGAGTTCCTGAATCATTTAAGGTTCTTATAAAAGAACTTCAAGCATTATGTCTTGATATAAAGGTATTGAATGACGCTAATGAAGAAGTTAAATTAAAGGAATTTACTGAAGATGATATGGCAGATTTAGAAGTTAACATAGAAGGTACAGAAGAAACTATCATTCCAGAACCAGAAATCATAGGTGATATTTATGATGAAAATAAGGAAGATGACATTGATGATATTGAGTATGATGAAAATTCAGATATTGAAGAACTAGATCAATTAGATTTAGATGGATTTAATGATGAACACTAATTTTGAAGGGAGGATTTACCCTTGTTTGAATTTAATAATTTTGATGCAATACAAATTGGTTTAGCATCTCCTGAACAAATAAGAGAATGGTCAAGAGGAGAAGTTAAAAAACCTGAAACAATTAATTATAGAACTTTGAAGCCGGAAAGAGATGGTTTGTTCTGTGAAAGAATATTTGGACCAATGAAGGATTGGGAATGTCATTGTGGAAAATATAAGAGAGTGAGATATAAAGGAATAGTTTGTGACAGGTGTGGAGTAGAGGTTACTAAGGCTAAAGTTAGAAGAGAAAGAATGGGGCATATTGAATTAGCTGCCCCAGTATCTCACATTTGGTACTTTAAAGGGATTCCATCAAGAATGGGATTATTACTTGATATGTCACCAAGATCTTTAGAGAAAGTTTTATATTTTGCTTCATATATTGTTACTAATCCAAAAGAAACACCATTATTAAAGAAGCAACTTCTTAATGAAAAAGAATATAGAGAAGCTGTAGAAAAATATGGTGATGAAAGCTTTGAAGCAAGTATGGGTGCAGAAGCAATTCAGGAATTGCTAAATGAGATTGATTTAGAGTCGTCTTCAAAAGAATTAAAAGAAGAATTGAAACAAAGTACTGGACAAAAGAAAGTAAGAATAATAAGACGATTAGAAGTAGTAGAATCTTTCAGAAAATCTGGTAACAAGCCTGAATGGATGGTTATAAGTGTTATACCAGTAATTCCACCTGACTTAAGACCTATGGTTCAATTAGATGGAGGAAGATTTGCGACTTCTGACTTAAATGACTTATACAGAAGAGTTATAAATAGAAATAATAGATTAAAAAAATTATTAGATTTAGGTGCTCCAGATATAATTGTTAGAAATGAGAAAAGAATGCTTCAAGAAGCGGTGGATGCTCTTATTGATAACGGTAGAAGAGGTAGACCAGTAACTGGTCCGGGAAATAGACCTTTAAAATCTCTTTCAGATATGTTGAAGGGTAAGCAAGGTAGATTTAGACAAAACTTACTTGGTAAGAGAGTTGATTATTCTGGTAGATCTGTTATTGTTGTTGGTCCAGAATTAAAAATGTACCAATGTGGTCTTCCTAAAGAAATGGCAATAGAATTATTTAAGCCATTTGTTATGAAAAAGTTAGTTCAAGATGGAATTGCGCATAATATTAAGAGTGCTAAAAGAATGGTTGAAAGAGTTCAACCACAAGTTTGGGATGTTTTGGAAGAAGTTATCGCTGATCATCCGGTATTGCTTAATCGTGCACCTACATTGCATAGACTTGGAATTCAAGCATTCCAACCAGTTTTAGTAGAAGGAAAAGCAATAAAACTTCATCCGCTATCTTGTACAGCATATAATGCTGACTTTGATGGAGATCAAATGGCTGTCCATCTACCACTATCTGTTGAAGCACAGGCGGAAGCAAGGTTTCTAATGCTAGGTGCAAGTAATATATTAAAACCTTCAGATGGTAAACCAGTTTGTGTACCTACGCAAGATATGGTTCTTGGATCATACTATTTAACAATGGATAGAGATGGAGCTAAAGGGGAAGGTATGTCTTTCTCTAGCGTAGATGAAGCTATAATGGCATATGAAACAAAGGCTATAGATATACATGCTAAGATAAATGTAAAAGTAAATAAAGAATTCAATGGTATAAAGCAATCAAGAATAATCAAAACTACTGTAGGTAAGATAATTTTTAATGAATCAATTCCACAAAATTTAGGTTTAGTTGATAGAACAAATGAAAAAACAAAATTTGATTTTGAAGTTGATTTTTTAGTAACTAAAAAGTCATTAGGTAAGATAATTGATAATTGTTATATGAAACATGGTCCGATAAAAACATCAGTAATGCTGGATAATATAAAAGCATTAGGATATCATTATTCATCAATTGGAGCTGTAACAGTAGCTACATCGGATATTATAGTTCCTGATGCAAAATATGAGTTGCTTAGAGAAGCAGATGAAACAGTTGATAAAATTGAGAAGATGTATAAAAGAGGATTCATATCTGATGATGAAAGATATGAAAGAGTTATAGAAAAGTGGACTCAAACAACTGAAGACATTGCAAATGCACTAATGGATAGTTTGGATAAATTTAATCCTATATATATGATGGCTGATTCAGGAGCCAGAGGATCTAAATCACAAATTAAACAATTGGCTGGTATGAGAGGGCTTATGGCAAGTCCATCAGGAAAAATTATAGAATTACCAATTAAAGCATCATTTAAAGAAGGATTAGATGTATTAGAATATTTCTTATCTACACATGGTGCAAGAAAAGGTAATGCTGATACTGCTTTAAAAACTGCCGATTCAGGATATTTAACAAGAAGGCTTGTAGATGTATCACAAGATGTAATTGTTAGAGAAGAAGATTGTGGAACTAATGAGGGGCTTTATGTGACAGAAATTAAAGAGGGAAATGAAGTCATTGAAGAGTTAAAAGAAAGATTGATTGGTAGATATACTGCGGAAGATATAGTAAATCCAGAAAATGGTGAAGTTATAGTCCCAAAAAATGAATATATGGATATAGATATTGCGGAAAGGGTTACCTCTTTAGGAGTTAAAAAGGTAAAAATAAGGTCTGTATTTACATGTAATTGTAAAGTTGGTGTATGTGCAAGATGTTATGGAATGAACATGGCAACAGCTAAGAAAATTGATATAGGAGAAGCTGTTGGTATTATAGCAGCACAATCAATTGGAGAGCCAGGAACACAGCTTACAATGAGAACATTCCATACAGGTGGAGTTGCAACAGGTGCAGATATAACTCAAGGTTTACCTAGAGTTGAAGAATTATTCGAAGCTAGAAAGCCTAAAGGTCTTGCAATTGTAACTGAAATTGCAGGAAGTGTTAAGATTGAAGAAACAAAGAAAAAAAGAATGGTTGTAGTCATGAGTTCTGATGGTGAAGAACGTAGTTATGATATTCCGTTTGGATCTAGATTAAGAGTAAACGAGGGTGACTATATCGAAGCTGGTGATGAAATAACAGAAGGATCTGTCAATCCGCATGATATTATGAATATCAAAGGAATTGATGGAGCTAGAAGATACTTATTGTCAGAAGTTCAAAAAGTTTATAGATTACAAGGTGTTGATATTAATGATAAACACTTGGAAGTGGTTGTTAGACAAATGACTAGAAAAATAAAAGTTAGTGAATCTGGAGATACAGATTTATTACCAGGAACACTGATTGATATGTTTGATTTTCATGAAGAAAATGCTAGAGTCAGAGGATTTGGTGGTGAAGAAGCCAAGGGTGAAGAAACATTATTAGGTATCACTAAAGCTGCTTTAGCTACAGATAGCTTCTTATCAGCTGCATCATTCCAAGAAACTACAAGAGTTTTAACAGAAGCAGCAATTAGAGGAAAAGTAGATCCGTTAATTGGATTAAAAGAAAATGTACTTATTGGTAAGTTAATTCCGGCTGGTACAGGAATGATGAGATATACAAACTTAAATATAAAATCTAATGATGAGCCAATTGAAGAAGAAATAGAAACAGTTTAATATTAGAAATTTATTGTGTTGACATGTATATATTAAAATGATAAAATACAATTTGTGTGATTTAATGTATGAAATATACAAAATTATGTCAGCACAATAAATAACTGTGATAATTTGAAAGTATTGAATAAAGTGCTACATATTATTAAAAGATATTTAGAAATATTGTATATTACATTATTTTTAAAATAAATTAGCTTTTATCTTAAATTAAAATAGATAAAATGAATTTCAGGAGGTGAAACAATGCCAACTATTAGCCAATTAGTAAGAAAAGGCAGAAAAACAACTATAGCTAAATCAACTGCACCAGCACTTAAAGAGTGTCCACAAAAAAGAGGGGTATGTACAGTAGTTAAAACTACAACTCCTAAGAAACCGAACTCGGCGTTAAGAAAGATTGCCAGAGTTAGATTAACAAATGGATATGAAGTAACTGCATATATCGGTGGAGTTGGTCACAACTTACAAGAACATAGTGTTGTTCTTATAAGAGGTGGAAGAGTTAAGGACCTTCCTGGTGTTAGATACCATATAGTAAGAGGTGCATTAGATTGCGCTGGTGTAGCTAACAGAATGCAAGGAAGATCTAAGTACGGTGCTAAGAGACCTAAGAAATAGGAATCTTAGCTGATTTATAGTGCTTATCTTCAACATAAATATTAAATTTAGTTAAGTTTATATATAGATGTAAAGATTAGCACTTTACGGTGTTTATATGATAATACCGAGTACCGATGAACTTAAATTGAAAATGTTAAGGAGGGAAGAAAAGTGCCAAGAAAAGGACATATTGCAAAAAGAGATGTATTACCAGATCCAGTTTACAATTCAAAGGTTGTTACTAAATTTATTAACAGCATAATGCTAGATGGTAAGAAAGGTGTAGCGCAAAAGATATGCTATGATGCTTTCGAATTAATAGCTCAAAGAACTGGAAAAGAAGCTTTAGAAGTATTTGAAGAAGCTATGAACAATGTAATGCCATTATTAGAAGTTAAAGCTAGAAGAATAGGTGGTGCTACATATCAAGTTCCAATAGAAGTTAGACCAGAAAGAAGACAGACTTTAGGAATTAGATGGATGTTAATAGCAGCAAGAAAAAGAGGCGAAAAGCTTATGTGCGAAAGAGTTGCAGGAGAATTAATGGATGCAGCTAATAACACAGGGGCAGCAGTTAAGAAGAGAGAAGATACTCATAAAATGGCTGAAGCTAATAAAGCGTTCGCTCATTACAGATACTAATATCTATAACAAAACTGTTTTGGCTAATGCTAAGGCAGTTTTGTCAAATTTTAATATTATATTTACTTTTGAGAGGAGGACAAATAAATGGCTAGAAAATATCCTTTAGAGAAATTTAGAAATTTCGGAATTATGGCTCATATAGATGCAGGTAAAACTACAACTACTGAGCGTATATTATTCTATACAGGCGTAAATCATAAAATAGGTGAAACTCATGATGGTGAATCAACAATGGACTGGATGGTTCAAGAGCAAGAAAGAGGTATAACTATTACTTCGGCTGCTACATCTTGTGAGTGGAAAGGTCACGAATTAAACATCATTGACACTCCTGGACACGTAGACTTCACAGTTGAAGTTGAAAGATCATTAAGAGTTCTTGATGGTGCGGTTACAGTTCTTGATGCAAAGAGTGGTGTTGAACCACAAACAGAAACAGTTTGGAGACAGGCGGATAAATACGGTGTTCCAAGAATGATTTATGTAAATAAGATGGATGCCACAGGTGCAGATTTCTTCAGATGTGTTCAAACAGTTAAAGATAGATTAAAAGCAAATGCGGTTCCAATTCAAATTCCAATAGGTGGAGAAGATACATTTAAAGGAATGGTAGATCTTATAAAGAATGTTGCTTTTGTATTTTATGATGATCTTGGAAAAGATATGAGAGAAGAAGAAATTCCAGCTGATTTAGTTGATAAAGCAGCTGAGTATAGAAGCGCGATGATTGAAGCTATAGCTGAAACAGATGAAGAATTAATGGAAAAATACTTAGAGGGTGAAGAGCTTACAATAGAAGAATTAAAAGCTGGATTAAGAAAAGCAACAATTGCTAATGAAATATACCCATGTATTTGTGGTTCTTCATATAAAAATAAGGGTGTTCAAGAAATGATTGATGGTGTTGTGGATTTCTTGCCATCACCATTAGACATCCCAGCAGTAAAAGGAACTACATTAGATGGAGAAGAGGATAAAAGAGAAGCTTCAGATGCTGAACCTTTATCAGCATTAGCTTTCAAAATTGCTACAGATCCATTTGTTGGTAAGTTAGCATATACAAGAATTTATTCTGGTGTAATGGAAGGCGGTTCTTATGTTCTTAACTCAACTAAGGGCAAGAAGGAAAGAATTGGTAGACTTGTTAAAATGCATTCTAATTCAAGACAAGAAGTTGAAGTTTTAGAAGCAGGTGAAATAGGTGCGGTTATTGGGTTAAAAAACACTACAACAGGTGATACACTATGTTCAGAATCAGCACCGATAATTCTTGAATCAATGGAATTCCCAGAACCAGTTATTGATATTGCTATAGAACCTAAAACAAAAGCAGCTCAAGAAAAAATGGGTATGGCTTTAGCTAAATTGGCTGAAGAAGATCCAACATTTAAAACTTGGACAGATGAAGAAACTGGTCAAACAATTATTGCTGGTATGGGAGAACTTCATCTAGATATTATTGTTGATAGACTTAAAAGAGAATTTAAAATTGAATGTAACGTTGGTGCCCCTCAAGTTGCTTATAAAGAAACAATTAGAACTGCTGTTAAAGCAGAAGCTAAATATGCTAAGCAATCAGGTGGTAAAGGTCAATACGGTCATGCTGTGATTGAAATGGAACCAACTGAGGGTGAATATGTATTTGAAAATGCTATTGTTGGTGGAGCTATTCCTAAGGAATATATTCCAGCAATTGATGCAGGTATTCAAGAAGCAGCTTTAAATGGTATAATTGCTGGATATAATGTTATTAACTTTAAAATTAAGTTAGTACACGGTTCATATCATGAAGTTGACTCATCTGAAATGGCATTTAAAATAGCTGGATCTATGGCATTTAAGAATGCTATGAAAAAAGCAGATCCAGTACTTCTTGAACCAATGATGAAGGTTGAAATAACAGTTCCAGAAGAATATATGGGAGATGTTATTGGAGATGTTAGCTCAAGAAGAGGTAGAGTTGAAGGCATGGAAGATGTTAATGGTGCTAAGGTTGTTAGAGCGTTTGTGCCATTATCAGAAATGTTTGGATATGCTACTTCACTAAGATCTAGAACACAAGGTAGAGGTGTTTACTCAATGGTATTCGACCACTATGAAGAGGTTCCTAAAAATATCCAAGAAGAAATTGCAGGAAAAAGAGCTAAATAATTTATAGAATAAATTTACATATAGTATTGCTTAAATAAAGGGAATACTATATGTAATTAATATAGTGTTATATTAATTACAAAATCTATGATATATATATGGATATTATGATTGTTATACGCTATAATAATTACGAAAGATTTGTAAAATTAATTTCTATTTTTAAGGGAGGAATATAATAATGGCAAAGGAAAAATTCGAAAGAAGTAAGCCACACGTTAACATTGGAACAATTGGTCACGTAGACCACGGTAAGACAACATTAACAGCAGCTATCACAACTGTATTAGCAAACAGAGGATATGCAGAAGCATTTAACTATGCTGATATAGATAAAGCTCCAGAAGAAAAAGAAAGAGGAATCACAATCAATACAGCTCACGTTGAGTATGAAACAGAAAACAGACACTATGCTCACGTTGACTGTCCAGGACATGCTGACTATGTTAAGAACATGATTACAGGAGCAGCACAAATGGATGGAGCTATCTTAGTTGTATCAGCAGCAGATGGTCCAATGCCACAAACAAGAGAACATATCTTATTAGGATCAAGAGTTGGTATAGAATACATAGTAGTATTCTTAAACAAAGCAGATATGGTAGATGATCCAGAATTATTAGAATTAGTTGAAATGGAAGTAAGAGAATTATTAAGCGAATATGACTTCCCAGGTGATGATATTCCAGTAATAACAGGATCAGCATTAAAAGCATTAGAAAACCCAACAGATGAAGAAGCTATTAAGCCAATATTAGACTTAATGGAAGCAGTAGATAGCTACATCCCAACACCAGAAAGAGCTACAGATAAGCCATTCTTAATGCCTGTAGAAGATGTATTCACAATCACTGGTAGAGGAACAGTTGCAACTGGTAGAGTTGAAGCTGGAGTACTTCACGTAGGAGACGAAGTAGAAATCGTTGGATTACAAGAAGAAAAGAAGAAAACAGTATGTACTGGTATCGAAATGTTCAGAAAATTATTAGACGAAGCGCAAGCTGGAGATAATATAGGAGCATTATTAAGAGGTGTGCAAAGAACTGATATCGAAAGAGGTCAAGTTTTAGCAGTACCAAACTCAGTACACCCACACACTAAGTTCGTAGGTCAAGTATACGTACTAAAAAAAGAAGAAGGTGGAAGACATACTCCATTCTTTGATGGATATAGACCACAATTCTATTTTAGAACAACTGACGTTACAGGTTCAATCAAATTACCAGACGGAATGGAAATGGTAATGCCAGGAGATCACATTGATATGAATGTTGAATTAATCACTCCAATCGCAATGGATGAAGGATTAAGATTCGCTATCAGAGAAGGTGGAAGAACTGTAGGTTCTGGAGTTGTTACTAGTATAGTTGAATAATATATAAATTACTAATTAAGGTAAGAGAAATATCTCTTACCTTAATTTTCAGTAAAGATAATCATATTTTATTTATAATAAATTTATTATAAATAAAATATGGATAAAAAACCTTGAAAATCAGATTGAAATTTTATGCAGAACAATTTAAAATATATTTATGTCAAAAGGTATAATTTTAACAAGTAATATAAAATATTTTAAAAAATAAAAAAAAACTTGAAAAGATTTATTAAGAATAGTATAATAAAGAAGTTGTATAGCGACACGGATTCAAGAGGTTGCCGGACTTCCGGGTAATTCTTGATGAGTAAGTTTGAGTCTAGAACTCAACAACAGGGCTTTTGTAGCGTTTTGGCAGATGTGAAACACCTGGAACAGTTTACATACAGTCGCTGTTGTGCGTTAGAAGTAAAACGTACATAAAGAAGGAGGGAAATGAAATGTCAAAGCAAAAAATAAGAATAAGATTAAAAGCTTTTGATCACACAATATTAGATCAATCTGCTGAAAAAATCACTGAAACTGCAAAAACAACAGGAGCTAAAGTTGTAGGTCCTGTACCATTACCAACTGAAAAAGATGTTGTTACAATACTAAGAGCAGTTCACAAATACAAAGATTCAAGAGAACAATTTGAAATCAGAACTCATAAGAGATTAATCGATATTGTTAATCCATCACCAAAAACAGTTGATGCATTAATGAGATTAAATCTTCCAGCTGGTGTAGATATAGAAATTAAACTATAATTATAAAATTAAAGAAAACGGCTAATTATGATTGTAAAAAGTCCGCTAATTAGTTTGGGAGGTGTAAATACATGAAAAAAGCTATAATAGGTAAAAAAGTTGGGATGACTCAAATTTTTGATGAAAAAGGTAAGGTTGTTCCTGTAACTGTAGTAGAGGCTGGCCCATGTGTTGTTGTTCAAAAGAAAACTTTGGAAAAAGATGGTTATGAAGCAATACAAGTAGGTTTCGAAGAAATAAGAGAAAAATTAGCTAACAAGCCAAGAAAAGGAACATTCGCAAAGGCTGGAGTTAGTATAAGAAGAACTCTTAAAGAATTTAGATTAGATGATATAAGCGCTTATGAAATTGGGCAAGAAATAAAAGTAGATGTATTTGAAATAGGAGATAAGATAGATGTATCAGCAGTCTCAAAAGGTAAGGGATTCCAAGGAGCTATAAAGAGATGGAATCAACAAAGAGGACCAATGACACATGGTTCTAAATTCCACAGAGCGCCAGGTTCAATGGGGGCTTCTTCAGATCCATCAAGAACATTCAAGAATAAAAGAATGCCAGGACATATGGGATGTGTTAATACAACTGTATTAAACTTAGAAGTGGTAAAAGTTATTCCAGAAAAGAACTTAATTTTAATTAAGGGTGGAATTCCAGGACCTAATAAGGGTACAGTAGTAATTAAGGACACAGTAAGAGCTTAATCTTTAGAAGAAAGGAGGAAATAAAATGCCTACAGTAGGAGTATTTAATAAAGAAGGAAAAAAAGTTGCGGATATGGAATTAAATGAATCAGTATTTGCAACAGAAGTTAATGAATATGCATTACATCAAGTAGTAGTTGCATTATTAGCTAATAAAAGACAAGGAACTCAATCAACTAAAACAAGATCTGAAGTTAGAGGTGGAGGAATTAAGCCTTGGAGACAAAAAGGTACTGGAAGAGCAAGACAAGGTTCTATCAGAGCACCACAATGGATCAAAGGTGGTATAGTATTTGCACCAAAGCCAAGAGATTACAGAATGGCAGTTCCAAAGAGCATGAGAAAGGTTGCTATGAAATCAGCTTTAACTAGTAAAGTTCAAGATGAACAAATGATAGTTTTAGATGAATTAAATTTTGAAGCACCAAAAACTAAAAATGTAGTGGAAATGTTAAAAGCTTTAGAAGTTAAAAAAGCATTAATAGTTACTGCAGAATCAAATGAAGCTGTTTATAAATCAGCAAGAAATATTGAAGGCGTAAGCATAATTCCAGCTAACAACATCAATGTATATGATTTATTGAAATTTGAAAAATTAATCATTACAAAAGATGCTGTATCAAAAATTGAGGAGGTGTACGCATAATGAAATTAACTAGCCATGATATAATCAGAAAACCAGTTATAACTGAAAAGAGTATGGCTGATATGGCCGAAAGAAAGTACACTTTTATTGTTCATGTTGATGCAAACAAATCTCAAATAAAGAGAGCTGTAGAAGAAGTTTTCAACGTTAAAGTTGAAGATGTTAACACAATAAATGGATTAGGTAAAACTAAAAGAATGGGCGTACATGTAGGTAAAAGATCAGACTACAAAAAGGCTATTGTTACATTAGCAGAAGATAGCAATGGAATTGAGTTCTTCGAAGGAATGCAATAATATTAAAGCCATTATTGGTGTGAATACACCAGAGAAGCTTAAAAAAGGAGGGAATTTTAATGGCAGTTAAAAAGTTTAATCCAATTACTCCATCAAGAAGAGAAATGACAATGCCAACTTTTGAAGAAATAACTTCACAATCACCAGAAAAGTCACTTCTTGTTGCTTTAAAGAGTAAAGCGGGTAGAAATGCTCAAGGTAAAATTACTGTTAGACATCGTGGTGGCGGTGCTAAAAGAAAATATAGAATTATAGATTTTAAAAGAAATAAAGATGGAATTCCAGCAAAGGTTGCAACTATAGAATATGATCCAAATAGAACAGCATATATTGCATTAGTTGTATATGCAGATGGTGAAAAGAGATATATACTTGCACCGGCAGCTCTAAAAGTTGGAGATGTTATTGAATCAGGAGTTAATGCTGATATCAAGCCAGGGAATGCTTTACCATTAAAAAATATACCAGTAGGTACAGTAATTCATAATATAGAATTACAAAGAGGTAAGGGTGGTCAATTAGTAAGATCAGCTGGAACTTCTGCACAATTAATGGCTAAAGAAGGAGATTATGCAACTCTTAGATTACCATCAGGTGAAATGAGATATGTAAGAATCGAATGTAGAGCAACAGTTGGAAGTCTTTCAAATACTACTAACGATATAGTTAATATCGGTAAAGCAGGTAGAAAGAGACACATGGGATGGAGACCAACAGTAAGAGGTTCTGTTATGAATCCTAACGATCACCCTCACGGTGGTGGTGAAGGTAAGTCACCAATCGGTAGACCAAGTCCAGTTACTCCATGGGGTAAACCAGCTCTTGGTTACAAAACTAGAAAAACTAAGAAATATTCAGATAAATTCATCATTAAAGATAGAAGAAAGTAGTTTGAGGAGAATAGTTAGTTCTCTTCAAGTTGCTTGAAATTGATGATTTTATGAAGGGAGGCATATTAGTGAGTAGATCAACAAAGAAAGCACCTTTTGTTCATGAAGGACTTTTTAATAAGGTAGAAGAAATGAATAAAGCTGGAGAAAAAAAGGTTGTAAAGACTTGGTCAAGAAGTTCAACTATTTACCCAGCATTCATAGGACACACAATAGCTGTTCATGATGGAAGAAAACACGTACCTGTTTATATATCAGAAGATATGGTTGGCCATAAGTTAGGTGAATTCGTATTAACTAGAACTTATAAAGGTCACGATGATAAAACATCAAAGAGATAGCCTTGAAAGGAGGATCATAAATGGAAGCTAAAGCTATAGCAAAATATGTTAGAATGTCTCCAACAAAAGTAGGAGTTGTTCTAGATTTAATTAGAGGAAAGCAAGTTAATGAAGCTTTTGCTATATTAGAATATACACCAAGAGAAGCAGCGGTAGTAATAAAAAAAGTGTTAAAATCAGCTGTTGCAAATGCAGAACATAATCTAGAATTAAATGCTGATAACTTATTCGTTTCAGAATGTTTTGTGGGTCAAGGTCCAACATTAAAGAGATTCCAACCACATGCACAAGGTAGAGCATTTAAGATTTTAAAGAAAACAAGCAATATAACACTAGTTGTTAAAGAAAGAGCTTAGTTTAGAAGGAGGGAAAAGCAAGTGGGTCAAAAAGTAAATCCTCACGGCCTTAGAGTAGGTGTTATTAAGGGTTGGGATGCAAAATGGTATGCTAATAAGAAAAATTTTGCTGACAATCTTGTTGAAGATAACAAAATCAGAAAGTTTGTTAAAAAAGAACTTTTCTCAGCTGGTATTTCTAGAATAGAAATCGAAAGAGCTGCTAAGAGAGTCAAATTAAATATACACACTGCAAAACCAGGTGTTATCATTGGAAAAGGTGGAGCAGGAATTGAAGCTTTAAAGAATAAATTAACTTCAGTTGTTAATGAAAAAAATGTTTTAATAAACATAGTTGAAGTTAAGAGCGCTGAAGCTGATGCTCAATTAATGGCTGAAAACATTGCAGCACAATTAGAAAAAAGAATTTCTTTTAGAAGAGCTATGAAGCAAACAATGCAAAGAGCTATGAAACACGGAATTAAAGGTGTTAAAACTGCATGTTCAGGAAGATTAGGTGGAGCTGAAATTGCTAGAACTGAACAATATCATGAAGGAACAATTCCACTACAAACATTAAGAGCTGATATTGACTATGGATTTGCAGAAGCAGATACAACATATGGAAAAATTGGAGTTAAAGTTTGGGTTTATAATGGAGAAGTGCTTCCAACTAAGAAAGTTGAAAAGGAAGAGGCTAACGCGTAAGAAAGGAGGAATAAATCATGTTAATGCCTAAAAGAGTAAAACATCGTAAGGTACAACGTGGTAGAATGAAAGGTAAGGCTACTAGAGGTAATTTCTTAGCTTATGGAGATTACGGTATACAAGCAACAACTTGTGGATGGATTACTAGTAACCAAATTGAATCTGCCAGAGTTGCTATCAATAGATATATAAAAAGAGGAGGAAAACTTTGGATAAAGATTTTCCCAGATAAGCCAGTTACTGAAAAGCCAGCAGAAACAAGAATGGGTTCAGGTAAAGGTTCACCAGAATACTGGGTAGCAGTAGTTAAACCAGGTAGAGTTTTATTTGAATTATCAGGAGTAGCAGAGGAAACTGCAAGAGAGGCTATGAGACTTGCATCACACAAACTTCCTGTAAAGACAAAGTTTGTTACAAAAAGAGATTTTGAGGAAATGGGTGGTGAAAAATAATGAAGGCTAGAGAATTAAAAGAATTAAGATCAAGCAATCCTCAAGACTTAGTAGTTAAATTAGGAGATCTTAAAGCTGAATTATTCAACTTAAGATTCCAACTAGCTACAGGACAATTAGAAAATCCAATGAGAATAAGAGAAGTTAAAAAATCTATAGCCCAAATAAAAACCATCTTAAGAGAAGAAGAATTAAGAGCATTGGAACAATAAAAGTTGGAAGGAGGTTAAACTCTAATGGAAAGAGGATTAAGAAAGAAAAGAATCGGTAGAGTTGTTTCAGATAAAATGGAAAAGACTATTGTAGTTGCGGTTGAAACTAAGGTTAGACATCCATTGTATGGAAAAACTGTTAATAGAACAACAAAGTTTAAAGTTCATGATGAAAAGAATGATGCAAAAATTAATGATAGAGTATTAATAATGGAAACTAGACCTTTATCTAAAGATAAAAGATGGAGACTTGTTGAAATAGTTGAAAAAGCTAAATAGAAGCTTAAAGACTGAAAGGAGGGTAATATAATGATACAACAACAAACCTTATTAAAGGTTGCAGATAATTCAGGTGCAAAGGAAATTATGTGTATCAGAGTTTTAGGCGGATCAAAGAGAAAGTTTGGTAACATCGGTGACGTTATAGTAGCTAGCGTTAAAAGTGCAACACCAGGTGGAGTTGTTAAAAAAGGTGATGTTGTAAAAGCAGTTATAGTTAGATCTGTAAGAGGCGTAAGAAGAGCAGATGGTTCATATATAAAATTCGATGAAAACGCAGCAGTTATAATCAAAGACGATAAACAACCAAGAGGAACTCGTATCTTTGGGCCTGTTGCTAGGGAGCTAAGAGATAAAGAATTTAATAAGATATTATCATTAGCACCAGAAGTTCTATAAGAGGAGGTGTCTAAAAATTGAAGATACATGTAAGAAAGAATGATACAGTTATCGTTATATCTGGTAAGGATAAAGGAAAAACTGGAGAAGTTTTAAAAGTATCTCCAAAAGCAGGAAAAGTTCTTGTTCAAGGAGTTAACATAGTAAAAAAACATCAAAAGGCTAATAGAGCTCAAATGGAAAGCGCTATTATTGAAAAAGAGGCTGCCATTAATAGTTCAAAAGTTATGTTATACTGCACTAAGTGTAAAAATGCAACTAGAATTAGTAATAAAATATTAGATGACGGCACTAAAGTTAGAGTTTGTAAAAAATGTGGAGAAACATTCTAACGTTTTGAAAGGAGGTAAACAAATATGGTAAGACTTCAAGAAAGATACGAAAAAGAAGTAGTTCCAGCTATGATTGAAAAGTTCGGATACAAAAATATAATGGAAGTACCAAAGTTAGAAAAGATCGTAATTAATATGGGAGTTGGTGAAGCTAGAGAAAACCAAAAGGTTTTAGAATCAGCTGTTAGTGATTTAACATTAATCTCAGGCCAAAAGCCAATATTAACTAGAGCTAAAAAGTCAGTGGCTAATTTCAAAATTAGAGAAAATATGCCTTTAGGTTGTAAAGTTACTTTAAGAAAAGCAAAAATGTACGAATTTGCTGATAAATTAGTATCTATTGCTTTACCTAGAGTTAGAGATTTTAGAGGAGTTTCAAGCAAAGCATTTGATGGAAGAGGAAACTACTCATTAGGAATTAAAGAACAATTAATATTCCCAGAAATAGAATATGATAAAATAGATAAAGTAAGAGGAATGGATATAATCTTCGTTACATCAGCAAAAACTGATGAAGAAGCTAGGGAATTATTAAGATTCCTTGGAATGCCATTTGCTCAATAATTAAGGAGGTAACACGATGGCACGTAAGGCTATAATTGAAAAGTGGAGCAAAACTCCTAAATATAAAACTAGAGCTTATACTAGATGTAGAATATGTGGAAGACCACATGCTGTATTAAAGAAATATGGAGTATGCCGTATTTGTTTTAGAGAACTTGCTTATAAAGGCGAAATTCCAGGTTGTAGAAAAGCAAGTTGGTAAGAAGAAACATGTAATGAAAGGAGGCACATTAAATGGTTATGACAGATCCAATAGCAGATTTATTAACTCGTGTGAGAAATGCTAATTCTGTAAGACATGAAGTGGTAGAAGTACCTTCTTCAAAAGTAAAGAAGGAAATTGCAAATATATTATTACAAGAGGGTTATATTAAGGAAATTAATGAATATAACGATGGAGTTGTTCCAATGTTAAGATTATCTCTTAAATATGGAGCTAACAAGGAAAGAGTTATTACTGGAATAAAGAGAATATCTAAGCCAGGATTAAGAGTATATTGCAAGAAGGACGAAGTTCCAAAGGTACTTAATGGATTAGGTGTTGCTGTTGTTTCAACATCAAAAGGAATAATGGTAGATAGAGAAGCTAGAAAGAACGGTTTAGGTGGAGAAGTAATCTGCTACGTTTGGTAATAGTTAACATATATAATAAATTAAAAATGTTGTATTTTTATACAACTTTCAAATAATACAGGAGGTGCACTTATGTCAAGAGTGGGTAGATTACCAATAGCTATTCCTGCTGGCGTAACTGTAACTGTAACACCAGACAACGTTGTTACAGTTAAGGGATCAAAAGGCGAATTAGTTAAAAATATGCACAAAGACATTAACATAGCTATTGAAAATAACGAAGTAGTCGTTACTAGAAATAGTGATGTAAAAGAACACAGAGCTCTTCACGGTTTAACAAGAGCATTAATTAATAACATGGTAATTGGAGTTACTGAAGGTTATCAAAAGACTTTAGATTTAGTTGGTGTTGGTTATAGAGCTCAATTACAAGGTAAGAAACTTGTAATGAACCTTGGATTTTCACATCCAGTTGAAATAGAACCTATTGATGGAATCACATTCGAAACTCCAGCTGCTACTAGAGTTGTTGTTAAAGGAATCGATAAAGAAAAAGTTGGTTTTGCTGCAGCTGATATTAGAAAGTGGAGAGTACCAGAACCATATAAGGGTAAAGGTATTAAGTACGAAAACGAAGTGATCAGACGTAAAGAAGGTAAAACTGGTAAAAAATAATAGGAAGGAGTGAGTCCATATGTTCAAAAAGGTAGACAAAAAAGCAAGCAGAGAAAAACGTCACCTTAGAGTTCGTAAAAAAGTATTTGGTACAGTTGAAAGACCAAGACTTTCAGTTTTTAAAAGTGAAAAGAATATATATGCACAAGTTATAGATGATATAAATGGCGTTACATTAGTAGCAGCTTCAAGTTTAGATAAAGATTTTTCAGCTAAAGGCGGAAATAAAGAAGGAGCTAAACTTGTAGGTGAAGTAGTTGCTAAAAGAGCTATTGAAAAAGGAATCACTGAAGTGGTATTTGATAGAGGCGGATACATATATCACGGAAGAGTTAAAGAATTAGCGGAAGCTGCAAGAGAAGCAGGCTTACAATTCTAATAATAAGGAGGGAAATCAATGAGAATCGATCCTAGTACACTAGACCTTAAAGAAAAGGTTGTTTTCATAAACAGAGTTACTAAGGTTGTTAAGGGCGGTAGAAACTTTAGATTCAGCGCATTAGTTGTTGTTGGTGATGAGAACGGACACGTTGGCGTTGGTATGGGTAAATCTATCGAAATCCCAGAAGCAATTAAAAAAGGAATAGAAGATGCTAAGAAAAACTTAGTAGAAGTTGCAATGGTAGGAAATACAATTCCTCATGAAATACATGGTAAGTTTGGAACAGCTGATGTTCTAATAATGCCAGCTAAAGAAGGTACAGGAGTTATTGCTGGAGGTCCAGCAAGAGCTGTATTAGAATTAGCAGGATTAAAGGATGTAAGAGCTAAATCATTAGGTTCAAACAATCCAAATAACATGGTAAATGCTACAATTAACGGATTAGCAAGCTTAAGAACAGCTGAAGATATAGCTAAATTAAGAGGCAAATCTGTAGAAGAAATATTAGGTTAGGAGGGTATTGCAATGGCTAAATTAAGAGTTACATTAGTAAAGAGCTTAATAGGTAGAAAAAAAGACCATATCGCTACTGCAAATGCTCTGGGACTTAGAAAAATAAGAAAAACAGTAGAAGTTGAGGGAACACCTCAAGTACAAGGTATGATTAAGAAAATAGAATACTTATTAAAAGTAGAAGAAGTTTAAGATATAGAGGAGGTGCACTGAGTATGAAACTTCACGAATTAAGACCAGCAGAAGGTAGTAAAAAAGCTCCTAAGAGAATCGGTAGAGGTACTGGTTCAGGCTTAGGAAGAAATGCTGGTAAAGGTGAAAAAGGTCAAAATGCTAGATCAGGTGGTGGAGTAAGACCTGGATTTGAAGGAGGCCAAATGCCTCTATACAGAAGACTTCCTAAGAGAGGTTTTACAAATCCATTTACAAAACAAATTGTTAGCATAAATGTAGATAGATTAAACATCTTTGATAATGGTACAGAAATAACTCCAGAAGTTTTACTTGAAAGAAGAGTTATAAGTAAGGTATTAGACGGAGTTAAGATTCTTGGAAATGGAAATTTAGAAAAGAGCTTAACAATTAAAGGATGTAAATTCTCTAAGTCTGCTATAGAGAAGATAGAAGCAGCTGGAGGAAAAGTTGAGGTGATGTAAAATGCTTCAAACCCTACGTAATGCATTTAAGGTGCCTGAACTAAGAAAGAAAATCTTATGGACAATATTACTAGTTGCAGTTTTCAGGATGGGAAGTCATATTCCTCTTCCTGGAATTAATTCTGATTATTTAAAGAGTATATCTCAATCAGGAAGTTTACTAGGTTTTTATGATTTAATATCTGGAGGAGCTTTTAGCAGAGCTAGCATATTAGCATTAGGAGTTATGCCGTATATTAATTCATCGATAATAATACAATTATTGACTGTAGCTATTCCACAACTTGAACAACTTTCTAAAGAAGGTGATTCTGGTAGAAAAAAAATACAGAATGCAACACGTTATGTAGCATTAGTTATTTCTTTTGTATTAGCTTATGGAATATATGCAACATTAGCAAGTAGCGGTGCAACAGCGGGTCTAGAAATAACTCAAAAAATAGTTGTAGTATTTACACTAGTAGTTGGCTCGACTTTCTCTATGTGGTTGGGTGATCAACTAACAGTAAATGGAATAGGTAATGGAACATCCATACTAATTTTTGTTAATATTATTTCAAGGATTCCAACAATAATTGGATCTATAATTGTTCTTAAAGATGCAGGTAGTGTGAGTATTGTATCAATTGCATTATTCACAGCGTTTATTTTATTACTATTAGCAGCAGTATTATTTTTCTCATTATCTGAGAGAAGAATTCCAGTACAATATGCAGGAAAATTTGCTTCAGGAAATAATGCTATGGTTAAATCACAATCAACACATATTCCGTTAAGTATAATTGGTTCTGCAGTTCTAGGAATTATTTTTTCAATGTCAGTAATGGAATTCCCAAGAACTATTGCAACATTATTCGGAGGGGATAAAAGTTGGGCACAATGGATTTTGACTAATAATACATGTCCATTTAACTCTAAGAGCTGGAGCTATATAGTAATTTATGCTATACTAACAATATTTTTTAATTGGTTTTATATGCAAATTACATTTAAACCAGAAGAAATGGCAGAAAACTTAAATAAATCAGCTGGATTTATACCAGGAATAAGACCTGGTGAAGAAACAGCTATTTATTTCGAAAAGATATTAAATAGATTATCAGTTATAGGAGGAATATTGGCAGCTATATTAGCAATAACTCCTGTTTTAATTGAAAATTATACAGTATTTAAGAATATATCTTTTTCAGGAACATCGTTATTAATTATGATTAATGTCGCTTTAGATTTTACTAGAAAAGTAGAATCACAAATGGTAGTTAGACACTACAAAGGGTTTCTTAAATAAATTAAATAAATGGAGATGAAGCCGGTGAAGATAGTATTATTAGGTCCTCCTGGAGCAGGAAAAGGAACACAGGCAAAATCTATTAGTAATAAATATTCAATTCCTCACATCTCTACAGGCGATATATTTAGAAAAAATATTTCAGAAAATACATCTTTAGGGATTGAAGCAAAATCTTATATAGATAAAGGTCAATTAGTACCAGATGAAGTAACAATCAATATGGTCAAAGATAGACTGAGTCAAGATGATTGTAACGATGGATATTTATTAGATGGTTTTCCAAGAACTGTGGCTCAAGCTGAAGCTCTTGATAGTTTTCTTAAGGAAAAGAATGAAGAATTAGATACTGCATTAGCAATATCAGTGCCTAATGAATTTATTTTAGAAAGAATGACTGGAAGAAGAGTATGTCCATCATGTGGAGCTAGTTATCATATTAAATTTAATCCACCAGCAGATAGTAAAAAATGTGATTTATGTGGAACAGATGTTATACAAAGGAAAGATGATACAGAAGAAACTGTAAGAGAAAGACTTGAAGTATATGGAAGAGAAACGCAGCCACTAATTGATTACTATGATGCTAAAGAAAAACTAGCTACTGTTGATGGTACAAAGGCTATTATTGAAGTCTTCAGAGGGATATGTGAAATTCTGGAGAATAAGAAGTAATGATTATTGTAAAAAATGATAATGAAGTATCCTTAATGAGAAAAGCAGGTAAAATTGTAGGAGAAACATTGCTCTTGCTCGAGAATGAGATAAAACCAGGGATAACAACTGCAGAGTTAGATAGAATAGCAGAGGAATTTATAACTAAGCATGGAGCAAAACCTTCATTTAAAGGCTTATATGGTTTTCCTTCTTCACTATGTATTTCAGTAAATGAGCAAGTAATTCATGGAATACCAGGAACATACATTTTAAAAGATGGCGATATAGTAAGTATTGACTGTGGAGCTTATATTGATGGATTCCATGGTGATGCAGCAAGAACTTTTCCAGTTGGAAATGTAAGTTTAGATGCACAAAAGCTAATTGATGTCACTAAAGAAAGTTTCTTTAAAGGTATAGAATATGCAAAAGTAGGAAATAGATTAGGTGATATATCAAATGAAATACAAAGCTACGTTGAAGCAGCTGGTTTCTCAGTTGTAAGAGATTTTGTAGGACACGGGATTGGAAGAAATGTCCATGAGGATCCTAATGTTCCTAATTTTGGTAAAGCTGGTGTGGGTCCTGAATTAGTTAAAGGCATGGTTTTAGCCATAGAACCGATGGTTAATATGGGTAAACATAAAGTAAAAACTTTAAGAAATGGCTGGACAGTTGTAACTAGAGATTCTTCATTATCAGCACATTATGAAAACACCATTGCAATATTATCAGATGGACCAGAAATATTAACACTAGTTAAGTAGAAAATAAAGTGTTGCTTAGTTATAAATTTGCATGATACCATTAATGGTAATGTTAATTTATACTAAGGTAATCATAGAGGTGAAAAATTTGCAAAACAATGACTTGATTGGAAAAGTAGTACTTTCAAAAGCAGGAAGAGATAAAAATCACTTATATGTTATTGTTAGGCAGATAAACGAAGACTATGTGTTACTAGCCAATGGAAATACAAAGTCTATAAGCATGCCTAAGAAGAAAAAAGTAAAGCACTTAAGTATTTTAGAAGATATAGATGATGAAATTATTTCATCAATTAGATTATGCGACAAAAGTACTGATTTAAAAATAAAAAGATTCCTAAAGTTAAAAGGCATTGTTAAGGAGGGTTGATTACCTTATGTCAAAAGATGACGTTATAGAAATGCAAGGTACAGTACTAGAATCATTACCAAATGCAATGTTCCAAGTGGAACTTGAAAGTGGCCATAAGATTTTAGCACATATATCAGGTAAATTAAGAATGAACTTCATAAGAATTCTACCTGGAGATAAAGTTACAGTTGAACTTTCTCCTTATGATTTAACAAGAGGTAGAATTACATGGAGAGCTAAATAAGATATCACAAAAGTAATATGAGGAGGGTTAGCTATGAAAGTAAGACCATCAGTTAAGCCTATTTGTGAAAAGTGCAAAGTTATAAAAAGAAAAGGAAAAGTAATGGTAATCTGTGAAAATCCTAAGCACAAACAAAGACAAGGCTAATAAATTATTTACAATATTATTTACAATAAATAGATATAATAATATTGACAATTTATTAAAAGTCAAATATGATTATATAGTCGTTTAATTAATCAAAACAATAAATTTCAGGGCGGCTGCAATGAAATTCCATTGCCTGAAATTTTATTATAAATAAAAAATCAATTTTAATACATTTCAATTATCAGGAGGTGTAAATTTTAATGGCAAGAATAGCAGGTATTGATTTACCAAGAGAAAAGAGAGTTGAAATAGGTTTAACTTATATATATGGAATTGGACTTTCAACTTCACAAAAAATATTAGCTTCACTAGGGATCAATCCGGATATAAGAGTTAAGGATTTATCAGAAGAAGAAGTTAATGAAATTAGAACTTATATAAATAAGAACTTAATGGTAGAGGGTGACTTAAGAAGAGATGTTGCTTTAAACATTAAGAGATTGGTGGAAATTGGTTCTTATAGAGGAATTAGACATAGAAGAGGTCTTCCAGTTAGAGGACAAAAAACTAAGACTAATGCTAGAACTAGAAAAGGCCCTAAAAAGACAATAGCTAATAAGAAGAAATAGTTAGGAGGGAAGATAATGGCAGCTCAAAAGGTTAAGAAGACTAGAAGAAGAAAAGAGAGAAAAAATGTTGAGCATGGCGCTGCACACATTAAGTCAACTTTTAACAATTCAATAGTTACTTTAACAGATGCAGTAGGAAATGCGTTATCATGGTCAAGTGCAGGAGCACTAGGATTTAGAGGATCAAGAAAGAGTACTCCATTTGCAGCTCAAATGGCAGCTGAAACAGCAGCAAAAGCAGCAATGGAACACGGATTGAAGAGTATAGAAGTTTATGTTAAAGGACCAGGTTCAGGTAGAGAAGCAGCGATAAGATCTTTACAAGCAGCTGGACTAGAAGTAACTTTAATTAAAGATGTTACTCCAATCCCACATAATGGTTGTAGACCACCAAAAAGAAGAAGAGTCTAATTAGATCCATATAGGAGGTGTAGTTTAATGGCAAGATATACTGGCGCTACATGTAGATTATGTAGAAGAGAAGGTATGAAACTTTTCCTTAAAGGTGATAGATGTTTTACTGATAAATGTGCTTTTGTAAGAAGAAGCTATGCTCCAGGACAACATGGTGCAAGTAGAAAGAAAATGTCTAACTATGGAATTCAATTAAGAGAAAAGCAAAAAGCAAGAAGAATTTACGGCGTATTAGAAAGCCAATTTAGAACATATTATGAAAAAGCTGAACACATGAAGGGTATCACAGGTGAAAACTTACTTAAGTTACTAGAATTAAGACTTGATAACGTAGTTTATAGATTAGGTTACGGTGCATCAAGAAATGAAGCTAGACAATTAGTTACTCACGGACATTTCTTAGTAAATGGCAAAAAGGTTGATATATGCTCATACAAAGTTTCAGTTAATGATGTAATCACTGTATGTGAAAAGAGCAGAGGAAGCGAAAAGTTTAAAACTTTTGCAGAAAATCCAAAGACTTTACCAAAATGGTTAGAAGCTAATGTTGATAACTATGAAGGAAAAGTAGTTGCAGAGCCATCAAGAGAAGATATTGATGTACCTGTTAACGAAACACTTATTGTTGAGTTATACAGCAAGTAATATATTTATATTTGTTGCAGAAATTTATCAAAATATATGCAAATATGGAATCAGTTGCCCTCATAATAAGGTTGCCATTTATAATAAAAGGAGGGTTTATCAATGTTAGAAATCGAAAAGCCAATAATAGAATGTATAGAAGTTAATGAAGACGGTACTTATGGTAAGTACGTTGTTGAACCACTAGAAAGAGGATATGGTATTACACTTGGAAATGCATTAAGAAGAATCTTATTATCATCACTTCCAGGTGCAGCACCAACTTCTGTTAAAATTGATGGTGTGCTTCATGAGTTTTCTACAGTTCAAGGAGTTAAAGAAGATGTTACAGAATTAATTCTTAATATTAAATCATTAGCTTTAAGAATGAACGGTGAAGGTCCAAAAGTAATTTATATTGATGCAAAAGGACCTGGAGAAGTTACTGGAGCCGATATAAAGACTGATGGAGATGTTGAAGTTGTTAATAAAGATCTACATATAGCAACTTTAGATGCTGACGGAAGACTTTACATGGAATTAACAGTTGATAGAGGAAGAGGATATGTTACTCAAAATAAGAATAAGAGTGATGATCTACCTATATCAGCAATAGCAGTTGATTCTATCTATACACCAGTAAAGAGAGTAAATTTTACTGTTGATAACACAAGAGTTGGTCAAATTACTGATTATGATAAATTAACTTTAGAAATTTGGACTGATGGCACTATAAAGATAGATGAAGCTATCAGCTTATCTGCAAAGATACTTATTGAACATTTCAAGTTATTCATGTCATTAACAGATAATACTAATGATATTGAAGTAATGGTTGAAAAAGAAGAAGATAAAAAAGAAAAAGTCCTAGAAATGACTGTAGAAGAACTTGATTTATCAGTTAGATCATACAACTGTTTAAAGAGAGCTGGAATTAATACAGTTCAAGAACTTGCTGGAAAGTCAATGGAAGATATGATGAAAGTAAGAAATTTAGGAAAGAAATCTTTAGAAGAAGTTGAAAGAAAGCTTAAAGAATTAGGTTTATGCCTAAAGTTAGGTGAGGAGTAAGGAGGTAAATCCATGGCAGGTTATCGTAAATTAGGTCTTCCTACAGACCAAAGAAAAGCTATGCTAAGAAATCTTGTTACTAGTTTATTAAAGCATGGTAAGATCGAAACAACTGAGACTAGAGCTAAAGAAACTAGATCAATAGCTGAAAAGATGATTACTCTTGGCAAAAGAGGAGATCTTCATGCTAGAAGACAAGTATTAGCTTATGTTCAAGAAGAATTAGTTGTTAAGAATTTATTTGATAATGTAGCTCCAAAGTATGCCGATAGAAACGGTGGATATACTAGAATCATTAAGAAGGGTCCTAGAAGAGGAGACGGAGCAGAAATAGTTATACTTGAATTAGTATAATTATAATATGGGATTAAGTTTAAGCTTAATCCCTTTTTTATAATTAAATTTATAATTAAGTATTTAACAATGAGTATAGGTATATGTTAAATTAATATATTATAGAGATGTTTTAAAAGGAATCTATAAAAAAAAGTATATATTGTTGAATATTTATTAGATTAGTATATAATAAACGTATAGTAAAATGGACAGTTATTTAGACGAATTCTATTAAGCATTTGTATAATGTAGTAATAATCATACATGATGGAGGTAAATAATGGACGATGCAATGATTAAGTGCAGTAATGTATGTTTTAAATATGTTAAAAATATAGATGGAAAAAGTGAAGAAAAGTATGCTTTGAAAAACATCAATTTAGAAGTAAAAAAAGGCGAGTTTTTGGTTATATTAGGACATAATGGATCAGGAAAGTCAACTATAGCTAAACATATGAATGCATTAATTACGCCTTCAGAAGGAACTGTAGTCGTAGATGGTTTTGATACTAGTAAACCTGAAATGTTGTGGGATATTAGAGCTAAAGCAGGTATGGTATTTCAAAATCCGGATAATCAATTAGTTGCAACTATAGTTGAAGAAGATGTAGCTTTTGGTCCGGAAAATTTAGGAATTGAACCTGCTGAAATACGTAGACGTGTTGATGAGAGCTTAGAGAAGGTTGGTATGAGTGAATATAAGAGACATGCACCACATCTTTTATCTGGTGGTCAAAAACAAAGAGTAGCGATAGCTGGAATACTTGCAATTGAGCCAGAATGCATAATATTCGATGAACCAACAGCTATGCTGGATCCTTGTGGGAGAAGAGAAGTCTTAAATAATATAAAATATCTAAATAAAGAACATGGAATGACTATAATACTTATTACACATTATATGGATGAAGCAGCACAAGCTGATAGAATAATAGTAATGGATGATGGAAATATTAAAATGGAAGGTACTCCAAGAGAAATTTTTCCACAAGTAGAACGTATGAAGAATATTGGTTTGGATGTTCCACAAGTAACTGAATTAGCTTATGAATTAAAAAAGGCTGGAATTAATATAAATGAAAAAATATTAAATGTAGATGAGATGGTGGAAGAATTATGTCAATTAAAGTAGAAAATTTAACACATATATATATGCCTAAGAGTCCATTTGAAAAAATTGCATTGGATAATGTTTCATTAGATATAAAAGATGGGGAATTTATAGCTTTGATAGGTCATACGGGTTCGGGAAAATCAACTTTAATTCAACACTTTAATGGACTTTTAGAGCCAACTAGCGGAAAAATAATTGTTGATGGTTTAGATATAACTGAAAAGAATTTGAAGCTTTCAGAAATAAGGAAGAAAGTTGGACTAGTATTTCAATATCCTGAATATCAGTTGTTTGAGGAAACTATCGCTAAAGATATAGCATATGGACCAGGAAATTTAGGAATTCCAGAAGAGGAGATTGAAGAAAGAGTAAGAGAGTCAATGAAAATGGTTGGTTTAGATTATGAGACATATAAGGATAAATCTCCGTTTGACTTAAGTGGTGGACAAAAGAGAAGAGTAGCTATAGCTGGCGTTCTAGCAATGAAACCAACAACTTTGATTTTAGATGAACCTACAGCAGGGTTAGATCCAAAAGGAAGAGATGATATATTAAATCAAATAAGACAATTACACAAGGATTCAAATATGACTACAATAATTGTAAGTCATAGTATGGAGGATGTTGCTAATATTGCTCAGAGAATTATAGTAATGAATCATGGAAAAGTAGCACTTGAAGGAAAACCTTCTGAAGTGTTTAATGAGATAGAAATATTAGAGAAAATTGGATTAGGCGTGCCTCAAGTTACATATTTAACTAGGGAATTAAGAAAAAAAGGCTTTAGAATAAGTAATAATATATATACTATAGAAGAAGCTAAGAAACAGTTATTATCAATATTAAAAGATAAATTAAAAGATAATGAGATAAAGGGGGAACAATAGGAGATGTTGAAGGATATTACTATAGGACAATATCTACCAGGAGAGTCCTTTATACATAAGCTTGATCCACGAACAAAGATTTTAATATCATTATTATTTATAATATGTCTATTTTTAATAAATAAATTTACAGGATACACAGTTGTGATTGTTTTTTTAATAGCAACAATAATGATTGCTAGAATACCACCAAGATTCATTTTTAATGGACTAAAGCCAGTGTTATTTTTAGTTATACTTACAGCAATTTTAAATATATTTATGGTAAAAGGAACAACAGATACATTGATATATAAAATTGCATTCTTATCTATATATGAAGAAGGACTGAGTATTGCGGGGTTTATGGCTATAAGATTGATACTATTGATAATAGGAACATCTTTATTAACATTAACTACATCACCTATAGAATTAACAGATGGAATAGAAAAGTTACTTAAGCCTATAGGAAAAGAAATAGCACATGAATTGGCGATGATGATGACAATTGCATTAAGATTTATACCTACTCTCATGGATGAAACTGATAAAATAATGAAAGCACAAAAAGCTAGAGGGGCTGATTTTGAGAGTGGTGGATTGATTCAAAAGGCTAAGAATTTGATACCATTACTAGTTCCATTATTTATTAGTTCATTTAGAAGAGCTGATGAACTAGCAATGGCTATGGAAGCTAGAGGATATAGGGGTGGAGCTGGAAGAACAAGAATGAAAGTATTAAAGTTCACCTCAAAAGATGTTGTAGCTTTTATAGTCTTTGGAGTATTAATCATATGGTGTTTGGCTGTTAGATTTTTATTTAAAGGAATTATTTAATATAATAAAAAATAATTTCAAGTAAAGATTCTTTTAGAATAGGATAGTATAATAATAAGCAATAAAGGTTGCTATGCTATATATTAATTTGTAGTATGGTTGCCTTTGTTTAGTTAAGAGGAATTTAAAATGAAAAATATTAAATTAACAATTGAATTTGATGGTAGTAATTTTTGTGGATGGCAAAAACAACCTAAGGGAAGAACTGTTCAAGAAACAATAGAGAAGGCCATTCATAAAGCTACTAATGAACAAATTGAAATTAATGGAAGTTCTAGGACTGATGCTGGAGTCCATGCTAAATGCATGGTAGCTAATTTCTTTACGAATAGTACAATTCCATCTGAGAAATTTAGAGAAGCTATTAATGTTAGATTACCTGAGGATGTTTCTATAATTAAATCAGAAGAAGTAGATGAAAAATTTCATGCTAGGTATTCTTCGAAGGGGAAAACTTATTCGTACACTATAATAAATAGATATGAGAGATTATCATTAGGACATCAATACTTATATCATTATAGGTATAAGCTAGACTTTGATAAAATGAATGAAGCTTGTAAGTATTTTATTGGAAAACATGATTTTAGTGCATTTATGTCACCTGGAAGTTCAATAAAAACAACAATTAGAACAATTTATGATTTAAGTTTAAAAAAGGATGGTGAGCGTATACAAGTTTTTATAACTGGAAATGGTTTTTTGTATAATATGGTTAGGATTATAGTAGGTACATTATTAAAAGTTGGAAACGGAAAAATAGAGCCATGTGAGATTAAAGATATAATTAAAGATGGAAATAGAAAACGTGCAGGAATGTGTGTGCCACCTAATGGTTTAATATTAGAAAAAGTTTTTTATTAAATACCAAAAAATTGTTGACACGCCCGCGAGCGTGTATTATAATAAGTTTGTTTGTTAAATATTTATGTAATTAAGATCCACTAGCCCCGGGTCTTGACATAAAAAACTTTACTTTATACAGAAAAGTAAAAAATTAATGTAAGTTCAGGGAGGGAAACAGATGAAATCATACATTGCAAAAGCAAGTGAAATTGAAAGAAAATGGTATGTTGTTGATGCTGCTGGTAAGCCTTTAGGTAGAGTTGCTAGTCAAGTTGCTTCAATTTTAAGAGGAAAAAATAAACCAACATTTACACCTAATGTTGATTGTGGAGATTTTGTTATCGTAATTAATGCTGAGAAAGTTGTTTTAACTGGTAAGAAGTTAGATCAAAAATTAATGAGAAAACATAGCCTTTACCCAGGCGGATTAAAAGAAACTCCATACAGAGTAGTATTAGATAAGAAACCAGAATTTGCTTTCGAAGAAGCAGTAAGAAGAATGCTTCCAACAGGTGTTTTAGGAAGACAGATGTTAAAGAAATTAAATGTATACAGAGGTGCTGATCACAAACATGCAGCTCAAAAACCAGAAATACTTGAATTAAGATACTAATATGATCTCGGGAGGAGGAAGAAAAATGGCAAAAGTTCAATACATGGGAACTGGAAGAAGAAAAAAATCAGTTGCAAGAGTAAGACTTGTACCAGGAAATGGTAATGTTGTTGTAAATAAAAGAGATATAGAAAATTATTTTGGTTTAGAAACTTTAAGAGTTATAGTTAACCAACCATTAGTTTTAACTGGAGCTAAGGATAAGTTTGATGTTTTAGTAAATGTACACGGTGGTGGATTTACAGGTCAAGCAGGAGCTATTAGACATGGTATAGCTAGAGCATTAGTTAAATCTGATGAAGCTTTAAAGTCAGAATTAAAGAAGGCTGGATTCTTAACTAGAGATCCAAGAATGAAGGAAAGAAAGAAATACGGTCTTAAAAAAGCAAGAAGAGCTCCACAATTCTCAAAGAGATAATTTTGGGAGACGTGCAAATCCTACAAACCAAGTGTTTGTGGGATTTTTTTAATGTATAGGAAAGTATAAAGATATTTAAATATAGAACCTAGTAGTAGAGTGCTTTGAGTGATATTAAATGCCTAAAGTTTTAATCCAGAAGGGGTGTGTCATAGTTACTTTTTTAGTTTATACAGTATGGGGCAATAACTCTGTTGTAGTATAAGTTCGTTGGAGGATTGTAGATATAGAGTTGGAAGAATTATTTGGTAAACTAAATCACAATATTTTAATGTATAAATTGTTTAAAAATATAAAAAATAAAGAGTTTTTAAACTTATAATTAAATATCCATAATAAGGAATTACGATTAATAAAGTACCAGTGATAAACATGGAAGAAATATGACAATATATACCATTAAATATTTTGTTATTCAATATCATTTTAAATGGATTATACAAGGAATTGTGGAGAATATAGGACATAGATTTTATCACTATGTGGGTGATTGTAGAACTTATGCTAGGAGTAATAGATAATATAGCGAGTTTCATTGAAAACAGATTTAAGCTAAAAGAGAATAGGAATAAAAGCGTAGTTGAAGGGCAATTGAAAATAAAATTATTGGGATCCATTATGAACTTAATGATTGGAAGATTGGATTCCTTAAAAAACGTTGTCTATCAGATCGGTATGCACAGTGATGTGAGAGGATGAAAAGCAAAATAATTATTTTCCCCTACTTGATTTAACATACATAAGAAAAATAGAACTTACTGGTAGACGTAAGAAATACTTTAATAATTGCTAAAGTTATAACTTATATTAAGTATACATGAACACTTTTTGCGTAAAATACTATTATGAAAATTAAATTTATAATTATATATTTTAAACTCTATATTAAAAGAGAGTTTATTAATATCGATAGTTTAATCACTATATATGATAATAATTTTATGAATTACTATCTTTTATATGTATTATATTGGGAAAAAGGTGGATTATAATGTAACTTATATTAAAAGTAAGTTAAATCTTAGGAAAATATATTAACATCACGTTAAATTTAATGTAAACTAAAGTCGATAATAAATAAATTAACCAAAGGAGAATAAAATTGTGGAAACAATAAAAGTTATTATTCAATTAATGGGTGGATTAGGATTATTTATTTATGGTATGAAACTAATGGGAGATGGTTTAGAGAATGCAGCAGGAGAGGGATTAAAATCTATCTTAGAAAAAGTTACAAGTAACCGCCTTATGGGAGTTGCAATCGGTGCTATTGTTACAATGGTAATTCAAAGCAGTAGTGCTACAACTGTTATGGTTGTTGGATTTGTTAATGCTGGATTAATGAGCTTAGCACAAGCAGCAGGAATAATAATGGGAGCTAATATAGGAACAACAATAACAGCTCAATTAGTAGCTTTTAAGTTAGATCAAATTGCTCCGTTATTTGTATTTATTGGTGCAGCATTGGTAATGTTTGCGAGAGCTAAGAAAAGAAGAGAGATAGGTAATATAATACTTGGATTTGGTATACTATTTACTGGTATGGGAATTATGAGTGGTGCAATGAAACCATTAGCATCTTCACCTACTTTTACAAACATATTAGTTGCTATAGGCGACAATTGGTTTATTGGAATAATAGCAGGAACTGTTATTACTGCAATACTTCAGAGTTCATCTGCAACGACAGGAATATTAATTGCACTAGCTACTACTGGAACTATAGATATTGGCCTTGCATTACCAATTGTATTTGGATGTAATATAGGAACATGTATTACTGCTATTATTGCTAGTATAGGAACTAATAAGACAGCACATAAAGCAGCATTATTGCATCTTATATTTAATATAGTTGGTACCATAATATTCTTACCATTATTAGGAATATTGGCGAGAATTGTTCAATATACTAGTCCAGAGGATGTTAGTAGACAAATTGCTAATGCACATACAGTATTTAATATTGGAAATACAATATTATTATTGCCATTTACTACATATATAATTAAGTTTATAAATAAAGTAATACCTTGTGATGATAATGAGGAAAAGGTAGGAGCTAAATACATAGATGACAGGGTTCTAGAAACACCAGTGATAGCAGCAGGCCAAGTAATAAAAGAAACAATTAGAATGGCGAATAAAGCAAAACAAAATGTAGAATTATCGATGAAAGCCTTCATGAATAATGATGAAGAACTAATAAGAAAAGTATATGAAAATGAAAAGATAATAGATGTATTAGAAGAAAGTATAACTACATATTTAGTAAAACTTGCAAAGTGTGAATTATCTGATAGGGAAAAAGGGATAGTAGCATCTACATTCCATGTTGTAATAGATATAGAGAGAATTGGAGATCATGCTGAAAATATTGCGGATTTAGCAATTGAAAAGATTAATAAAAGGCTTAAGTATAGTAAAGATGCTATAGATGAGTTATATGAGATATATGAGGCTACTTTAGAAGCTTTAGAAATTGCAGTTAAATCATATGAGACTAGAAACATTGATCAAGCAAAAAGTATTATTGAAATTGAAAATAAGATTGATACTTATCAAAAAAATTATAGAGAAAAACATATTCAAAGATTATATGATGGAAAATGTAATGCGTTTGCAGGTACCATTTTCTTAGATCTAGTAAGCTCATTTGAAAGAATAGGAGATCATTCTACTAATATAGCAGAAAGTGTTATTGAAAATTACATAAATTAATTACAGCACTTATATAGAGTTGAAAAGATTCTATATAAGTGTTTTTTAAAAAAAGGAATAATAAATTTTTTTATATAATCAAGTATTGATATTGGCAGTTGAATAAATAAGCATTAGTAAGTAAATAATAATTTTATAAAGTTTCACTAACAGGAGGACTTAGTAAAATGAGATATATAAGAATGTTATCATTAGTATGCATTACAATTATCTTTTTCTCATTACCAATTACAGTTTTTGCAGAGGATATTCAAGATAAGCATATAATTTTAATCGATCCTGGACATGGAGGGATTGATGGCGGTGCGAAAACAAAGAACGGAACTATTGAAAAAGATATTAATTTGGATATTTCATTAAAATTAAGAGATTATTTAAAAGAAAAGGGATATGAAGTATATATGACAAGGGAAGAGGATAAGGAATTAGATTCTAAAAAGGTGAATGATTTAACTCAAAGATGTAAATTAAAAAAAGATACAAATTGTGATATATTTATTTCTATACATCAGAATATGTTTCAGCAAGCTAATTGCTTTGGTGCACAGGTTTGGTATTCAGATAATGAGAATAGTAAGTTGCTTGCAGAAAGAGTTCAAGATTCAATGAAAAATACAATAGATGATAATAATAAAAGAATCGCTAAAGCTGCTAAAAATCAATATAAGATATTAAGGGATGGATATGAGGGTGGATGTATTATTGTAGAATGTGGATTCTTATCTAATCATGAAGAGGAACAAAAATTAAAAACCAGCGAGCATCAAAATAAAATAGTTGAAGGTATTACATTAGGAATAGAGGAATATTTTAAAACCAATAAATAAAAATTAAAAATACATAAATAACTCCCCATTATATAAAAATATTTAATGGGGAATTTATGGATGTAATTGTATTTATATTATAAATTAGGACCAACTTCAATGCTATTTTTAGGCGGTGAACTGATATAATAGGTATTATGTAGTAACAGAAAAATATTGTAGCTTATTAAGCATATTAGGCAGATTACTAAAAAATATATAATTATGTTAGTAATTTTATTTATTAATTTATTTTTCATAAGTCACCTCAAATATAACTCTTTATAATTAAATATAGTAGGAGTTATTATACATTATGAAGAAAATTGAAAATTTTTTGCTTTGAAATTAATAGAGTAATTTTTACAAATAGAGTTGAAAGTATATTACATTTTTTTACTTGTAAATATTAAGGAATATATTTAAACTTATATTTAGTACAAGCAAAGGAGTTTTTATGAATGAGAGAATTGAATGTTGAAGCTATAACAAATGCTATAAGAGATTTATGCATTGAATCAAACTATTACTTAGGAGAAGATATAAAAAAAGCATTAAAAATATCTAAAGAAGAAGAAACTTGGAATTTGGCTGAAGGTGTACTAGATAAAATAATCATTAATTCTGATATTGCAAGTAAAGAAGAGATGCCTATTTGTCAAGATACAGGTATGGCATGTGTCTTTTTAGAAATAGGACAAGAAGTGCATATAGTTGGCGGGAAATTAGAAGATGCAATCAATGAAGGTGTTAGAAGAGGCTATGAAGAAGGCTACTTAAGAAAATCAGTTGTAGGAGATCCGATAAAAAGAGTAAATACTAAAGACAATACTCCTGCTATAATTTATTATGATATAGTAGATGGAGATAAAGTTAAAATTACTGTAGCACCAAAAGGATTTGGGTCTGAAAACATGAGTAAGATAGGAATGTTAAAGCCATCGGATGGCATTGAAGGGGTTAAAAAGTTTGTATTAGACACAATTAGAGCTGCTGGACCTAATCCATGTCCTCCTATGGTAGTTGGTGTAGGAATAGGTGGCACTTTTGATAAGGCGGCATATTTGGCTAAAAAAGCACTTGTTAGGCCTATCGATATTAGAAATAATAATGAATTTTATAAGAATTTAGAAGAAGAATTATTAGAAAAAATTAATAAACTTGGTATAGGACCACAAGGATTTGGAGGGAAAACAACAGCGTTAGGTTTAAATATAGAAGTATATCCTACACATATAGCAGGATTACCAGTGGCAGTGAATATTAATTGCCATGCAACTAGACATAAAGAAAGAATATTATAGGGGGATAGATTATGGAAATTAAATTACATACACCTCTTACAGAAGATAAAATATTAAATTTGAAAGCAGGAGATAGCATTTTATTAAGTGGAGTTATATACTCTGCTAGAGATGCGGCACATAAACGTTTAATAGATTTGTTAAATGAGGGAAAAGAATTACCATTAAATATAAAAGATGAAACAATATATTACGTTGGACCATCACCAGCTAAACCTGGAAAGGTAATTGGATCAGCTGGACCTACTACTAGCTATAGAATGGATGCTTATGCACCTACATTAATGGATCTTGGATTAAAGGGAATGATAGGAAAGGGTGCTAGAAATAATGAAGTAATAGATTCTATAAAGAAAAACAAAGCAGTATATTTAGGTGCTATTGGTGGAGCAGCAGCACTAATTGGTAAGAGCATTGTTAAATCTGAAATAATTGCATATGAAGATTTAGGAGCTGAAGCAATAAGAAGAATGGAAATTAGAGAGATGCCTTTAGTTGTAATAATAGATTCAAATGGAAATAATCTTTATGATATTGGACAAAAAGCTTATTTAAATTCAGTGTTAAAATAAAAATAATTAACATATATAACAAAAAAATAATCTATTGTGTATAAGTACAATAGATTATTTTTTATCTGTGGATTATTTTAACTCAATAAAAAACTTATATGTTTATAAATCCCTTGCCTCTAACTTCTGATATATCTATTATGGTTATGAAGGCTGTAGGATCTATTTGATGAACAATATTCTTTAATAAAATCATTTGTCTAGCTGTTACTATACAATATATCATTTTCTTTCTATCATGAGTATATTCACCTTCCGCAGTAAGAGATGTCACACCACGATGTAAATCTTTAATTATGTAATTTATAACTTCATCTTCTTTTTCAGTTAATATGAGGAGTAATTTTTTACTACTGAATCCTTTTAACATTTTATCTAATACTGTACTTTGAATAAATAGTGATATTAATGTATATAATGCTTGAGGAATTCCAAATATAATAGCGCCTAATATAATAATTATTATATTTAGAGAAAATCCTAAGGCACCAATGTTAAAATTAGAATACTTTTTTCTAATAAGCATAGTTATAATATCTGTTCCACCTGTGGAGCCATTTCTAAGAAATACTAACCCATATCCAATACCACATAAAACCCCACCGTAAATACAAAATATAAGTAAGTCATTATCTAGAGGGATAAAATTAGTTAGAGGTTTAGTTAGCATAAGTGAAAGTGAAAGTGATAGCATTCCTATTGTTGTGTATAGAGTAAATGACTTATCAAGCTTTTTATAACTTATAAGTAGTAAAGGAATATTTAAAATAAGTACTACTATTCCAGCTGGAAGGCCAATTGTATATTCTAAAATTAATGCTAATCCTGTAGCACCACCACTTAATAATTTTGCATGTGATAGAAATAAATTGACTCCTAGCGATGAGATTGTACAACCTAAGAAAATAAACATAACATCAATTAATGTAGCTTTGTATTTATAGTATGTATTCATTTTAAAGGCTCCTTTTTATATATTTAATCAATATATTAATACACTTTTATAACAGAAAAATCAATAAAGAACATGAAAAAATAAACTGATTGAAATAATAATTTTAATAAGAGATAATATTTCTGTGATAGAATAAGAAATATAAATGTTATTATTAATTATTTTTTCAAAATATAACAATAATTAATATGAGAATGATAATTTTGGATTTCTAAATAAAGAATGTAATTAAAATTTAATAATTATATATATAATATTTGCAGAATTTATTTATATATAACAATAATTATATTAATTTTAATTGGTCAAAATTACATAATAAAGATAGGGGAATAGATTTATGAGAATAAAACTACCAGGAAATGTACATACAAAAAAAGTAGCATTACTAATTTTGGTAATAATTTCAGCTGGAATATTAATATATGAAGGAGTCATAAATAGAGAAAGTAAAAATAGAGAATACGTAAGTAATAGCCATCAGGCAGTAATTAAAGCTAAAGAGGAATCAATTAACATAGAAGAAAATATAGATGGTAATGGTAATTTGGAAATAGAAAACACCTATATTGTTTCAGCGGAAGAAAATAATCTTTATAATGAAGTATATACACTATTTCTTTCTAATGAATATGAGAGTGCGATAAAGAAAGCAGATGAACTTATAAGTTACTATCCAGATAGTTATATGGGATATAATGTAAGAGGTATAGCAAAAGCATATAATGGTGATTATGAAGGCGGAATGAATGATATAGATAAATCTTTATCTATAAAAACTGACTATGGATATGCACTTTTTAATAAAGCACTTACATATGAGTTATATGAAAAAATGGATAAGGCTTTAGAATGGTACAATAAAGCTTTAGAAGTAGAAGAATATGTATGGAGTTATTATGGGATTGCATCAATATATGGAAGAAAAGGAGATGTAACTAATACTATGTTATATTTAAATAAAGCAATAGAAATAGATTCAGCAGTTAAGGATGTTGCAAAAAATGAACATGATTTTGATCTAGTAAAATCATCTGAAGAGTTTCAAAAGACAGTATATAATTAAAGTAGTAATATCTATACAGCTGTTTGGGAGGTTTAGAGAGATATGTTTAATGTTTTAGTAGTAGATGATGAAAAAGAAATAAGAGATGCGATTGAAATATATTTAAGAGGTGAGAGCTTAAGGGTATATAAGGCTGGAGATGGTATAGAGGCATTAGAAATACTAGAAAAAGAAAAAATACACTTAATCATCTTAGATATAATGATGCCTAAACTAGATGGAATAAGAACCTGTTTGAAAATAAGAGAAAAACAAAATTTACCTATAATTATGCTATCTGCAAAAGGTGAAGATTCAGATAAAATTTTAGGATTAAATGTTGGTGCTGATGATTATATGACAAAGCCATTTAATCATTTGGAATTGGTTGCAAGAGTAAAATCACAATTGAGAAGGTATGAAAAACCATTAAATACAGGTGAAAGTGAAGATATAGTTAAAGTTAAGGATTTAGTTATAGATACTATAGCTAAAAAAATAACATTAAGAGGAGAAGAAGTGAGAGTTACAGCAACTGAATATAAAATATTATATTTATTAGCATCAAATTTAGGAAAAGTATTCTCCATTAAAGAAATCTATGAGAAAGTATGGGAAGAACCATTTTATAAAAGTGAAAATACAGTTACAGTTCATATAAGAAGAATAAGAGAAAAAATAGAATTAAATACAAAAGAACCTGAATATATTAAGGTGGTGTGGGGGATTGGATATAAGATTGAAAAGGAGAGTTAAAGAATATATTTCGGCTATTTATCTTTTTGATGTAATAGTTGTCTCTACGATAACATTGTTTTTAATATCAGAAGTGGGGGGCTACGTTCAAAATAATAAAATTCAATATGAAATAGAAGGAAATTTAGCATTAGGTTTAGTTGTATTAAGCTCGTATATATTTTACATTACGAAAATATTTATAATAATTAAAAGAAATCCTAAATCACCTAAAATAAAATCTAAACTTATAAATAATATAGTTTATGTTATGAAAAATGGATTTAATTATGATGATACCAGAAAGACACTAGTTATATCTATGACTGTGTTAACTATACTTCTAATTACGTATTTATATTTTTTGGCAACTGGTGGATATGAAAATAATATTTTTGTAAGGTTTTTTACAACGTATCCTTTCAAAGGTACAATTTTTATAATTATATTACTATTTTTAGTTACAATTTATATTATAAAGAAGACGTTAGATGTGAATATAGTTAATGAGGCACTTAAAAAAGTAAATGAAGGAAATTTAGAAGAAGAGATAAAGTTAGAAGGGTCGCCAGCAATTCAAGAATTAGCTCATAATATAAATCTAATAAAAAATATATATAAAGATATTTTAGATGAAGGAGTAAAGAATGAAAAATTAAAAACAGAATTAATATCAAATGTATCACATGATTTAAAAACACCATTAACATCAATAATAAATTATGTGAATATATTGAAAAATCATGATATTACTGAGGCTGAGAGAAATGAGTATTTACTAATTTTGGAGAAAAAATCCTTAAAGTTAAAATCACTAATTGAAGATTTATTTGAAATGTCTAAAATTAACAGTGGGAAAATTAAATTAAACAAAGATACAATAGATATATTATCTTTAATACATCAAGAAGTAGGGGAATATAGTACGTTATATGAAGAGAAAAATATATTATTTAAAGTCAGCTCAAAGGAAGAATCAATTTATATGGAGCTTGATGGAAAATTAATGTCAAGAGCATTAGAAAATGTTATTATAAATGCATTAAAATATTCTATGGATGATACAAGGGTTTATATAAAGGTAGAAGTAGAAGATAAGGTTGTAAAAATTTCAATTAAAAATATTGCAAATTATGAAATGAATTTCAATGAAAGTGAAATTTTTGAAAGATTTGCAAGAGGAGATAAATCTAGGAATTCAAATGTCGAAGGATCAGGATTAGGCCTTGCAATAACAAAAAGTATAATTGAACTTCATGGTGGAGGAGTAGAACTAAAAAGAGAAGGAGATATGTTTAAATTATATATATTATTACCTATTAATTAATAAAAAATATTTATGAATAAAATTTATTATTAAGACAGCTAATCAGTAGAAAAGAAGAGATTAACTGTCTTTTTTAGCTTTATTCAAAAATTTTAAAGTTTTACAATTACAATATAAATAATTATAATATACGATATATTGTATATTATGATTAATAAAAGATAAAATAGGCACAAGATATAGTGGAGGTAAAAATGATTGATATAGAAGAGTTATGTAGAGATGCTATTGAAGGAATTAAGGATGATGAAGGAGTCTATACAGAAGATAAATTAATTCAAGCATTAAAACATATTATTAGAAATACTATGAGCGGTGATGAAATAAGAAAATCAGTAATTCAAGTATCTTTAGAGTTAACCAATGATATAGAGCCAAAGTGGCAATATGTGGCAGCTAAATTATATACATATGAACTATATGATAAAGTAAAAACATTAAGAGGAATTAAAGATACCAAGGATTTATATAGAGATTATTATAAATTTATAAAGGATCTCACTAAAAGAAATTTATATGGGAAATATATTCTTGAAAATTATTCTAAGGAAGATATTTTAGAACTAGAGAATGCCATAAAACCTGAAAGAGATTTTATATTTAATTATAGTGGAATAGATTTAATTGTTAAAAGATATTTGGTTCAAGATTTTAATAGAGACGTGATTGAGCTTCCGCAACAAATGTTTATGGGAATAGCTATGCATTTAGCAATTCCAGAGAATAAAGAAAATAGAGTGTATTGGGCAAAAAGATTTTATGATGTATTAAGTTCTTTGAAAGCTACAATGGCAACTCCAACTATGTCAAATGCTAGAAAACCATTCTATCAATTAAGTTCATGTTTTATCGATAGTGTAGAAGATAGTTTAGAAGGAATATATAAATCACTTGATAACTTTGCACAAGTATCAAAATTTGGTGGTGGAATGGGAATATATATTGGAAAAGTTAGGGCTCTAGGATCATCAATAAGAGGATTTAAAGGTGCCTCTGGTGGAATAATACCATGGATAAAGTTATTTAATGATACAGCTGTTGCAGTTGATCAGCTTGGTGTTAGAAATGGGTCAGTAGCAATATGGCTTGATGCTTGGCATAAAGATATTCCAGAATTCTTACAAATAAGGACTAATAATGGTGATGATAGAAAGAAGGCACATGATGTTTTCCCGGGATTGTGCTATCCAGATTTATTCTGGAAACTCGCAGAAAATAACATTGATGCAAATTGGTATATGATGTGTCCTCATGAAATAAAATCGATTAAAGGATATTGTTTGGAAGACTTCTATGGTGATGAGTGGGAAAAGAAATACTATGACTGTGTAAATGATGAGAGAATTGAGAAAAGAATTATGTCAGTCAAAGATATAGTTAGACTTATAATAAAAAGTGCTGCGGAAACAGGAACACCATTTGCATTCTTTAGAGACACTGTAAATGAGATGAATCCTAATAAGCATGCAGGAATGATCTATTCGTCTAATCTATGTACAGAAATCATGCAAAATATGAGCCCTATGGAGATTGAAGATAGTAAAATCATAAATAGTGGAGAAGAGTGTTATGTATCAAGAAAAATAACGCCAGGTGATTTTGTTGTATGTAATCTTTCATCAGTAGTACTGGGAAATATAGATGTTTGTAATGATGAAGAAGTAGAATATGTTGTTGAGACACAAGTTAGAGCGATGGATAATGTAATAGACTTAAATTATTATTCGGTACCATTTGCAGAAATAACTAATAAGAAATACAGAGGAATAGGTCTTGGAACAAGTGGATATCATCATATGTTGGTTAATAATAAGATACATTGGACTGAAGAAAGACATAAGAGTTTTGTGGATGAAGTTTATGAAAAAATTAATTACTACTCTATAAAGGCAAGTATGAAAATTTCCAAAGAAAAGGGAGCATATGAATTATTTAAAGATTCAGATTGGGACAATGGAGATTATTTTGAATTAAGAGACTATAAAGATGAGAAGTGGGTTAAATTAAAAGAAGAAGTAAAAGAACATGGACTTAGAAATGGATATTTAATGGCTATAGCACCTAATGGTTCAACAGCAACTATAGCAGGTACATCAGAAGGAATTGATCCTGTAATGGCTAGATTTTATTTAGAAGAGAAAAAAGGAAGCATAATTCCCAAAACTGCACCAAGCCTTTCAGATGATAATTATTGGTATTATAATTCTGCTTATAATATAGAACAAGGATGGTCGGTTCAAATAAATGGAATACGACAAAGACATATTGATCAAGGACAATCATTCAATTTATATATAACAAGTAATTATACAATGAGGCAGATAATGAATTTATATATAGAAGCGTGTAAATGTAAAGTTAAATCTATATATTATGTAAGATCAAAATCTTTAGAAGTAGAAGACTGTGAAAGTTGCTCAGCTTAAAAGAAATATTCCTTAGAATATAAGAATATATATTCTAAGGAATATGTATATATTGGGTGGACTATAAGATAAGATGGGAGTAATATTTATGAAAATTGAAAAGAAACCTTTATTTAATGAATTTGGAGATAGAGAAATAAGTAAAAAAAGAATTATAAATGGTAATACTACTAATTTAAATGATTTTAATAATATGAAATATACTTGGGTATCAGATTGGTACAGGCAAGGAATGAATAATTTTTGGATACCAGAAGAAGTTAATCTTTCTCAAGATTTGAAAGATTATAAAAAATTATCTGAAGAAGAAAGAACTGCTTATGATAAGATACTATCATTTTTAATTTTTTTGGATTCAATTCAAACAGCTAATTTAGGAAATATTAATAATTATATTACTGCAAGTGAAGTAAATCTTTGTTTAACAATACAAAGTTTTCAAGAAGCAGTGCATTCTCAAAGTTATAGCTATATGCTTGATAGCATATGTTCTCCAGAAAAAAGAAATGAAATTTTATATCAATGGAAAGATGATGAAATTCTTCTAAATAGAAATAAATTTATAGGTGATTTATATAATGAATTTATAGAAAATCCAACTGAAACAAACTTATTAAAAACATTGATGGCTAATTATATTTTAGAGGGAATATATTTTTATTCAGGATTCATGTTTTTTTATAATTTAGAAAGAAACGGTAAAATGCCTGGTTCAGCGCAAGAAATCAGATATATTAATAGAGATGAAAATACTCATCTTTGGTTGTTTAGAAATATAATAAAAGAATTACAAAATGAGAATTCAGAATTATTTACAGAAGAAATTAAAAATGAATTAAGGGATATGATGAAAACTGGAGTAGAACAAGAAATTCTTTGGGGACATTATGTTATTGGAGATAATATACAAGGAATAAATAAGAAATTAATTGAAGATTACATAAAGTATTTGGGAAATAAAAGACTTAGAGAAATAAATTTAGATCCTATATATTCAACAGATTATGATAGAAATCCAGCTTCGTGGGTAGATGGTTTATCTAATGCCAATTCTGTAAAAACTGATTTCTTTGAGGCTAGATCTACTGCTTATGCTAAGGCGGCAACATTAGTTGATGATTTATAGTATAGTTTAGGCATATATAAACTCAAAAATATTAATCTATATTTTAACATACTATAGTGTAAAAAAAATTATAACAAATTATTAAAAATCACAAAAAGTATGTTATAATTATAGTGGTTTATACTAAAATAATAAATATAGGCACATATAGAGTACTAAATTAATTAATTTAAAGAAGAAAATATACATTCGAGGAGGAGTTCCATATTATGAAAAAAGGTATTGCTGCTTCTAAAGGATATGCAATAGGAAAAGTATTTTTGCACGTAGATGAAGAAATAGTTGTAACTGATGCAAAAATTACTGATGTTGATGCAGAAAAAATAAAAATGCAAAAAGCATTAGATGATTCAAAAGCACAATTAGAAGCTATAAAGGTTAAAGCTGCAACTGAAATGGGAGCAGAAAAAGCAGAGGTATTCGAAGCTCATATTACATTACTAGATGATCCAGAATTTACTGGTGCTATGATGAGTGAAATCGAAAACAACAATTTAAATGGTTTAAAGGCTATTGAAAATGTTACAAATACATTTGTTGCTATTTTTGAATCTATGGATAATGAATATATGAGAGAAAGAGCGGCTGATATAAAAGACGTTTCAAAGAGAATTTTATCAAACTTTGCAGGTAAAGGCGGAGACTCTTTAGCAATAACTGAAAATAATACTGTAGTAGTGGCTCATGATTTAACACCATCAGACACAGCAGGATTAGATAGAAGTAAGGTTGTAGGCTTTATTACAAATATAGGTGGAAGAACTTCACACGCAGCAATAATGGCTAGAACTTTAGAAATACCAGCTGTACTTGGTCTAGGTGACATAACAGATAGCGTTAAAAATGGAGATACTGTTATAGTTGATGGATTAACAGGTGACGTAATTATAAATCCTTCAGATGATGTTTTAGCTGAATATGAATCTAAAAAGGAAAAATTCAGACAAGAACAAGAAGAATTAAAGAAACTAATAGATGTAAAAACAACTACTAAGTCAGGTAGAAGAATAGAAGTTTGCGGAAATATTGGTAAACCAGAAGATGTTCTTGGTGTTTTAGCAAATGGAGGAGACGGTATAGGATTATTCAGAACTGAATTCTTATACATGGATAGAGATAATGCTCCAAGTGAAGATGAACAATTTGAAAGTTACAAATTTGTTCTTGAAAAAATGGAAGGTAAGCAAGTTGTTATTAGAACTTTAGATATTGGTGGAGATAAAACTCTTCCATATTTACCATTACCAAAAGAAATGAACCCATTCTTAGGATACAGAGCAATAAGACTTTGCTTAGATAGAAAAGAAATATTCAAAGTTCAATTAAGAGCATTACTTAGAGCTTCTGTATTTGGTAAACTTGCAGTTATGTTCCCAATGATATCAGGATTACAAGAATTTGAACAAGCAAAAGAAGTTGTTGAAGAATGTAAGGCTGAATTAAAAGCAGAAGGTAAAGCATATTCAGAAGATATCCAATGGGGTATCATGGTTGAAATTCCAGCAGCAGCAGTTTATGCTGATGAATTAGCTAAATATGTTGATTTCTTCTCAATTGGAACAAACGACTTAATTCAATATACATTAGCTGCTGATAGAATGAGTGAAAAAGTTTCATATCTTTATAATCCAATGCATCCAGCTGTATTAAGATTAATAAAGATGACAATCGATGGAGCTCATAAGCATGGTAAATGGGTTGGAATGTGTGGAGAAATGGCAGGAGATGAAGCTGCTATTCCAACATTAGTTGAATACGGACTAGATGAGTTCTCAATGAGTGCTACATCAATATTAAATGCTAAGAAAATAATGTTAGAACAAGAATAATTATATTTATATATTTTAATGAAGCTGTCTCAAGTACTTTGAGGCAGCTTTTATTGTAAATAAGATGTTAACATTATATACTATATGTATAATGTATTTAAGTTATAAATAAATAAGGGGATTGTTTATGGAGAAAAAATCAAAAAAGTTGTATGAAAAAGCAATGAAGCTATATGAAAAGGGGAAAATTGATAAGGCGTTAGATATATGTGATTTAGCACTTTCAGAGGAATTAAATAATGCTTCTATTTTGAATTTTAAGGGATTGCTTTTATATCAAAAAGGAAAATTAAATGAAGCTATTGCAGTATGGAAAATTAATAAAAAATTTAATAATGATTCTATATCGGAGAATTATATAAATGACTCTAAAAATGATTTTGAGAGATTAGAGTTATGTAGAGATGGAGAAAAAGCATTAAAAAAATTAAATATTGAATTAGCCTTAGAATTATTTTCTAGATGTGCGTTAAGTGATTTTAATTCTATAAGAGTAAATACAGCATTAGCAATATGTTATCAAAAAAAGGGTGATTATAATAAAGCTTTAGAATATATAGAAAAGGCATTAAAGATAGATTGTAGATATGAAGAGGCGATTAAGATTAGAAAAGAGCTAATCGATTTTGGAGGGCACAAAATAAAGAAGAAATCTTCAAGAAAATCATTGATAGTATTAACAGCTCTATTCGTTATAATTCTTTTTATAGGTGGAAGCATTGCGTTATCTATGAGACATAATTATGAAAACTTATTTAATAATGATGCAAGTGTAAATGCAGAGAGTGTTGAAGATAATTCTAATAAAGATAATATTGATTTAGATAATAAGAGTGATAAAGAAGAAATTAAGAATGGGGAACCTGTTAAAACTAATGAAGAAATCAGCCATGAAGAGAAAGAAAATAAAATTGATGAGATTGATGAAAAAGGAGCATTTTTTGATAATAAAAAAATTGAAGAACTTATAGAAAATAAGAATATAGATGGACTTGTGGATCAATTAAGAATGATAAAAAGAGATGATATTGGTACCGAAAGTATATATTTATATAGACAAGCGATTGAACTTATAAATACAGAAGGTGTTGCGAATTATTATAATAAGGGACTAGAATATTATAATCAAAAAAACTATGAGAATGCAGAAATAGAATTTGATAAAGCATATGATTTTTGTGAGAATAATGATTATAAGGAGCATATTTTATTTTATCGTGCAAGTAATCTATCAAGATTAATGAAGAATGAATTAGCTATAAAACAATATGAAGAATATTATGAACAGTATCCAAACGGGGTATATGCAGAAGGTGCATTATATGAGTTAGTCTTATTAAGTAGTTATATAGATAAAGAAAAGAGTAAGAAATATGCTAATGAATTAGTTAATAATTTTCCTCAATCAATATATATAAATGATAATATAATTAATATTTTGAATAATTAATAAAAATAGAATTGAATTGTTTATTTAAGGATAATCTATTGATATGTAATTTTTATATATCAATAGATTATTTTTATTTAAAAAAGGGAGAAATATGCATATGATGACAATAATTAAAGGTTGTGAAATATATTCACCAAAATATATTGGAAAAAAGGATATATTAATATGTGGAAGCAAAATTGAAGGAATATATGATGAACTAAATATTAATAACATGCAATTAGATATAGAACTTATCGATGGAAAAGAGAAATTATTATTTCCAGGATTTATAGATTCCCATGTACATATACTTGGTGGTGGTGGTGAAGGTGGATATGAAACAAGAACACCAGAGTTAGGACTATCAACAATAACAGAAGCAGGAATAACTACATTAGTTGGATGTAGAGGGACAGATGATGTATGTAGAAGCTCTGAATCTTTGTTAGCTAAAGCTAAATCTTTGAAAAACCTAGGAATATCAGTATATTGTTATACTGGATCATATGAGATTCCTGTAAAAACATTAACAGGATCAATAAAAGGTGACTTATTACTTATTGAAGAATTTATAGGTGTTGGAGAAATTGCTATATCAGATAATAGAAGTTCACAAGCTACTTATGAAGAATTTACTAGAACAGTAGCAGAGAGTAGAGTAGGAGGAATATTATCAGGAAAGTGTGGAATAGTTAATATTCATTTAGGTGATGGAGTAAGAAGATTAAAATATTTATTTGACTTAATAGAAGGTACTGAAATACCAGTATCTCAATTATTACCTACTCATATAAATAGAAATAGTGAGTTACTTAAAGAGGGCATAAGATATACAAAAGAAGGAGGATTTATAGATTTAACTACAAGTTGTGATCCGGATAATTTAGGAGAGAGTGAATTTAGAGCTGGAAAGGGACTGAAATTTTTGATTGATAATAATGTGCCAATAGAAAATATAACTTTTTCTTCTGATGGTAATGGAAGTTTACCCAATTTTGATAAGGTGGGCAATTTAATAAACTATGGAATATGTTCTGTTAAATCTCTGTATGGTGAAGTTTGTTCGGCAATAGAAGATTTTAATATTCCTATAGAAGTAGCATTGCAAGCTATCACATCAAATGTGGCAGAAAGATTATGTTTAAAGAATAAAGGTTCTATTCAGAATGGAAAAGATGCTGATTTGGTTATTGTTGATAAGAACTCACTAGAAATTGAAATTGTTATAGCCAGAGGTAAAAAAATGGTTGAAAATAGAAAAGCTATAGTTAAAGGATATTTTGAATAAATAGAACTAATAATACTGTATTCAATTTTGAATAAATAAAATAGACTACCCTAAAATGTAGGATAGTCTATTTTTATATAAGTATATTTTATTCAACTTTGAAAAATGTGTGATGACCAATTCTTGTTTCATTAATTTTGTTGGTTTGCTTCATCCAATTACATGTAGCAATAGTCGGATTATAAAAGAATAAAGCTTTGTTTGTTGGATCACTACCATTTATCGCTTCATACACAGCTCTGTAACAGTCTTCGTTAGGAGTACTCATAATTTGATTGTCTTTAACGCATGAAAAAGCATTTTTTTGAAAAATCACTCCTTGTATACTATTTGGAAATTTAGGATTAGAAACACGATTTAGTACAACAGATGCGACTGCTACTTTACCCGTATATGGTTCTCCAATACTTTCCGCTGCAACAAGCTTTGACATTAATTCTATATCATCTTGTGTTATATAGAGTTGTTGTGTTGCATAACTAAAAACATCTATATCAGTATTATTAAATCCACTAGTTAATGATATACCATTTAGTCTTACATCATTATGATAACTAATAGTGCCTATATGCTTATTAATGGCACTATTCAAAGTTGTACCAAAAGTTGATATTGAATCTTTAGCATAAACTATTGTGTTAATATTGATAACATAAAGACATAGTATTAATGCAACAAAAAAAATACCATATGTTTTTTTCATAAAACCCTCCTTCGCTTATCACGACAAATAATATTATTGCCAGAAGGAGTAATTATATACATTAATACTGTTTATAAATTTTAATATCGTCTTTTAGATCATCATAACAAGATAGAAATATACTATATTTATCAAAAGAGTCCTTATAGTAATTTTGAATAATTTTTGTTGTTTTATTATCATTTGAGTTAGAATTATTTATATCATATTGTATACTTTTTTCTATACTGTTTAGATAAACTTCATATGAGTTTAACATCTCAACTAATGAAGAATGACAATCGTGAGTTCCTTGTGGAAGAACCATTGAATATGATTTTTCTTTAGCTCCTAGATATTTAGAACGTTTTGTATTTATATCACTTAGCAATATAGATAAATCTCTTTGGTTTTCTTTAATATTATTTAATGCTGGCTGTAGATCCTCCTTTAAATAAGAAAAATCAGATAATAATAAATTAATATCAAGTAAAAAATCTTGTTTTTGAGAATAAATAATATCATTCTCTCTATTATTCTTAAATGAATCATTGGCATATTTATTTAATTTTATAAAGAATATATTAGATTCTCTAGGGAAGTTTATATCTAATCCGTTATTTTTTAAATTATCAGTTTCTAGTAATATCTTTTGTTCAGCTTTAAGCAAATTCTTATAAATAACTGAAAATTTATTAGGATTATTTATATTTAGCATGGATAATGAGGCTTCGTAAAGTGTAATATTAGACTTTATATAAGAAGATAACTGATTTTTTAAATCATTATTTTTATTTTTCACATCAATATTGTTTAAAAATATATTAAGTTTTTCTAATTCAGCTAAATTTGTTTTTAAAATAGTTATAGAAGCGTTAAAATCAAATTCGTCATTATCAAATGCTGATCCTAAATCTTTATTTAATGAAGAAACTTCCTTAGACACTGTATATAATTTATGTAAATCATTATTTTTGAATGATAAAGTTAATACTATAAGAGATGAAACAAATATAATAACAGCAGGTATAAGGAATTTAATATATTTTGATTGCATTTTTATCATAAAATACCCCCTAATGAGTAAGATAAAGATTTGTATACTTATTAATAGATATATTAAAATAATTAAAAATTATTATAAAAATAATTAAAAATTAAGAAAATAGTAACTCTTGTTATGTGTATTAGATACAAATTTGTTATATAATTTTAAGTAGAAAAGAAAGAGGTGAGCAAAGTGCAAGAAATTATAAATATGGCGAGTAAGAGTCTTTCTAATATGTCAATTTGGTCAGTAGTAGATATTTTAGTGGTATCATATATTTTTTATAAAGGTTATAGTTTAATTAAAGAAACAAGAGCTGAACAATTATTAAAAGGAATAATTTTAATAGGTGTTCTTATACCTGTCAGTTATATACTGAAGTTAGATATGTTGTATTTTATATTAAATAAAACATTAACTATAGGAGTACTATCAATAATTATAATTTTTCAACCTGAAATTAGAAGAGCATTAGAGCATTTAGGAAGAACGGCGTTTGATGATATTTCTCATGCCAATGATAAAAAACTAGTAGATACAACAATTAATGAAATAGTAATAGCAGTACAAAATTTATCAGAAAGTAAAACAGGAGCATTATTAGTGTTAGAGCAAAGTACAGGTCTTAATGAATTAATAGGAGCAGGCACTTTGATAGATGCCAATATAACCTCAAATCTTTTAGAAAATATATTTGTTGTAAATACGCCATTACATGATGGAGCAACTATTATTAGAAATAATAGAATCTTAGCATCAGGATGTGTTTTACCATTGACCAATAATACAAATATAAATAAAAAGCTTGGAACTAGGCACAGAGCAGCAATTGGTTTATCAGAAGTATCAGATGCATTAATCATTATTGTTTCAGAAGAAACAGGGACTATTTCACTAGCGATTAATGGTAAAATAACACGTGGTTACGATAAGGAAAGACTAAAGCTTGTGCTATTAAAAATAATAGAAAAAAGAAGTGATAAAACTGTAAAAACAGCTAGAGAGAAGGTGAGCTCATGGATAAAGGTAAAAACCAAACGTTAATAGTTAAAATTGTATGTATATTGTTATCTTTTGGATTATGGTTATATATCTCTACTGTTGAAAATCCTGTTAGAACATATGAAATTAGAAAAGTACCTGTAGAGTTGGTTAATTTAGATACCTTAAAGGACTCAAAATTTTCAGTGGTAAATAATCAAGAGTTTACAGTTGATTTAAAAGTAGAAGGGCCTTCTAATGAAATAATTAAAATAAAAAAGGAGAATTTCAAGGTAGTAGCGGATATGTCAACATATGCACTTAAAGAAGGGGAAAATACAATTCCTGTTCAGATATTAACATATCCTGAAAATATAACAATTAAAAATAATGGATTTTTGGGTATACGAGTAATCTTAGAAAAATATATAACTAAAGATTTTAATATTACTTCTAATGTTAAACTATCATATAAAGAGCATATCTATGAAAATAGTAAATCAATAAATCCTCAAGTAGTATCCGTATCAGGAGGAGAAAGTCAGGTGGAAAGAATTTCTAAGGCAGTTCTAGTTGGAGAAGAAAAAGATATACAATCAAATTTTAGTAATACTTACGAAATAAAGTTTTTAGATGATTTAGGCGAGGAAGTAACTAATATAGAGGCTAGTAATAAAACAGCTCAGCTAATAGTTACAGTTAAGAATGGTAAATCTGTGCCCATTAATATAAGGACTACTGGAAATTTACCTGCTGGATATATATTAGAAAATAGTGTACTGAGTCAATCGACTGTCAATATAAGTGGAGAGGATAATGTTTTGGATAGTGTTGATAAAATAGACACGGAATATATAGATATATCAAATTTAATAGAAAGCAGTACATTTACATTAAAACTGAATGTTCCAGAGGGCATTACACTAAAGAATGCAGAGGAAACTGTGAACGTAACATTTACTATAGTAAAAGAAAGTCCTATAAGTAAAGAAATAATATGTAATGTTGATTATATTAATTTACCAAATGAATTTTCTATAGAAAATTCTACCCAAAGTGTTAAAGTTAATTTATATGGGTTGAAGGATGAAGTAGATAGAATCAACTCAGATAATATACAAGTTATAATGAATCTAGAAAGTGTTACTGAGGAAGGAACATTCACATATACGCCAGAAGTGAAAATAAATAATCCCAGCACTATAACAGTTAGTGATGTTGGAAGTGTAGAAGTTACATTAAAGAAGAAAATGTAGGATTTAATTACCGATAAAAAATAATTAAAATAGCTGCAGTATTTATGTACTGTGGCTATTTTATGATATAATTTTCTGATAGACATATATTTTTGAAAGGAATTTGGTGAAGCATGGCTATAAGAATAAATAATATAAACTTAAATATAGATGAGAACTTCAATGATTTAGAAAGGAAGGTTTGTAAAAAACTTAAGATATCAAAAGAAAATATAAAAAAGATTGAATTAATAAGAGAAAGCATAGATGCTAGGAAAAAGAATGATATTAAATTTAAATATTGTGTTGATGCCTTTTGTATTAATGAAAAAAGTATATTTTCAAAATTACATGATAAAGATATAAGAATGGAAGAAGAAAAAGAGCTGGAGAAGTTAACTTATGGTAATGTGCCACTTAAACATAGGCCAATTGTTGTTGGATTTGGTCCAGCAGGAATCTTTGCAGCTTTAGTTTTAGCAAGACAAGGATATAAACCTATTGTAATTGAAAGAGGAGAAGATGTAGATACTAGAACTAAGACTGTAGATGAATTTTGGAAAACAGGTAAGCTTAACCTCGAATCAAATGTTCAATTTGGAGAAGGTGGGGCCGGAACTTTTTCAGATGGTAAATTGACTACTAGAATAAAAGATCCTAGGTGTGCATTTGTATTAGATGAATTGATAAAAGCTGGAGCTCCTAAAGAAATAAGGTATGAGAGCAAAGCTCATGTTGGTACAGATTTATTGAAGAATGTTGTAAAAAATATAAGAGAAGAAATTAAAGCATTAGGCGGGGATGTTAGATTTAATTCAAAACTAGAAAAGATTAAATCTAAAAATGGAAGGTTAGAAAGTGTTGTTATTAATGGGGAAAATATACCTTGTGAAGCATTGGTGCTTGCAATAGGGCATAGTTCAAGAGATACTTATGAGATGCTATATAATGAAGGTGTAAATATGGAAGCCAAACCTTTTGCAATAGGTGTTAGAATTGAACATCCGCAAAAAATGATAAATATTAGTCAATACGGTGATTTACATGGCAATCCACGCTTAGGTGCAGCTGACTATAGGTTGACATATCAAAGTGAAAAATTAAAAAGGGCTGTATATTCATTTTGTATGTGCCCTGGTGGAGTTGTGGTTGCAGCTGCATCAGAAGAGGGGAGATTAGTTTCAAATGGAATGAGCTACCATGCAAGAGACTTAGAAAATGCTAATTCAGCATTGGTAGTAACAGTATCACCAGATGATTTTGAAGGAAATTCACCTTTAAGAGGAATGGAATTTCAAAGACATTATGAAAGTTTAGCATTTAAGTTAGGTGGTGGAGACTATAAAGCACCAGTACAGCTATTAGGTGATTTTATTAAAGATAAACCATCAACTAAGCTAGGAGAAGTGATTCCAAGTTATACAAGAGGATATGAATTTAAGGAATTAAAAGAATGTTTACCACAATATGTTGTAGAAGCTATAAAGGAAGCTGTTTTAGATTTTGATAGGAAGATAAAAGGGTATGGAAGAGAAGATGCAATCTTAACAGGAATAGAAACAAGAACTTCAGCACCTGTTAGAATTAATAGAAATAATACCTTTGAAAGTATTAATATAGAAGGGATATATCCATCAGGAGAAGGAGCAGGCTTTGCTGGAGGAATAATATCAGCAGCAGTTGATGGAATGAAATCGGGAGAACATATAGTAAAAAAATTTTTTATAGAAAAATAGAATAATAAACCTAATTAATCATTAAATTAATTAGGTTT
>SVCF01000054.1 GCA_015058475.1 Clostridium butyricum | reverse complement strand
GTTGGGCTTGCAAAAATGTATATTGCAGATGAAAGATTTTCTAAATACTATAATGATAAAGTTGGAGAAAATGCAGCAAAAATTCTACATGATATAATTGAAAGATATACTAAGTAATAACTATAATTTAATATTTCAATTTTCATAAAATATGCTGAGTAGTATAATAATAGTATTGTACTACTCATTTTATGTAAGGAGAAAAATTTAATGAATAAAACAGTATATATTAAAAATAGAGAAAACTTAATGAACAAAATAGATGATAATTCAATATTAGTAGCTTTTGCAGGGAAGGCTCCTAAGAAAACAGGTGATGAATTATATCAATTTACTCAAAATAGAAATTTTTATTATTTAACAGGTATACAAGAGCCTAATCATGTTCTTGTGTTATCTAAAATCAAAGGAAAAATAGTAGAAAAATTATTTTTAAAAGAAATAAACTTAGATGAAGAAATGTGGAATGGAAAAACATTAAGAGACGCAGAAGGAAAAGATATTTCTGGAATAGAAGAAGTAGCATATATGAATGGTTTTTATTCATATTTAAATTCACAAATAAAAGGTATGGAGCAAATTAATTTATACTTAGAACTAGATAAAGAAGATATTGAAGAAGAAGATTCTTATGCGATAAAATTTGCAAAACACATGAGAGACAGATATCCTCAACTGGTAATGAAGAATTTTGCAAATAAAATTATTCCATTAAGAATGATAAAGAATGATGAAGAAATTAAGGAAATGAAGAAGGCTATAGAAATAACAATAAGAGGTGTTGAATCTCTTATGAAAAATGCAAAAGCTGGACTTAAGGAATATGAACTTGAAGCCTATTTCGATTTTGAATGTAAAAGAAATGGAGCCAAAGATTTTGCATTTACAACTATAGCTGCTGCTGGAAAAAATGCTACTATACTTCATTATGTATCTAATGATAGTGAAATAAAAGAAGATGATCTAATATTATTTGATTTAGGGGCACAATGGAATTTATACAATGCAGATATTACCAGAACTTTTCCGGTTAGTGGAAAGTTTACTAATAGACAAAAGGAAGTTTATGAAGCTGTTTTAAGGGTGAATAAAGCTGTAATAGAAAAAATAAAACCAGGTGTTGTTTATAAAGAATTAAATTTATGGGCTAGAGATTTAATTGCAGAAGAATGTATTAAGCTTGGAATAATTAAAGAAAAAGAAGAAGTAGGCAAATATTACTGGCATAGTATTGGTCATAATTTAGGATTAAATACTCATGATTTAGAACCTCAAGGAAGAAACTTTGTATTTGAAAAAGGCATGGTATTTACAGTAGAGCCAGGAATTTATATTACAGAAGAAGATATTGGAATTAGAATAGAGGATGACGTTTTAGTTACGGAAGATGGTTGTGAAGTTTTAACTAAAGATATGATAAAAGAAGTAAAAGATATAGAAGAATTCATGAAGAATAAATAATTTTAGAAAAATCTGCATATAAATAATTATAAATTATAATAATAGAGTTAAAATTCTATTGTAATTTGGGAGATGATTTATATGTTAGAAGAAATGAGAAAATTATGTTTAGCAGCTGTTGGTGCTGCGGCAATGACTTATGATAAGACAATTGAATTAATAAACGATTTAGTTGAAAAAGGAAAGATAACAGTAGAAGAAGGTAAAGAATTATCAGAAGAATTGAAGAAAAACATAATTGTTAAAGCAGAGGCTGCAAAGACTAAGGCAAATGATATGAAACCACTAACTAAAGATAATCTTCAAGAGAGTATCCAAAAACTAAATTTAGCTACTAAAAGTGATATAGAAGATTTAAAAATAAAAATTAGTGAGCTAGATAAAAAAGTTAATAATAAGTAAAAGAAAGAAGGTGCGAAGTGTAAAAAGTTTTTGCATCTTCTTTCTATTTAAAGATAGCATATATTTTTATGTATATATTTTTAAGAAAATGCAAATTTTAAGTATTATGATATGAATTGTTGATAAGATGAGCTTTATTTAGGAGAGGATAGTTATTTTATGAAAGAAAAGTCGCCAAGTAGACTTAGAGAAATAATAAAGGTATTTGCTAAATATGGATTTGGATATATTTTTGACAATAAAGATGAGGAATCAAAGAAATCTCCTGCTAATTTAAGAAAAGCCTTTGAAGATTTAGGGCCTACCTTTATTAAAATAGGTCAGATTTTAAGTACTAGACCTGATTTATTACCTAAAGAATATGTTGATGAATTAGTGAAACTGCAGGATTCTGTAATGACAGAGGATTTTGAGGACATAAAAAGAGTTTTTGAAAGTTCGTTGAATTCGACTATAGAAGAAAATTTTCAACATATTAGTATAATTCCAGTAGCTTCAGCATCAATAGCGCAAGTACATGAAGGGATATTGAAAGATGGTAGGCATGTAGTTTTAAAAATACAAAGACCAGAAATTCATGAAAAGATAACAAAGGATATTGAGATTTTAACGAAAGTATTTAAATTGGCTAAAGGTAAGATAAATATACCTATAATTGATCCAGTTGAAGTTTTAGACGAGATAAAGAATACAACAATGGAAGAGCTTAATTTTGTATTAGAATCTAAAAATATAGAGAGATTTAAAGAATTAAATAAAGACGTTGCGCCGGTTTATACCCCTTATGTAGTTAATGAGCTATTAAGTGAAAAGGTTTTGGTCTTGGAAAAAATTAATGGAATAAAAATAAATGATACACAGGAGCTTATTAATAGTGGGTATGATATAAACGATATTGCGGACAAATTAACATTGGCTTTTTGTAAGCAGATTTTCGAAGATGGATTTTTTCATGGAGATCCACACCCGGGAAATTTATTAATATCAGATGGAAAGATATCTTTTATAGATTTTGGTATAGTGGGTGAGCTTAGTGAAAAAATGAAGAAGTGGCTTAATACGGCTATAATATCTATAGCAACTCATGATAAAGAAAAGTTAGTAAATTGTATTTTGGCTATTGGGATAAAAAAGGGTAAGGTTAGTAAAGTAAAAATATATGACTCAATATCATATATTTTTGATGTTTATTTAGAAACGTCAATAAAAAATATAAATATTTCAACACTTGTTCAGGAAATATGGGATATTACAAGAGAAAATAATATACAATTACCTAGAGAATTAGTATCTTTAATAAGGAGTTTAATATTATTAGAAGGAGTAGTGTCTACGCTTAATCCAGATTTAGAAATAATAACTGTAATAGCAAACTTTATAAAGATAAATTATAGAACAACGATATTAAAATATTTAGAAAAAGAAGAACTACTAATATCATTATATTGCTTTACTAGAGACTCTATTAAGATCCCTACAAAGACATTAGAAGTCTTAAATAAGATTTCTAATGGAAAGATTACAGTAGAAATAAGAACTAGTGAATTAGAAGAAATTATTAAACATGGACATAAGATGGTGAATAAACTAACAGAGGGAATTGTTATTGCTGCACTAATATTATCATCATCATTAATTATAAGCAATGATGTAAAGCCTTTATATAGAGGTATTTCAATAATAGGTATAATAGGATATGCTATTGCATTTGTATTTGCTATAAATGTATTAATATCTATGAGAGCATCTAATGAATGTCGAAAAAAGAATAAAGAAGAGAAGAAAAAATTAAAAATATTGAAATAATATTAAAAATAAGTTATTCTAATTATTAGATAAAACAAAAGTGAATAAGGGAAGAGATAGAGGCGCAGTATTTAATAGTATTATTACAGAGTTAAGCACATTGAAGTAATAAGAAAGGAAATATTGCCGAAGCATACAACTAACGCTTTAAGGTTGTAGAGCTGGGGTTGCATAAAATATATGTAACACTGTCACAAGAATTTTGTGATGAGCTATCATTCATGGAATGTAAAAATATATATTTTTATGGGCCTTGGGTGTTAACTCAAGGTCTTGTTTTTTTACATTAAAATAATGGATATATAAAACTTGGCTTAGAGTTAAATTTTAACTATAACGTAGAAGGATTAGAAAATTTATCTATAATTTGAAAGTATAATTAGCTTTGGATGTTTATTTTAAGTTTCTATCTTTAAATTTATCACAATAATATTAGGGGGATTTATTAATATGAAGAATTTAAGAAAGTATTATGCATTTTTATTAACACTAATGATGCTAGTGATGTCATCCACAACAGTTTTTGCAGCTAATTCTGCAGATGTTAATGCAGAAAAATTTGGACTTTGGACTATACTTCCACCACTTGTTGCAATAGCATTAGCATTTATAACAAAGAATGTTGTAATATCACTGTTTATAGGAACATTATCAGGATGTTTTTTATTACAGATTACAGGAAGTAATCCATTTATGGCTATTATTCAAGCATTTTTAGATTTTGTACAAAGAGCATTAAATTCGTTAGCAGATCCATGGAATGCAGGCATTGTGCTTCAAGTTATGGTAATTGGAGGAGTTATAAGCTTAGTTGGTAAGATGGGAGGAGCAAAAGCAATTGCAGAAGCTCTTGCTAAAAAAGCAAAAACTCCAAGAACAGCTCAATTAATAACATGGTTCTTAGGTGTCTTAGTATTTTTTGATGATTATGCAAATTCATTAATTGTTGGACCAATAATGAAACCAGTAGCAGATAAGATGAAGATTTCAAGAGAGAGATTATCTTTTATAATTGATGCTACAGCAGCACCAATTGCAGGAGTTATGATTGTATCTACATGGATTGGGTTAGAAGTTGGATTAATAAAAGATGGTTTTACATTAATAGGTCAAGAAGTTGATGCATTTGGAGTATTTTTAAGTACTATTCCATATAGATTCTATAACATATTAATTTTAATCTTTGTTGTTGCTACATCACTTTTATTAAGAGATTTTGGTCCTATGAGAAAAGCAGAAATAGATGCAAGAAAGGGATACATATCAGATGCAAATAAAGAAATTGCTCTTGATAAAGGTGTAGAGGATGAAATGGCACCGAAGGAAGGTGTTAAGCTAAGCATATGGAATGCAATTATTCCAATTGGAGCATTAATGATATCAGCTTTAGTAAGTTTTTATTATAGTGGATATACTGCAATTATGGGTGGAGAAGATACAATACTTCAAAATCTAATGACTACATCACCAGCATCATTTGCAGCTATAAGGGAAGCGTTTAGTGCATCAGATGCATCAGTTGCTTTATTTCAATCAGCATTGTTTGCATCCATTGTTGCAATATTTATGGCTGTAGGTAAAAAGATTTTTACTTTTTCAGAAGCAGTAGATATTTGGGTAGATGGAATGAAAGGACTAATATTAACTGGAGTTATATTGATACTTGCATGGTCATTGAGTTCAGTAATAAAGGAATTAGGAACAGCAGCATTTTTAGTAAGATTGCTTTCAAATTCTATACCTACATTCTTGTTACCAAGCATAATATTTATTTTAGGTGCAATAATATCATTTGCAACAGGTACAGCATATGGAACAATGGGAATATTAATGCCACTTGCTATCCCACTTTCGTATTCAATATCACCTGAGATGGGATATGTTATAGTAAGTACGAGTGCTGTATTAACTGGAGCAATTTTTGGAGATCACTGTTCTCCTATTTCAGATACAACAATTATGTCATCAATGGGAGCTGGATGTGATCATATTAGTCACGTTAGAACTCAAATGCCATACGCATTATCAGTAGCAGCAATAACAGTACTATTGGGATATATTCCAGTAGGACTAGGTCTTTCTATATGGATTGTATTGCCTTTAGCAACAGCTGCTATATTTGCACTAGTATATTTTGTGGGAAAACCTGTTGATAATGTAGAATAAATTTGGATATGAATTAAAAATGAAGTTAATGTAGCCCTAAAGAATCGTAGGACATTGACTTATTAAATTGATTCTTATGAAATAGATTATTTAATTCTATTTCATAAGAATTTTTTTATTTCTAGATATAAATGTTAAAATTTAGGATTTTTAATTATAGAGATGAGTGATATAATTTCACCTATAATAGCAGTTAAAGTTTTTTAGAAAGAGGTAATAATAAATGGGAGTAAGTGAAAGATTAGAAAAGCTTAGAATGATAATGAAAAGAGAAAATATAGATTATTATATAGTGCCAAGTGCAGACTTTCATCAAAGTGAATATGTTTCTGAATGTTTTAAATCAAGAGCATATATTACTGGCTTCACAGGATCTGCTGGGATTGCACTGATTGGAATGGATAAAGCAATATTATGGACAGATGGAAGATACTTTATTCAAGCAGAGCAACAATTAGCAGATTCAGGAATAGAACTTTATAAAATGAGAATACCAGGTTGGCCAAGCTTAGAAGAATATCTAAGCGCTAATATGAAAGAAGGAGAATGTCTTGGCTTTGATGGAAAGGTATTTTCCATAAATGAATATAAAGAATTTAAAAAAATAAGAGAAAAAAATAATATTAGAATTTCAATGAATAAAGATTTAATTGAAGAAATATGGAGCGATAAGCCTTCTATGCCAAAGGAAAAAGTATTTTTACATGATATAAAATACTGTGGTAAAACTGTAAGTGAAAAGTTACAACAAGTACGTAAAGAAATGAAGCTATTAGGCGGAAAAGCATATGTTATATCATCTTTAGATGATATTGCATGGTTATTTAATATTAGAGGTAATGATGTAGAATGTACACCTGTAGTTTTAGCGTATGCACTTATTGATGATAAAACAGCTACATTATATATAGATAAAAATAAAATAAATGATGAAGATAAAAACTTATTAGAAAATAGAGATGGCATAATTTTAAAAAATTATGAGGATATATTTGATGATGTTAAATTAATAAAAGATAATGTAATATTAGATCCCAATAAGGTCAGTGCTTTTATATTTAATCAACTAAATACTGATGTTAAAGCTATAGAAACTATAAATATAACAACTAATCTTAAAGCTATAAAAAATACTACTGAAATAGAGAGTTTTAAGAACTGTCATATAAAAGATGGTGTAGCTATGGTTAAATTTGCAAAATGGCTTAAAGAGACTGTTGGCAAAGAAAAGATAACAGAAGTGACTTTATCAGAAAAATTGGTAGAATTCAGATCTATGGGAGATTTATTTATAGAAGAGAGTTTTGAAACTATAGCTGGATATAAGGAACATGCTGCTATGATGCATTATTCTGCAACAGAAGAAAGTGCTTATGAATTAAAACAAGAAGGAATGGTATTAGTAGATTGTGGTGGACAATATTTAGACGGAACTACTGATATAACAAGAACTTTTGTGCTTGGGAAAATTACAGAAGAAGAAAAGAAAGATTTTACATTGGTATTAAAAGGACATATTAATCTTATAAGATGTAAGTTTTTACAGGGTTCAATAGGATCAAACTTAGATATAATGCACGAAAACCATTATGGGAAGAAGGAATAGATTATAAATGTGGAACAGGACATGGTGTTGGATTTTGTCTAAGTGTTCACGAAGGTCCTCAGCAAATACGTCCAATAAATTATGTTGAATTAAAGCCAGGAATGATATTAACAAATGAACCAGGAGTATACAAAGAAGGCAAGCATGGAATAAGAATAGAAAATGTTATGCTTATAGTAGAAGATAATAAGACAGAATATGGTGGACAGTTCTATAAATTCGAGCCTTTATCATATTGCCCTATAGATTTAGAAGGTATTGAAGTAGGTATGTTAACAGATGAAGAAAGAGAATGGATTAATAATTATCATAAAGACACTTATGATAAATTAAGCCCATATTTAAATGATGAAGAAAAAGAATTCCTTAGAAAAGAAACTAGAACCATATAAATAAAATTTTCTATAACTATATAATTAATATGTTAAGGTTAAAGGCTGATAAATAGTTTTTAACCTTATTTTTATAGTATTGTATTATTTGGAAAAGTATATTGACATATACAGTTGAACTGTATAGTTTGACTATATATATTTAATACGAGGTAATTCATATGAATTTAAATAAATATTTACCATTAACAGAAACTACTTTTTATATATTACTTTCATTAAAAGAGCCTAGTCATGGATATGCAATTATGCAAAAAGTTGAAGAGCTAAGTGATGGAAG
>SVCF01000053.1 GCA_015058475.1 Clostridium butyricum | reverse complement strand
GATTTTTTAGATAGGAGAATTTATACCAATGTGATATTTTAAATAAAATGTTTAAGATATTAAATAGATGATTAATATATACTATATAAGGTTTTAGGAGGAAAAAACGTGGCTGATTATAAACAAGAAATTGATAAAAGAAGAACCTTTGCGATTATCTCCCATCCAGATGCAGGTAAGACAACACTTACAGAAAAGTTCTTATTATATGGAGGAGCTATAAGACTTGCAGGTTCAGTTAAGGCAAGAAAAGCGTCTAAACATGCAGTTTCTGACTGGATGGAAATTGAAAAGCAAAGAGGTATTTCTGTTACTTCATCTGTAATGCAGTTTAATTATGGTGGACATTGCATAAACATACTAGATACTCCAGGTCACCAAGACTTCTCAGAAGATACATATAGAACTCTTATGGCAGCAGATTCTGCTGTTATGGTTGTAGATGCAGCAAAAGGTATAGAGGATCAAACAAGAAAGTTATTCCACGTTGCATCACTTAGAGAAATGCCTATATTTACATTTATAAACAAGATGGATAGAGAAGCAAAAGATCCATTTGGATTGCTTGATGATATTGAAAATGAACTTGGAATAAAAACTTATCCAATGAACTGGCCAATTGGTTCAGGTAAGGAATTTAAAGGTGTATATGAAAGAGATAACAACAGAATTATAGCTTTTAATGGTGGAAATCATGGTCAAAACGAAGTTGAAGCTATCGAAGGAACACCAGATGACCCAAGATTTAGAGAAATTTTAGGTGAAGCTCTTCATGACAAATTAATGGAAGATATTGAACTTTTAGATATAGCAGGTGATGAACTTGATCTTGAAGCCGTAAGAAGAGGAGAATTAACTCCAGTATTCTTTGGATCAGCTTTAACAAACTTTGGTGTTGAGCCATTCCTTGAACATTTCTTAGAAATGACAACATCACCACTTGCGAGAAATTCATCAGAAGGACTTATTGATCCATTTGATAAGAATTTTTCAGCATTTGTATTTAAGATACAAGCAAATATGAATAAAGCTCATAGAGATAGAATAGCATTTATGAGAATTTGTTCAGGTAAGTTTAACAAAGGTGAAGATGTTTATCATGTTCAAGGTGGAAAGAAGATTAAACTATCTCAGCCTCAACAATTTATGGCAGAAAATAGAGAAATAGTTGAAGAAGCTTATGCTGGAGATATTATTGGTGTATTTGACCCAGGAATATTCTCAATTGGAGATACTTTATGTATGGCTTCAAAGAAATTTAAATTTGAAGGAATACCAACATTCTCTCCAGAACACTTTGCTAAAGTAAGACCAGTTGATACTATGAAGAGAAAACAATTTATAAAAGGTGTTACACAAATAGCACAAGAAGGAGCAATTCAAGTATTTAAAGAAATACATATTGGTATGGAAGAAATAATTGTTGGTGTTGTTGGTGTACTTCAATTTGAAGTATTAGAATACAGATTAAAAAATGAATACAATGTTGATGTAAAGATGGAAAGAAATTCTTATAGATATGTAAGATGGATTGAAAATAAAAACATTGATATGGATTCATTAAACTTAACTTCAGATACAAGAAAAGTTAAGGATATTAAAGATAGAAACCTTCTTATATTCCAGAATGACTGGGGTATAAGCTGGGCGCTTGATCATAATAAAGGCCTGATCTTATCAGATGTAGGTAAGAGTGAAGCTTAATAGATAGATTTTAGATTCCCTTAAAATGAATTTTAAGGGAATCTTATTTTAATGTATACGAAAGTATATAATTTCAAAAGAAGTAGATGCTCAAGAAATAAATGATAATTGATCATTAAAAGTGGCGAGCCATTTTTTGAGTTCATAAATATAGATATACCAAAAAAATACACTTCAAATTTAAGGATAAAAAAACAAAAAAATGGGTTTTTTAAAATCGTTTTCATTGATAAACTTAATTCATAAGGAGAAAGAAAAATAAAAAAAATTTAAGGGGGAATAAACAATGAAGAAAAAAGTATTAGCTATGATCTTATCAGCAATGACAGTGTTGTCATTTGCAGGCTGCGGTGGAGGAAGTGCAGATAGTGGAGCCGCAAGTAGTGATGCAGGAGGAGAAAGTAAAAATTTAATTGTATACTGTCCTCATCCGGTTGAATTTATTGATCCTCTTGTAAACGAATTCGAAAGTCAGACTGGAGTAGAAGTAGAAGTAGTTACAGCTGGAACAGGAGAATTATTAAAACGTGTTGAGTCAGAAGGTGATAACCCACTTGGTGATATTTTCTGGGGAGGCTCATTATCAACATTACAACCCAAAGTAGATTTATTTGAAGAATATAAATCCGCTAATGAAGATGCAATGGTGGAAGATTACAAAAATAAAGATGGACATATTACAAGATTTTCAGTAATTCCAAGTGTAATAATGGTAAATACAAATTTAATTGGAGATATAAAAGTTGAAGGGTTCCAGGATTTATTAAATCCTGAATTGAAAGGTAAAATAGCAAATGCAGATCCATCTAAATCATCTTCGGCCCTTGAACATTTAATAAATCAACTATATGCAATGGGTAATGGAAATCCAGATGATGGATGGGATTATGTTACTGAACTTACTAAAAACCTTGATGGAAAATTATTAAGTGGATCTTCAGCAGTTTATAAAGGTGTAGCAGATGGAGAATATACTGTAGGTTTAACTTTTGAAGAAGCAGCAGTTAAATATGCTAAAGATGGAGCGCCAGTTAAAGTAATTTATCCTTCAGAAGGAACAATAGCAAAAGCAGATGGTGTTGCAATCATTAAGGGTGCAAAAAATATGGACAATGCTAAGAAATTCATAGATTTTGTTACAAGTAAAGAAGCACAAACAGTTGTAGCAACTGAGCTTAATAGACGTTCAGTTAGAAATGATGTTGTTGGTGAAGGACTTGAACCTTTTGAAAATATAAAAATGATAACTGATGATGAAACTTGGGTTAATAGTAATAAACAAGTTATGTTAGATAAATATAAAGATATAATTACAAGCAACTAAGATAATGATCAATTTGCAATGACCAATGATCAATTAATTATAAATTGTTATTTATCAATTAAGGTAAAAACAGCTATGCGGTTTATTAAATATATATTTAAAATTGCATTGCAATTTTTTCTACCATTGATCATTGATCATTGATAAATGATCATTAAGAAATTATGGAGGTGAGACTATTGAGTAAATCAATTATTATAAATGATGTGGTAAAAAAATATGGAGAAAATACAGTTATACCAGACTTATCTGTAACAATAAAAAATGGAGAATTATTTACACTATTAGGTCCATCAGGATGCGGAAAAACAACATTACTTAGAATGATAGCAGGATTTAATTCGATAGAAGGAGGTACAATTTCATTTGAAGATAAAGTAATAAACGATATTCCAGCACATAAAAGGAATATAGGTATGGTATTTCAAAATTATGCTATATTTCCACATATGACTGTAAAACAAAATGTTCAATATGGATTAAAATTAAGAAAGCTAACCAAAAGTGAAATGGAAAAAAGAGCAGATGAAATGCTTGATATAGTAAAAATAACAGAATATAAAGACAGACTTCCTGAAAATTTATCAGGTGGACAGCAACAAAGAGTTGCACTTGCAAGGGCAATAGTAATACATCCAGATGTACTATTAATGGATGAACCACTATCTAATTTGGATGCAAAGCTAAGAGTAGAAATGAGAAGTGCAATTAAAAATATACAAAAGCAGGTAGGAATAACTACTGTATATGTAACACATGACCAAGAAGAAGCACTAGCTATTTCAGATAGAATAGCAATAATGAAAGATGGAGTTATACAACAGGTAGATACACCTTATACTATTTATTCAAGACCTAATAACATATTTGTAGCAACATTTATAGGAAGATCTAACATATTTGATGTAGCAATTATTAATAAAGATAATAATAATTATATTGAGTTTAAAGATGGATATAAAATGAATGTTAATTTGGATAAGAAAATACAAGCTTCTAAAGCAAAAGTGACTATAAGGCCAGAAGAGTTTATTATAAGTGATAATAATGATGGATTAAAAGGAAAAGTAATTTCTTCAACTTTCCTTGGAAAATACATGGATTATGTTATTGAACTTCAAGAAGGAAGCACAGTAGAGCTATCTCATGACTTAAGCAATAATGATAAGATTTTAGAAAATAATGCTACTGTATACTTAAAAGTTAATGAGAAGAAAATGAACATATATAATGAAGATGGTTCTAAAAATCTTATATCAAGTGAGGTGTAGTATATGAATACATCTAAATTTAAAGGAATAAAACTAGATTTTTGGAATGTAGTAACAATAGGTATATTCTTAATATTTGGTATATGTCTAATATATCCATTATTCTCCCTATTTATGAGCAGCTTAAAAGATAGTAATACTGGTGCTTATACATTAAGCAATTTTGCACAATTCTTCAGTAAGAAATATTACTATGCAAGCTTAGGAAGAAGCTTTTCTGTAACAATATGTACAACAATATTAACAATATTAATTGGCGTTCCCCTAGCGTATATAATGACAACCTCTAAAATAAAGGGGAAAGGAATAATTGAAATTCTTATAATCATATCAGTTCTTTCACCACCATTTATTGGAGCATATTCATGGATTTTATTACTTGGTAGAAGTGGAGTTGTAACTCAATTTTTATCAAAAGCATTTGGATTTACAATGCCAAGTATTTATGGATTTAGTGGAATACTCTTAGTATTTACTCTTAAACTTTTCCCATTTATATATATGTATACAACAGGAGCATTAAAGAAATTAGACGTATCATTAATTGAAGCATCAGAAAGTTTAGGATGTACAGGAATTAAGAAAGTATTTACAATTGTAATTCCATTAATATTACCAACAATACTTGCAGGAAGCTTACTTGTATTTATGAATGCACTTGCAGATTTTGGTACACCAATGCTTATTGGTGAAGGATATCAGGTAATGCCAGTACTTATATATTCAGAATTTATAAGTGAAGTTGGAGGACAGGCAAATTTTGCAGCAGCATTAAGTGCAATAATGGTATTTATAACTACTATAGTATTCTTAGGACAAAAATATGTAGTAAACAAGAAATCATTTGTAATGAGTTCATTAAAACCAATACAAGCTAAGAAGCTTACAGGCTTAAAAAATATATTGGCTCATGCATTTGTTTATATAGTGGTAGGACTTGCTGTTATTCCACAAATTACAGTAATTTATACATCATTCTTAAAAACAAGAGGTCCTATATTCTTAAAGGAATTTTCAATAGATTCATATACTAATGTTATTGGAAAATTAGGAAATTCAATTAGAAATACATTTGTATATGGAATAATTGCAATAATAATAATAATAATTCTTGGAATGTTTATATCTTATGTATCAGTAAGAAGAAAGAATTTAGTAACTTCACTTTTAGATACATTAACAATGTTCCCATATATAATTCCAGGTTCAGTACTTGGTATAACATTATTACTTGCATTTAATAAAAAGCCACTAGTACTTAGTGGAACCTTTGTAATAATAGTAATAGCATATGTAATAAGAAGGCTGCCATATACTATAAGGTCCAGTGCAGCGATTTTATATCAGATTAGTCCAAGTATAGAAGAAGCATCAATAAGTTTAGGATATTCTCAGTTTCAGACATTTAAAAATGTAACATCAAGAATGATGCTACCAGGAGTAATTTCAGGTGCTATATTAAGCTGGATAACAGTTATAAATGAATTAAGCGCATCAATAATTTTATATACAGGAACAACAAGAACAATGTCAGTTGCAATTTACTCAGAAGTTATAAGAGCTAGTTATGGTACAGCAGCTGCTTTATCAGCAATATTAACATTAACAACAGTTATATCATTGTTAATATTCTTTAAACTATCAGGAAGTAAAGAAATAAGCTTATAATCCCTTTTAAATAAATTATAAAAAGACAGTATATTATGTTAATTAAATGTAGAATACAATTGAAATATTTAACATATATCTGTCTTTTTATAGCTGTTTTTTTGAAAAAATGTATTTTTATGATAGATTATATGATAAACTTATAATAAGTAGTAGGGAGGCGATTATATTAGGAATGATTTAAAAAAAGGATTTAAATATGAAATCAAAAAAGCATTTATTTTATACGCATTAACCCCAATTACAATTATAACTTTTTTATTTTATAATTTACTTTTTATTGGTTTTACAAAAATAGAAAAAGTCCATAATAAAGATATAAATATGCATGTATCTAAGTTAATTGAAGATGAGTTTGAAAGCTATGAAAATGATACTATAGAGCTGAGTAATGATAAAAGTATTATTAACATATTATTAGGTAATGAAAATATAACTACTAATGTGTATGAAAATATATATGGCAAAGTAAATAAGAAAAATATTAAAAGTATTTTATCAATTTATGATAATTATGGAGAGGTTGTGTTAACTAACTCTATAAACGATTATGAAGCTGAAAAGAAGATATCTATTTATGGGTGGGATAAGTTTGGAAAAATGAATCAAGCTCCAGATAAAGTTATTATGATGATTAGCAAAGAACAAATAAATGCTAATACAAGAACAGTATATACAATTGGAAAAACCATAAAATTTGAAGATAAGATAATAGGATTTGTTACTTTTGATATATTAGAAAATGAACTTAATGATGTTATTAATGTCGATTATGATAATGATATCGTTATTACAGATAAATATAGGAATAATATAATAAATACTAATAACTCTTTGCTTAATAATATTGGAAAGTTAAAAAAGATAAATAACTATGATGACATTGAACATATACAGAACACAATACTTAATGGGAATATTTATGTGCATACTGTAAAATACATAGGATTTACAAGAAGATTTTTTATATTTGGTGAAATATTTTTGATAATAATTTTTGCTATACTTTTTAAATTTATGATTTATTATGCTAATAAAATTTCAATAAGTAAAACTAAATCTATAGATATATTGCTGGACTCAATAACAAGTGCAAAAAATGGAAACTTAAATAATAATGTAAATATAAAAACAAATGATGAATTTCAGGTTATTGGAGAATATTATAATGAAATGATTGATGAAATAAAATCACTAATGATAAAAAATGAAGAAGAAGTAAAACGTGCAACACTAGCACAAATAAAACATTTAGAATCACAATTTAATCCACACTTCTTATTTAATACATTAGAGATGTTAAGGTATATGATAAAAGTAAATGACAGTAAGGCAGAAAAGTTAACGTTATCTATGGCGAGAATATTGAGATATAGTTTAGATAATCAAACAAGATCAACATATTTAATTGAAGATATAAAGTATATTGAAGATTATTTATCAATACAAAAATTAAGGTATGGAGATAAATTTGATTATGATATTTATATTGGGAAAGAATGTGAAAAGGTTATAATACCTAAATTGATAATTCAGCCAATAGTTGAAAATAGTATAAAGTATGGCTTTGAGAATAAAGATTACTTAATTCTTAATATTTTTGCAGAACAAAAAAATAAAGATATTCTTATTTATATTGCAGATAATGGAGAAGGAATAAAAAAAGAGGATCTAAACGAAATAAAGTACACTATTAAAAATAATAATAATTATAGTAAGCATATAGGCATTTATAATGTTCAAAAAAGATTAAGTCTTATATATGGAGATGATTATGGTATTGATATTATAAGTGAGGAAGGAATAGGGACATGCTCAATTATTAAAATTCCAATTAAGGAAAAGGGGATAAACTATGATTAAGATTTTGGTTGTTGAGGATGAAAATTTTATTAGAAAAGGTCTTATAGGTACTTTTGACTGGATAAAATGTCAGTGTGTAGTTATTGGAGAAGCAGAAAATGGATTGATTGGATTAGAGAAAATAGAAAAACTTAAGCCAGACTTGGTTATTACAGACATAAGAATGCCTAAAATGGATGGCATAGAAATGCTTAGAAAAGCAAAAGAAATATATGATGTTGAAAGTTTTATATTATCAAGCTATGATGATTTTTCTTATGCAAAGCAAGCAATAGAGTTAAGAGTATTTGACTATATTTTAAAGCCAATAGATGAAGAATATCTTGAGAAAGCATTAAAAAAATTTAAAGATTATTATGATGATAAAATGCTTTCTAATAAAATTAAAGAAACAATGGCACAGAATAGAAAGACAGAATTAATTGATATAAAATACTATGAAAGCAATACTATTTATGACAAATACACTACGAAAATAATAAAATATATAGTGCTAAATTATAATAATAAAATTAGTATTGAGGATTTGGCAGAGGAGTATGGAGTTAGTGTAAGTTATTTAAGTAGGCAGTTTAAATCAGTCACGGCACATACATTTCATGATTTTTTAAATAAATATAGAATACAAAAATCAATAGAATTACTTCAATCAGGTGACTACAAGGTTTATGAAGTTTCAGATATGGTTGGATTTAGTGAATATAAGCATTTTAGTACGGTATTTAAGAAATATACATCATATTCCCCAAGTGAATTTTT
>SVCF01000052.1 GCA_015058475.1 Clostridium butyricum | reverse complement strand
CTTTATAAAAGATACATTTTGATCAGTTGTATAATCTTCTTCATTTATTTCATAACCATCTTTATATTTTTCATCATAAAATTTATTTGACTCAGCATTAGTAATATCATTAGAAATATGAATAATACTTATTGCATCACTAGTTGTAACTTTATCATAAGTTGCATCTTTTGAATAGTATGTTTCATAGTCTAACTTATCATCTTCGTTATCACCAATCCAATCTACACCACCATAGCTATCTGCTACATACATCTTATCTCCAACTTTTAATAATAATATTGGGTCTTGTACTTCATTATAAAAATTATGATTTGAGTAATCTTTTGCTTTTTCAGTGTAGTATATATTAGTTCCTAATATATCACTTTCTACCTTTTTAATATTAATATCCAAATCTTTCACATAAATTGATACTTCATTTTCTTTTACTTTTGCAAATTCATTTGTGAAATCTAAAGGAATATCCATTCCAACATTAACTTTATAGTATGGAAGAACTATATCTAATCTATAATCGCCATTAGATTTATATTCATTGTTATCTTCACAATCATTTTCAAGTTCTATAATTATTGTATTATCATCAATATTTGCTCTACTTTCTCCTCCGCCCCAGCTGTCCTGCATATTATAAACACCTTGAACCAACAATCCAACTTGTTTTTCATCTTGAAGACCTTTACTACATTCTAATTTTATATTTGCCTTAATTTTATGCTTTGTTGCAACAACATCTACTAGAGTGACTTTAACTCCATTTTGTTCAATACTTTTATTTATGACTTTCTTGTAGTCTTTAGTACTATTTTGAGTTATAGTCACACTGCTTGTATTTGTTTGTTCTGCAAATGCTGATGTCGTAAAAATTCCAGTAAATAACATAAAACTCATTATTCCTGCTACTGGTCCTAATAATTTAACTATTTTTTTCTTCTTCATTACATCCCCATCTCCCTTTGTAATATAGCAAAATACTTTCTCCTATAATATACTTTATTGTAATATTATAACACGAATCAGATGTTGTAAATCTTAATTCATCCTTAAATTATAAAAAGTAATACTTTTATATTAAAGTAATAGTACTCTATATTTATTTTTTTAATACATAAACTCTTCCTCCTTATATTTAATTACTAAACATCTTTTTTATACAAGAAAGATAAAAGCTTAGTATCAAAATTTCTTTTAATACTAAGCTTTCTTTAATCTTATTTATGAATTCCAATATCAGTTCTGTAGTATGAATCCTTAAAATTTACATATTTAATATTTTCATATGCTTCTTTTCTAGCTTCTTCAACATTGTTTCCACAGCCAATAACTGATAACACTCTACCACCATTAGTCTTTAAAACACCATCTTCAAGTTTTACACCAGCTAAAAATACTTTATCTTTCACTTTTTCATCTATAGTAATTTCATATCCTTTAGTGAATTTTCCTGGATATCCTTTAGAAGCTAAAACAACATTTATACATACTCCCTCTTTCCAATTAACAATAGTTTTATCTAGTTCTTCTCTAAGTGCAGCTTCGATAAGTTCAACTAAATCACTTTCCATTAAATAAAGTACTGATTGGGTTTCAGGATCTCCCATTCTTACATTGTATTCTAAAAGGTAAGTCCCCTTTTTAGTTATCATTATTCCAAAGAATATAATTCCTTTAAAATCAAATCCTTCTTCTCTAATTCCCACTAATGTGTTTTTCATTATGTTTTCTTCAAAGTCTTTCATAACTTCTTCTGTAACATATGGATTTGGAGCCATAACTCCCATACCACCAGTATTAGGTCCCTTTCCTCCATCAAAAATTTGCTTATGGTCTTTTCCTGAAAGGAATGGAATTATTGTTTTTCCATCAGTAATTGAAAGGATTGATGCTTCAATACCTTCTAAGAATTCTTCAATTACAATAGTTTTGCCAGCATCTCCAAAGGTATTATCAACCATACATGTTTTTACTGCATCTATTGCTTCTTCTCTATTTTCACATATAATAACACCTTTTCCAGCTGCAAGTCCATCAGCTTTTACTACTGTTGGATACGTGCATGTTTCTAAGTATTCCAAAGCTTTATCAGCATCTGTAAAAGTAGCGTATTCTGCTGTTTTAACATTATACTTTTTCATGAAATCCTTTGAAAAACTCTTGCTCCCTTCAAGCATAGCACCATTTTTTGCTGGTCCAAATATCCTTAAACCTGCTTTTTTAAATTCATTAACTATTCCTTTAGTTAATGGATCTTCTGGTCCTACTATTGTAATATCTATTATTTCTTTTTCTGCAAATTCTATTAATTCATTAATTTCAGTAATATTTACATTTTCACACTTATTTTCAATTGCAGTACCACCATTACCTGGTGCTACAAATATTTTTTCTACCTTTGGACTTTGTGCTAATTTCCATGCTAAAGCATGCTCTCTTCCACCACTACCGATTAAAAGAAGTTTCATTTATATATACCTCCTAAATTAAATTATGCCTCTGAAATTTTATTATTTAATTAATAAAACTTCAGAGGTATTAATTTTGTAGAATGAATTGTGAACTAAAATTATTTTTAATGTTTAAAATGTCTAAGACCTGTAAATACCATTGCTATTCCATATTTATTGCAAACATCAATAGATTCTTGATCTCTTATAGATCCACCTGGTTGAATTATTGCTTTAATACCAGCTTTTGCAGCTAGCTCTGCAACATCTCCAAATGGGAAAAATGCATCTGATGCAAGCACTGTTGCACCTTTACCTCTCTTTAAAGCATCTTCTGTTGGCCATACTCTATTTACTTGGCCTCCCCCAATTCCTACTGCTACTCCATTCTTTACTGTAACAATAGCATTTGATTTAACATATTTAACAACCTTCATACCGAAAAGTAAATCTTTCATTTCTTCATCTGTAGGTGCTTTTTCAGTTACTACTTTTATTTCATCAATAAGTTTTTTATCTTCTTCTTGAACAAGCATTGCTCCATCAACAGTCACCATATATTTATCAGCCTTTGGAGTGTTGTGGAATTTAAGAACTCTTAAATTCTTCTTAGTCTTCAATACTTCTAATGCATCATCATCATAATCTGGTGCTGCAATAACTTCTAAGAATATTTTAACCATTTCTTCTGCTGTAGCTTTATCAACTTTTCTGTTAAATCCAATTATTCCGCCAAAAATTGAAGTTGGATCTACTTCATAAGCTTTCATATAAGCTTCATAAGTGCTTTCACCAGTTGCAACTCCACATGGTGTATTATGCTTAAGTGCACAACAAGCTGGTTCATCAAATTCATTAGCACATTTCCAAGCTATATCAACATCTTTAAAGTTGTTGTATGATAATTCCTTACCATTTAATGTTTCAAATGTATTCATAGCTCCATCAAGCATTGTTGATGCATAAACTGCTGCACTTTGATGCGAATTTTCACCATATCTTAAGCTTTGCATTTTCTTATATGATACAGAAAGATATTCTGGATATTCTTCTTCATCTTGTAACATGAAGTTTGCAATAGCACCATCATATGCACTCATAAGATTAAATACTTTACCAGCTAATTTCTTTTTAGTCTTAAGACTAGCTTCTCCATTTGCTTCTACCTCTTCCATAACCACTTTATAATCTTCCTTATTAGAAATAACTACAACATCTTGGAAGTTCTTAGCTGCTGCTCTAAGCATTGTTGGACCACCAATATCTATAAATTCAACCTTTTCTTCAAAAGTTAAATCTTCTTTTACCTTTTCAAAGAATGGATAAAGATTTACAACAACATAATCTATTGTATGAATATCTCTAGATTTTAATGTATCCATATGTTCTTTATTGTCTCTTATAGCTAATATTCCTGCATGCACTAATGGATGAAGGGTTTTAACTCTTCCATCTAGCATTTCAGGAAAATTTGTAACTTCATTTATTTCAACTACATCTAATCCATTTTCCTTTAAGTACTTATAAGTACCACCAGTTGATACTATTTCAACATCTTTAGAAACTAAGAATTTAGCAAAATCTAAAACGCCTTCTTTATCAAATACACTTATTAAAGCTCTCTTTTTCACAAAAATGCCTCCTCTTATTCTTCTATCTTAACTCTACTATCAATTACTCTTATCTTACCTTCACTTAATAACTTAATTGCTTTAGGCAGTATAATATGTTCTTTTTCTAATACTCTTTTTTGAAGTGTTTCTGCATCATCTTCAAAATATACAGGTACAGCTTCTTGGAGTAAAATCGCTCCGCCATCAACTTTAGAGTTTACAAAATGAACTGTACATCCTGAATATCTTACACCACTTTTAATTACAGCTTCATGAACCTTTAGTCCATACATACCAGGTCCACAAAACGATGGAATTAAAGATGGGTGTATATTTATTATTCTATTATCAAATTCACTTAAGATTTCTCCATCTAAAATTGATAAAAACCCTGCAAGTACTATTAAATCAACTTTTCCTTTTGTTAGTTCTAAAATCTTATCTGAAGATTTTTCTCCATATTCTTTTCTACTAACAACAAAAGTATCTATATTGTGATTTTTAGCTCTTTCTAAAGCATAAATACCATCTTTGCTGCCTATAACCATTTCTATTTTAGCATCAATGTATTTATTTTCGACTGCGTCTATTACAGATTGAAGATCAGTTCCTCCACCTGAAACTAAGACTGCTATTTTAAACAAATACCTTCACCTCCAGATGTTACATAACCTATTTCGTAAGCTTTCTCTCCCATTTCTGCTAAAGCTTTTAATATAGGAGCTACATCCTTTTCTTCAACTGCAAGAACAAAACCAATTCCCATATTGAAAGTATTGTACATATGATCTTTATCTACACCTTTTTCAATAATTCTTTCAAAAATAGCTGGAAGTGGATATGAGTCTTTATTTATTACAGCTGTAAAATCTCCACCATTAAACATTCTTGGAATATTTTCAATGAATCCACCACCAGTAACATGAGCCATTCCCTTAATATCAAAGCTTTCTAATAACTTTAATACTGGTTTTACATAAATCTTAGTTGGAGTAATTAATGTTTTCCATACTTCTTCTCCATTAAAATCTTCGTTTAGATCAGGGAAGATTTTTCTTACTAATGAGTAACCATTAGAATGAATTCCAGAAGATGCAATTCCTATTAATTTATCTCCTTCTTTAATTTTGCTACCATTTATAATCTTATCTTTATCAGCAATACCTACTGCAAAACCTGCCATATCATATTCACCTTCTGAATAAAATCCTGGCATTTCAGCTGTTTCTCCACCAATTAAAGCACAATCAGATTGAATACATCCCTCTGCTATTCCCTTAACTAAGTCAGATGAAACTTCTGCTTCAAGTTTTCCACATGCAATATAATCAAGGAAAAATAATGGTCTTGCACCATGGCATAAAATATCATTTACACACATAGCTACACAATCAATACCTACTGTATCATATTTCTTATTTTTAAATGCTATTTCAAGCTTAGTTCCTACTCCGTCTGTTCCTGAAACTAATACTGGCTTTTCATATCCTGATGGAAGTTCTACCATTCCTGCAAAGCTACCAAGCCCATTTAGAACATATTCACTCATAGTTCTAGCAGCATACTCCTTTATTAATTTAACAGATCTATATCCTTCTTCTATATTAACTCCGGCTTCTTTGTAAGTAATCATTTATTAATCCTACCTTTCAAGATTGTGTTCTAATATTTTTTATTCTGCAGATTCTACTGGTGCTGCAACAGGATAAACCCCATTGAAACATCCCATACAGAATCCTTTTTTTCCTTCACAACTCTTATAAACGCCTTCTTCACTTAAATATCCTAAGTAATCCGCTCCAATTATATCTCTAATTTTTTCGACAGAATTATTTGCAGCAATCAATTCACTTCTATAAGGTGTATCTATTCCAAAATAACATGGATATTTAACACTTGGTGATGCAATTAAAAAGTTGACTTCTTTAACTCCCGCTCTTCTAAGTGATTCAACTAAATGCTTCGATGTAGTTCCTCTTACTATTGAATCATCAATTAGAACAACTCTTTTTCCTTCAAGATTTACCTTTAATGGATTTAGCTTTACCGCAACTGCTCTTTCTCTTATTTCTTGAGATGGAGATATGAATGTTCTTCCTACGTACCTATTTTTAATAAAACCTGTGTCATAAGGAATCCCTGATGCTTTTGCATATCCTATAGCTGCTGGTATCCCCGAATCTGGAACTGCAATAACTAAATCTGCCTCTAATGGATGTTCTTTATATAACTGTTCTCCAGCTTTTACTCTTGTTGTGTGTACTTCTAGTCCATCAATTCTAGAATCTGGCCTAGCAAAATATATATATTCAAAGGCACAAGTTTGACACTGAGTATTTTCAGAATATCTGTATGAATGTACCCCATTTTCATCTATAACAACTATTTCTCCTGGTTCTATATCTCTTACAAGTTCAGCGCCTATTGCATCTAAAGCACAACTTTCTGATGTTAATACATATCCCTCATCAATTTTACCTAGTGAAAGTGGTCTAATTCCATGAGGATCTCTTGCCCCTATTAATTTATCTTGTGACATAATTGTTAATGCAAATGAGCCTCTAATTGCTGACATTGCATCTACAACAGCTTTTGCAAGTCCTTTTTTAGCGCTTCGTGCTATAAGACATGCAATTACTTCTGAATCAGTTGAAGTATGAAATATTTGCCCCGCATCTTCAAGTAATTCTCTTATTACATCATCATTAACTAAGTTCCCATTATGAGCCATAGCTATTGAACCAATTTTAGATGTACTTACTATTGGTTGTGCATTTTCAATTCCTTTGCCGCCAGCAGTTGAATATCTAACATGTCCAACTGCTATATGCCCTTTTAATTTTTGTAAATCTTCAGGTTTAAAGGCATCTGTAATTAATCCTAATCCTTTATGTACATCTATTTTTTCTCCATCAGCTACTGCAATTCCTGCACTTTCTTGTCCTCTGTGTTGAAGAGCATAAAGTCCATAGTAAGTCATTGATGCTACATCCATAGGTTCTGTACAATAAACACCAAAAACACCACATTCATCTTTAAATTTATCCAAGCTTGGATCCATAATTAATTCAAAATCTGAATTTGTCATGCACGTAATCCTTTCAATTTAAAATATTTTATAATAGTTTCTTGATATACAATGCTCAATTAATTATTATAATTGAGCATTCATAATAATATTTTTAATACTATTTTGAAATTCTCTTTAATATTTCAATATAAGCATCTTCAACATTTCCAAGATCTCTTCTGAATCTGTCTTTATCAAGCTTTTCTCCAGTAGTTGCATCCCAGAATCTACAAGTATCAGGTGAAATTTCATCAGCTAAAACTATAGTTCCATCTGCACATTTACCAAATTCAATCTTAAAATCAATTAAATTAATATTTTCTTTAGCAAATGCTTCTTTTAATATGTTATTAATCTTAGCAGTCATTTCTAGGATTGTATCAATTTCTTCAAAAGTTGCAGCTCCAATTGCTACTGCATGATAACTATTTATTAATGGATCTCCTAGTTCATCATCTTTATAAGAAAATTCAAATACTGTAGTCTTAAGTGCTGTTCCTTCTTCAAGCCCTAATCTCTTAGCCATGCTTCCAGCAGCTACATTTCTTACAATTACTTCAAGAGGAATTATATCAACTTTTTTACATAATTGTTCTCTGTCATTTAACTTTTCAATGAAGTGAGTTTTTACTCCTTGTGCTTCCAATTGTTCAAATAATATTGAAGTTATATTGTTATTCATAACTCCTTTATCATGTATTTGACCTTTCTTTTCTCCATTGAAAGCTGTTGCATCATCTTTGTAATATACTATTACTTCATCAGCTTTATCTGTAGCATATATTTGTTTTGCTTTTCCTTCATATAACATTTCTAATTTTTCCATTATAATTCCACTCCTTCAGCATTGTCTTCAATAAATTTCTTTTTCATATTTGTTCTATATTCTTTAAGCTTAGCTTTTAAGTCATCATTATTTACTGATAACATTTGTACAGCAAGCATTCCTGCATTATAGCTATTGTTTATTCCAACTGTTGCAACTGGAATTGATTTTGGCATTTGTACTATTGAATAAAGAGCATCTACTCCTTCAAGAGCCGCTTTAACAGGAACTCCTATTACAGGTATAATTGTTTTTGATGCTATAACTCCAGGTAAATGTGCCGCAAGTCCAGCACCTGCAATTATAACCTTGCATCCTTCTTTTTCGATTTCTTCTAAAGTTTCTTCTAACTTTTCTGGTACTCTATGAGCTGATAACACAAATGCTTTATAATTTATGCCAAACTCTTTTAATGCATTTGCTGCTCCCCTCATAACTTCTGTGTCAGATTTGCTTCCAAAAAATATTGCTACTTCCATTTTTGAAAAGCTCCTTCCTTATTATTTATTCTGATTTTTTCTATCTTCTCTTTAGAACGTTCTAACCACAACCAAATTCCATAAAATTAAGCATATTCTTAAGCAGAGAACCCAAACCTTTGATTTGGTGTGAATCGCTTATACCTACGAATGTATATGAGTAGGTGTTTCCTTTAAAAAATCCCTTCTAATCCCGCATAAAATAAGCAAATTCTTAAATTCTTAAATTCTTAAATTCTTAAATTCTTAAATTCTTAAATTCTTAAATTCTTAAATTCTTAAATT
>SVCF01000051.1 GCA_015058475.1 Clostridium butyricum | reverse complement strand
AGCGCCGATGGTACTGCATGGGAGACTGTGTGGGAGAGTAGGACGTCGCTAGGTAAGTTTAAGAGATAGTTAGAAATAACTATCTCTTTTTTGCATAAAAAATTTTATAATGATTAACTCACAAAAAGATTATCTAAAAACTTAATTCCACAACATACAATTAGAACTCCAAGACAATTTGTATATTGTATGTTGGAAATTAGGTTATAGCATTTGTGAATTTAATCATATAATTCAATATTTTAGTTAGAACAAATATGGAAAAATGCATGCTAGTAGAAAACTTTGTAGCAGAGAACTGATTAAATTAAAAATTTTGATAAAAAAGTTAAAATTAGTCTAATATATATATATAAATATATATATTAATAAATTAATGTGAAAAAATCCAAATAACTATTTACATATTATCCCATGGTGTGTAAAATAATAAATGATTGATAAAAAAATATAAAAAAAATGAAATATTATTTTAAATTTGATAATATATATATATAATCTAAAATAATAACAGAAAATATGGATGGGGGTAATAAGTAATGAGCAACACACTTAATGAGAATAAAAGAGATAACAAAAAGAATTTAGAAGTAGCATCAAATGATATTGTAGATAATAGTATAAAAAATGTTGCTGAAAACTTGTTAGGGAAAGCAGAAAAGATAGAAACAAAAGAAGTGATAGAAAAAGAAAAAATAGTGTCATCTAAATTAGAAACTAACAAAAAAAATAAATCATTAAAAGAAAATGTAGTAGAAGAAAAAAACTTAAATATTAATAATAGTAAATCATCTACTGAAAAGCCTAAGGCTGAAGAGAATAAGAAAAAGGTTAGTAATAGAAAAGCGACAACAACTAAGAAAAATACAACTAAGAAAGCTTCAACTACAAAAGCAGAAGATAAAAAGAAAACTGCAGATAAAACAATTAAAGAGAAGAAAGCAAAAACTAAACAAATAACTTTAGATATAAAAGAATCAGATGCTAAGGGAGAGAAAACTAAATCTACAGCAAAAAAGGTTACTAAGAAAGTAAATAAAAATGATATAACTAGTTTTAATACGTATTTATTTCATCAAGGAAGGAATTATGAATCATACAATATTATGGGTTCACATATAAAAACAGAAAATAAAAAGAAAGGTGTGCAATTTGCTACATGGGCACCTAACGCTAAAGCTGTATATGTGGTTGGAGATTTTAATGATTTTAAAGTAAGTGATGAATATAAGTTAGAGAAAGTTACTGATAATGGAATATGGAAAGCATTTTTCACAAATGTTGAGAAAGGCGATAAATATAAATATTGTATTTTAGATAAGAATGGAAAAGAAGGACCACTTAAAGCAGATCCGTATGCTATTCAAAATGAATTTAGACCTAATACAGCCTCAATTGTATATGAACCTAAATCATTTAAATGGACTGATACTAAGTGGATAAATAAGAGAAAGAAAATTAATGTGTTAGAACAACCATTAAATATATATGAGGTTCACCTAGGATCATGGAAGAGAAATAAAGATGGTGAATTTTTAACTTATGATGAACTTAGCGAAGAATTACCTAAGTATTTAAAAGAAATGAATTATACACATGTAGAATTCATGCCAGTTGCAGAGCACCCATTAGATGCCTCTTGGGGATACCAAGCTACAGGATTCTATGCTCCTACTACTAGATATGGAGCTTTAGAAGGATTGAAAAAATTAATTAATAGATTACATGAAGAAAATATAGGTGTAATAATGGATTGGGCTCCAGGCCATTTCTGCAAAGATGAACATGGATTATATAAATTTGCAGGTGAACCAACCTATGAGTACCAAGAAGAATGGAAGGCTGATAATAAAGATTGGGGAACACATAGTTTTGATTTGGGAAGACCAGAAGTAAAAAGTTATTTAATATCAAATGCATTGTATTGGTATAGAGAATTTCACATTGATGGACTAAGAGTAGATGCTGTTTCAAGTATACTTTATTTAGATTATAGTAAAAATCATGGTGAATGGGCTCCTAATAAATATGGTGGAAATGGAAATCTTGAAGCTATGCAATTTTTAAAAGATTTAAATGAAGCAGTTTTCGCTGAATTTCCAACTGCATTAATGATTGCGGAAGAATCAACAGCATGGCCTAATGTTACTAAGCCAGTTATACATGATGGATTAGGGTTTAACTTGAAATGGAATATGGGATGGATGAATGATACATTAGAGTATGTTGAGGTTAGTCCGGAATATAGAGAATATCATCATAAAAACATAACTTTCGCAATGATGTATAATTATGCTGAAAACTATGTATTAACACTATCACATGATGAAGTGGTTCATGGGAAAAAATCACTTATAAAAAAAATGTATGGAGATGAGTGGAATAAGTTTGCAGGATTAAGAGCGTATATTGGATACATGATGGGGCATCCGGGAAAGAAATTGCTATTTATGGGAAGTGAATTTGCTCAAGATATCGAATGGAGAGAATATGAAGAATTAAAGTGGAATCTAATAGAAGAAAATAAACTTAATAAGCAAACACAGCTTTTCTTTAAAGATATAAATAAATTATATATTGATAATAAAGCTTTATGGCAATTAGATTACGATAGTAAGGGTTTTGAGTGGATAGAAGCAGATAATAATCAACAAAGTATATTGATATTTGATAGAAAGAGCAGGAAGGAAGACGAAACATTAATCTTTGTTGTTAACTTTAAATCAGATGTATATTATGATTATCAGATTGGAGTACCATTCTTAGGTGAATATGAAGAAATATTAAATACAGATGATGTCATCTATGGAGGTTCTGGACAAGTTATGGGTACTGTATTAACATCTGAAAAGATTCCATTTCATAATCAGCCATATTCAATAAAAATTAAGGTTCCACCTATGGCAACATTAATTTTGAAAATAAAAAAGATATTAGAGGATAAGAAGGAAGAAGAATCAATAAATTAGTTATACAGGTCATTGAACTAAATTTATAATTAAAGCAATACCTGGTATTAGTGGAGGAGAAAAATGAGAGTTTTATTTGTAGCATCAGAAGCTGGTCCCTTTATAAAGAGTGGTGGTCTTGGGGACGTTGCAGCAGCTTTGCCAAAAGCACTTGCAGAAAAAGGTGTAGATGTAAGGGTAGTAATACCCAAATATAAAGAAATTAATGAAGAAATGAAGGAAAAAATTAGATTTAATAAATGGTTTACTGTAAGGGTAGGATGGAGAGAAAGATTTTGTGGAGTATGGGAATATTTCCATAATGGTGTTATGTACTATTTATTAGATAATGAGTACTATTTTAATAGAGATGGTTTATATGGATTTTATGATGATGCAGAAAGATTTGCATTTTTTGATAGAGCAGTTCTAGACATGATAAGGCAAATAGACTGGCAGCCGGATTTGATTCATTGTAATGATTGGCAAACAGGAATGTTGCCAGTATTATTAAAATTTCAATATAAGAGAGATGATAGCTTTTATTGGAACATAAAAACTGTATTTTCTATTCATAATATAGCTTTTCAAGGAGTTTTTGATCCAATAATTCTACCAGAACTGTTAGGTTTTGATATGGAATTATATAATAATACAGCTTTAAAATTTGATGATGGAGTAAGCTATATGAAAGGTGCGCTATACTATTGTGATATGATTACAACAGTAAGTAATACCTATGTAGGGGAAATACAAACAGAATTTTATGGTGAAAGACTTGATGGGGTTCTAAGAGATAGATCGTATGCATTAAGAGGAATAATTAATGGAATTGACTTTGATGAATATAATCCTAAGACTGATAAAAAAATTATACAAAATTTTGATGTTTATTCATTTAGAAGCAAAGTCAAAAATAAGTTGGCACTTCAAGAAGAATTAGGTTTAGAAGTTAATGAAGACATTCCTATGATTGGAATGGTAACAAGATTAACAGGACAAAAAGGACTAGAGTTAGTTAAATATGTGGCTGAAAGATTATTGCAAGAAAATAATGTTCAATTAGTTATATTAGGAACTGGTGATAAACACTATGAAGATCATTTTAAATGGTTGGATTATGCATATGGTAATAAAGTTTCTGCAAATATTAAATTTGACAATACATTAGCAAGCAAAATTTATGCATCATCAGATATGTTTTTAATGCCATCATTGTTTGAGCCATGTGGATTAGGGCAACTAATAGCATTAAGATATGGATCAATACCGATAGTAAGGGAAACTGGAGGGCTTAAAGATACAATAGTACCATATAATAAATATACAGGCGAAGGAAATGGCTTCAGCTTTGCAAACTTTGATGCAGAAGAATTATATAATACTATAAAATTTGCATTATGGGTATATGGGGATAAGATTCAATGGAGAAAACTTATAAGACAAGCTATGCAATGTGATAATAGTTGGAAGAAGTCAGCAGAAATATATCTTAATTTATATAGAGAATTAACTAATATTGATTAGATAAGAATATTGAGAGGTGTAATTATTGGAAATAGATAAGAAGATATTTAAAAAAGCTTATGTAAATAGATTCTTAGAAATGCATGGTATAGAATTAAAAGAAGGTACAAATCAACAGAAATATGAAGCACTTGCTAGCTTAGTACGAGATTATGTGACTAGAAATTGGTTAAAAACTAATAGGAAGTACAATAAAACTGGAGAAAAACAAGTATATTATTTCTCTATGGAATTTCTTTTAGGGAGATTGCTAGGTGATGCTTTGCTAAATATGGGAATTAGGGATATATGCAAGGAAACATTAGCGAGTCTTAATATTGATCTAGAAGAATTAGAGAATTTTGAATTGGATCAAGGATTAGGTAATGGAGGCCTTGGAAGATTAGCAGCATGTTTTTTGGATTCTATGGCATCGCTTGGGATACCAGGAAATGGATGTGGAATAAGATATAAATACGGATTTTTTGAGCAGAAAATAATAAATGATAAACAAGTTGAAGTATCAGATGATTGGCTTAGAGAAGGAAATGTATGGGAAAAAAGAAAAGCGGAAAAATCTGAAATTGTTAAGTTTGGAGGAAATATTGAGGTTAGAGAAGAAAATGGTAGATTAATTTTTACTCATGTAAACTTTGAACCGGTTTTAGCAGTACCATATGATACACCAATTGTTGGATATGAAAATGAAGTAGTGAATACTTTAAGGCTATGGAGTGCAGAAGCGGTATCAAATGAATTTGATTTTTCATCATTTAATAGAGGAGATTTCCTTCAAGCAATTCAGTATAAGAATTCTATAGAATCAATATCACAGGTATTATATCCTGAAGACTCATTTTATGAAGGAAAAATACTTAGATTGAAACAGCAATATTTTTTTGTATCTGCTGGAATTCAAAGTATAATAAGACATTTTAAAAAGCACGGAAAAGACATTAACCTATTAGATGAGAAAGTATCTATTCATATAAATGATACACATCCAACATTAGCTATCCCTGAGTTAATGAGAATATTATTAGATGAAGAAGGTCTGGAATGGAATGACGCATGGAGAATAACAACAAACACAGTGTCATATACAAACCATACTATTTTAGCTGAAGCACTAGAAAAATGGCCTGTTGATATGTTTAAAAAATTATTGCCAAGAATTTATATGATAATTGAAGAAATAAATAGAAGATATTGTGAAGAGCTTTGGAATAAGTACCCTGGAAACAATGAAAAAATATCGCGAATGTCTATAATAAATGAAAATGTAATTAAAATGGCTCATTTAGCTATAGTTGGAAGCCATAGTGTTAATGGGGTGGCCAAGCTCCATACTGAAATATTAAAGAAAAAGGAAATGAGTGATTTCTATTATTTATATCCTAAAAAATTTAATAATAAAACAAATGGAATTACTCATAGAAGATGGCTTTTAAAGAGCAATCCAGAATTAACAAAATTGTTAAAAGACACAATAGGGGACAGTTTTATAACCCATCCTGTAGATTTAAGAAATTTTGAGAAATATTTATATGATGATATTGTCTTAGAGCAACTAGGAAAAATTAAACAATACAATAAAGAAAGATTAGCTGAAACAATCTTAAAGAATGAAAATATAAAAGTGGATACTAATTCTATATTTGATGTTCAAGTAAAAAGAATACATGCATACAAGAGGCAAATTTTAAATTGCTTAAGAATTATGGATTTATATAATACGCTAATAGATAATCCTAATCACAATATTGTTCCAAGAACATTTATTTTTGGAGGAAAAGCTGCGCCAGGATATTATTTAGCTAAAAATACAATAGAGCTAATAAATAGTGTAGCCAATAAAATAAATAATGATCCGAGAGTAAATGATAAAATAAAAGTAGTGTTTATGCAGAATTATCGAGTATCTTTAGCAGAACAAATAATTCCAGGAACAGATTTGAGTGAGCAAATTTCGACTACAACAAAAGAGGCATCTGGAACTTCTAATATGAAATTCATGATGAATGGAGCAGTTACTATAGCTACATTAGATGGAGCTAATATTGAAATAAGAGATGAAGTGACAGATGACAATATAGTTATCTTTGGTTTGTCAGCTGATGAAGTACTTGATTATTATCAAAACGGAGGATATAGATCAATTGATATATATAATGATGATAGAAGATTAAAGCGAGTAGTTGATGATTTAATAAATGGTAAATATAGTAATGATAAAGAAAAGTTCAAAATAATTTATGAGAATCTTATAAATTATAATGATGAGTTCTTTGTGTTAAAAGATTTTAATTCATATTTAAAAGCACAAGATAAAATAGATGAGTTTTATAGAGATGGTATAAGATGGCAAAAAATGTGTGGAGTAAATATTGCACACTCAGGCATTTTTTCTTCTGATAGAACTATAGAACAATATGCTACAGGTATTTGGGGTTCAGAAGTAATATATAAAAACCTTTAAAAATTAGTAAATTAGAATTAAATATTTATTAGGTACTTAATAAATATTTATTGAAGTATTATAAATTTTTAATTTTAAGAATAGAAATATATTTAATAATAATTTATTTTTAGACAATTAAACATATGAGAGGAGAAAGTATTATGGGTAAAAATGAAATGGTAGCAATGATTTTAGCAGGTGGACAAGGATCAAGGTTGGGGGTATTAACTAAAAAATTGGCAAAGCCAGCAGTTCCTTTTGGAGGAAAATATAGAATTATAGATTTCCCTCTTAGTAATTGTGCTAACTCTGGAATATATACAGTTGGGGTTTTAACACAATACAAACCATTAGAGTTAAATGCTCACATAGGAATAGGAGAGGCTTGGGATTTAGATAGAAGTCAAGGTGGTGTAAGTATATTACCACCATATCAAGAAGAAAAGGGTGGGGAATGGTATAAAGGAACAGCAAATGCTATTTACCAGAATATAGAGTTTGTAGATAGATACGACCCAGAATATATCTTAGTATTATCAGGAGACCACATATATAAGATGGATTATACTAAAATGTTGGATTTCCATAAAGAAAGAAATGCAGAAGCCACTATAGCTGTAATAGAAGTGCCTATGGAAGAAGCGAGTCGTTTTGGAATAATGAATACAAATGAAGACTTATCAGTCTATGAATTTGAAGAAAAACCTAAGAATCCAAAAAGTAATTTAGCTTCTATGGGAATATATATATTCAATTGGAAGACATTGAAAAAATATTTAAGAGAAGATGAGGCAAATAAGAATTCTAAGAATGATTTTGGAATGAATATAATACCTTCTATGCTTAATGATGGAAATAAGATGGTGGCTTATCCATTTAAAGGGTATTGGAAAGATGTTGGGACTATTGATAGCTTATGGGAAGCAAATATGGATTTAATTAGGGATGATAACGAACTAGATTTACATGATGAAGAGTGGAAAATTTACTCTGTAAATCCAATAAGACCAGCACAATATATAGGGGAAAACGCAAAAGTAATAAACTCACTGGTTGTTGAAGGTTGCGTTGTAAATGGTCATGTAGAGAATTCAATACTATTCCAAGGCGTACAGATTGGAAAAAATTCAGTAATAAGAGATTCTATAATAATGACAGATGCAAAGATTGGAGATAATGTAGTTATAGAAAAAGCTATTGTCGGTAGTGGGGCTATAGTAAGAAAGGATTGTAAAGTTTCATTAGGAGATGAAATAGCTATTATTGCAGCAAAAGAAGAAGTAAAAATGGGTACAGTAATTGAGAAAAATAAGGCAGTCTAATTGAGATACTGAGAGGGGAATAAAAAGATGAAAAATTGTATTGGTATAATTAATTTGGATGAAAATGAAAGTAGAATGGGTGAGCTAGTTGTAAACAGGTCTCTTGCATCTGTACCAATAGCAGCTAGATATAGAATAATAGATTTTGTTTTATCTAATATGACTAATTCAGGAATAGGATGTATAGGAATATTTACAAAGAATAAATCAAGATCATTAATAGATCATATTAATAATGGAACACCATGGGATCTAAATAGAAAGAAAGATGGTCTAAAAGTATTTAACTTTGGAAATGATGATCCAGCTTTTGATGATGTTCATAATTTTGCTGAAAATATGCAATTTTTAAAGGTAAGTAGAAGAGAATATGTATTATTAGCTCCAAGCTATATGGTTTGTAATATAGATTATAATGAAGTTATGAAATATCATAAAAGTACAGGTAAAGATATAACAATGATATATAAGAAAGTCACAAATGCTGATGAAGCATTTGCAGGTTGTGGTGTATTAAATATTGATGATGCAAATCAAGTAATTAGTGTAGGAGAAAATATAAGCAAAAATTCAAATGCTAATATAAATATGGAAATGTATATATTAAAAACGGAATTATTCATGGATATTGTAAGTGAATGTATTAGTAATGGGATGTATAGAAAAGTAAAAGAATATATCCATAATAATTTAAATACTCTATCTGTTGGAGCATATGAGTTTACAGGACATTTGGACTGTATAAATTCTATAAAAGCATTATATGATAGTAATGTTTCTTTACTAAATAGAAAAATAAATAAAGAAGTATTTAAAGAAGATAGACCAATATATACAAAAACTAAAGATGAAGCACCAACACATTATGCAGAAAATAGTAATGTGATAAATTCAATAATTGCAAATGGCTGCCGTATAGAAGGAACAGTTGAAAATTGTATAATAGGAAGAAGAGTTTGTATTGGAAAAAATGCAAAGCTTAAGGATTGTATAATAATGCAAAACTGTAAAATAGAAGACGATGCTATATTAGATAACGTAATTGCAGATAAAGGTAGTGAAATTAAAGAAGGGGAAACACTTATAGGGTCTGCAATGTATCCATTGGTAATAAAAAAGAAGAAGTTCAATTTTTAATATATCTCATTAAGGTGCAGAGTGATTTTAACTATGCACCTTAATGGTTGAAAAAATAATAAAAAGTATTGACATAATAGATGGGAAATGTTAAGATAAAAAACGTCGCAGAGATGATAAGAATAACTTAAATAAACTAATTAAAAAGTTGAAAAAAAGTTATTGACTTAATAAAAATCAAGTGATATAATAAATGAGTCGCTTGAAGCGATAAAGAAAAACAACGAAAGTTGTAGAAAAGAAAATGGTCTTTGAAAATTGAACAGAATATAATAAACAATTAGTAAACCAGC
>SVCF01000009.1:62288-100639 GCA_015058475.1 Clostridium butyricum | reverse complement strand
CTTGATACATTTGGAGCATCAGGAAATGCAAATATATTATTTGAACAGTTTGGATTCACTGTAGAAAATGTTGTTAACAAAGCAGTTGAGTTAAACAACAAATAATTAACCTAAACAACTTATAATCTCATAATTTTAAAAATCTATAATATCTCATAATACCATAAAATAAATAAAATTATATTTCATAATAAAAGAAAAAATATTAAATAGATATGGAGGAGTGAACTATGAATAATGTACCACAATTAAAATTGGGAATTGTTGCTGTAAGCAGGGATTGTTTCCCAATGGAATTATCAACTAATAGAAGAAAAGCAGTAGTTAAAGCTTTTGATGGTGATATCTATGAATGTCCTACAACAATTGAAAATGAACTACATATGAGAAAAGCTTTAAGTGAAGTAAAAGAAGCAGGGGTAAATGCATTAGTAATATATTTAGGTAATTTTGGACCTGAAACATCAGAAACATTATTGGCTAAAGAATTTGATGGACCAGTTATGTTTGTTGCAGCAGCAGAAGAAAGTGGAGATGATTTATGTGATGGAAGAGGAGATGCTTATTGTGGTATGCTAAATGCCAGCTATAATTTAGCACTTAGAAACATTAAAGCATATATTCCAGAATATCCAGTTGGAACTGCAGAAGAAGTAGCAGCAATGATTAAAGAGTTTGAGCCAGTAGCAAAAGCTGTAATTGGATTAAAGAAGTTAAAAGTAATTTCTTTTGGTCCAAGACCACAGGATTTCCTAGCATGTAATGCACCAATTAAGCAATTGTATAATCTAGGTGTTGAAATAGAAGAAAATTCAGAACTAGATTTATATGCAGCATTTAATGAGCATGAAGGTGATCCAAGAATTGAAGATGTAGTTAAAGATATGGAAAAAGAGCTAGGCACAGGCAACAAAATGGCAGGAATATTACCTAAATTAGCTCAATATGAAATCACATTGTTAGATTGGATGGAAGCTCATAAAGGTTCTAGAGAATATGTAGTATTTGCTAATAAATGCTGGCCTTCATTCCAAACTCAGTTTGGATTTGTTCCATGCTATGTAAATAGCAGATTAACATCAAGAGGAATAATAGTTTCTTGCGAAGTTGATATTTATGGTGCAATAAGTGAGTATATAGGAGTTTGTGTAAGTGATGACACTGTTACATTACTTGATATAAATAATACTGTACCAGCAGATATGTATAATTCAGAAATTAAAGGAAAATATAATTATACTTTAAAAGATACATTTATGGGATTCCACTGTGGAAATACGCCAATATGTAAATTAGTAAAAGGAACAATGAAAAATCAAAAAATTATGGCTAGAAGTTTAGAACCAAATGTAGAACCAAATATTACAAGAGGTACTCTTGAAGGTGATATTGCAGCAGGAGATATTACATTCTTTAGATTACAAAGTACTGCGGATGCAAATATTAGAGCATATGTTGCAGAAGGTGAAGTATTACCAGTAGCTACTCGCTCATTTGGGTCAATAGGTATCTTTGCTATTAAAGAAATGGGAAGATTTTATAGACATGTGTTAGTTGAAAAGAATTACCCACATCATGGTGCAGTTGCATTTGGACATTTTGGAAAATCTATATTTAACTTATTTAAGTATCTTGGTGTTGAAGATATTGGATTCAATCAACCAAAAGGTATGCTTTACAAGACAGAAAATCCTTTTTAAAATAGATTCCTTTTAATAAATATATATATGAGCATAAGATGTTGCATCTTATGCTCATATTTTTAAGAATTTCTATATGTTTTTGGAGTTGTATTTGTTATCTTTAAAAAATTTCTGTTAAAGGATCTAATGCTTGAATACCCGCATTCATAAGCTATATCTGTTATTGAGTTTTCTGTGTTTTTTAATAAATAAAGTGCATAATTTATTCTATTTTCATTAATAAAATCTACAAAGGATACTCCTAAAACATTGTTTATATATCTGGATAAATAAGTATAACTATAGCCTAGCTTAGATGCAATACTGTGTAAAGAAATATCATTAGTAAAATTTTCTTGTATATAACTTAAAGTTTTATGTAGTAGTTCATAATCGCTTCTTACTGCACTTAATATATTAGTATTTTGTACTGCTTCTGAACAAATAAGATAAAAACATGCCTTCATTTCAATAATATTATCATTATCTGAAAACACTTTGTCTAATACTAATGCTTCAACCTCTGGAGATAATGTAAAAACTGGATTTTCTAAATATTTTGCATAAATCATATTATGAAATGTTTTAACAAACTCAGGGGAGAAAACAGATATATATGAATCGGAAGTATCTATTGTTGAAAATGAGTGTATTTCATAAGGTAGTAGAATAATACATTGATTTTTTTTTACAATAAAAACCTTGTTGTTTATAGTCACCTGAATTTGTCCATCTTTTACATACAAAACTTCAAAACTTCTGTGTAGGTGCCTTGGAAAGCTAAAATCATAATTATGGTAGTGATTATAATCATTAGCCTTTCCAAAGTGATGAGACTCATATGTCAACATAAAATTTCCCCCGCTCTTAATAAATATATTTAACAGTATTATACAAAATAATGCTATAGCAAGTCAATTTAATCATTATATCCTTAATAAGGCCTGTAGCTTATTTTTGTCTTGAAACTGATTACAAAAAGGAGCTTAGAGAAAATGATTTCATCCTATTGAATGCTTAATAATTTTTGAATAAAAATATAATATTGAAAAATAGAAGATAAATATTGTCTATAATTATACAAGTAATTTCTTGTGAGCATAGGTACATTTTAGGTATTATTAATATAAAGAAAGGAATGGTAATAAAAAAACATTAATATATAATTTTTCCTTTAATTAAAATAATAGTTAAATTTGAAATAAAAAAGAATTAAAATAAGAAAGAAGGGGTTTTATGGAACATACTAATAGAATTACTCATAGTGAGGCTTTAGAAAAGGCAAAAGAGTTAGTATCACAAATGACATTAGAAGAAAAAGCTTCACAATTAACATATAATTCAGCACCAATAAAACACTTAGATATCCAAAGGTATAACTGGTGGGGAGAGGGATTGCACGGTGTTGCAAGAGCAGGAACAGCAACTGTTTTTCCACAAGCTATTGGATTAGCAGCTACATTTGATGATGAATTATTAAATAAGATTGCAGATGTTATAGCAACAGAAGGAAGAGCTAAATATAATGAATGTTCTAGTAAAGATGACCGAGATATTTATAAAGGAATAACATATTGGTCACCTAATGTTAATATATTTAGAGATCCTAGATGGGGAAGAGGTCAAGAAACTTATGGCGAAGATCCATACTTGACATCAAGACTTGGTGTAGCTTTTGTAAACGGTCTCCAAGGGGATGATAAGTATTTGAAAATTGCAGCTTGTGCCAAGCACTTTGCAGTTCATAGTGGTCCTGAAGGATTAAGACACGAATTTGATGCAATTGTAAGCCAAAAGGATTTATATGAAACATATTTACCAGCATTTGAAGCTTGTGTAAAAGAAGCTGATGTAGAAGCAGTTATGGGAGCTTATAATCGTACTAATGGAGAACCATGTTGTGGAAGTAAAACTTTATTAAAGGATATTTTAAGAGAAAAATGGAAATTCCAAGGACACGTTGTATCAGATTGCTGGGCAATAGCAGATTTCCATACTAATCATAGAGTAACAAGTACAATAACTGAATCTGCAGCATTAGCAATAAAAAATGGATGTGACTTAAACTGTGGAAATGTATATCTACAAATGCTTTTAGCATATAAGGAAGGTTTGGTTACTGAAGAAGATATAACTACAGCTGCTGAAAGATTAATGGCAACAAGAATAAGACTAGGAATGTTTGATGATAACTGTAAATATAACCAAATACCATATGAAGTTAATGATTGTAAAGAACATAATGAACTATCATTAGAAGCTGCAAGAAAATCGATGGTATTACTTAGAAATGATGGTATATTACCAATAGATAAATCAAAATTAAAAACTATAGCGGTAATTGGACCAAATGCAGATAGTCAAATAATGCTTAAAGGAAATTATAGTGGAACAGCTTCAAAATATACAACAATATTAGAAGGAATTCAAAAGAGTGTAGAAGATTATACAAGAGTATATTATGCTGAAGGTTGTCACTTATATAAAGATAGAGTTGAAGAATTAGCATTGGCAAGTGATAGAATAAGTGAAGCAGTTTCTGTTGCTGAAAGATCAGATATAGTTGTATTGTGTTTAGGTCTAGATTCAACAATAGAAGGTGAACAAGGTGATGCTGGTAACAGCTATGGAGCAGGTGATAAAGAAAACTTAAACCTTCCAGGAGAACAACAAAACCTTTTAGAAAAAGTTCTTGAAACTAATAAACCAGTTATTGTTGTACTTGGAGCAGGTAGTGCACTTACACTAAGTGGTGTAGAAGAAAAGTGTGCAGCAATAGTACAAGCTTGGTATCCAGGAAGTCATGGAGGGGAAGCACTATCAGATTTGATTTTTGGTAAATGTTCTCCAAGTGGTAAATTGCCAATTACCTTCTATAAAAATACAGATAATATGCTTGAATTTAGTGATTATTCAATGAAGGGAAGAACTTATAGATATATTGAAGAAGAACCATTATATCCATTTGGATATGGATTAACTTATTCTTCAGTAGCATTAGAAAATCTAATTGTGTCAGAACTTAAAAAGGATTTTGAAAGTGTAAGAGTTTCTGTAGATATTGAAAATACAGGAGATTATGATATTGAAGAAGTTGTACAATGTTATCTTAAAAAGATTGATGCTCCATATGCTCCATTAAATCACAGTTTGGTTGCTTTCAAACGTGTTAGCTTAGCTAAAGGAGAAAGAAAAACAGTAACAATGAACATAATGAAACATGAATTTGAAGATGTTAATGATAATGGAGAAAGAGTTATGGACACTGACAAATTTAAATTATTTGTGGGAATTTCTCAACCAGATTCAAGAAGTGTAGAATTATCAAGGATTGAGCCATTGAATGTAGAATTATATATTAAGTAAGAACTTGCTTGTCTGTAAGTATGATACAAGTTAAACTTGTTAAAATTACAGACAAAAGTTAAGTTGATAGTTAAATATAAACATTTAAAAAGAAAATTATAATTATTTTACAATTAAAATATACTGAGAAGGGGGAACTGGCATTGGAAAATGTATTTTTGGAAATGAAAAACATACATAAGAGGTTTCCAGGTGTTTATGCATTAAAAGGAGTACAGCTTAAGATCAGAAAAGGAGAAGTTCATGGTCTGCTAGGGGAAAATGGAGCAGGTAAATCTACACTAATGAAAATATTAGGTGGGGTACATGCTCAGGACGAAGGACAAATAATTGTTGATGGAGTTGACTGTGGAATAATAACACCAGAAAAAGCAGTTAACATAGGAATTGGATTTGTTCATCAGGAATTAAATTTAGCAGAAGCATTATCAGTTGCAGAAAATGTTTTTATTGGAAGACTTCCTTATAAAAATAAATTTTTAAACATAGTTGATTTTAAAAAGCTGCATAGTGATACACAAGCAATATTAGATAAATTAGAAATTGATATTAATCCTGATGATATCGTTAATACATTATCTACTGCAAAGAAGCAAATGATAGAAATTGCTAAAGCTATCAGCTTAAATGCAAAAATAATTATTTTTGATGAGCCATCAACATCATTATCAGAAAAAGACGTTGATAACTTATTCAAAGTAATCAAAACATTAAAGGAAAGTGGAGTTTCAATAATTTATATATCACACAGATTAAAAGAAGTATTTGAAATATGTGATAGAGCTACAGTATTAAGAGACAGCCAGTATATAGGCGAATGTGAAATGGATGGTATTGAAGAAAACCAGCTTATAAATATGATGGTTGGAAGAAACTTAACAGAATTATTCCCGAAGGAAGTATTTAAACCTGGAGAATATTGCTTAGAAGTAGAAGGTTTATGTGATTACAATGGTAAAGTAAAAAATGTAAATTTAAAAGCAAGAAAAGGGGAAATATTAGGATTAGCTGGATTAGTTGGAGCTGGAAGAACAGAGTTAGTTCGTTTGATATTTGGTGCAGATCCTATTAGTGAAGGAAAAATCAAGGTTAATAATAAGGAGGTTGATATAAAATCACCACTTGATGCTATTAAAAATGGAATATGTTTATTAACTGAAGACAGAAAAAATCAAGGATTATCCCTACAAATGAGTGTAGTTGATAATATAACAATAACCAATTTGAAATCGTTTGTTTTAGATCACAAAGCATTACAAGAAGTAGGAAAGAGGTTCCAAAATGCAATTGAAATAAAAGTTGCCAATCTTGATGTTTTAGCAGGAACACTTTCTGGAGGAAACCAGCAGAAAGTAGTTTTAGGAAAATGGTTAAATTCAGATTCAGAAATATTTATATTTGATGAACCTACAAAGGGAATTGATGTAGGAACAAAAGCTGAAATATATCAAATAATGAATGATTTAGTGAGACAAGGAAAAATAGTAATAATAATATCATCAGAGTTGCCAGAATTATTAGGAATGTCAGACAGAATATATGTAATGTGTGAAGGCAGAATTACAGGAGAACTTGCAAGAAAGGATGCAACTCAGGAAGAAATTATGAGATTAGCTACACTAGGAGGTATTAATTAATATGAGTGAAAAAGTTTTACAAAGTCAAGTCAAATCTAAAAAAATTAAATTCAATTTGAAAGAAATAGGTGTTAAGTACTCTATATATTTAGTATTAGTTGTTCTTGTCATTGCATTTTCAATACTTAGTCCAGACTTTTTAGGAACAGCAAATTTATCAAATTTCTTTAGACAAATCCCAACAGTAGGTATATTAACAGTTGCATATGCCATGATCTTAATAACAGGTAATGTTGATTTATCTATGGGGGCTAATGCAGCATTCTCAGGATGTGTTGCAGTATATTTGGCAGTTAATGGAGCTAACCCAGTAATAGCTTTAGGTGGAGCATTAATTGTAGGTGGACTATGGGGACTTCTTAATGGTGTACTAATAACTACATTTAAGTTGAATTCATTTATCTTAACATTAGGTACAAGCTATTTAATAAGAGGAATAATATTATTTCTCACAAATGGTATTTATATTAAAGGACTTCCAGGATGGTTCTATAAGATATCAAATGTTAAAGTTGGAACTCCATTAATTCATACTAACACAGTTGTATTCGTTATGATATTTATTGTAATAATGTATGTTATGAAAAACACTAGATATGGAAGATACTGTTATGCAGTTGGTTCTAACAAAGAAGCAAGTAGATTATCAGGTATTAATGTAAATAAACATATTATAAAAGTATTTATAATCGAAGGTGTTATAGCAGCAATAGCAGGTATATTATTAATGTCTAACATCAATGTTGGAGCACCAAGTGAAGTAAACGGACCTGAATTATATGCAATGGCTGGTTCAATAATGGGTGGAGTTGCTTTTGATGGTGGTGTAGGTACTATAAGCGGAGCAATCGTTGGTATCTTTACATTACAAGTATTCCAAAATGGATTAGCTATATTAGGAGTAAATTCATTTATACAACAAGCGGTAACTGGAGCTGTAATTATTTTAGCTATAGTTGTTGATTTCTTCAGAAGAAAAGGAAGCTTGAGCATTAAAAAAATAATTAAAAAAAATAATAATAAATAATAAGATTACTATTTAAAATTAAATAGATATAAACATTATGGAGGGGTATATTATGAAAAAAAGAATAATAGCATTATTATCAACAGGACTACTATTAACTGGTTTAATGGGATGTGGAGCTGGATCTGGATCATCAGCAAGCAGTGCAGGTGGAGATTCAGGAGAAAAGAAAGTGATTTATTTTGTTCCAATATGTGATACAGGTGCATATTGGTCACCAATGAGAAAAGCAGCTGAAGAAGAAGCAGCAAAATTAGGATATGAATTAGTTGTTAAAACAACACCACCAAGTGAAGCTCAAAAGAATGAAAGACATTTAGGATTTATAGATGAAGCAATTGGAAAGAATGTAGCTGGTATTGCAGTTGCACCAATGGATCCTGATATGTTTGATAACAAGGTTATGGAAGCAAATCAATCTGGTATTCCAGTAGTAACATTTGATGCGGATGTAAAAACAGCAGAAAACAGAATTGCTTATATAGGTACTGATAATAAATTGGCAGGAGAACAATTAGGACAAGAAGGTGCTAAGCAATTAAAAGAGAAAGGTGTTAAGAATGGTAAAATTTCTCTAGTAGCTACAAATCTTACTCAAACAACAATGACATATAGACAAGAAGGCATCAAAAAAGGATTTGAGAAAGAAATGGGCAGTGATGCTTCTAACTTTACATGGTTAGAACCAATTCAAGATGATGATAAATCATCAGTTTCTAAGCAACAATTAGAAGGTCAAATTGTTGCTAATCCAGATATGGTTGCAGTGTTCTCTTTAGGTTCTGAAGGACCAGATACAGGTGTAATGGAAGCTATAAAATCACAAGGTAAAGGTGGACAAATTGCTCACTTTGGATTTGACTATACAGCTACTTGGGAAAATGGTATAGAGAATCAATTAATTACAGGTATTGTTGACCAAGATTCATATGCAATTGGTAAAACAATCATTGATATATTAGACAAAAAGATAAAAGGTGAACAAGTAGAAACTAATTATCCAGTTGAAGTAAAATGGATTACTGCTGATCAAATAGTTGAATATGGAAAAGAAAAACAAAGTCAGTTCTCAGAAAAAGTAACAGAGTAATATAATTTCTTAATTGATGAATAATCCACCATACAGTATGGTGGATTATTTGTATAAAAGAGAAAAAATGAAAGGAAGAATAAAAAATATGTGGATATTTAATAAGCTTAGCGTAAGTATGAGAATGATAATATCGTATGGCATAATATTTATCATAATATCGATAATTGGTGTTATAGGTATAAATAGTTTAAATAAGATTAATGATGCATTAAATAATATGTATAACTGTCAATTAACCGCAATAGAACGGCTACATAGATTAAATGAAAATTCTTTGCAGATGAATAATAATTTATTAAATCTTATGTCAACAGATGATGAATTAGTTAAAAGTGACTTACAGAATGATATAAAAGAAAATATTAAACAGCAGGAAGTGTGGCTAAATAAATATAAAGAAATAAAATTAGATGATTATCAGAATAAAGAATTGCAGATATTGACTGAAGCGTATAGTAAGTATATAGAAAAAAATAATAATCTAGTAGAAAAACTTGATCAGGGAAAAATAGAGGAATTGGAAGGTATTTATAAAGAAGCTGATAAATATAGAAATGATATGCAGCGTTCAATTAATAATTTGGTGAGTTATAGTACATTTAATGCAGAAGATGAAAATAATAAGAATGTGGAGCTGTATTCAATTACTAAACAGCAGATAATAGTATGTATGGTAGTAGGACTATTTTTATCATTAATATTAGGAACTATTATGATAAGAACAATAGTTACTCCGCTGAAAAATATAAACAGTTTTGCTGAAAAAATAAAGAATTATGATTTTTCTCAAAAGATAAGTATAAGAGGAAACGATGAGTTCTCTAGAACTGCAAAATTATTGAATGCTGCTGTGGGGAATATTAAGGAATTAATATCAGTAATTATAAATAAATCAAGTGAGCTATCGGCATGTTCAGAAGAACTTTCAGCATCTGTAGATGAAATAAATAATCAGCTTGGAGATATTGGTACTTGTAATGATGAAATAGCCAGTCAGATAAATAAAAATAATTTATCTACTGAAGAAATTGTTGGATTAGTAAAAAACATAAATGGAAATATTGAAAATTTATCAGAGACAGCAGAAAAAACATTGATGAAATCAAGTGATATTAAATCTAATGCAGCAGAAATCGTAAGAAAAGGAGAAGAAGCTAGAAGTTTATCAAAAGTTATTTATGAAGAAAAAAGTAGTCAGGTTAAAGAAGCTATCAATCAAGGGAAAATAATAGAGGATATACAAAAGTTAACTAAAATTATTGTTGATATCGCATCACAAACGAATTTACTTGCATTAAATGCGAGTATTGAAGCGGCAAGGGCAGGGGAAGCAGGTAAAGGGTTTGCAGTAGTTGCTAGTGAGGTTGTTAATCTTGCTGATAAATCTTTAGATACAACTAATGATATTCAAAGTATAGTAAATGAAACTAGTCATATCTTTAAAAATTTAATTGGATATTCAGGTGACATTTTAAACTATATAGATAATAATGTATACAAAGATTATGAACTAATGGTAAAATCAAATGCAAATTATACAAATGATGCAGAATCAATTAATGAGTTGTTAAAAAATATAACAAGTATGATAGAAAAGATAAATGAAAGTGTAGCTATAATAAATAAAAGTATATTTTCGTTTAAAGAAGATATAGGAAAATCTCAAAAAAGAACTAAAGATATAGTTGAAAATATAAATGAAGTTAATATGGGAATGAAAGAAATATCAATAAATTCAGAAATTCAATCTAATTTGGCTGTTGAATTAAATAAAGTGGTAAACCAGTTTATAATTTAGTATTTAAAAAAAATCACCTTTTAATACAAGACAATATTTTTTCCTAAAAAACTAAAGCTTTAATAAAGAAATAACTCGAATTAAGTATTATATAAATAAAAATAAGACGTATTTTTTAAAAAAATAGTCAAAAAACGACTAAAGTTTTAAAAAAAGAACATCGAAAATATAATAATATTATAAAATATATTATAGTTAAGTTTTGGGATATATGAAATGTATTAAAGGGGGAGATAGCTTTGAAAAGTAAAAAATTAAGCACAAAAATGTTAAGTGTATTGTTATCTGTTAATATTATTATAATGATAGCATTATCTGTAATAGCATATTTTGATAGTAAAAAAATAATAAATGAGCAAATACAAAATAATATGACATCAAATTTAAATGCAAATTCTATTGAAATAAAGAAGAAAATGGATGAAGTTGGGTTTATTGCGACTCAACTTGCACAAAATGTTGAAAGTACATATAAAACAACAAGCTTAGAGCAGTATGAAGAATATTTGTCAAAAGTGATTTATAACAGTGATCTTGTAATTGGAAGTGGAATATGGTTTGAGCCATATGTTTATGATGAAAATGAAAAATATCAAGGACCATATGTTTATAAGGATGGGGATGTTGCAAAAACTACATTTGAATATAGTAATGAAGAATATAATTATTTTGATTATGAGTGGTATAAAAATGGAAAGAGCAACAGTGAAAGAAAAGTAGTATTTTCAGATTTATATTATGACGAAATATCTAAGGTAATAATGTGTACATGTACTGTGCCTATGTTTGATTCCAATAATAATTTCATTGGTGTTGTTACTGTTGATACAAGTGTTGATACTATTCAGACTACAGTTTCTAATATTAAAATTGGTGATGGTGGAACTGCACAGCTTATAGAAAATACAGGATTATATATATATTGTGATAATAAAGATAAAATACTGAAAACAGATATAAGAACAGATGATAATTCTGAAATAGCTGCCTTTGGTAAACAAATATTTAATAATGAAGAAGGAAGTAACCAGTATAGAATTAATAATATCACATATAATGCCTACTATAAAAATATTGATGGACTTGATTGGAAACTTATAATTCAGATTCCACAGGCACAGATTAATGCACCTTTAAGAGTATTATTATTTAAACTTATAACAATAAGTGCTGCTGCAATTATTGTGTCAATATTTGTAGTGATTAATCTTATTAAATATGTTACTAATAATATAAAAAGAGTAAATGAATTTGCATTAAGTCTTTCTAATGGTGATTTTACTACAAAAGAGTTAGAAATAAAGTCAGATGATGAATTAGGACAGATGAGTAAGAATCTTAATAAGATGTTTACTGATAATAAGGATATAATAAAGAATATAGCAAAAGGATCAGAAATGCTTGAAAATTCTAGTGAAATACTTAAAGATACAACAGTTAAGTTAAATCAAAGTTATGAACATGTGGGCAAATCTGTAAAAACAATTAATGAAGAAGTAATGAATACAAGTGCTGCAACTGAAGAGCTTAATGCTTCAGTAGAAGAAGTTAATTCATCAATTAATCTGCTTGTAGAAGAGACTGATAATAGTCATAATATATCATATGATATGAAAGCTAGAGTGGATGAAATTGAAAAGAAAACAATTGATTCATATGATAAAGCAGTAAATTTAACAAAGGTTCATAAAGAAGAATTACTAAAGAGTATTGAAGATGCTAAGGTTGTATCAGAAATAGGAAAACTTGCAGAAGTTATTTCTTCAATAGCAGAACAAATAAATCTGTTATCATTAAATGCATCAATAGAGGCAGCTAGAGCAGGAGAAAATGGAAAAGGATTTGCAGTTGTTGCAGAAGAAGTAGGAAAACTTGCAAATGAGACTTCTGATACTGTAAAAGGAATAATTCAGATAATAGATAGTGTAAAATCTGCATTTAATAATTTGACAAATAATTCAACTAATATTATTGAGTTTATTAATCATACAGTAATTGAAGATTATAAGTCCTTTGTTAGTGCAACAAAAGAATATGGAAAAGATGCGAATGAAATACAAGGAATGTCTGTTAGAATAGCAGAAATGGCATCTAATATAGAAAAGATACTAAGAGAAATAGGGAAAACAGTTGAAAGTGTTGCAGAATCATCTCAAACTACAGCTTCTAACAGTGGAATGATTGTAAATGATATTGAGATAGTAACTAAAATGTTAAATGAAATAGATGATATGGTAAATAATGAAAAAATTATTTCAGATAATCTTTCATCTGTAGTTAGTAAATTTAAAATTGAATAATATATAAAGAACTTAAGCTTAGAGTAAATATATTAAAGGCTTAAGTTCTCGTTTATTTCTATATAGTTAATATTTTATTATTGGAATTATAAGGCTATATTTATTTAACTTTTTATAAAGTAGTGTTTTACATAAGAAAAAGGATTTTTAATCATTTTGTAGAATTAATTTTAAATGTAATATATTTGGGTATGATGGGGGATGAACATGAGAAAAAATATTGATTTATCTAAATTCACAAAAAAAACATCAAGAATCACAGTGGGCTTGATAATATTAAGTATTTTAGTTGGGATGCTTGTTGTTGGAACTTCATTAAAAACAATAAGGCTTAATAAAGATAGACTTCAACTTATACAAAGTAGCCAAGACTTAAAAGATGCCTCTGATTATTTAACAAATGAAATTAGATCTTATGTAGTTACTGGGGATTCAAAATTTTTAGAAAATTATAATAGAGAAATTAATGAAACAAAAACAAGAGAGAAAGCATTAGAAAGAATTGAACAATCAAATATAATAAAGGATTTAAAAATAACCAAAGAAGAAATAATCCTAATAGAAGGTGCATTACAAGAATCCAATGAATTAGCAAAGTTAGAAACAGAGGCTGCTAATCTTATTTCATCAAACAAAAAAGATGAAGCTATTAGTTTAGTTCTTAGTAGTGAATATATAGATCTTAAAGCAGAAATAGATAATGATATATTAGAATTTAATTCTATATTAGAAGAAAGATCAGATAAGCTAGTATTATATTCAGAAATAATGTTAAATGTTTCAACATTATTTTTAGTTATAATGTTAATAGGAATATTAGTAGTTAGTGTACAGAATAATAAAAAGACTAAACAGTATTTTATTGAACCAATAGAAATAATTAAAGATAAGTTTTATTTATTATCACAAGGTAATCTTAACATAGACATTCCAATTGAAGAGGATGATACAGAAATAGGAAGTTTGACACGTTCTGTAAATACAACAAAGAAATTTTTACAAGAGTACATACAAGATATTCATAATGTATTAAGGCAACTATCTGAAGGTAATATGACAGTAGAAGTTGAAAAAGAATATATAGGTGATTTTAAAGGTATTAAAGAAAGTTTAATTGAAATTATTTTATCATTAACAGAAACATTTAATGAAATAAAAGAAATAACTGCTGAAGTAAGCGGAGGCTCAGGGCAGGTAGCTGAAGCTGCTCAGACTTTATCTCAAGGAACTACAGACCAAGCTAGTTCTTTAGAAGAATTAACTGCTTCAATGAGTGAAATAAATGAGCAAATAAAAAATACTTCTAAAAATGCAAATGATACAAATAATATTGTTAAAGGCTTAGTTAACAAGATAGAACAAAGTGATGCTGAAATGAATAATATGGTTAATGCTATGAATGAAATAGAAAAATCTTCTACAAATATTAGTGATGTAATAAATGCTATAGACAGTATAGCAGAACAAACAAATCTTTTGGCACTTAATGCAGCAATAGAAGCTGCAAGAGCTGGTGAGGCGGGAAAAGGATTTGCTGTAGTTGCAGAAGAAGTAAGAAAACTTGCTGAAGAAAGTTCAAAAGCAGTAAAAAATACAGCTGAATTAATAGAAACATCAATAAAATCAGTACAAGAAGGAAAAAAAATTGTAGATGCTACTTCAAATTCATTAAAAGAAGTAGTAAAAGAAGCGAAGCATTCTACTGAATTAGTTAACAATATAACACAAGCAACTGATGAACAAGCAATATCTATTGAACAAGTAAATGGAGGAATAGAACAAATTTCAGAGGTTGTTCAATCAAACTCTGCTATTGCTGAAGAAAGTGCTGCTGCTAGTGAAGAATTAACAGCGCAATCAGAATCCTTAAATAATATGCTCCAAAGATTTAAACTTAAGAAATAATACAAGTTTTAATTTTAAAAACATAGGTTGTATGCATAATTAGTTTTGAAAAATAAATTATATATACAACCTTTCTTAACATAAACATAGTTAATAGTTTATGTTGGTTTATAACCCATATTAGATTATTTAAGTAAAAAAAGTATTTTTGTGTAATTATACGCTAAAATATGTTATAATTATTTTGTAAAAAATAGAGAGGGTGGTCAAAATGATTAAAAGTAAAAAATATTACAAAATTATAGGAGCTGTTATTCTTGCGTCCATAATGAATATCTCTATGGTAAGTGCAGGTACTACTAATAATGTGCTATCAAATGAAAAGGTTTCCTTAAAAAAGATAGCTGGAGTATCATTGGATACAGTAAGTGAAGATGGTGGTGCAGCAGAAATTATGAAATATAATAAAGATAATAACAAAGTATATGTTATTAATGGGGTAAAATCAAAAGTATTTGTTGCAAGCCTTGATGGTTTAAAAAATGGAGAAAGTAACTTTAAAGTTGAAAAATCTATAGATATTAAACCATTAGTTGAAAAAGATGGATTTACATATGGTGATATTACAAGCATAGCTATTAGCAATTCAAGAAAGGAAATAGCAGTAGCTGTACAAGCAAAAGAATATAATAAAAATGGTAAAATTGTTGTTATGGATTATGAAGGTAACTTGAAAAAGGTATATAATGCTGGAGTTCAACCAGATATGGTAACATATACTAATGATTCTAAATATTTATTAACAGCAAATGAAGGAGAACCACGTTTGGGAATTAGTGCAAACGTTGAAGATCCAAAAGGTTCTGCTACTATTGTTAATTTAGAAAATGGAAGTATTAAATTAGCTACATTTGATAAATTTAATTCAGAGAGAGCATCACTTGTTGCAAAAGGAGTATTAATTTCTAAAGGAGTTAACCCTTCAGAAGATTTTGAACCAGAATATATGGCAATAGATTCTTCAAATAAATATGCTTATGTTACTTTACAAGAAAATAATTCTATAGCAACATTAGATATTGAAAAAGGAGAATTTGTATCAGTTGATTCTCTTGGAGTAAAAAGTAATTCAGCTCTAAATAATGCTATAGATGTAGTTAAAGATGGAAAGATAGATATAAAAACACAAAATTTATATAGTACATATATGCCTGACTCTATCGCATTTTATGAAGTAAATGGAAAGAAGTATTTACTAACAGCTAATGAAGGCGATGGACGTGAATATATACAAGAGGAAAACGCAAATATAAAACTTGAAAATGAATATAATAATATATCATCAATAATGGTTGAAGGTAAAAAAGTTGAAGTTATAAACAAAGATGTTGTGGATGGTTTAGAAAAAAATAAGAATTATTTATTTGGAGGCAGATCATTCTCAATTTGGGATGCAGAAACTAAAAAGATTGTTTTTGATAGTGGAAGCGATTTTGAAAAAATAACAGCACAAAAATTCCAAAAATATTTTAACTGTTCTAATGATAATATTGAACTAGACAGTAGAAGTGGTAAAAAAGGACCTGAAGCAGAAGAAGTTAAAGTAAGTAAAGTTGGAGATAAAGTATATGCATATATTGGACTAGAGAGAATAGGCGGAGTAATGGTTTATGATATTACTAATCCAAGTAAAGCTACTTTTAAAACTTATATAAATACAAGAGAATTTACAGACAATATTGCAGGTGATGTAGCACCAGAATGTATTGACATAATAAACGAAGAATATAGTAAGACTGGAAATACTTTAATAGCTGTTTCTAATGAAGTAAGTGGAACAATTTCAATATTAGAACAAAAATAAATCTTATACTATAAGAAGTTTGTTTTCTTTTTATAAAAGGAGGCTTGAGTCATGGGGGAGAAGAATGATAAACAAAAGAAAAGAATAAAAAGTGTGAGAATTACATTAACTCAAAAAATGATATCTTTATTAGTTATTCCTACTATAATATGTATAGTAATGTTAATTGGAATGTTTTATGAAATGAATCAAATTAAATTTTTTATAACAGAGAAAAATGCTGTTATTGAAGATGCTCAAGCATTATTATTGGAAGCAGATAAAGATATGTATCAGATTCATGTGGGATATTTAGACAAGCTTTCTGCTACTAATGATGAAGAATTAGAAGAGGCACAGGAAACAATAGATAAGAATATTGATGATGTTAAAGAGAGATTAAATGAAACAGAGCAAACTTTTAATAAAATAAAAAATGAATATGGAATATCAAATGATAGGCTATATTATAAGGATGATGAAGACGGGATTGAGGGAACATATGATGAATTTATGTCAGTATATAAAGAAAAATTCGACATATGGACTCAAAGTTTCAATGAAGATGATTTTGATGCCATTAGAGATTCGATTAATTCTATGGGAAGTATTTCTGAAAATATTTTAAAAGAAGAAATTGAAATCATGACTGCTAATATGGAAAAGATGGTTGCAGGATTTGGAATAGTATTTACACTAGCTTTTGTTATTATTGTAGTATATGGAATTTCCATAATTAGAGGAATAAAAAATAGAACTAAATTAGTAATAAAGAACATTACTGATATAGCTAATTTGAATATAGCAAATGAATGTGTATATGCTAAGGATGACAAAGATGAGTTTGGAATAATCTTAAGAGAAATTGAAGAGATGCGATGTGTTTTAAGTGAAATATTGTCAAATATAAAAGATACTTCAGATAATGCACAAGCACAGGTGGAAGAAACACGAAGTGGAATGGAAAGTCTGGATAATTACATTCAAAAAACAGGCAGTATAAATGAGAAATATGCTATGGACTCCAAAGAAATGTGTGCAGCATTAGCAGAGGTAGTAGATACATTAGAAACTACTCAAAATTCTATAACTGAAGCAGGCAAAAAGCTTGATGAAAGTATTAATATTTCAATTAAAAGTGAAGATAATGCATCTAATATAATAAATGAGATTCAAACGGCAAATGAAAAGGCAAGCAATCTTGAAAGTGATATAGTTGAAAAGATGAAAGCGACAATTGCTGAGTGTGCTAAGATAAATCATATAGAACAATTGTCAAAAACTATATTAGATATTACTGAACAAACAAACTTACTAGCACTTAATGCAAGTATTGAATCTGCAAGAGCAGGAGAAGCTGGAAAAGGATTTTCAGTTGTAGCAAATGAAATACGTGATTTAGCAGAAACATCAAGAAATACTGTAACAGAAATTCAAGAAGTTACTGATGAAGTTATGTCTGTTGTAAATAAACTTATAGCTCAAAGCCAAAAATTACTTGATTTTATTACATCACAGGTTATGAATGATTATGATATGATGGAAAAGGCTGGTAACTCATATGGAAGTGATACAAAAGAAATAAGAGAAATAATAGAAGAGTTTAAAGTTAAATTCAATAATATATTAGGCGATATGTGTATAGTTCAAGAAGTAATTAATAATGTAAAAACCAAGAATGATAGTGGGACTGAGAATAGTGGTAAAGTAATTGATTATTTAAAACAAACTACATCAATATCAAGTAATATTTTATCTAGTTCACAAGTAATTGAAGATTCTATGAGTAAATTAATTTCTATTATAAATAAATTCATAACATAAAACATCCCCCCAAAAGATTATAATTAATAGTCTTTGGGGGATATTTTATTTAAAGTAACTTTAAGTATATAAGAAGACATATATATTGAAAAACTATAATTATATTTATTTAGTATTAATAAATTTGATTCTTTATAGTTATTAATAGTGATTTTTATTTAATAAGATTTTTACTAGTATTTTTTTTAACAATGTAGTAATATATAATTAATAACAAAAGAGTAATATTTTTTTATCCAGTTTAAATTTGCAGCTAAAAATATGTATATTGCCTATAAAAAGAAGTTTGAAGTAGATTACTAAAGGGAGGAACTATAAATATGAAAGAGATTGATGTTACAAATTCTATTAAATATATAGGAGTAGATGACAAGACGCTTGATTTATTTGAAAGTCAATATGAAATACCAAATGGTATATCATATAATTCATATGTGATTCTTGATGAAAAAGTTGCACTTATGGATACTGTTGATGCTAGAGCAACAGATGAATGGCTAAATAATCTTGAAAAGGCAGTTGATGGACAAACAGTAGATTATCTTATAATTTCTCATTTGGAACCAGATCATGCAGCTAATATTAAAAAGATCATTGAAAGATATCCTAATATGAAGGTAGTTGGAAATAACAAAACTTTTTCTATGCTTCCTCAATTTTTTGATATAGATTTAACAGAAAAAAAAATTGTCGTAGCTGAAGGTGATGAACTAAACTTAGGAAGTCATACATTACAATTTTTTATGGCACCTATGGTTCATTGGCCAGAAGTAATGGTAACATATGAAAAAACAGAAAAAGTATTATTTTCAGCAGATGGATTTGGTAAATTTGGTGCAAACGATGTAGAAGAAGAGTGGACTTCTGAAGCTAGAAGATATTATTGTAATATTGTTGGTAAGTATGGATCTCCAGTGCAAGTATTATTAAAGAAGGCAGCAGGATTAGATATTGAAATTATTTGTCCGTTACATGGTCCTGTTTTAAAGGAAAATCTTTCATATTATATAGATAAGTACAATACTTGGAGTAGCTATGAACCAGAAATTGATGGTGTATTAGTTGCTTATGCATCTATTCATGGAAATACAGCAAATGCTGCAAAAAAAATGGCTTCTATATTAGAAGCTAAAGGTGCTAAGGATGTACTTTTACTTGACTTATCAAGAGAAGATATATCAAAAGCTGTTATGAATGCTTTTTGTTATAGTAAGTTAATCGTAGCAGGAGCTAGCTATGATGGAGGGGTATTCCCTTGTATGGAAGAATTTTTATTACACTTAAAAAGTAAGAATTACCAAAAAAGAACTGTTGGAATTATTGAAAATGGTTCTTGGGCTCCAATGGCAGGTAAAGTTATGAAAGAAATATTAGAAAAAATGAGAAACATTACAATTTGTGATAATATGGTTTCTATTAAGTCTGTAGCTAAAGAAAATGATATTGAAAAGATGCATCAATTAGCAAATGAAATATTAAAATAAATACATAGTATTTTAATTTATAATTTAGGTCAAGTTAAAAGAGGCTGTCGCACTTAATAATTCGTAATACTTTATATTTACAGTATAAATTGGAATTTGAACACTAATTAACAATTTACAAATTCTAGTTTGTGCGACAGCTTCTTTTTATACATGCTTTATTATATTATTTTTCAATTTTTAATTGTTAAAATCTTTTTCTAAGTCTTCTGCAAGGGAAAGAGTTATTTCTAATATAGATTTAATAGATTGAATACTTTCATTATAATTAGCTGCAACGTTGTCTGCATTTTTTATGAAATTTATGATTTTTTCAAGATGATTGGTCATGTCGCCTAATGTTGTTTTTATTGCTTTTGCTGAACTTCCACTATCAGTTGCTAATTTTCTCATTTCTGTTGCAACTACAGAAAATCCTTTTCCTGCCTCACCACTTCTTGCAGCTTCAATAGATGCATTTAATGCCAGAATATTTGAATTTGAAGCATTTTTTTCAATATTTGCCACAACATTAGTTACACCATTAATTGCCTGTTCTACATCAGATGTAATTTTATTCATATCTTTTAGCATATTAATGAGATTTTCAGTTCCATTAATAATATCATGTATAGAATTATCAATGTCATTAACAGAGTCTTTAAATTGTGCTGATATTTCTGTTACTTTATCTTTTTCTTCTACTGAATAGGTAAAAATGATACAACCAACTACTTTACCATCATCTTTAATAGGAACCAAATTTCCCCCTTTTCTGCTATTAATCTGCTTATATTTTACAAATTAATCTAAATAATGTCTAGTATTAATACAATATATTAGTATGAAATTATTAATATTATTAAATTATGCATTATTTGTGAATATGCAGTAAAAAGACTATATATAGATAATTTATCAATATAAACTATATTTTATTTTTCACAATAATGGTAAAATATATATAAGTTAATATTTACTTAATATTTAGAAGAGAGTGTGATGTAAGATGAAAGGAACAGTAGTAGCAACATGGATGAAAACTAACAGAAAATTGTTTGGTAATTCATTTATTGATGATGCAATGAATTATGTTGGTTGGGGAAGTACAAAGATATTTTCTCCACTTGAAAATGTTGATGATAAGGAAATAAAAAAAATAATTCAATATATAGCTGAAAATCAGAAGATGGACGTAGCAGAACTTTGGAGAAAGATTGGACAAGATAATATAAGAACTTTTAGTCATGATTATCCAGCATTCTTTGTACACGATAACTTATATTCGTTTTTAAAATCTATGTTTGATGTACATGTAGCAATGACAAAGAAATTTGCCGGAGCAAAACCACCATTAGTATTAATTGAACCAATTTCAAAAAGAGAAGCTATATTTAGTTATAAATCAGATAGAGGAATGTTTGATTATTTTATTGGAATGCTTGAAGGAGCTTGTGAGCACTTCAATGAAAAAATAGAAATAGAGAAAACATTTAAAAGTGATAATGAGCTGAAATTAAAATTAACATTTGATAAAGATATATATTATTCAAAAAATTATTTCTTTAATAAGTTATTTTCTTTAGGATTTATTAAAAGCTTTGGAATTAAATCAGGGATATTTACATTTATAGTATCAGCAATATTTATGATACCTATGATAGGAATAAGCAAAGGAATAATTGGAAGTGCAATTTCTGGTATTGCAACTTTTATTGGAGTATACTTAATGACTATGCCTATAAATACACTAAAAGAAGAACTTGAAAGAATGATAGATAATCAATATAGCATTGATGGAACAATAAAAACAAATGATTTTTTTGAGGAGATATATATGCTTATTAAGAAGCATAGGAATGGAATACAAAGCGATTTTGTAGGATTTAAGGGTATTACAGATGAAATGAATACATTTGTAAATAGAATAAATGTAATATCTGAATCTATGAATAATACATCTAATGAAATTAGTGGTGTTGTTGAACAAGTTGCAGAGGGAGCTGTTACACAAGCTCAAAATACAGATACTGCTGTACAATCATTGCATGAAAATATTGAAGACTTAAAAGAAATAGTTAAAAATGAAAATAGCAACAAGCTACAACTGGAAGATGCAATAGGCAAGATAAATAACAGTTATGAAAATGTAGAGAGTGCAAGTAGTAACATAACTACTTCTTTAGAAAAATTTAATGAAGTTAAGGTTAAGGGAGCAAATCTTGAACTTAAAGCTAATGACATAAATAATATTGTTTCAATAGTTTCAGGGATTGCAGAACAAACTAATCTTTTAGCACTAAATGCTTCTATTGAAGCAGCAAGGGCTGGTGAGCAAGGCAAGGGCTTTGCGGTTGTAGCAGAGTCAATAAGAAAGCTTGCAGAACAATCAAAAGAAGCAGTTGAAGAAATTAATTCTAATCTAAAACAATTTGTGAGTGAAATAAAATCTCTAGTAGATAATATAGACATTCAATATAATGTATTGGAAAATGAAACTACTAATTTGGGTGTAGTTAGAGATATTAGTTTTGAAGCAAATCAATCAGTAAAAAAAGTAGCCACATCTATGATTGAAACTATAAATAAGCTTAATGCTGAGGCAAATTCAATAAATAGTGTTTATGATAGTATTGAATCATTAGCGGCGATTGCAGAAGAAAATTCAGCATCTTCAGAAGAGGTAAGTGCAAATGTAACTACTTATACAAATGAAATTAAAAAGCTTATTGACAACATATCTGATTTTAAAGGCATTACTGAAACTTTCAAAAATGATTTGAATAAGTATAAAATCTAATATATTCATGTCTAGGAAAGAAGATAATTTTTTTAGAAGAAAATATCCTTGAATGGATAATGTGAAAATTATTATTTTAAAGTCGACTAACTGAATTATTTTAATTTAAAACATTTAATAAAAATAAAGAAATCCTTATTTGGAATTTATATATCAATATCCAAATAAGGATTTCTAAAATTTCTGAGTAAATAATCTATGTAACGAAAAGTATTATTTCAAATCTGAATTATATATTTTTTATCAAAAAGAAATAACCTAAATATTTATTAATAATTTTTTATTGAGCTAGTAATAGGACTATAATACTCAGGACGTCTATCCCTAAATACCCCCCAGCTTAACCTCATATTTCTAATAGCATCTAAATCAAATTCTGATATAAGAATGGACTCACTTTCTCTATCAGCACTTTCTATGATTTCTCCAGTTTCATTTGTGATGAATGATGAACCATAGAAGTTTAAAGAAGATTCCTGATTAGAATTAGCCTCATTTGGAGTTACTTTTTCAAGTCCAATTCTATTAGCCGCTATAACTGGCATTATATTGGAAGCAGCATGTCCTTGCATACATCGTCTCCAATGAGGCATGCTATCACAATCTAAAATTGGTTCTGTGCCAATTGCAGTAGGATAAAAGAGCATTTCTGCACCTAAAAGTGCCATACATCTTGCGGCTTCTGGAAACCATTGATCCCAACAGATTCCAACTCCAATGTTACCATAAGTAGTCTTAAAAACCTTAAATCCAGTATCTCCAGGTGTGAAATAGAATTTTTCTTGGTAAAAATGATCATCTGGAATATGAGTTTTTCTATAAATACCAAGGTTTGATCCATCAGAATCAATAACTATAATGGAATTAAAAGTAGTGTTTCCAGCACTTTCATAAAAACTAATAGGGAGTACAACTTTTAATTCTCTTGCAACTTTTGAAAATCTTTTTATTGCAGGATTTTCCTCTACTGTTGTAGCTAAATCATAGTAGTCATAGTTTTTCTCCTGACAAAAATACTGTGTTTCAAATAATTCAGGAAGAAGTATTATTTGAGCACCCTTTTTTGCTGCATCACGAACAAAATTTTCAGCTTTATTTAAATTAATATTTCGATCAATACTGCAAGACATTTGAATAGCAGCAACTGTAACTTTTCTAGTCATTTTATTTGCCTCCTTTTGGAATTTGTTGAGTTATGCAATGTATATTTCCACCACCGATTAGTATATCTCTAGCATAAATTTGGATTACTTCCCTATTTGGAAATAATTCTTGAAGTTTTTGTTTTGCAATAATATCCATAGGATCATTAAAGCCCGGCATAACTATTGCACCATTTGAAATATAGAAATTAATATATGAAGCAGCAAGGCGTTCGCCATCAGTTCTTGTTGGTTTACCATCCATATTTTCAAGACCTTCACATTCTTCTTCATTCATATAAATTGGAGAGGGAAGTGGAAGCTTATGAACAATTAGTTTGTGTCCTCTAGCATCAGTTTCATTTTCAAGTATTTCTAAGCAGCTTTTTGACATTTCATATTGAGGATCATTTTTGTCTTCTGTCCATGCTAGAACAACTTCACCTGGAGCTACAAATGTACAAATATTATCTACATGTTCATTAGTTTCATCATTGTATATTCCAGATTTAAGCCAAATTACTTTTTCTACACCTAAATAATTTTTAAGAGTTTCGTCTATTTTAGCCTTACTCATTTGAGGATTGCGTCCTTTGCTTAAAAGGCAGGCTTCTGTAACTAAAGCAGTACCTTGTCCATCAACGTGGATTGATCCACCTTCACAGACAAAATGTCTTGCATCGTAAGTATCTATATTATATAAATCACATAATTTTCGGGCCATTTTATTATCTTTATCCCAAGGAAAGTATAGACCATCAAAAAGTCCCCCCCAGGCATTAAAGTACCAGTCAATACCACGAATTTCTCCATTATTATTTTTAACAAATGTAGGAGCATAATCTCTAGCCCAAGAATCATTACTTGACATTTCTACAACACGAATGTGATTAGGGAGCATTTCTCTTGCTGTATCATACTGACTTTCACTTGCACAAATAGTTACATTTTCAGATTTAGCTATGGCAGTAGCTACTTTAGTAAAAGCTTTTCTTGCTGCAACAGCACCATATTGCCAAGAATCAGCACGTTCTGGCCAAATCATTATACAGCCTTCATGAAGTTCAAATTCAGCAGGCATGTAAAAGCCATCTTGTTTTGGGATGGATTTTAATATTTTCATTAAAAAACCTCTTTTCTATATTTTAATTATGTAAATTGTATAAATTTCACAAATATCATGATTATTTTATCATAAAAACATGTATATCAACAAATAATCAATGCCCATCAATTATTTAAAGAGAGCATTGATTATTTTCGATATCTATTTATAGAGTAAAAACTAATTATTACAAATATGATTAATTTTATCTAAAGTTTCAGTATATATTTTATCAATAATATTAAAGTCCATTGCAGTAATATAAAAAGCTTCTAAATCATCATGTAGGCTATGTGCTTTACTTATATACGATAAGCTTTTATTTATTAAAATATCAAAATAAGTTTTATTAAATTCTATATCATCATTATTTTTGGCTAATTTAGAAGAATTGCAAAAATCTTTCATATTATATTTTATTCCATCATAATGCAATCGACTGATTTCATTTGTTGTAAATATTCCAGTTGAAAGTTCCGGTATGATTATATTTTCAATTCTCTCAGGAATAAATGGATCGTGCAGATATTCAACAAAGTAGCCACTTTTTTGGGCTTTATCACCAATTGCTTTTAATATAGAGCTCTTACTAAGTCCTGGACCTCCTTTTAAGCTATATATAGATTTTAATGTAGAAGAAAGATCTTTGTTATAACTGATTATTCCATTAGGAGTAAAAGCAGTGCTGAATAGATGCCTATCTTTTCCGAAAGAAGATTTTGAGGAAGTAAGTATTTTAGACTTTAATTCATTTATTAAGTCAGTAACTTTATAATAATCTAGTGCTTCATTATTTAATGAACACCAGTCTTCATGTATACCTTTTGCAGAACCTAAAAATCTATAAGCTCTTTTGAAATTTTTACTTATTTCTTTATTAACATTTAAAATCTCTCTTTTATTCTTTAATAATAAGTCAGTATCTAAAGCAATTCCTAGATTTAAAATCTCATCTACAGCACCAGGTGTTATTGGATCTACAATATGTGGTGAGGTACCATCTAAAAGTGCTACATTAAGTTCTTCTATAACAACTCCATCTAAGGATTCATTATCAGATGAGCAGTGATGGTATTCTATAGAATAACCTAATTTACCAAAATGCTTACCTATTTTTTTCATAAAAGAAGATTTGCCAGTTCCAGGACCACCCTTTAAGCAAAATATTCTGTTAGCATCTTCTTGAGATAAAATATACCTATAGAATGAATAAAAACCTTTTGTAGTGTTACCACCAGGAAATAGATGTCTTTCGTTATAATCACTCATTAAAATACTCCTAAATATAATTATTTTTAATAATACATTATATGCTTATATTCAAAAATTGATAAGAAAAAAATGAATATAATTCATAAATTTAACTTATTTTTAACATTATAAAACAATATTATATTGTAAAAAAAATAATAAAGTGCTACTATAAATTAATGTAATAAAGTTATTTAATAACTTTATTGTATTTTTATACTTATAAATAAAATAAATAACATATGAGAGTTTGCATAATTATGCAAATTGTTCGAAAGGGGATAAAAATGGAAAAGTTTTTTAAACTGAAAGAGAACAATACAAATGTCTCTACAGAACTTATGGCAGGTATAACAACCTTTTTTGCCATGGCGTACATAATATTTGTTAATCCTTCAATGCTAAGTTTGGCAGGTACAGCTGATAACCCAATGCCAACAGGAGCTATATTTTTAGCTACAATTATTGCAGCAGCAATAGGTACTTTAGTTATGGGATTATTTGCAAATGTTCCCTATGCACAGGCACCAGGAATGGGGCTTAATGCATTTTTTACTTTTACTGTTTGTGGGGCATTAGGTTTTACATGGCAACAAGCTTTAGCAATGGTTTTTATTTGTGGTATGATTAATGTTTTAATAACAATAACAAAGGTTCGTAAATTAATTATAAAAGCAATTCCAGAAAGCATTCAAAATGCGATTGGAGGTGGAATTGGTATATTTGTAGCATATATTGGTATTAAAAATGCAGGATTAATCAACTTCACATCTGATCCAGGTACATATACATTATTTGATAGTGGGACAGTAGTTGCAAATAGTAGTGCAGTTCCAGCATTAGTTAATTTTAATAATCCAGGAGTTTTACTTGCAGTTATAGGTATAGCAATTATGGCTGTTTTATTGATATTAAATGTTAAAGGAGCTATTATTATTGGTATTGCAGCTACAACAATTATAGGTATTCCAATGGGAGTTGTAGATTTATCAGCAATAGGTGCAAGTGCAGGTCTAGGAGAGTCATTTCAACAATTAGGTCAGACATTTGGTGTAGCATTTGGCTCTAAAGGAATGTTATCATTATTTGCTGATAGTTCAAAAATTCCGTTAGTATTAATGACTATTTTTGCATTTAGTTTATCAGATACATTCGATACAATTGGTACTTTTATTGGTACAGGACGTCGTACTGGAATTTTTAGTGAAGAAGATCAAAAAGCCCTTGAAGATGGATCAGGATTTAAATCAAAAATGGACAAGGCTCTATTTGCAGATTCAATAGCTACATCAATAGGAGCAATTTTAGGTACATCTAATACAACAACATATGTTGAAAGTGCTGCAGGTATTGGAGCAGGTGGACGTACAGGCTTAACATCAGTAGTTACAGCAATATTATTTTTATTAAGTATGTTTTTAGCTCCAGTAATAGGAATAGTTCCAGCACAAGCAACTGCACCAGCATTAATAGTTGTTGGAATTATGATGTTATCTTCATTTAAAGAAATTAAATGGGATGACTTAGAAGAAGCAATTCCAGCATTTTTTGCTGCAATATTTATGGCACTTTGTTATAGTATTTCATATGGTATAGCAACAGGATTTATATTTTATTGTATAGTTAAAACTTGCAAAGGAAAAATTAAAGATATTCATCCAATTTTATGGGTATCAACAGGATTATTTATATTGAATTTTATAATTTTAGCAGTCTTATAAGGCATAATTAAAATAAAGATAGGATTTTAAAATAATTAATTTTATTTTAAAATCCTATTTTTGCTATATTTTCTACAGAACTTATACCTTTTAAATAGAATTCTTCTTCAGCTGGAGAAGCAGCCATATAAAAGAAATTTGGAGAAGAATTTTGATTAGCAACTTTTATAGCTTCATTAGCAATTAATTTACCATCTTCAACAGGAGAAGTTCCACGTTCTTTAGATGCTATACCAACTATCATATCAGGGTCAGAGAGTGCCATTACACCAACAAATCCATCTTGAGAACTAATATAACCTTCAGGGGTAATGATTCCTGTGAATGAGGTATTTCCAATCAAAGGTATATCAGGAAGCTCTTCCGCAACTCCAGATAACATTTCATCAATATTATAGTCACAACTATCAGTATATTTAATTCTGTAAAATCGCTGTTCCACTTAGTGGAACAAATAAGAATAGATGATAAATAAAGTATACTAAGGGGGATTATAAAATAAATAACCATGATTAAATAATAATAATGAAAGAAATCTATAAAAATGTATAATTTGTAGATTATTTTTTTAGCCATATTATAAATAGATTAATTTAATTACATATAATAACTACATAAACCAGCCCTAAAATACTTTATTAATACAAAAAACTAAAATTCTTATAAAAATAGTGGAGAAATTTGTATAATGTTGTATAATTATATATAACATATTGTATATAGAATAAATCATATAACAAATATTGTGAAATTATTATTAAAATGGGAGTGTGAAAATTTATGAAAAAGAAATATTATAGTAGTGGTAACAGAATAATGATGCAGATAATATTACTTATAGTAGTATTATCATCTGCAACTTTATTGTTATCATTTTACGAAACTCAAAAAAGTATAACAAGAACTACAAATGAAACATTAATAAATCGTACAGAAGATAGTGTTAATTCTGTAATAGAAGAATTTAATAAAAGAAAAAAACAGTTAGAATATATAAGTTCATTGCCGGAAGTTCAAACTTTTGATTGGGCGCAACAAGAACAAGTATTAATGAATCAATCTCAAATATGGGGATTTGATTGTGTATATTTAATTGATAATGATGGAATGGCACATTATCCCGGGACAGAAGAAGCATCATCAGTAGGTGACAGCTTTATAGCAGAAATAAAAGAAAAGCAAGAATTTATAACAGAACCTTGGGTAGATGAAGCAAAGACAGCATCTGTAACAACAATTATAATGCCTCTTAAAGATTTGAATGGAGAAATTAGACAGTATATATGTGGAACTGTTAACTTAAAAAAAGTTAATGAAATAATTCAAAAAATAAAGATAGGGCAAAATGGATATGCCTTTATAGTGAACAAGGATGGTAAAATAGTTGCTCATAAGGATATGAATTTAGTGCTAAATCAATCTACTTTATATGAAATAAATAAAGTAGATGCTGAAAAAGATAGTCAAACTAAAGAATTTGTTAATAAAATTATTAATGAAGAAACAGGAGTTAGTGAAGTAAGAATAGGAGATTATGAAATGTTTACGGCATATGCTCCTATTAAAGAAACAAACTGGTCTCTTGTAACAGCAGCACCAACATCAGAAATTTTAGGTGATTTAAATAGGATTGCAAGGTCTCAAATAATGTTATTAATTGCAGCTATAGTAGTAGGTGTAGTAATATCTATTATTATAAAGAAATATATAGCATCAGAGCTAAATAATTTTAAAAAGTATTCTGATGAATTATCAAAATTCAATTTATCATATAGAGGAAAAATATTAAAGAATAATGATTTTGGACAAGTTGTTGACTCACTTAACTCAAGTGTTGATGTGTTAAATAACACTATGAAAAATGTAAAAGAAGAAAGTTCAGGAATTTTAGAAAGTAATACTGAAATAGATTCTATGTTAAGTAATATTTCAAGTGAGTTACAACAGATTGCAGCAACAACAGAAGAAATTTCGGCAAGTATGCAGGAATGTTCTTGTTCTGTAAAAGAAATAGATTTGATGACACAAGAAGTTAATGGAAATACAAAGGCTTCAGTAGAAACAGCAGATGAAGCTTTAGAGTTAGCAAATAATATTGAATCAACATCTGAAAGTTTACATACAGAAACTATGAAATCAAAAGAAAAAATTGAATTATTATATTCTAAGTGTAAAAATAACTTGCAGGAAGCTTTGGATAAGGTAGCAAAGGTTGAGAATATTTCAAAAATATCTGAAAGCATACTTGATATATCAGAGCAAACCAATTTGCTATCTTTAAATGCATCAATTGAAGCAGCTAGAGCTGGAGAGGCAGGAAAGGGATTTGCAGTTGTAGCAAATGAAGTTAAGAGCTTGGCTGAAGAATCAGCAAATGCTGTAAAAAATATTCAAAGTAATGTTGATGAATCATTAGAGGCAGTTAAACAATTATCATTAACAGCAACAGAGCTATTAGAAGTAGTTGAAAAAAATATTTTGAAGGATTATAACAACATATTAGATGTTACAGTGTCATATAAAGATACCGGAGTTGAAGTAAAAGAGATGGCAACTAAATTTTTTGATATCTCTAATGAAATTTCTAAATCTATGAATACTATTGTAAATAATATAGATGGATTATCTGCTTCTCTTGGAAATGTTACAGAATCATCAGGATTAATTGCAGAAAATATGTCTAATATAAGTAGTAGTAATGAGACTATTGTAAGTAAATCAGAAGAAAATAAAAATAAAGCAACTAAGCTTTCTGATTTAGTTGATAAATTTGAATTGTAAAATTTGTAGTTAAAAGAAATAAGATAAATAATAAAGAAAGGTTAGATTTACTTGAATCTAACCTTTCTTTATAAACTCAAGAGAGTTCATAAAGATTAAATTAATATATTTTAAATTGTTAATAAAGGAGCAAAGTTTAAGCTTGAATACCATTTGCGGCATCAAGTTCTTGCTGATAATTCATAGAATCCATTTTCTTTAGGAATGGGAAATAACATACAAATCCTACAACTAAGACTACTAATTGCATTACTGCATATTTCCATCCACCTAATATGAATCCTGAAATTATTGGTGGAACTGTCCATGGTGGTAATTGTCCACCCATTGGAGGAATGATTTGAGTTTTTATTGCCATATATAATAATATTGAATTAATAACTGGAACTAATACAAATGGTATACCTATTAATGGGTTCATAACAACTGGAGTACCAAATAATATTGGTTCGTTAATATTGAATAAACCTGATGGTGCAGATAATTTACCTAGTTGTTTAAATTGAGCTGATTTAGCAAAAAATAACATAAATAATACAATTCCAAGTGTTTGACCTGAGCCTGATAAGTTAATAAAGTTATCAAGGAATTGTTGAGTAACTATATGAGCACCATGAGCTAAGTCAAGAGTTCCTGCTGCTTGTAGAGCTGCGTTATCCATAGTGTTAGCAGTTAAAAGACTTCCGACCATACCGCCAACAGTAACTCCACCGTGGATACCAAAGAACCATAAGAATGGAACGAAGAATGTAATTAATATTGCTCCACCTAGTGAATCAGAAGCACCTTGTAATGGTGTTTGTAAGAATTTATAAATCATTTCTGGTAAAGATGTATTAAATCCAAATCTAAATATTCCATATATTGCAGTTGCACCAATAAGAATTACAGCTGCTGGAATTAAAGCTGAGAAAGAGTTGACAACACCTTCTGGAACACCTTCAGGCATTTTGATTCTAATATCTTTTTTAATAAACCAAGAATAAATTGCTGCTACAGACAAAGAAACTAATATAGCAGTAAACATACCTTTTCCACCAGTCCAATCCATTGGAATTACGCTTCCAACAGAAAAAGCTTCTGTAGATCCTTCTGGAATAAACATAGTGAAATTATTATTAAGAATTAAATAAGTGCTTAAAGAAATACATGATGCGGACATAGGCTCAACACCTTCATTTCTTGCATATACATATGCCATACCCATGAGACCTACAAGAGCCATAACATTCATTGTAGCACCTTGACATTTATATAATGGATCATTCCAGCTTGGACCGAATGTATTTGCCATAAAATCAGTAAATGATTGTAATGGGAAGGCTGCTATCAATAAAAATATTGAACCAATGATGTTTAGAGGTAGTGTGTAAAGCATACCATCTTTAAGTGCAATAATTCCTTTCATATTAACGAATTTCATTACTACAGGAACTACTTTGTCATTCATAACTTGACTAACTGACATAATTTTTCTCTCCCTTATAAATATAATTTTTAAATTAAACAAAAAATATTTGATGCTATTTATACAACCCTTTACAATAAAGCAATTTATTTAGCTAAATTTAGGGCTAAATCTAATACCTTTGCACCGTTCATCATTCCATAATCAATCATAGGAATGACTTCAACTGGAACACCTGCTGGATCACATTTTTCTTTAACTTTAGGTAGGGTATAAGCTACTTGTGGCCCAAGTAATGCTACATCCATACTATCTAAATGTTGATCTAGCTGAGATTCAGAATATGCATTTATTTCGCACTCAATTCCCTTTGCTTTTGCTGCTTCTCTCATTTTACTAACTAAAACACTAGTTGACATACCAGAAGCACAGAATAATTTAATTTTTACCATATATAATTCCTCCTTTTATTTTTATAAAGTATTTTTAATTTAAGTTATAAACATGTCTTATGAATTAATAAGATATGTCATATTATAATAATATTTTTTTAATAAATATATATTTATAGTGATAAATTGTTTTAAAACTGAATTATTGTATATTTTTCTTAATTATTGTATAGATATTATTTAAAATTCAGGGGAATATAGTTAATGATTATTTTTTATAATTAATGTCATATAGTATATTGTTAAATATTTTAATAAAATATTGATATAGTAACTTTAATAGAATATAATGAGTTAATATTATTATTTTTGAAAAAAAGAGGAAAGATAAAATGGAAATTAATCGATTTATGATTATAAAAGGGAATAATAATAAATTAAATAATGGATATAAAGAGGTATAATCTATTCTACATTAAATAGTAGTTTATACCTCTTTTTATATTATAAATTAATAACTAGAATGAAAGGAGAGTTCTATGAATGGTAATCTTTTACTAAATATGATTAAAGGACTATGTGTCGGTGGTTCAATGCTTATACCAGGTGTAAGCGGTGGCTCTATGGCAATGATTCTTGGAATATATGATAAATTAATAACGTCTGTAAGTTCATTTTTTAAACACAAGAAACAAAGTGCTATTTTGCTTGGAACATTTGTATTAGGAGCAGGAATAGGAATTCTACTATTTGCAAAACCACTGCTTTATTTAACTGATAAGTATACTTTTCCTATGATGTATTTCTTCATGGGAGCAGTTATTGGATCAATTCCTATGATCTATAAGAAGGCAGAGGTAAAAAAGATATCTTTACCTGTAATTGTGTATACATTAATAGGAATGTTAATTATCTTTTTAATTTCATTTATTCCAGAAGAATTGTTTGCAGTAAATTTAAATATTGGAATAGTTGATTACTTACTATTAGTTGTTGCAGGGCTAGTTGCAGCAGTAGCATTGGTTTTACCAGGAATAAGTGTATCCTACATGCTTTTAGTTTTAGGAATGTATGAGGAAACAATGAAAGCAATTGATGAATTTTATTTACCTTATCTTATTCCATTAGGAATTGGAGTACTACTAGGAATAGTTTTAACAACTAAGACTTTAGAAAAGGCTATGAATACATATACTGCACCAACTTATTTAATAATTCTTGGATTTGTTATTGCATCTGTTATACAGGTATTTCCTGGAATACCATCTGGCTTTAGCATTATAATAAGCATAATAACATTTTTAATAGGATACTTTATAATAAGAAAATTATCCATGTTTGATGAGTAGGTATTATAAATATAGAAATTTGCATCAATTTATGCATAAAGAGGTTAGTAAATATGAAAGCATTAAAAGATATAAGTCCAAGTAGACTTATTGTATTAGGATTTTTTACTGTTATAATTATTGGTGCTTTATTCCTTGTAAGTCCACTTTGTATTAATAAAGGTGTTAGTGTATCTTTTGTAGATGCATTATTTACTTCAACAAGTGCTGTATGCGTTACTGGACTAATTGCAATTGATACAGCAGATACATTTAATGTTTTTGGAAGAAGTGTAGTTGCTTTACTTATACAAATAGGAGGATTAGGTGTTACATCTCTTGGCGTTGGAATGATTGTTTTAATTGGTAAACATGTAGGAATAAAGCAAAGAGCACTTGTAAAAGAAGCACTCAACTTAGACTCTTTAAAAGGAATAGTAAGGCTTGTTAAAGCAGTTTTCGTTATGACATTATCATTTGAAGTGGTTGGAGCAATCTTAAGTTATATAGTATTCTCAAAAGATTATCCACCATTAAGTGCTGTTGGGATTAGTGTATTTCATTCAATTGCGGCTTTTAATAATTCAGGTTTTGATATATTAGGTGGATTACAAAACTTAATTCCTTATAAAGATAATGTATTATTAAATCTAACAACATGTGGATTAATAATTTTTGGAGGTTTGGGTTTCTTTGTAATTAAGGAAATAATTGAAAGACACTCATTTAAAAAGTTTAGTTTAACCACAAAAATTGTTATTATTATGACAGGAATATTATTAGTAAGTGGAACAATATTGTTAAAGATAACAGAGGATATAAGTTGGCTTACAGCATTCTTATTTAGTACTTCAGCTAGAACGGCAGGATTTAGTACAAGCCAACTTGGGGATTTTAGTAATGGAGGCTTGTTTGTATTGATTATACTTATGTTTATAGGTGCTTCACCGGGTTCTACTGGCGGTGGTATAAAGACAACAACTTTCTTTACATTAATTAAAAATATTTATAGTGTATCTACAAATAAACATTGTATGGCATTTAAAAGAAAAATATCAGATAGTGCAATAGCTAAAGCATCAATTATAGCATCATTATCAATGCTTATTATTGCTATAGATACATTTTTATTATGTATATTAGAGCCAGATTACAGCTTTATACAAATATTATTTGAGGTTATAAGTGCATTTGCAACTGTAGGATTGTCTACTGGGATTACTCCAGATCTTAGTGATGCAAGTAAAATGATTCTTACATTAACTATGTTTATAGGTAGATTAGGACCACTAACTATGGCAACTATTTGGACATTTAAACCATTGTCAAATGTACAATATTCAGAAGAAAGTTTAACAATAGGTTAATAAAAAGGAGATATAATTATTATGCAACATAAATCAGCAATAGAATTTGGAATAATTGGTCTTGGAAGATTTGGATTTGCACTTGCTAAAACACTTTTAGAAGCAGGGAAAGAAGTTTTAGTTATAGATAATAATGAAAATAAAATTAAACAGATTAGACATTTAACAGAAAATGCTCTTATTGCAGGAGATTTAAGTAAAGAAACATTGGAAGAGACAGGGATTCAAAATTGTGATACTGTAATTGTATGTATTGGAGAAAAAATTGAAGCAAGCATTTTAACAACTCTTAATATAATTAATATGGGTGTTCCTAGGGTTATTGCTAAAGCAATGAGCTATGAGCACGGAAGTGTTTTGGAAAAGATTGGAGCACAAGTTGTTTATCCAGAAAGTGATATGGGAGTACGTTTAGGAAATAAACTACTACGTTCAAGAGCTTTGGATTTCATAGAATTGAGAGATGATATAACAATATCTGAACTAAAAATAAGTCCTAAGATTGCTGGACAAACTGTTTTTGAGTTAGATATACGTAAAAATTTTAAACTTAATATAATTGCAATTGAAAGAGAAGAAAAAACATTGATTGAAATAACTCCAGACTGCATTTTGCAAGAATATGATTCTATTGTAGTAATTGGTAAGAAACAAAGCATTGCAAAATTTGAAGAATTTTTACTATAAATAAAAAAGAAAAATCCATAAAAGTGAACTGTTTATTATTAAGTAGACAGAGAATAGGTCACTTTTATGGATTTTATTTATTAGTCCAAGAGAGTAACAATTTTAAAGTATCAGTTTATTATAGAATTTTATATGTCATAATATAAAAATTTAATAAATAAAGATTTATATACAAAAATTCAGCAATTAATACAAATCTAAATATCTTTTAAAAATAATATTGATTGAAGATAATTTTTATACTATTGTCAAGATGTCAGTAAACCTTTTCGATAGTATATAAATAAATAATGAGGAGTATAAGGATGAGTATAAAATTTTTTGAAGATTATAGAGTATTTAAATTAGATGCAAAAGATACATCATATATTATATCAATTGTTGATGAAGAACAATTTTTAGGTCATGTTTATTATGGTAAAAAAATAATTGATGAAAATGTAAACTATTTATTACGTTTAGAAGAGCCACCATTTATTCCATCTAAAAATAATAGGGATAGAGTATCATTTTATGATAGTTTTCCAATGGAATATTCAACACATGGTATAGGAGACTTTAGAGAAACTGCATTATCAATAAAAGATTCAAATGGAAATACAACATGTAAGCTTGGATATTTTTCACATGAAATTTATGATGGTAAAAAAGAAATAAAGGGTATGCCAGCTACTTTTGGGAGTAAAAATGAATGTACAAGTCTTGAGATAACATGTATAGATAAAGAGGCTAATCTAGAAGTTGTTTTAATATATAATGTTTTTGAGAGCTTAGATGTAATAACAAGAAGTGTTAGAGTTAAAAATAAAGGTAAAGAGGAAGTATATCTTGCTAAAGTTTTATCAATGTGTATAGATTTTGATGGAATAAATTATGATATGATTTCGTTACATGGTTCATGGGCTAGAGAAAGACATATATTAAGGAAAAAAGTTACTTATGGAACACAAACTGTATCTTCAGTAAGAGGTGAATCAAGCCATCAGGACAATCCTTTTATAGCTCTTTTAGATAGTACTGCTACACAAGATTTTGGAGAAGTATATGGATTTAACTTTGTATATTCAGGAAACTTTTTAGCACAATTAGAAGGATGCCAATTTGATACAACAAGAGTTCTTATGGGAATTAATCCAAGTGATTTTGAATGGAGACTTAAAGAAAATGAAGAATTTATAGCACCAGAAGTCGTTATGGTTCACTCAAATGAAGGTATAGGAAAGATGACAAGGACATTCCATGATTTATATAGAAACCATTTAATTAGGGGAAAGTATAAAGATAAAAAACGTCCTATTTTAATTAATAATTGGGAAGCAACTTATTTTGATTTTGATACAGATAAATTATTAGCAATAGCAAAAGAAGCAGCTAATGTTGGTATTGAAATGCTTGTTATGGATGATGGATGGTTTGGTCATAGAAATGCAGACAATTCTTCACTTGGAGATTGGTTTGTTAATGAAAGTAAGATAAAAGGTGGGCTTAAGTATCTTGTAGATGAAGTAAATAAACTTGGATTAGAGTTTGGAATTTGGTTTGAACCAGAGATGATATCTCCAGATTCAGATTTATATCGAAAGCATCCTGATTGGTGTATACATATAGATGGGCGTACACCTGCATTATGCAGAGAACAGTATGTATTAGATTTAACTAGAAAAGAAGTTGTTGACTATGTTTATGAAAGTATAAAAAAAGTTCTTTCCAGTGCTAATGTAACTTATGTTAAATGGGACATGAATAGACAAATAACTGATTTAGGAAGCAGTACTATAGGGAAAGAACATCATGGTGAAATTCTCCATAGATATGTACTTGCAGTATATGACTTGATGAATAGATTGACTACTGATTTCCCAGATTTATTGCTTGAAAATTGTTCTGGTGGAGGAGCAAGATTTGATCCAGGAATGTTATATTATAGCCCACAAATTTGGTGTTCTGATGATACTGATGCAATTGAAAGGCTAAAAATTCAAGAAGGAACAGCTATGGTTTATCCACTATCTGCAATGGGGGCTCATGTAAGCGATTGTCCAAACCATACAGTTGGAAGAACTACGCCTTTTGAAACAAGGGGATATGTAGCATTAAGTGGAACATTTGGATATGAATTGGATATTACAAAAATTTCAGAAGAAGATAGAGATATTATACCAAAGCAGATTGAAATGTATCATAAATATAATGATTTAGTTAGAGAAGGAGATTATTATAGAATTGCAAATTTTTCTGAAAACAGTAGTTTTGATGCTTGGTCAGTTGTATCAAAAAACAAAGATGAAGTTCTAGTTACTTGTGTTCAAGTGTTAGGTAGACCTAATTATCATAGTAGAAGAATTAAATTAAAGGGATTAGATGAAAATTCAATGTACAAAAATGAAGAAACAAATGAAGTATATTCTGGTGGAGTACTCATGAATGGTGGAATCAATTTAACTGATTTATATGGTGATTATGCAGGAAAGTTGATACATCTAATAAAATG
>SVCF01000009.1:0-62188 GCA_015058475.1 Clostridium butyricum | reverse complement strand
TTTATTTACTTTATTAAATATGGAAGAGTTAAAGTCATAGATGTTCCTTTGCCTAGAATGCTAAAGACTTCTAAGCCATAATCATCACCATAATTTAATTTTAAGCGCCTATTTATATTTCTTAAAGCAATACCATTAAAAGATTCATTTTTACCATTAATATAATCATTTAATGATTTTAATCTTTTTTCTTCAATACCAATTCCATTATCTGAAATAGTTATAACAAGATTATCATTTATATGCAATGCTTGAATTATGATTTTTCCATCACCACTGCAATTACTTAAACCATGATAAATTGAATTTTCAATTAGAGGTTGAATTATCATTTTAATTATTTCACATTCAAGTACATCATCATTTACTAGATTTTCAATTGTAAATAAAGTATCAAATCTAATTCTTTGTAAATATATATAATTTTCGATAATAGCTATTTCATCTTTTAATTTAACTGTATTAATTCGCCTATTCATACTATATCTTATTATTGATCCAAAATATTCAGCCATTATTGAAGTTTCAGAATCATCGTTGATTTCTGCCATCATATGTATCGATTCAAGTGTATTATAAATGAAGTGAGGATTAATTTGATTTTGAAGCTGTTTTAGTTCTAATTCTTTTTGTTCAATTTTATTTTTATAATTAATGTTAATAAGATTATTTATTCTATTAGTTAAATCATTATATGAATTAACTAATATTCCAATTTCATCATCTCTCTTATAGTTAAAGTTGTAACTTAAGTTTTTTTCAACTCTACTACTCATATTTTCAATCAGATTCTCTATAGGTATAAATATTCTTTTTAAAAAGAATATATATATTATTATAAATAATATTAAGCAAAAAATTAAATTGCTTACAAAGGAAAGAATATATAGACTATCTATATGATAAGCATCATTTTCAGGGATTGAAGTTATTAGTGTCCAGTTATAAGGTAAAAGATTATTATAGCAAATTATATGTTTTAGGTTGTCGTTTATATATTTTATATTTGGAGATATGTTAATTGTGTCAATATATTTTTCATATTGTTCAAATTTTTTATTAGGATCAGTGCTAGTAATCAAATTTCCAGAAGAATCATAAAGGAAAATAACCTGGTTATTAAAAGGAATATCAGCTTTTAATAATGAGAGTATTTCATTAGTTGGTAATGTTAGTAATAAGAGTCCAGTAGTCTTTTGTGTTTTTAAATCTACAATTTTTCTAGTAACAGCAATTAATTTAGTATCTGATGAATCTATATATTTAAATATATTACTAGCATCTATATTATCAGTTATACTAGTTTGTGAATCAGAATTAATAGTATCGATAAACCATTTTTCTAGAGAAGGATTCTTCAAAATATCATTAGAACTATTTCTGGAAGTATAGACACCATTCCCTTTTAAATTATATATATAAGCACCATTAATAGATTCATTTTGTATAAGCATCATGTCACAAAGATATAGTAAATAATTATATTGATCAATTGAGTAATTCTCATCAGATACTAAAATTTCATTTAAAGTATCTATTTCAGGAATAATTAATGGATATTTAGATACATCAAGAACTGTATCTATTTTTTGATTTACTTGCTTTGTTAATCCTATATTAAAATTTTTTATAAGCTTTTCAGTTTTAGCAAATTCATATTCTGAGTATGAATACAGGTTTATACTGGTAATTATAAAAAATAATATATACATAATGATAAAAATAAGTAACGTTAGTTTTTTTACAGATAAATCTTTTTTTAAAAACTTCATAAAACCACCTATAAATTTATAATAAATAAAAAAGCATTTCAAATAAAATAAATTTGAATTATAATTATATATATATAGTATATCTTTTTTATACTCAATATCAAAGGGATTATTTTAAGAAGAATAGTATATATTTATGAAAAAATGATATGCTTATTTTACTAACTCTTATAAATAATTACTCAATTAGGAGGATAAATGAATATAGTAGTTGTTGATGATGACAATATAATTAGAATGGGACTGGCAAAAATAGTAGAAAAACTAAGCGATGATTATAAAGTATCAGCTAGTTTTCAAAATGGAGCACTGGCACTAGAGTATTTGAAAAAAAATGGACAAGATATAGATTTGGTTATAACAGATATAAAAATGCCATTAATGACAGGAGTAGAATTAATAGAAGCATCTATTAGTGAATTAGAAAAGCCACCTTTATTTATAGTATTAAGTGGATATGATGAATTTACTTATGTGAGAGATTCTATGAAGTTTGGTGCATTTAACTATCTATTGAAACCGATTAAAAAAGATGAATTAAAGCATGTTATGGAAGAAGTAAAAGAAAAAATAAATGATAATAGAAATAACGATATAATATTTAATAAGTCAATTGATATATTAAAGAAAGACTTTTTTAAAAGTATATTGTTTTCTAATAAGGAACTTGGAAAGAAAAATGAAAATCCGTTATTAAGAAATATGCAATTAGATGAAAATTATGTTTATAAGATGATTGTAGTTGATAGAAATGACCAAAGTATAAATTTAATAACACCTTTTATAAAAGAAGTTATTGGAGAATATGAAGGTATAGAATATTCTTCATTTTATTATAAAAATATTATTTATATAGTATTTTATATAAATAATAGAAAGCATAGTGATTTTAATGAAATAATAGAAAGCATAGTAGAAAAAGCTGATTTTTTTATAGAAAATAAGATTAATATGTATGTTTTAGAAACTACAGAAGAAGTATGGAAGCTTAGAGAGCAATCTAATTTAGTTAGAAATGTACGAGAAAGAATATTAGATGATATGCCACCTAAGAAGTATTTTCTAGATAATGAAACAAAATTAGCAGAGATCTTTAAAGAAGAAAAGAATTTATCAAATGATATAACAGTAATAAAGTTAGCCAAAGAGTATATAATAAATAATTTTAATAATAATATAACATTAAAAGATGTAGCAGATGTTGTATTTTTAAGCCAAAATTATCTATCAGAACTTTTTAAGAAAGAAATAGGGGAAGGATTTTATGAGTTTCTTTCCAACTATAGAATAAAGAAGGCTAAAGAGATACTTATAACTACAAATTTAAAAGTATATGAGGTAGCTAAAATGGTAGGATATAATGACTCTATAACATTTGGGAGAGCATTTAAAAAAATAACTGGAACAACACCTAATAATTTTAGAAATAATAAAGAAAATTAGCCAAGCATAATTGTTATATGAAAGAGGTAAAGTAATGAGAATTTTTAAGACTGCTAATAAAATATGGTATATAGTTTTTTTGATGTTACTTCTTTTTATTTTTCAATTTATAATTTTAAATAAGTTTTTAAAGCATGATGAAGAGAAGCCTGCTCCAAAAGAAATCAAAGGTGATATAAGCTTTGTTAGTAATAGAACAGATAAAAAAGATGAACTTAATGAATTAATAGAGGAATTTAAAAAAATTTATCCTAATATCGATGTAAGACTAGAACTTATTGGTGATGCGGAAGAAATATTAGAAAGAAAAGCATCTGTTGGAGAAATGTCAGATGTAACATTGGTTCCATCAGTTATAGAGAGAAAAGAATTTTATAAGTATTTCTTACCAATAGATGATTTAGGATTTACTAAAGAAAGCATATATGATTATTCATCCGGAGTGGGGAATGATGGGAGTCTATACACATTAACTACATCTGAATTTTGGCATGGTGTAATATATAATAAGAAAATTTTTGAAGATTTAGGAATAGAGAAGCTTCCAACAAATGAAGAAGAATTTTTGAGCTTGTGTAATAAAATAAAAAGTAATGATATAGTACCAGTAGCACTAAATTATAAACAGTCATGGGTTATGAGTATGTGGATTGATGTAATTCCGTATTTATATAATGTGAATTTAGAAGAAGAAATTTTATTAAATCAAAAAGATATATTAGGCAGTAAAAGTGAAATATATAAGTCAATAAATTTTGCAAGGAAAATTTATTCTAATGGATATTGTGAACAAGATCCTTTGAATTATGAATGGAGACAATGTAAGGAAGATATTGTTGATGGTAAGATAGCTATGATAATATGGAATTCTGATTTTATATATCAGTTGGAAGATTTAGGATTTAGTAAGGATTCAATTGGAATGTTTCCTTTACCAGATACTAATATAATACGTATGGTAGGGGATTATAGAATAGGAATAAGTAAAAACACTAAATATCCAGATGCATCAAAAGCATTTTTTAAATATTTATTTGAAGACGATAAGTATGCTAAGGCAATAAATGTGATGTCAAATTCAAAAGAAAGCTTAAGAACTAAGGATATGATAGAGGATTTGAAAAAATTTAATTTGCCAATAAAATTTCAAGAAGATGTACTTTCAAATCAGACTGATAAACCAAGTAAAATTCATGAAAAATACTATGATTTAAAAAATAGTACAGGATTAGATTATAAATTTGTACAGAGTTATATAATTTCAGAAGAACCAGAAAAGTTAAGAGAAAATATAAATAGTAAATGGAAAGAAAAAAGAGAAAACTAAAAAGATTATTTTGAAGATGAGTTTTTAAAGTTTTATGTTTGGTAGAACCAACATGTTAAGCTTTTAAAGCTCATTTTTTGTTCAAAAAAATATTAAGTTTTATATGAAAATTATTAAGAGAGTTGATATTAATATATTAATTTAGATGAAAAAATAAACTAATTTTACTGTATATAAACTAAAATTATTCCAAACGTTATTTAACGTTTACATGAAGTTCAGTGCAAAATATAATTAATTTAACAAAAAGAAATACAGAAAAAATTAGAGTGAAAAATATAATTTATAAATCTATTAAGGAGGCTTATTATGGCTGGTATATCACTTAAGCATATTGAAAAAGTTTATCCGGGTAATGTAAGAGTTGTACCTGATTTAAATTTGGAAATTAATGATAAAGAATTTGTTGTTTTAGTAGGTCCATCAGGGTGTGGAAAATCTACTACACTTAGAATGATTGCAGGACTTGAAGACATAACAAGTGGAGAATTATATATTGGAGACAGATTAGTTAATGATACAGCACCAAAAGATAGGGATATAGCTATGGTTTTTCAAAACTATGCATTATATCCCCACAAGACAGTATATAAGAATATGGCATTTGGAATGGAACTTCGAAAAGAAGATAAAAAAGTAATTGATAAAAAAGTAAGGGAAGTAGCTAAAAGTTTAGATATTGAATATTTATTAAACCGAAAGCCAAAAGAGCTTTCAGGAGGTCAAAGACAACGTGTTGCAGTTGGACGTGCTATGGTTAGAAATCCATCAGTATTCTTGTTTGATGAACCACTTTCTAATTTGGATGCAAAACTTCGTAGTGAAATGAGAACTGTAATTACTAAACTACATCAAGAATTACAAACCACATTTGTATATGTAACTCATGATCAAATTGAAGCTATGACTATGGCCGATAGAATTGTTGTTATGAAAGATGGATATATACAGCAAGTAGATATTCCTCAAAGGCTATATGATTATCCATGTAATATGTTTGTAGCTGGATTTATAGGAACGCCACAAATGAATTTCTTTGAAGGAAATATTGAAAAGGATAACAATAATTATTACATAAAGTTTGATAAGTATAGTATGTTACTTCCGAAGAGTAAAAATAAAGATAACAAGCTTGAAAACTATGTTGGTAGATCGGTAGTTGCTGGAATTCGCCCAGGAGATATTTATATAGAAAAAAATGAAATAGGGCAATGTACAATTGATGGTGAGCTTGAACTTAAAGAATTAATGGGAGCAGAATCTTATCTATATATAAGATGTGGAGAAAAAAGCTTTACTGTTCGAACAAATGAAGATATTAACAAAGATATTGGAGAGAAAATAAACTTAGGTTTAGATATAGAAAAAATACACTTGTTTGATAAAGAAACAACATTAACTATTACTAATTAATTAAAGAGGTGATAGAAATGAGATTTTTGTTTCCAGACTATACGAAAGCAGGACCTGGTATAGATAAAAATGCACCACCTAAAGAAGGTATTGCACTTTTTAAAGATATATTTTGTCGTGAATTTACTACACTTTTGAAATTAAATATTATTTTTGTAATAAGCTGTATACCAATAGTTACTATTGGACCAGCAATTGGAGGAATGACCGCTGTAACTTTAAAGATGGTTAAAGATGAGCCATCAGATGTATATTATGATTTTAAACAAGGATTTAAAAGAAATTGGAAACAATCATTTGCTCTAGGAGCAATAGGAGGAGTAATATTACTAACACTAATATGTGCATTTCTATTTTATCTTCAACTAGAAGGAGTAGCATATTATTCTATGATGTTTATAATTGCAGTAGTATCACTAATATTGGGAATGATGTGGATTTATATTTATCCAATAGCTGTAGCAGTAGACTTAAAATTAAGATTGATAATAAAAGATTCATTTTTATTATCAATTATATATATAAAAAATTCATTTGTAGCATTTATTATATGTGCATTAGTAATAGTAATAAGTATGATGCTTTTACCAATGTCAATCTTGATAATAATGATATTTAGCTTTTCAATGTGTTCTTTTATGAGCAGCTTTTGTTCATGGTCTAGTATTAAAAAGAACATTATTAGATAATTTAGTAATTTATAAATTTATAAATTAAATATATAAAAAATAACTGAAATTTAATAAAAAGAAGAGGGGTATTAAAATGAAAATTCGTAAACAATTAGCATTATTGATTGCAGGAGCTTTATCAGTATCAACATTTATAGGATGTGGTAGTAGTGGTGCTTCAAGTGATAAAGGAAATGGTGAATCAAGTAAGGGAGGCAATCAAACTTTAACAGTTCTAACTCATAGAACTGATATGGATGCTGTATTTAAAACTTATAAAGAAGAATTTGAAGCATCACATGAAGGTGTAACAATTAACTTTGAAAATTTAAATGACTATCAAAATAATATTTCAACAAGAATGGGTACTGAGGATTATGGTGATGTACTTATGATACCTGCAAATCTTACTAAGAACCAATATAAGGATTTCTTTGAGCCAATGGGAACATATGATGAGTTAAAAGATAAATATGGTTATTTAGATAATGTAAACGTTGATGGTACTATTTATGGATTAGCAACAGGCGCTAATGCAATAGGATTTGTTTATAATGAACAAGTATTTAAGGATGCTGGAATAACAGAAACACCAAAAACATCAGAAGAATATATTGCAGTATTACAAGCAATTAAAGATAAAACTGATGCAATTCCTTATTATACTAACTATCATGATTCTTGGACATTAACAAATTTCTCTAATGCAATACAAATAGGAATGTCTGGAGATACAGATTATATGAACAAACTTGTTTATAACAAGAATGAATTTTTGCCAGGATCAGCTGAATACGACTCATTAAAATTATTGCATGATGCAGTAGCAAATGGTTTAGTCGAAGAAGATCCAATGACATCAGATTGGGAATATTCAAAACAAGCAATGGCAGATGGAAAAATTGGGGTAATGTGTTTAGGATCATGGGCAGTTGGGCAAATCAAAGATTTATCAAAGACACCAGAAAACATTAAATTTATGGCAGCGCCAGCTACACATGATGGAAAACAAATAATTCAAATATCTCCAGATTACAATATGGGAGTAAATATCAATAGTGAAAATAAAGAGTTAGCTAAAGAATTTGTTAAATATTTTGTAGAGAAATACCCAGAAAATTCAAATATGGTTTCTTCAATAGTAGGAGCAGAACTTCCAGATTACCTAAGTGTAGATGAAAACACAGAATTAGTACAAGCTGTTATGGGAACTACAGAATCAGCACAAGATCTTGATATTGTGCAAAAAGAATCATTAATTAATCTTAATGATCCAACATGGATTAAAACAGTTGTTGAAATTGGTCTTGGAAACAACAAGCAAACTTATGATGAGTACATGGCTTCATTAAATAAAGCATGGGTTAGTGGAATTGAAGCTACAGGCAAATAATTAAGTTAAAACAAAGTTGAAAGGGCGATTTTAGATCGTCTTTTCAATATAAAAAGTAAAGAGGTGTTATTATGATAACAGACATGCAAAAATCTGAGGTGAGCGTAAGTTCTTGGAAGAATAAACTAAGCTTTTCATCTCTACCATATAAAAAGCAGAAAATTATAATTTCTATATTATTTTTAATGGTTCCTGTAGTACTACTTACAGTATTCACCTATTTACCTGCTATATGTATGGCTGGATATAGTTTTACTGATTGGGATGGAATCAGCAAAACTAAAAACTTTGTAGGCCTTAAAAACTATAAAACTATTTTTAGTGATATAAAATATTTTACACCATTGTTCGTTAGTATTTATTACTTTATAGCATCTTTTATACAAATAGGAATAGGTGTTATAGTTGCTTATTTAGTTTCTTTTGGATGTAAAGGCTCAAAGTTTTTCAAAAGTGTATATTTCTTTCCATCACTAATTAATAGTGTTGCTATTGGATTTATATTTATATTCTTCTTTCAACCTGCTAGTACATTTGATACGATTTTAAATGCTCTCGGATTGGACTGGTTAGTAAAATATTGGTTACAAGATCCTAAATTAGTTAATGTATCTATGGCAAGTGTATCTGTCTGGAGATATATTGGTTATAACATTGTAATGTTTTCAGCAGCTATGGCATCTATATCACCAGATATATTAGAAGCAGCAAGAGTAGATGGAGCAAGTAAATTTCAACAACTTATTCGTATAGTTATTCCAGGAATTTCAACAATACTTGGATTACAATTGTTTTTATCTTTAACAGGTGCTTTATCTGCATTTGAAACACCATACATAATGACTGGTGGAGGAAATGGTAGTATGACATTTATTATACAAACTGTTAATTATGCATTCCAAAATCATAGAGTAGGACTTGCATCAGCACTTGCAATGATATTATTAATACTTTGTATATTAATAACAAGTATTCAAAAAATAGTATTTAGAAATAAGGAGGTTTAGGAATATGAAGATTAAAAAATTTAGTCCAAAGGAAGTTTTATTTGGAACACTTAAATATTCAACATTAATACTTTTAGTTTTAATTTTTATTATTCCTATATTGACAGTATTTTTTGCAGCATTTAAAACAGGCGAGGAATATATAACAACTAGTGTATTAGCATTGCCAAAATCATTTATGAACTTAGAAAATTTTAAAACAGTATTTAAAGATGGTAATATGCTTAATGGATTTAAAAATACAGTAATTATACTTGTATTTTCATTATCAGGAGCAATTCTATCTGGTTCAATGGCAGCTTATATTTTTTCAAGATTTAAATCAAAGTTTAGTAAATTTGTAAATGGGATGTTTTTAGTAGCAGTAATGATTCCGGGAATAGCAACTCAAGTTGCAACATTTCAAATTATTTCTGCATTAGGATTATTTAATACAAGATTAGCACCAATTATTCTTTACTTGGGAACAGATATAATGACAATATATATTTTCCTACAATTCTTAGACAATATTTCAATTTCATTAGATGAATCTGCCATAATAGATGGTGCAAATTATTTTCAAATATTCTTTAAGATAATTCTGCCATTACTTTCACCTGCAATAGTAACAGTATTAATTACTAAAGGGGTAGGTATATATAATGATTTCTATACACCATTTCTTTATACACCTAAAGCAGATTTATTAACATTATCAACTACATTATTTAAATTTAAAGGGCCTTTTGGAGCACATTGGGAAATAATCTCTGCAGGAATAATTATAATAATGATTCCAACTTTAATTGTTTTTTTAGCATTACAAAAACAAATATATGCAGGACTTGTTTCTGGGTCAGTTAAAGAGTAAGAATGAAAACATAGTAACTTCAATATACATTTGAAATGTCATTTTAAATAAAATAAATAATTTTATGGATAAAGGAGATAGAAAGATGAGTAAAATTATAGGAGATAATTTACCGAACATACCATGGCAAGAAAAACCAGAAGGATTTAATGGTCCAATTTGGAGACATACAGAAAATCCAGTCATAGGAAGAAATCCAGTAGAAGGTATAGCAAGAATATTTAATAGTGCTGTAGTTCCTTATAATGGTGAATTTATAGGAGTATTTAGAGGAGAAACTATAAATGGAAGACCTCATATATATCTAGGACGTAGTAAAGATGCATTACATTGGGAATTTGATAAAGAAAGAATCAACTTTGTAGATGAAGATGGTAAGCCATATCAACCACTTTATGCTTATGACCCAAGACTTGTAAAAGTAGAAGACTCATATTATGTAATATGGTGTGGAGATTTTGATGGAGCTGCAATTGGAATTGCAAGAACAACAGATTTCAAAACATTCATAAGACTTGAAAATCCATTCCTTCCATTTAATCGTAATGGAGTTTTATTTCCTAAGAAGATTGATGGAAAATATGTAATGCTATCAAGACCAAGTGATAATGGACATACTCCGTTTGGAGATATATTTTTAACTAAAAGTCCAGATTTAAAATATTGGGGAGAACATAGAATAGTAATGCAAAAAGGTGGTAATGGATGGTGGCAATCAATTAAGATTGGCTGTGGTCCAGCACCAATAGAAACAGATGAAGGTTGGTTAATATTCTATCATGGTGTAACAGGAACATGTAATGGATTTGTTTATTCTATGAGTGCAGCAATATTAGATAAGGAATGTCCATCAAAAGTATTATATAGATGTGGAACATTAATGCTAACACCAGAAGAATGGTATGAAGAAAGAGGATTTGTACCTAATGTAGTATTCCCATGTGCAGCTTTAACAGATGCTGAAACAGGAAGAATAGCAATTTATTATGGAGCAGCAGATACTTATGTTGGACTTGCATATACTACAATTGAAGAAACTGTTAAGTTCATAAAGGAACATAATGAACTTATAGGTTTAGATGCTACGGAAGGAAGATTATAAAATATTTATTTCCCAATTAACTAATAAAAGCAGTGAATAGCTATGTAAGAGCTTTTGCTGCTTTTAGTTTAGGAAAGGACAGATAGTATGTTAGTGAATAGGATTAAAAATATAGCCAGCATAATAAGAAAAGTAATATTAAGAGGTCAAGTAAAAGATGAATCTATAAAAAAGAAATTATTTAGTGCTTTTGTAATAATATCACTTATTGGAAATATATCTGGAATTATAGGCTTGTTTTTTCTCCAAAAAACTAGCAGTGATTATAATAGTGCTCTTAGTAATTATGGAGTGTCTCAAGGTGATATTGGAAAACTTGGAATTGAAATAGAAAGATCAAATACATTAGTAAGAGATATTTTGTTTATGAAAGATGAGGAAGAATTAATGATTAGTAAGAAATCTCTTAATAATTCATTGGACAATATTCAAGTTATGATTGAATCTATTAATAAATATACTTCTACTAATTATGAAGATGAAATAATTAAGAGAATACGAACTAATCTAGCAATTTATAAACAAATTAGAAATGAAGTTGTAGTATCTAGTTTAGGTGGAAAGCAAGATGAAGGTTTAGCTTTATTTAGAAAAGATGGTGAACCTATAATGAATGAAATATCGACAGATATCTCATTATTATTACAAGCTAAAATTGATAATTGTAATATATTAGCATCAAAACTATCAATTTTAAAAACTATAAGCATAGTTGTGGTAGGGATTACTATTGTTTCATCAATTATTATAGGAAGTTTTATATCAAAATATTTAACAAAGCAAATTAGTTCTCCAATAGATGACATGAAGAGAGTTGCAGAGGAGATAGCATCAGGTAATTTAGATGTTTCTATTAATGTAATTTCTAATGATGAATTAGGAGCATTAGCATTAGCTTTTTCTAAAATGATAAGTACATTAAAGGGATATATAAGTGAGATATCACTTATATTAGGTAGCATATCAGAGGGGAATTTAAAAATATCAACTAATGAAGATTATAAAGGAAATTTTATAGAAATAAAAAAATCACTAGAAAATATTATAAATTCGCTATCAGATGTATTTTTAAATATTAGAGAAACAAGTAATAGGGTTGCATTAAGTTCTGAACAGCTATCAACTACTTCAAAAGGTTTATCTAAAGGTTCAATAGAACAAGCAGAATCAGTAGAAAAATTATCTGAATATATGAATAGAATTAATTTTCAAGTTCAATCAACAGCTGAAAATGCAAATAATACTAATTGTATAACATCAAAGTTACTTAAGAAAATTGAGAGCAGTAATAAGAAAATGCAAGAAATGCTACAGGCTATGAGCAATATTGAAAACGCATCAAAAGATATTACAACTGTGGTAAATACAATAAGTGGTATAGCATCTCAAACAGATCTTTTGGCATTAAATGCAGCAATAGAAGCAGCTAGAGCTGGTGAAGCAGGAAAAGGGTTTTCGGTAGTTGCAGAGGAAGTAAGAAAATTATCTGGGCAAAGTGCAGATGCTGTAATACAAACTAATGGGCTCTTAAAAAACTGTATTGAAGCAGTAAATGAAGGTAAAGAACTTGCTAATAGTACAGCAAGTGAGTTATTACAATTAATAAAAAACATAGAACAAGCAACAACTTTAGTTTCAGAGATAGATTTAGCTTCAAAAAGACAAGCAGATTCTATAGAAAAAGTACACTCGGATATATTAAAAATTTCTGATGTAATTCAAGAAAACTCTGAAACAGCTAAAGAAAGTGCAGTAGCAAGTAATGATCTAACTAGAGAAGCTGAGTTCTTAAATAATATGATACAAAGGTTTGAAATTAAAAGATAAAGCAAGGTTAATATTCGGAAAATACATAGTATGTCAATTTAATAATTGGAGTATATGCTACAAAAATATGTATAAATAGTATATAGCCATTATGGAGTTAGAATAATGAATAAGGAGAAGTAAGATGAGTGTTGATTTGACAGAAGAAATTATAGAGAAGTCATTAATTAATAAAGGTGATATATCAAGAATACTTAAGTTATTTGAAAAAGTGGCAGATGGTAAAGATATAACAATAGCTTTTTTAGGAGGATCTATAACTCAAGGATGTAATGCATCTATTCATGAAAATTGTTATGTAGAGTTAGTAACAGAATGGTTTAAACAGAAATTTAATGATGTAAAAGTAAATTATATAAATGCAGGGGTTGGAGCAACTGGTTCTCTTATTGGAGTTCATAGAGTAGAAAGACAAGTACTTAGCAAAAATCCAGATTTAGTATTTGTTGATGCAGCTGTAAACGATGATGATAGTTATACATGCAAAGTTTCATATGAGAGCGAAATAAGAAAATTATTAAGTAGTCCAGGTAAACCAGCAGTTATAGAAGTTTTTATGACAATGGAAAATGGAGTTAACTATCAAGAGCAACAAATAGAAATAGGGAAACATTATAATTTACCAATGATAAGTTTTAGAGAATCTGCTTGTGAGATAGTGAAGAGTCAAAATCTAAAATGGTCAGATTTATTAACAGATGAAGTTCATCCAAATGATGATGGACATAATATAATTGCTACACTCTTAATAAATTTTTTAGAAAATATATATTCAAATGATTATAAATGTGGACAAGATATAGAAATAACTGATGATACATTAGAAAAAGACTGTGTGTTTGGAGATAGATATATTAATGGAAAAATATTAAACAATAGAGACATAGAACCAAGTGAAATTACTGGATTTAAAAATTATGCGGAAGGTTTTCAAGTATTCCAAGATGGATGGAAATTTGAAGGCAAAGAAAATGAAGATGGAAAATTAACTTTAGAGGTTGAAGGAAAAAATATAATTTTATTATATAAGAAAATCATTACTGAAAATGCTGGAAAGTTCACTGTTAAAGTTAATGGAAAAGAAAAAGTTAAATTGGATACTTATTTTAAAGATGGATGGGGAGACTGGACTGTAACAGAAATTTTAGAAGAAAGTGATGAAATAAAAAAACATAAACTGGAAATAGAAGTGGAAAATGAAAATAAAAAAAGAGAAGTAACCATACTTGGAGTTTTAGTATCATAGTGATTTAAGGAAGTAACTTTTTATAAGAAAATAAATATAAAGTTAATATTAAAATCATAGTCTTTAAGTTGTTTTTATCTTCTAATAAGAACTGATGAGTATGCAGTTCTTATTAGAAGAAAAATATAATTTTTATATATGAGAGGGGTTAATTTGATGAATAGAAAAAAAATACTAAAATTATTGGCAGGCGTAACAATAATTCTTTCAAGTAGTACAATAATAAATCTTAAAGAGATTCCAGTAATGGCTGATGATACTGCTTCTGAAAACGTTAACTGGGAGCTTGATAACTCTGATGATGGATGGAAATATGAGGGGGAATACGATTATACAGGATCAAAGGAAGTTTCATATGATAAGTTGACTAATGCATTAGAATTAAATTTAGATTATAGAAATAATGCTTTGTCATCATGGAGTGAGTTTAAGATTTCAAAACCTTTATATCCTTCAATAAACTTTGATGGATATAATATTTTAACTTATGATTTTATCTATAATCCGCAGAATATGACAGCTGGAGGTTTTAAATCAAAACTATTTATAGATGGTGTTGCTGATAGTTATACAGATATAAATTTAGAAAATTCAGAAGATGCTGGGAATGGTTTGAAAAAAGCAAAAGTCATAATAAAATTCGATAGTAAAAATGTTAATATAAATTCAATAATAATTAGTATTATAGGAAATAATACTAATTATAATGGAAAAATATATATTGATAATATTAAGTTTGATAAAGAAAATAGAAATATTTATGTAAAAAAAACTAATCAACCTAAATCACAAAATAATATTGATGTATCTAAGTTAGATACAAAAGAAGAGGTAAAGTTAGTAGATGAGAATGCAATTAAAGAAGTTGGGAGCTTATATTCATATTTAATTGGTGTTGGAAAAAGTGATAAAGTTTTATATGGTCATCAAAATGACACTCATCATAAAGCTATTCTTAAGGATAGTGGAACAAATTCAGATACAAAGGACGTAACAGGATCAATAGCAGCTATCTCTGGAATAGATTCACTATCATTAACAGGTGCAGAGCTTCAATTAAGTGATGAAGAAAAAGAAAAAGGCCTAGATCTTATTACTAAGGCCGCCGAGTTAGGAATAGATGCTTCAAAAGAGGGTGGAATTATAGCTATGTCGTGTCATATGCCTAATTTTGCAGAAGTGGCTAAAAAAGGAAAAATAGATGGTAAATATGATTATTCTGGATACACACCAAATGTTACAACTGGAGATGTGGTTTCTAGAATAATGCGAGGAGGTGATTTAAACGAAGTTTATATTGGATATTTAGATATGATAGCAGAATATGCAAATAAGTTGGAAGATGTAGGGGTACCAGTACTTTTTAGACCGTTTCATGAGAATAATGGAAGCTGGTTCTGGTGGGGAAAAGCTTTTTGTGATTCAGAAGCATATAAAAACTTATATAGATACACTGTAGAATATTTAAGAGATACTAAAGAAGTTCATAATTTTTTATATGTATATTCACCAAATGGACCATTTGAGGATGAAAATGATTATTTATCACGTTATCCAGGTGATGAATTTATAGATGTTTTAGCTTTTGATATTTATGAAAATACTACTCCACTAAGTGATTCAAAAGAAGATCCATGGATGTCAAGTTTCAAAGATACTATTAAGCTCGTACAAGGAATTGCAGATAAAAGAAAAAAACTTTCAGCAGTATCAGAAACTGGAATAATATCTGATACTGGCGCTGCAATATTAGCTGGAAATCTTAACAAGAATTGGTTCCAAGATATTTCTGATATAGTATCAGAATCAAATATGCCATATTATATGGTATGGGCGAATTTTGATACAAAAAATTTCTTTGCTCCATTTATGGCTAATGATACAGAAGGCCATGAAATGATAAACGAATTTATAGATTATTATAATGATGAAAAATCAATATTTGCCAATCAAACAGGAAACTATAGAAAGGTTAATACTAAAATTACTGATTCTTATAGTTATGGTTTTATAACATCTCCAGCATCTAGAAATAGAATACTAAAACCAGTGAAAATTACAGCATCGGTAAAAGGTTATAGTGGTGATATTAGATTTATAATAAAAAATAAGAATGGAGATATAATAGAAACAATTAAAGCTAATTTAGATAATAATATATACAGTGGATATATAGATCAAAATATTTTGGATAAAATAGGTAAGACAATTGGAACAATTGATCTGTATTCAGGTAATACTAAATTGAATTCAATAACTGCATTATTTAATGTGAAAGAGCCTAATAAAGATCCAAAAGTTGTAGACGATTTTGAGAGTTATATAGGAGAACAAGATCTTTTGGATGCAGTATGGGCCACAAATTCTGGAGCTGGATGTTATGTTAAACCACAATTAAAAACAGAAAATTATAGTAATGGAGAATATGGACTGGAATTTAATTATAAGATTTCAACAGAAAAGATTTCAGAAGGATGGGCTGGAATAACAAGAACAGTTGGAGCTGACTGGACAGACTGTGATGCTCTAAGATTATGGTGTAAGCCAGATGGATATGGTCAAAAGCTAGTTATACAGATAACTTCAAATGGTGAAGATTTTGAGGTGTTTCTTCCTGAATTTGCAGCTACAACAGAAGCCAAAGTTTTAACTATACCTTTTAGTGAATTTAAAGGCAAAAATGGAGGAACTTTAGATTTAGCTAATATAGAAAAAATGGGGATATGGTGTAATACAATTAAACCACAAGGAAGTACTGGAACTTGGACTGTAGAATCAAAGATGTATTTTGATAATATTAAAGCTGTAAATACAAATGCTGAAACAAAAGTAGGTTGGAATCAGAATTCAGATGGAAACTGGTATTATTTAAATGAAGATGGATCTATGAAAAAAGGTTGGTTTAAGGATACTAATGGAAGATGGTACTATCTAAAAGAAAATGGAGAAATGGCTATAAATGAAGTGATTAATGGATATAAGGTTAATAATAATGGCGAATGGGTTAATTAATAATATAATCTTATAACATTTTTTATAGGAAAAGTATTGGGGCTATCTAATTTAAAAACATAACTTTAAATCATGATAGCCTCTTTAATTTAACTTATATTACATAAATATACATATAAGCATTAAAATAAAAATATTATCTTTAATTTAAAAGATATAACATATTGAAAATTTACTCGAAAAGTTATACTATTATAGTAAGAAGATTATTAGGGGGGATTTCATTATGTATCCAATAAAATTTGAAAATTTATATTATGAAAGAATCTGGGGGGGAGATGGATTAAATAAATTTAGAAATAACGTTCCAGATAAGGTTATAGGTGAAAGCTGGGATATTGCTTGTCATAAAAATGGAACAGGAACTGTAATTAATGGACAGTTGAAAGGTAAAAGATTTAATGAAATTATAGACTTATATAAAGAAAAATTATTAGGAACAGATATGAATTCAGAAGAATTCCCACTTCTAATAAAACTTATAACTGCAAACGATAAATTATCAGTTCAAGTGCATCCTGATAATGAATATGCAAGCAGAGTTGAAAAGGATTTAGGAAAAACAGAAGCTTGGTATGTTATTGATGCTGAAGAAGATGCAAGTCTTATTGTTGGAACAAAAAATTGCAATAAAAATAGTTTTAAAGAAGCTTTAGAAAATGGTACCTTAGATGAGTGTTTGAATAAAATTCCAGTTAAAAAAGGTGATTTTTTCTTTGTTAAAAGTGGATTAGTACATGCAATATGTGAAGGTGTATTGATAGCTGAAATTCAACAAAGTAGTGATACTACTTATAGAGTTTACGATTACAATAGAGGCAGAGAAATACATGTTGAAAAAGCATTAGATGTAATAGATTTTTCTCTTGAAGGTAAAAATTCTCAAGGAATTACAATGAAAAATGACAACTATGATAAGACTGTTTTATGTTTAAGTGAGTTTTTTACAATACAAAAATATGAAGTTAAAACTAGTGTAAAAGAAGCAAGTGATAAAGAAAGATTCTATTTATTTACTTGTGTAGATGGCGAAGGAACAATTAAATATAATGGTGGAGAAGAAAGAATATTAATGGGAGACAGCATATTTATTCCTGCTACTCTTGGAGAGTATGAATTAGTAGGAAACTTTACACTATTAAAAAGCTATGTTCCAAATATAAATACTGAAGAAAAGGAAATATTAAGAGTAGTAGAAAAATAAAAATTAAAAATGAGGTGTTTATAATGTCATATTTCATAGGAATAGATATTGGTGGGACTAACCTTAGAGCAGCTATTATTTCAAAAGAAGGAGAAGTAATAGATACATTTAAAACAGCTAATGAAGTTACAAGTGGTGCTGAATATAATTTAAACAAGCTTGTAGATTGTATAAAAAATCAATGGAAAGAGTATGAGTTTGAAAAAGTTGGTGTTGGGGCTCCAGGTCCTTTAGATTTAAAGGCTGGAAGAATTCTTAATCCTCCTAATTTAAAAGGATGGGAAAACTTCAATATTAAAGAATATTTAAGTGAAAAATTAAATCTTCCAGTTAAGGTTAATAATGATGCAAATGTTGCGGGACTTGCAGAAGCAGTTGTGGGAGCAGCAAAAGAAGCTGAATCAGTATTTTATATAACAATTTCTACTGGTGTAGGTGGAGGCTTAATTTTAGACAAAAAAATAATTAATGGAGCACATAGTCAGGCTGCTGAAATTTATAACATGATTATTAACGAAGATGAATATGTTCAGCCAGGATTAAACAAGAGCTCTTTAGAAGGACAATGTAGTGGTGTTAATATAGCAAGAATAGCTAGTCCAAGAAAGAATAAGCAACTTTCAACAAAAGAAGTATTTGATTTATATAACAGTAATGATGAAGAAATAACATCTATTATTGAAAAGTGGATTGATAATATTTCAATTGGTATTGCAAATATTATATCAGTTGTGGATCCTGAGGTAATAGTACTTGGCGGCGCAGTGCCAATAAATAATTCTTTTTTAATACCTAAGATTGCAGAAGCTGTTAAAGGTAAAGTTGCTGATTTGAGTATGGTAGATATAAGAGTTGCTGAAATTGGAGATAATGCTGGGCTTATTGGAGCTGCTATGCTTTAGGAGAGTCGGTGAAATACTCTGAGAGAAAATATGCTTTATAATCCAAACTTCTATCAATTAAAAGAAACAATGTTAGAGAGAATGTTAATGGTAACAAAGTAAAATTCAATATATGTATTGCATCTTACAAAAAATAGAATACGAACATCTAACTGAAATAATAAAACTTTATATAAATAAATTTATGTGAAATATATTTACTTGAATATTTAAATATAAATAAATTTTAGGAGGAAGAATAATGAGTATACAATTTAAATTTCCAGAAAATTTTTGGTGGGGATCAGCAACATCAGGTCCACAATCTGAAGGAAGATTCAATAAGAAACATGCAAGTGTGTTTGACCACTGGTTTGATATATCACCAGAAGAATTCTTTAATGGCGTAGGACCAAACGTAGCATCAAATTTTTATAATAGTTATAAAGAAGATATAAAGTTAATTAAAGAAATTGGGCTAAATAGTTTAAGAACTTCTATACAATGGACAAGATTAATGAAAGATTTTGAAACTGGAGAAGTAGATGAAGATGCAGTTAGATTTTATAATGCAGTAATTGATGAATTTATAGCTAATGATATAACACCTATAATGAATTTACATCATTTTGATTTACCTGTTGAATTATATGATAAATATGGCGGATGGGAATCTAAAAAAGTGGTGGATTTATTTGTTGTATTTGCAAAAAAATGCTTTGAGTTATTTGGAGATAGAGTTAAATACTGGACTACATTTAATGAACCAATGGTAGTTGTTGAAGGCGAATATTTATATGAGTTTCATTATCCAAAGATAGTTGATGGAAAGAAAGCAGTTCAAGTTTTATATAATATAAATCTAGCATCTGCAAAAGCAATTGAAGCATTTAGGCAATGTGAAATTGCTAAAGATGGACAAATAGGTATTATTCTTAACTTAACTCCTGCATATCCAAGATCTCAAGATGAAGCAGATGTTAAAGCATCAGAATTTACAGAAGATTTCTTTAACAATTCATTTTTAGATCCAGCAATAAAGGGGCATTTTACTGAAAGATTAGTAACGGTCCTTGAAAAAGATAATGTTATCTGGGAATCAACTTCAGAAGAATTAGAAATAATCAAAAATAACACAATTGACTTCTTAGGAGTAAATTATTATCAACCAAGAAGAGTTAAAGCTAAAGAAACACCATTTGATGAATCTAACGGTTGGATGCCAGATAAGTATTTTGATAATTATGAAATGCCAGGAAGAAGAATGAATCCATACAGAGGATGGGAAATATATCCACAATGTATGTATGATATAGCTATTAATATTAGAGATAATTACAACAATATTCCATGGTATATTTCAGAAAATGGTATGGGTGTTGAAGGTGAAGAAAAATATATTAATGCTGATGGTTCAATAGAAGATGATTACAGAATTGATTTCTATAAAGAACATTTAGAATATCTTCACAAAGGAATAGAAGAAGGTTCAAGCTGCTTTGGATACCATACATGGACTCCAATTGACTGTTGGTCATGGGCTAATGCTTATAAAAATAGATATGGATTTATTGCAGTAGATTTACCTACTCAAATAAAGACAATAAAGAAATCAGGAAGATGGATTAAAGAAGTTGCAGAGAATAATGGATTTTAATAAAATAATAGTATAATAATTATTATAGCTAAAATAAAGTTTTAGGGCTTTTTAATGAAGAATTTTATTAACTTTCATTAAAAAGCCTTTTTACTAAACACATATTAATAAAAATAAATGTTATTATGATTTAACTAGAAAATGTTTTTAAATAAATTATAATTATAATGTACTTAGAGGTAAAATGTGGCATAGTTTTTTATTCTAAGTATTTAAGTATTATATATAAAAAGTGAGGTAATAATAAGATGAAAAATTATATGGTTTTTGATATCGGAGGAAGTTCTGTAAAATGGTCTGTTATTTCAGAAAATGGGGATTTTAAGAAAAATGATAGTTATAAAACACCAGATAGTAAGGAAGAATTTTTTGAGGAATTATTAAATATAACAAATAAAATGAAAGAAGAATTTAATGTGGAAGCTGTTGCAATAAGTGCACCAGGTGCAGTAGATTCTGATACAGGAATAATTGGAGGGTTAAGTGCTATACCATATATACATGGACCTAATTTTAAAGAAATAATAAAAGAAGGTACTGGATTAGATTGTGCTATTGAAAATGATGCAAATTGTGCAGCTTTAGGTGAATGTTGGCTTGGTGCTGGAAAAGAAAATAGTGATCTAGCATTTATTGTATGTGGAACAGGAATTGGTGGAGCCATTGTAAAAGATAAAAAAGTACATGTTGGAGTTCATAAACATGGAGGAGAATTTGGATATTGTTCTGTAAGTTGCACTTTTGATGATGATGGTGTTAAGTGTCTTAGCTGGAGTAAAGCTGGATCTACTATTCAATTAGCTAATAATGTAACAAGATTGAAAGGATTAGAAATAGGAAGTTTAAGTGGACTTGATGTATTTGACTTATATGAAAAAGGTGATGAAATAGCTATAAAAGAAGTAGATAAGTATTATTATATTATGGCTGTAGGAATATATAATATTCAGTATACTTATGATCCAGAAGTAATTGTACTTGGTGGTGCAATAAGTGAAAGAGAAGATTATATAGATCAAGTAAACAAGCATCTAGATGATTTAATGAAAAATACAGAGTTAGAGGGAACTATAAAGCCGGTTATAAAAAGATGTAAATATGGAAATGATGCAAATAAACTAGGTGCATTATATAATTATTTTCAAACAAAATAAAATAAAAAAAAGATATAAAAAAGAGAAAAGCTATTTAGATCTGTTTTTAATAGTTTTTCTCTTTTTAGTTATGTAATAGAAAATCATTATTTACATATAAATTATATGATAACTAAAACATATAAAATAAAGAAAATACCACCTAGAATTATGCCAATTACAGATGTGATTATTCCAGCAATAGCTAGTCCGTAACCAATACGCTTTTGTATTAAACTGATAATTGCTAAAATTAAACTAATTAATCCTGTAATGATAGAATACATAGGTGAAAAGCAAAGTATGCAAGACATAATCCCCAATACTAATGATGTAATTGCCATTCCATTGTTTTTCTTAGGATATTGATTTGTTACTACTGCTTTTGTTGAATTAATTGGTGTTAAATCATTATTATCATAGCTCATAAAATATTGTATCCTTATACAATTATAATAGAAGAGCTGCTGCTGCAAAGCCAAGTGCTAATTGAAGAATAGTACAACCAGCAAAGCAGATAATGGTAGCATTATTTTTCTTTTGAAGTCCAAATTGAATATAGAATGTACTCATTAATAATCCAATAAGTAAGCTTAAAATTCCAGCCCATAACATACCACCTAATGTACTTATACCTACAAGAACCCAAATCCATGAAGGGATACTAGAAACTGGTTCATAAGGTTTGCTTGTACCTAAAAAAGTACCGTTAACAGCTAAATCTGCTTTATTTCCAATTACAACTAATTTGCATTCAGTATTACCAAAATTGATGGCATAATCAATTACATTAATAAACCAATTAGATGATTTAACTTTATAGGTCTCGCCATCGACTATTATTTTTTTCCCAAAGCTAGGCTTATACTGGATTTCATGCTTTACACCATCAACTTCAACTTCCCACTTTTTTTTCATTAAATTTCCTCCTAATAAAGTAATATACATCAACAATTATATCCAATAATAGTATAATAATCAAATTATAGAAACTTACTATAATGTTGTATTATTATAGTATTAATATATATTTACTATATTATAAAAATATATCTTTTTAAGTAAATAATTATATGATAATATGAAATTAGGAGGAGAAGAGATGAATATTATACAAATTTACAGAAATATGATAGACGATAAAAGATTTATCAAAAAAACAGTAGCAATAGCTATACCAATAACTGTTCAATTACTTTTGAATACAATTCTAAATTTTATAGATATATTAATGATTGGAAGCTTAGGCGAAACTACTATTGCAGCTGTTGGATTAGCGAACAAAGTTTTTTTTGTCTTTAGTTTATTATTGTTTGGAATATGTAGTGGTTCTTCCATACTTACATCACAGTATTTTGGGAAAAAAGATATAAAAAGTATCAGAAGAGTGCTAGGAATCTCATTAATAATAGGATTAATAGGTTCTATTTTTTTTGTAATTCCAGGAGTATTATGTCCTGAATTTGTTATGAGCATTTTTACACCAAGCACAAATGCAATCACTATAGGAGCTTCATATCTAATTATTGTGGCAATAAGTTATCCATTAACGGCAATAACCAATGTATATACCTCAATTTTACGTTCAGTTAATGAAGTAAGATTACCAGTTGCAATAAGCTTACTATCTATTTTTATAAATATAACTTTGAATTATACATTAATATTTGGGCATTTTGGAGCTCCTAAATTAGGCGTTCAAGGTGCAGCACTTGGTACATTAATTGCAAGAATAATAGAATGTGTAAGTATTTTACTTATAATATACATAAAAAAGGGACCAGCAGCAGCAAAGGTAAAAGAATTAGTAGGTTTTAATAAAGAGTTTATAAAGAAATTTTTTACTACGGTTACACCAGTTATTATTAATGAATTTATGTGGGGACTTGGAGTAACAATGTATTCTTTAGTATATGGAAGAATGGGTGATGGTGCTGTAGCATCCATAACAATAACGCAAAATGTCGAACAAATTATTACAGTAATGTTCCAAGGAATTGGATCTGCTACAGCGGTAATATTGGGAAATGAATTAGGTGCTAATAAATTAGAAAAAGCAGAAGTTCATGCGAAATATTTAATTATTATGCAATTAGGCTTAAGTTTATTTATGGGAGTGGTATGTTTTTTAATAAAGACACCGCTTATAGGATTATTCTCTGTCAGTGAAACTATAACATCAGATATAAGCAAATGTTTAATTGTATTTATAATGTATTTGCCATTTAAAATGTTTAATCTTGTTAATATTGTAGGTGTATTAAGAAGTGGTGGAGACACAAAAGCAGCACTACTTTTGGATATTACAGGTGTATGGGTGATTGGAATACCATTTGCATTTTTAGGCGGTATATTTTTAGGACTACCAATACATATTGTTTATGCTATGGTAATGTTTGAAGAAATATATAAATTTATTTTAGGAACAAAGCGTTATAGTCAAAAGAAATGGCTTAAAAATATAGTTTAATCAGGTTAAATGAAGACGATGTTGAATTGTATATTATTCAGCATCGTCCTTTATATTTTAAACTAAGTAAAGATTTTAAATAATATAGTGTTATTTTCATATACATATATAGTTCCAACATCACTTGATGTAATAATCATTGCTTCTTTTAATATCAATTGAAATAATTTGTTATAATCTTTTTCTGTTATAAGTGCTATTCCGATATCGGTATTTTTTCTAAATTGATATTATTTATTAAGAGAAATCAACTCATCATTTTTAACAAATATATTGTGTAATGCGTTTTTTAAAAATGTAATTAAATGAGTAATATACAACAAAATATAATAATAAAGCAGATTAAATATAAAATATTATGAAAATACCATTATTATGATATACTATTAATGTATAACATGAGAAATAGTATAAGGTAGAAAGAGAGGAGAAAAATGAAGAGAAAAAAACATATATTATTAATTTGTTTTATGTTGATTATTGGAATGTTTAATTTAGTGGGATGTGGATCTGATAATACTAATAAAGACAAAAAAGATGCTACAGAAAAGATTCAAGAGGAAACTTCAAAAGAAATTGTAGAATCAAATGAAAAATTACCAATAGTAACAATGAAAATAAAGGATTATGGAACAGTTAAATTAGAATTATATCCAGAAGTTGCTCCTAATACAGTAAATAATTTTATATCGTTATCTAATAGTGGATTTTATGATGGTTTAAAATTTCACAGAGTAATTAAAGGGTTCATGATACAAGGGGGAGATCCTGATGGTGTAGGTACAGGTGGTCCAGGATATTCAATAGTTGGAGAATTCACATCAAATGGTTTTGCAAATAGTTTAAAGCATACAAAAGGTGTAATATCTATGGCAAGATCTAATAATCCTGATAGTGCTGGAAGTCAATTTTTTATAATGTCTGAAGATGCACCACATCTTGATGGAGAGTATGCTGCATTTGGAAAGGTTATTTCAGGAATTGAAGTAGTAGAGAATATAGAAAAAGTGGATACAGATTCAAATGATGCACCTAAAGAAGATGTAGTTATTGAGTCAATTACAGTAGATACAAAAGGGCTTGAATATAAAGACCCAGAAAAAATTGAATAACAATTTTAATAAGTTAGTACAGCATTTATTGTATTAACTTATTTTTATTTGTAAATTCTAAATATGACGATAAAATTATAAAAACTATATGTATTGTAGCAGTACATAGAACTCTATTATGTTGTGGATATAGAAAGAAAATGATTGAGAATCTATGTTAAAATTTGGGGTATAACATTTAATATATGTATGTATATATAAAAGATTTGATTTTTAGGAATACTGTCACCTTTTGATTGAATATATTTTAATAAGAAGGGGGGAGGATTTATGGATTTCAAAGAATTTATAGAGATAGACCGCGAAAAAAGAAGCACAGAGAAATTTGAAGGTAAATTTTTAGATTATCTAGAAATATTAAAAAATAATCCAGACATATATAAATTAGCGCATCAAAGAGTATACGAAATGATATTAAATAAAGGAGTTGAAGAGCTAAAGCCTGATGAGAATCCTAGGGTGAGAAAAATTTATGGGAATCAAGTAGTAAGAAAATATGGTTTTTTTAAAGATGATTTCTATGGGATAGATAAAGTTGTAATGAAAATAGCTAGTTATTTTAAATCAGCTGCAATGAAAGGTGAGGAAGCGAGACAAGTATTGTATTTAGTTGGTCCTGTAGGAGCAGGAAAATCTTCTATAGTAGAAAGTTTAAAAATAGCATTAGAAAATTGTGATTCAGTTTATGCATTAAAAGGATGTCCTATGCATGAAGAACCACTTCATCTTATCCCAAAGCATTTAAGAAGTAGATTTGAAGATATGCTAGGGATAAAGATAGAAGGAGATTTATGTCCAGTATGTAAATATAAATTATTAAATGAACTAGGTGGAAAATATGAAGATTTCCCAGTAGAAAAAGTTGGATTTTCAATTAGATCTAGGAAGGGAATAGGAGTAGTTCCGCCAGTTGATCCTAATAATCAGGATACTTCAATATTAACAGGATCCATAGATATATCTAAAATGGACTTGTTTTCAGAAGATGATCCAAGGATATTCTCATTAAATGGTGCATTTAATGTTGGTAATAGAGGGTTAGTTGAATTTATAGAAGTATTTAAAAATGATGTTGAATATCTCCATACAATAATTACAGCTACTCAAGAAAAATCTGTTCCATCGCCAGGTAAAGGATCAATGATATATTTTGATGGAGTTATTGTAGCTCATTCAAATGAAGCAGAATGGAATAAATTCAAATCAGATCATACTAATGAAGCTATATTAGATAGAATAGTAAAGGTTGAAGTACCCTATTGTCTAGAGCTTAATGAAGAAGTGAAAATATATGAAAAAATACTAAGAAAAAGTACATTTAAAGCACATATAGCACCACACACAATTGAAATTGCTGCTATGTTTGCAATTCTTTCAAGACTAGTACCTTCAGCTAAAGTAGATCTAATGACTAAATTAAAGATTTATAATGGTGACGAGATAGTTGAAAAAGGAACTACAAAGAAAATTGATATTGAAGAACTCAGAGAAGAAGCAGGTCAATATGAAGGTATGAAAGGAATTAGTACAAGATTCATAATAAAGACCATAGATAATGCTATTTCAGAATCCGAGCATGATTGTATAAATCCTCTTAGTATAATGGAGAGCATAATTAAGTCTGTAAAGGAGATGGATATTGCAGCTGATGATAAGAAGAGGTATCTTGCATTTATTCAGGACAGCATTAGAAAAGAATATAATAAAGTACTTGAAAAAGAAATCACAAAGACATTTATCCATTCATTTAGAGAACAAGCAGAAAGTTTATTTAATAACTATATAGATAATGCTGAAGCTTATGTAAATAAGACAAAAATTAAAGATGAATCAACAAGAGAAGAATTAAATCCAGATGAAGACTTTATGAGAAGTATAGAAGAACAAATAGGAGTTTATGCAGCGTCTAGCAAAGGATTCAGATCTGATGTAACTTCATATATGTTTTATATTGTTAGAAATGGTGGAAAATTAGATTATACATCGTATGAACCATTAAAAGAAGCTATAGAGAAGAAATTAACAGCATCAGTTAAGGATTTATCAAGAATAATAACAAAATCAAAAGTTAGAGATAAAGAACAAGCGGAAAAATATGATTCTATGGTCGAAGAGATGCAAAGAAATGGCTATTGCCTCCATTGTTGCGATGTAATATTAAAATATGCAGCTAATAACTTATGGAGGGATTAAAGTAGTATATGGCTATTTTTAGGGATTATACGAATAACCCAATTGATCATGACAGATCCATAGAAGATAGAAGAAGACATAGGCAGCTTGTAGAGAAATCAATAAAAGAAAATTTAGGAGATATATTATCAGAAGAAAGTATAGTTGGAGAAAGCAAAAATAAAAAATTTAAAATACCTATTAAAGGTATTAAAGAATATCAGTTTGTGTATGGAAAAAATTCAAAGGGAGTAGCTACTGGTCAAGGTAACGAAAAGCGTGGAGAAAAAATAGGAAATGGAAAAAGTAATCAAGGTCAAGGAAACAAAGGGGCAGGAAATCATGAAGGTGATGATGTATATGAAACTGAAATCACACTTGAAGAGTTGATGGATTATATTGCAGAAGACTTGAATCTGCCTAATTTAGATAAGAAAAAATATTCGGAAATAGTAAATGAGACAAATGGGAAAAAGAGGGGATATAAATCTCGTGGAATACGACCAAGGTTAGCAAAAAAGAAAACAGTGGTTACTAAAATCGCTAGAAAGCAGGGAAAAAAGAGAGCTCTAAATGAAGTTGGAAGTAAAGAAGAAATAGATAGATTTCCGTTTAGAGAAGATGATTTAAGATATTATAGAGTAAAGCTGAAACCTAAAAAAGTTAGTAATGCAGTTATGATTTTCATAATGGATGCATCTGGTTCTATGGATATTACAAAAAAATATTTAGCAAGATCATATTTTTTTGTATTAGCTACATTTCTTAAGAGAAAGTATAACAATATTGCATTTGAATTTATATATCATACAACAGTAGCAAAAAGAGTTGATGAATATGAATTTTTTCATAGGTCAGAATCAGGGGGAACCTATATCTCAAGTGGAATTAATGAAGCTTTATCATTAATAGAAGAGAAATATCCAGTAGGCTCATGGAATATATATCCTATTTATGCTAGTGATGGTGATAACTGGTCTGAAGATAATGAAAGAGCAATAGAAGCTGTTAAAAAGATTTGTAAAATAAGTAATATGTTTGGGTATGCAGAGCTTTTGCCATCAACATATACAACAACAATGTATCATAAGTTTAAGAAAGAAATAACAAATGAACGGTTTGTTCCTGTGATCATAAAAGAAAAGAAAGATTTATGGGATGCACTGAAAGTAATGCTTAGGAAGGAGTTAAAGGAGGAAGATTAGTTTGAATTATACAATAGCTGATTTAAAAATATGGAATAAAAAAATAGAAAAAAAGGCTAAAGAATATGGATTAGAATTTTATAATCAAGAATTTGAAATGATAGGTTTTAATGAGATGATTGGTTATGAATCTTATGTGGGAATGCCTTCAAGATATCCACACTGGAGTTTTGGAAAATCATATGAAAAAAATAAAATGTTATATTCTTTAAATTTGACAGGACTTCCTTATGAAATGGTAATTAACTCCGATCCTTGTTTAGCATACTTAATGAAAGATAATACATTGTTGCTTCAAATATTAACAATGGCACATGTTTATGGGCATAATGATTTCTTCAAAAATAACAGATTATTTAAAGAAGGGACTAGAGCCAAATATACATTAGAAATGTTTAATTTGGACTCAAAAATCATACGATCATATATTGATGATCCAAGTATTGGATATGAAAAAGTAGAGAGAATATTAGATGCAGCACATGCTATAAAATATCAAGTTGGAAGAACCATTGGAGTTAAGGAACTATCAGATAATGAGAGAAAAGAAAATATTATAAAAGACTATGAAATTAAAAAAGAAAATCGTAGCTTTTTAGATTACAATAAAGAAATAAACTTACCGGATTTAGATAAAATACCATTAGAGCCAGTTGATGATATTATGGGATTTATAATTGAATATGGTTCTTTAGAGGAATGGGAAAAAACTATTTTAAGAATTGTAAAAAGAGAAGCAGAGTATTTTCTTCCACAAATTGAAACTAAAATAATGAATGAAGGATGGGCAAGTTATACTCATTATAATATTTTGAAACAATTAGATTTATCACAGGAATTACATTTAGAATTTATAAAAAGGCATAATGATGTTATAGCACCTGCTATAGGTGGATTAAATCCATATTACATTGGATTTAAAATATTTGAATATCTTGAAAAAAAATATGGAAAAGAAAAGATTTTTGAAGTTAGAGAAGTTGATAGAGATTCATCATTCCTTAGAAGATATTTAACAAGAGAATTGTGTGAAGAGCTAAATCTTTTTCAGTATAATCAAAGGACATTTGATACAATAATTGAAGAAATATCAGATGAAGATGGATGGAAAAGTATACGTGATACTATAAGTTATACATGTGGTATTGGAAGTATACCATATGTACGGGTGGCTGATCTTAATAAGAATGATAGGACATTGACATTAGAAAATGTATATGATGGAAGAAGTCTAGATTTATCATATGCAAAAGCTACATTACAATATATACAGGAACTCTGGGGGAATGATGTGAAATTAGTTACTCAAGGTAGTGATACACAAACTGTTATTATTACGTGTGATTCACAAAAACAATTAAATATAGTATAAAGAAATCGAAGCAGATAGTAATTTTATCGAAACTATCTGCTTCGATTTTAATTACATATAAAGAATACTTTGCTTAAAAATAGAATTTAATAAATGTTAAAATACATCCTATATAGTTATACAAATATATAGGAAACTAAAAGCGAAATTGATATTGATATTATAATACATGTTAATTAATATATAAGTATATATTAAGTTTAAACATGCATAGTAAATGAATAGAATAATATATACTCAATTTAAAATAGTAATTTTTAATTTATATTTGTATTTGTATATAGTATTTATAAATAGGGGTGAATTAGGAAATGGAAAAGTTGGGCTTAGTTAAAAGAAATAAGTCGTTAGCAGATAGGGCCTATGAAGTAATTAGAGAAGCAATAATTTATAATAAATTAAAACCAGGTGAAATTTTAGCAGAAGAAAAATTTGCAAAGGAATTACAAATAAGTAGAACACCAATAAGAAGTGCACTATCTAAACTTGTATTTGAAGAAATTGCATATATAGATAAAAATAAAAATGTAATAGTTTCTGACATTACTCAAAAGGATATTGATGATATTGCATTTGTGCGAGAATCATTAGAACCACTAGCAGTATCATTATTAAAAGATAAGATAACAAAGGAACAAATAGAGGAATTAAAATATAAATATATAGAAGAAGTGAGAATGTTAGAAGATAAAAAGGGTTATGAATTTATAGAATTAGACTATGAATTTCATATTGCCATTGCAGAGTGTACAGGTAATTCTTTTTTAAATGAAATGATAAAGAAAACTAATTTAATAGCAAAACGCTTTTTAATATTATCTGGGGCAGTACCACAATATAGAAGTATAGCTAATCAAGAGCATAAGGAAATTATTGATTATATAGAAAACGGAGATTTTAAAAAAGCAAGTGAATCAATGCTAACACATTTGAAAAATGTTAAGGAAAGCATGTTGAAAAATGAAAGATATTAGAGATTAATGTATAGTAACAGAATTATAGAAAATGAATATTCTGTTTATATGTAATAATATTTGGAGATTTTTATGGACTTGAATGGAAGTAAAACAGAGAAAAATTTATATAAAACTTATGCAGGGGAATGTAGAGTTAGAACAAAATATAATCTATATTCTGAAAAAGCAAAATCAGAAGGATTTATGTGGGTATCAGAAGTTTTTGATCAAATATCAGGAAATGAATATGCTCATGCTAGGGAAGCATACAAAAGGTACTTAGAAAAAATATGTGATACTGAAAGTAATTTAATTGATTCAGCTCTTGGTGAAGCTGAAGAATCTGAATTTATATATAAAGAATTTGAAAAAGTTGCTAGAGAAGAAGGATTTGATGATATTGCACATTTTTATAAGGAACTGCAAGAAGTAGAATTTAGTCATAAAGAAAAGTTTTTGAAACTAGCAAAAGAAATAAAAGAAAATAAAACTTTTAAATGTGATAAAGAATGTTATTTTAAATGCTTAAATTGTGGATATATATATGAAGGCGACAAAGCGCCAGAAAAATGTCCATTATGCAAATATCCAAAGTCATATTTTGAAAAATTAGAATATATAGATTGTAAATAGGAGTGAAAATAAATGTTTTTTAGTTATCCAGATGAATATAGCATACCAGTGAATTATGTAGAAAATTTGGTTCGAGAAGAAAAAATAATAGTAGAGGAAAAGAGCGAAGCGGAATTTCGGTATAAAGAAAATTTATTAAGAAATCTCTATCCCTTTTCAAAAAAAGAAGATTATAGTACTGAAGATTCCGAACGTGTAAATTATAAAAAGAGTGAAAGCATATTTAATATTATTGATGAGCAATTTATAGAAGAGGAGTTAAAAAATAATATATAAATAATTAAATGAGAGTTACTTCTTAGTAGCTCTCATTTAATTTTAAAAATATAGTAATTTTAATTATGAGACAAAAAAAATAAGGGTATTTTATTAAAAGGATATATATAGAATAAGATAGGGAGCAATTTTTTGGAGGAAATATGAATTACAATGATTTGCTAGATAAGCAATATATAGATATACAAAATTTAAGTAATTTACTAGGAACATATGTTAATGCATATAGATTGTTAATAGCTGGAGCAGCTGAGCTAAATAATATAAATGTGTCTAAAAAAAATGAGGTTAGGAAGGCTATAGAAAGATCTGATGAACTTGGGGAACTAATTGATAAACTAATTGATACATTAGACAGATGTGAAACAAGCTACTTAAAATATTGTAAAGTTAAACATAGTTATATTTCATCTAATACAGAAAAAGATCACATATTTACAGAAATAGATAATGAATTAAATTTTAAAAATTCATCAAATAGGGAAGAAGATGACGAGTAGATTATATGTAGAAAAAACTATGCTTAAGTTAGCATAGTTTTTTTACTAAAATTTTCTTAGTTTAATATTACTTATCATTAAATACGAACCTAAAATCATTAAAAATATAGGAACAATTATAGGTATCGCTTTATTTAAAGTAAGTAAATCATATAATGCCATAAAGCATCCGACAATTGTTATTGGTATACCTGTAAAACATCCATCAAATTGAACTGCATTAAATCTTGCAAGTCTATATGCACCGCAAATGGGGAATAATAAAAGTAAAATGAATCCTAACAATCCTTTTGGACCAAAATTTTGAAAATCAAATAGTATATATGTTAATATTGATGGTGCTACACCAAATGAAACCAAATCAGCTAGAGAGTCCAATTCTTTTCCTAAATCACTAGATACATCCAAAAAACGAGCAATTCTACCATCATATCTATCTACTAAACCGGCTAATAAAATAAAAATACATGCAGAAGCATAATTAAAATTCATTGTTAATAAAATAGATATAATTCCACAAGATAGATTGATGAAGGTAAAAACATTTGGAATACAACTTTTCCTCATAGAAATCCTCCTAGAAATTAAAGACTACTTACAAAAAATTATTATACCATATAAATGTAAATAATATAAGATGTTAAGTAACTTTAAATTATTATTAATATATATTAAGATTATTATTATATGTAAATATATTATGTACAATAGTTTTTTATTCTCGACACTATAATTTTAAAATGGTATAATAATTTTTATGTGGACAGGAAAAAGATGTAAATTAATAACTCTAGAAAGGAGAATTTCTTTTATGAAAAAAGTTAGATTCATTTATAATCCTTACTCAGGTGAAAATGGAATAATAGATGAATTGGATAATGTAATAAGAATTCATCAAGAAGTAGGAATGATTATTGTTCCCTATAGAATAAAGAAGGGAAGAAACTTAGATGAAGCTCTTGATATTGTGGATGAAACATATGCATATGTTTTAATAGCTGGAGGAGACGGTACTGTGGACTCAGTTGTTAATGCTATGGAGAAGAAAAATATAAAACTTCCAATAGGAATACTCCCAGTTGGAACTGCTAATGATTTTGGAAATTTTCTTGGGATTTCAAGCGATGTAGAAACTGCATGTATGCAAATTTTAAGTTCAACACCTAAAGCTATTGATATAGGTAAAATTAATGAAAAATATTTTCTAAATGTAGCAAGTACAGGTTTATTTACTGATGTTTCGCAAAAAACAGATGTTAACTTAAAGAATACAATAGGCAAACTTGCATATTATTTAAAAGGATTAGAGGAGCTTCCTAATTTCAGAAGATTAAAAATAAAGCTGGCATCAAAGGAATGTACTTACGATGGTGAAATGTATTTATTATTGATATTTAATGGAAAAACTGCAGGTAGTTTTAATTTGGCGACTGAAGCAGAGGTTGAAGATGGAAAATTAGATGTAATAATATTCAAAGCTATACCAATAATAGAATTAATACCGCTTTTTATAAAGGTATTAAGAGGTGAACATTTGGATTCAGATAAGGTAGTATATTTTAAGACTGATGACCTATATATAGAATCTAATGAAGATATAGTTACAGATATTGATGGTGAGAGAGGTCCGGATTTCCCATTAAGGGTTAAATGTATAAAAAAAGGAATTAAAGTTTTAGGTATAAAATAAGATAAACAATAATAAATATAAGTAACGAAATATTAGACGGGAGTGTAAAATTGTGAGCTTTGCGTATTATATATTTTTGTTACTTATAATATTTTTATCATTTTTGATGATAAAAAAGAACATAGAGTATTCACCTAAAAAAATAAAAATATATTTAACTTTTATTATAACAATATTTTTATTACGAAATATAGCTTTGCTATGTCTATGTTTAATTAAAAGTAGCAATTTTTTATATTATTTAAAACCATTAATATTTTTAGACTATATAACAATTCCACTTATGATTATACCAATATCTTACGTATATTTACGATCAGAAAAATTGAAGTTTACAGGAAGCTATATTATAGTAGCTATAATAGGCATTATTTATATAGCGATATTATGTTTTTCTAAAGTTACAATGGAAGTAAGCTACATTTATGGATTTATAATAAAATTGGATAAAGAGGTAATAATATCGTTACTTTCATTATTTTTACTTGGAACGTTAATGATTATAAATGTAATAATATTAGATAGACCCTTTGTTAATAAAAAGGGCATATGGTTTGTAATATTAGCTATAACATTAGTGATGATTGAAGAAGTGATAATTTTGGGAGGCGTTAAAGTATTTCCATATTCCATAATAGGAGAATTTATATTTTTAATAATTATGAACTTTGTTATTAATGGATTTAAAAGATTGAATAAATCATAAAAAGAGTTACCATATAAATTTCTTAAAAAATATTTATATGGTAACTCTTTTTATGCAAATGCACCAGTATAATCAGCTAATTTACCTGAATAGATTAAATCAACATCAGATGATTCTAAAATACCACAAAAATCATAAGGTCTAATTAGAGTAAAATGCTTGTCAAACTTTACTGTATTAGATTGTTCTAATACATATGCAACGAATTGAGAACAAACATAATGATATGGTCTATGATAAGGTATATTGAATAACATTGCGACAAGACCAGCAAAATTATAATGATACTTACTACCATTTTTCTCGAATTCTTTTATTGCTTTTTCAAGATTCTTATATTGCTTAGGTGTAACAGATACACGATAAATTTGACATACAGTATTATCATGTAGCTTATATATTCCCTCATTTATATTTTCCTTAACAAAACCCGCAATTAATGGCACATATAAATTTTGTCTAGCAAAGCTATACAGAGAATTTAAATTTTCATCAAGAGCAATAGAAGCATGATTATATGGCGCACGTGTGAAAAATTGTAATATCTTTGAACAATTGGTTCCAGTTTGGCTTACCATAATATAAATATTTTTTTTCACTAATAATCCCCCTTTCCATATAAATTTGAATTTAATAATGATTCAGTAATAATTACAACAAATTAAATATAATTATACTACATATATCTTAAATATTTCTTAACAAACAATTAAAAAATCATTCACTTAATTATTTGTAGTATAAACTCCTTAGTTTTTTATTAAATAGCTAAGGAAGTTTATATTATTTTTTACACCTAATTTATAATTATATAATAATGCAATTTTTAATTAAATCTAGAGTTTGACTTAGTTTTATTAGAATTGGATTTTTTAAAATTATTTTTATTTGGAGTGTTAGAAGTTCTTTTGATATTTTCTTTAGAAGATTGTATGGATTTGGTTTTAACGGAATTCTTAGAGTAATTATTTTTATTTTTTCCTTGATATCCTTGTTTTTTAGGAGAATAACCGATTAAACAATCTGTACCATTTCCGATTAAATCTTCTCTATTAGCTTTTATTAATGCTTTTTTTACTTTTTCATAATTTTTTGGAACACTAAACTGAATTAAAGCTCTTTGCATATCTTTTTCAGATTGAGTTTTAGGAACATATACTTTTTCACCAGTAATAGGATTAACACCTGTATAGTAAATAGTAGTTGAAAGACTTCCAGGCGTAGGATAGAAATCCTGTACTTGTTCAGGAGTATAGCCCATGTGTTTAACGTATTGTGCAAGTTCAATTGCAGCATTTAAATCTGAGCCGGGATGAGACGACATTAAATAAGGAACTAAAAATTGATTTTTATTTAATTGTTTATTTATTTTAAAGTACTTATTAACAAATTTATCATAAACATCCCTTGTGGGTTTACCCATTTGATCTAAAACTCTAGGAACAACATGTTCAGGTGCAACTTTTAATTGACCACTAATATGGTGTTCACACAATTCTTTGAAGAAAGCATCATTGTTATCATGAATCAAATAATCATATCTAATACCAGAACGCACAAACACTTTTTTTATTCCAGGTAATTTTCTTATTTTCTTTAAAAGCGATAAGTATTCAGTATGATCTATAATTAAGTTCTTACAAGGTGAAGGGAACATACATTGTTTAGTTTTACAAGTTCCATGAATTTCCTGCTTCTTGCATGCTTTATGTCTAAAGTTAGCCGTGGGCCCTCCAACATCATGTATATATCCTTTGAAGTCAGGTAAAGTAGTAAGAAGTTTTGCTTCTTCAATGATGGACTCTTGACCTCTATTTTGAATAACTCTTCCTTGATGGAAAGTTAATGCACAGAAAGAACAAGAACCAAAACATCCTCTATGGCTAGTTATAGAAAATTTTACTTCTGTTATAGCCGGTATACCACCTTTATCCTCATATATAGGATGATATGTCCTTGTGTAAGGTAAATCATATGTTTCATCCATTTCTTCTTGTGTTAGGTTTTCTTGCGGTGGATTCTGGACTAAATATCTATCTCCATATTGTTGAATTATGGTTTTCCCAAGAATAGAATCTTGTTCGTAATATTCCAATTTATAAGCTTCATTATAAGAGGCCTTATCAGTAGATACTTTTTCAAATGAAGGAACAATAATTGAATTTTTAATGTTTGAAATATCTTTAGTTACATAACAAGTTCCACGGATGTTAGTCATGTTTTGAATGTGACCACCATATCTGAATAAATCAGCAATTTGGACTATTGTTTTTTCACCCATTCCATACATTAATAAATCAGCCTTTGAGTCTAAAAGAATACTTCTTCTTACTTTATCATCCCAATAATCATAATGAGCAAATCTTCTAAGGCTAGCTTCGATACCACCAATAGCTATTGGAATATCTTTATAAGCTTCTCTAATTCTGTTGCAGTAAACAATAACAGCTCTATCCGGTCTATGTCCAGCTTCACCGCCAGGAGAATAAAAATCATCTCTTCTTTTCTTTTTTGCAGCTGTATAATGGTTAACCATAGAATCTATATTTCCTGAATTGACCAAGAAAGCATATTTAGGACGGCCTAATTTCTTAAAGTCATCAGAATTATGCCAATTAGGTTGAGCGATTATACCAACATTAAAACCTTGAGCTTCAAGTGTTCTACCAATAATAGCAGTACCAAAAGAAGGATGATCTACATAAGCGTCACCAGTAACAATTATAAAGTCTAATTGTTCTATGCCTTTAAGTTTCATATCTTCCTTGCTTATAGGTAAAAATTCTTTGCAAAGCTTCATATATATTAACTCCAATTCTTTTTAATATCTTTAATTTATACATATCTAAAAAAATAACTAGTCATTATGCTAGTTATTTTTAAAGTATGTTTTAACAGATTTCAGTTTAACATACAGCGATTGATTTTACAAATATTTAAGGGCGGTAAATATAGGGGGGAATCTAATACTTTTAGCACTAATAATGATATATTTATTAACATTAATAAGGATAAAATAAACTAAATAATAAATTTATAAATAAAAATAAAAATTTGTTGCCTTTTTTAAGCTATATAATATAATAATTAAGGAACAACTATTATTTTTTAAAATATACTAATATAATAGTAGTCAAAAAAGTAAAAACAAATTTAGGATTTTCACTAATATTTAAAGAATATTAAAGTTACATTTATTAAGATTTAAATTGAAAAGGTGGTGTATTAAAAGATGGAGGAAGGACCTCAGAATATTAATTATCATACGGCAAAAACTAAATATATTCAGAGAGAACTCATTTATTTGAAATACACTAAACTACAATTATTATAGTAATATTTTTATTAAATACAATAAGGAATTTTGAATTACATATAATAATTTAAAAAATATATGTATGTATATATATTTGTATATATACGTTGATGTGGATAATTTAAATAAATCAAATTCTCTCTGTAAATAAAAAGGAGGAATACAATTTATGAAATTATCTACATTCCTATATTCTAGTATTCTAGGGAAAAAGGTTTATGACGAGTTTGGAGACGTCTTAGGCATTTTAAAGGATATTTATGTAACTACTGAAGATGGTTATCCAAGGGTAATTGGTTATAAATTAAGAAAAGATGGTGTAACTTTTCATTATGAATTCAGATATATAGAATTTAATGAGAAAGATGGAAAGGTAAAAATTAAAACAAGAGGAAGCAAAGAAATACTTCCAATGAGATATAGCTATCTTCTTTCAGAAAATCTATTAGATAAAAAAATAGTAGATATTAATGGAAAAAAAGTTGTAAGTGTTAATGATTTAAGAATTGCAAGGATAGCAGGAGAATATAGAGTTATTGGCGTTGAGACAGGTCCTCTAGCTAAATATAGACGTTTGAAAATAGGGGGACTAATAAAATTTATATTTAAAATTATGAGAAAAGACACAAGTGATAAAGTTCTAAGATGGGATGATGTTGAATCTTTAGAAATGGTAGATAATAATTTAAAGATTAATTTGCCATACAAGAAATTATCCACACTTCATCCGGCAGACCTTGCAGATATATTAGAAGAACTGGACTCGACTTCAAGAAGACAGGTATTAGAGTCTTTAGATGAAGACTTAGCAGCAGATACATTAGAAGAGATAGATTCTGAATATAAGGCAGAAATAATAAAAGAATTATCGGATAGTAAAGCTGTAGAAGTTCTTGAAAATATGCCTAATGATGAAATAGCAGATTTATTGGATGATTTAAATGAAGAAGAAAGAGAAAAAATCTTATTAAATCTTGAAAGAGAAGATGCAGAAGAAGTAAAAGAACTTTTAAATTATGAAGATGAAACTGTTGGTAGTATAATGAGTAAAGAATTTATTTCTGTAAATCTAGATATAACAGTTGGTGAAACAATAGATATATTAAAAGAGATGAAACCAGATGAAGAAGTTATGTATTATATATATATAACTGATAAAAATGAAAAAATTCAAGGTGTAGTTCCAATAAGGGATTTAATTATTAATGATATAAACTCTAAAATTAGAGAAATTATGGATGATACTGTATCACATGTTAGATTTGATGATGAGATTCATGAGGTAATCGAAATAGCAGCCAAATATCATTTGAATTCTGTTCCTGTTGTAGATCAAGATGAGAAATTAATAGGAATTGTAATTATTCATGATTTAATAGAAGAATTTCTTTATCCGCTTTGGAAAAAGAAAAATTAATATTTTTGGAAAAAAATACTTGATAAAGTGTTGACTTTTTGGATATAAGTCATATAATAAAAATATAAAGTTTATCAAAACACTCGGATTACAAGAGTATAAAAGTAGGTTTAATAAAAACTAAGAAAAAGGAAAGTAACATAGAGGAATGTTAACAGAGAGAAAAGAATGCTGAGAACTTTTCATCAATAATTTATGTGAAGTGCCCTTTGGAGTTGAAATCTGAACATAAAGTATGATTCTCCGGGTTCACCCGTTATAGTGATATGGTATAAATTTGTACTGAATTTAAGAGGAATTAATTATTTAATTCAATTAGAGTGGAACCGCGGATTTACTTCGTCTCTATATTTTTATAGTAGACGAGGTTTTTTTTATACTTTTATAAAAAAGTGGTTCACATATTTAAGATTAAAACATAAATTTTCTATGCACACATAATTTAGTAGATAACTTAAGATTAAATTATTAAAAGTATCAAATTAAGTTTATAAATAAAAGAATTATTAGGAGGACAAGCATATGATTTATAATGGAGTATTAGAATTAGTAGGGCAAACACCAATTTTAAAAGTAAACAATTTAGTTAAGGATGATAATATTGCAGAAGTGTATGTTAAATTAGAAAAATTCAATCCAGGTGGAAGTGTAAAGGACAGAGCAGCTCTTGGAATGATAGAGAAAGCTGAAAAGGAAGGCCTATTAAAAAAAGGTTATGTAATAGTCGAACCAACAAGTGGAAATACTGGTATAGCACTTGCATTTATAGGGAAATTAAAAGGGTATAAGGTAATCATAGTTATGCCTGAGACAATGAGTAAAGAAAGAAGAGATCTAATTAAGGCATATGGAGCAGAACTTGTTTTAACTGAAGGTGCAAAAGGTATGAAGGGGGCAATAGAAAAAGCTATCGAAATAGGAAGTACTGGTGATGAATATTTTATACCACAACAATTTGAAAATATAGCTAATCCAGAAAAGCATTTTGAGACAACTGCTGAAGAAATTTATAATGATATTCCGGACTTAGATGCAGTGGTTGCAGGAGTTGGAACAGGTGGAACAATTACAGGAATAGCTAAAAATTTAAAGAAAAAGATTTCTAAAATACAAGCAATTGCAGTTGAACCAGATGCATCTCCAGTATTAAGTGGTGGAAATCCAGGTGGACACAAGATTCAAGGAATAGGAGCAGGATTCATTCCAAGTATATACGAACAAGATTTTGTAGACGAAGTAGTTAGAGTAAAAGATGAAGATGCATTTAAGACAGCAAAAGCATTTGCGAGTAATGAAGGTGTATTAGTTGGGATTTCAAGTGGTGCAGCAATATATGCAGCAATAGAATTGGCTAAAAAGCTTGGAAAGGGAAAAAAAGTATTAGCTATTGCTCCAGATGGAGGAGAAAAATATATATCAATGGGGTTATATGACTAATAGTAATCTTATTCTAAATTAGAATATATATGTTAAAATATGATTTATTCAATATATGCATATATTCACTATATTTTGGAGATATATTTCAATTTTAAATATATATTGAATTTCAAATAGACATTTATATAAAATTTTAAAATAGTAGTTATATCTCAATAAGAATAAAAAAACTGAATTTATTGGAAGGAGAGAAATATACTGTGTTTAAAATGCTCAATTATGACTTAAATAGAATATTAAATGAAGATCCAGCTGCAAAAAGTAAATTAGAAGTATTATTGTTATATCCATGTATTCATGCGGTACTAGCCTATAGATTAACACATTTTTTGTATAAGCATAAATTATTCTTTTTAGCAAGATTAATTTCACAGCTATCTAGATTTTTTACAGGTATAGAAATTCATCCAGGAGCTAAAATAGGAAAAGGACTATTTATAGATCATGGTATGGGTGTTGTGATTGGCGAAACTGCTGAAGTTGGAGATAATGTAACAATATATCATGGAGTAACATTAGGTGGAACAGGAAAGCATAAAGGGAAGAGGCATCCAACTATTGGAGATAATGTTTTAATAGGAACTGGTGCTAAAATTCTTGGTCCAATTACTGTGGGGAATAATGCTAAAATTGGTGCAAATTCTGTAGTTCTACACAATGTGCCAGAAGGTGCAACTGCTGTTGGAATTAGAGCAAAAAATATAGTGAAAGTAAAATCAAATTCAAGTATAATTGAAATAAGTGATTTGAAGGGACGTCGTAAAAAAATATTTAATGACATGGTTATTTAGAGGAGTCATATGGGAGTAAAAGAAGACATTATTAATTATTGTTATTCCTTGGGGATAAATTCAGTAGGTTTTATAAAATGTAGAAGATTTAGTGAGCTAGAGCAATTTTATAAAGAGAGAAAAGCTTTGAAACTAGAAAATGAGTTTGAAGAAAGGAATATAGACCTTCGAATAGAAGGTGAAAAGTGGTTTGAAGGGGGGAAGACTATAGTATCTATAGCTTTTCCCTATCTTTCATTAAATGAAGAATATAAAATGGAAAGTGATGGATTTTCATTATACACTAAAGGATTAGACTATCACTATGTTTTAAATAAGTATCTTGAAAAAATTATAGAGATAATTGAAAGCTATGGGGGAAAAGCAAAAAGTTTTGTAGATAGTAATACACTTCCAGAACGATATTTGGCTTATATTTCAGGAGTTGGCTTTATAGGAAAAAATAATTTGATAATAACAAAAGAGTATGGATCATATGTTTTTTTGGGTGAGATTATAACTGATTTAGAATTTTATGATGAAGACAAAAGAAACTTTGAAGAAATTAACTTATTTAAAGAGTGTGAAGAATGCAATATATGTTATAATGAATGTCCTACAAAAGCCATTAATAAAACGAGAAAAAATTGTAATATATGTTTATCATATATTACACAAAAGAAAGATCTTAAAAATTGGGAAATAGAAAAGTTAGAAGGTAGACTCTTTGGGTGTGATAGTTGCCAATTAAAGTGTCCATATAATGAAAATGTGAAAAAATCACCAATAATAGAATTTGAGAGATTAAATTTTATGAATGACATTAATGAAGATTTTATTATAGGAATGGGGAACTTAGAATTTAAAAATACTTTTAAGAGAACATCATGCGGATGGAGAGGAAAAAATGTTCTAAAAAGAAATGCATTGATAAGAAAAAAAGTATTTTTAAAACAAAACATTGAAAATGAAAAATTTGAATCTCCATATTTACAAGAATATTTAGAGAAATTAATATTGAAAAAATAGTGTAAATAATTTACACTAAAATATATCAATGATATATTATGTAGTATTAGAAACGTAATATAAGTACATTGTTATTTTACGATGTAGTTTTACGTGAAAATTGCATGAATATATAAAAAATATATAATAATAGATATTTAATTTTAATTATGTCTATTTTAGAAAGGCTGAGTAAAATGTTATCACCAATTACAGTTAAAATTATAGGAATGTTACCAGAAAGTTTTGTAATAAGAGTTGCTAAAAATATAGCTAATGGGTATATAAAGAAATATGCCAATCTTAAGGTTAATGGAATAGATAATATAGAGAAAGTTAAAAAGCCAAGGATATTTGTATGTAACCATCTCAGTAATTCAGATGGATTAATTTTATCTAAGATACTTAAGGAAAAAAGTGATCCGACTTTTGTTGCAGGGGTAAAGCTATCAAATGATCCTATAACTAATCTTGGAACAAAGATTGTGAAGAATATAGGGATAAAACCAAGTTCTGCAGATAAAGAAGCTATTGCGAAAATCGTTAAAGCATTAAAAAGTGGGGAAGATATTTTGATATTTCCAGAAGGAACAAGAAGCAGAACTGGTGCCATGATAGAAGGAAAAAAAGGAATTCTTCTTTTTGCAAGAATGGCTAAAGCAGAGATAATTCCAATTGGAATGAGTGGGACAGATAAATTATTACCAATTAGTGAAAATGGGGACATGGGTAGCGAAAAATGGCATCATGCAGATGTTACTATAAACATAGGTGAGAAAGTAGAATTTCCAATTAAAGAAAAAGATGAGGATAGGCATGTATATGAAGATAGATGCATGGATACAATAATGAGAAGTATAGCTAAACTTTTACCAGAAAGCTATAGGGGTATTTATAAATAAGGAGAAATTATAATGAAAGTAAGGACAAAGAAAATTGTAGATATCTTAAAAGAAACATATCCGGATGCAAAGTGTGAATTAAACTATGAAACACCTCTTCAATTGCTTATAGCTACAATTTTGTCTGCACAAACAACAGATAAAAAAGTTAATCAAGTAACAGAAAGCTTGTTTAAGGATTATCCAGACTTAGATGCTTTTCTTACAATAACTAATGATGAACTTGAAGAGAGAATAAAACAAATAGGATTATATAGAAATAAAGCTAAGAATTTAATTATGATGTTTAATCAGGTTAAAGAAAAATTTAATGGAGAAGTTCCACAAACTATGGAAGAAATAACTTCTCTTGCAGGTGCGGGGAGAAAAACAGCAAATGTTGTCTTATCCAATGCATTTGGAGTTCCATCTATAGCAGTGGATACGCATGTATTTAGAGTATCGAATAGACTAGGGTTGGCACATTCGGAAAATGTTTTAGAAGTTGAAAAACAGCTTCAAAAAGAACTGCCTAAAAATGAATGGTCGCTTATGCATCATTTACTAATTTTTCATGGAAGAAGATGCTGCATAGCAAGAAAACCAAAATGTGGAGAATGTCCATTGAATAATATTTGTACTTATGAAAATAATGTGAAACACAACTAAGTCTTTAAAGTACATAAAAAGTGCCACTATTTATAGTAAATATAAAATTAGTGGTTCTTTCTTTTTTAGTGAATTTTAGTAGAATATATATTGAAGATATTAATTTTAAATAATATTATGAATACAGTTTATAATTAAACTACAAAATAAAATTAAAGATATATTCAAATTTTGGAGGTATTTTATGAAAATTGGAGTAATAATGGGGGGAATCTCATCAGAAAGAGAAATTTCATTAAAGAGTGGAAATTCTATAGTTGAAAATATTAATAGAGATAAATATGAGGTAGTATCAATTGTTATAGACAAAAAGGAAGACATAGTAACTAAAGTTAAAGGGATAGATTTTGCTTTATTAGCATTACATGGACAATTTGGAGAAGATGGTACAGTTCAATCTGTGCTTCAAACATTAGGTATACCTTACTCAGGATGTGGTCCTCTAAGTAGTGCAATGTGTATGGATAAGGATGTAACAAAATCTATGCTTAAAGCAGCTGGAATAAGAACAGCTCCATGGATTAATTTGAAAAAAGGTGATGAAATAAACTTTGATAAAATAAATAAATTAGGATATCCTGTTGTAGTTAAACCAACACATGGTGGATCTAGTGTGGCTACATTTATAGTAAAAGACGAAAAGGAAATTAAAGATTGTATAGAAGAAGCATTTAAATGGGATAGCGAAGTTATGATAGAAAAGTTCATTAAAGGTGATGAAATAACATGCCCAGTATTTGGTGACAAAATGATGCCGGTGATAGCTATAAAGCCTAAAAAAGGTGAGTTCTTTGATTTTACATCAAAATACGAAGATGGTGGTTCTGAAGAAATTGTAGTTGAATTAGAAAAAACTCTACATGAAGAAGTAGAAAGTATGGCTATAGCAACATATAATGCTCTAAAATGTGAAGTTTATTCTAGAGTAGATATGATTGTTACAAATGAAGGAACTCCTTATATATTAGAAGTGAATACATTACCTGGTATGACAAAAAATAGTTTGATTCCTAAGAGTGCAGCTGCACTAAATATAGGATTTACAACATTAATTGATATGATAATAGAAGATTCATTAAAAGTGTCAAGATAAGTGAATTTATAGATGATGATGACTTAATATTTTTTGGAATAAAATGAAAAACTGATAATAATATGAACTTTGAATTCATATATTATCAGTTTTTAAATTTCACCTAAAGCTTTAATTTTATATAGAAATTTATACTATTTCCAATTGATTGAGCCCAAATGTTTCCTCCGTGTAGTTCAACAATATTTTTAGAAATTGCAAGGCCGAGGCCTGAACCACCAGTATTAGAATTTCTAGATTCATCAGTTCTGTAAAATCTTTCAAAAAGTTTATCAGCTTTTTCTTTTGAAATATTATCTCCTTTATTTCTAAATACGATCATTGCATAGCCATTATCTTCATATAAAGCAACAATTATTTCTCCAGGTTTGTATGAATATTTAATAGCATTTGTTAATATATTTTCAAATACGCGAAGCATTTTTAAAGTATCCATTGAGACAATTAATTTTTCGTTTTCAAATTTTTTATAAACACTAAGATTGTTATTAGAAAGTGTTGGAAAAAATTCTTCTAACAATTGAGATAAAAACTCTGATAAATTAACTTGAGTTTTGGAGAGGGTTATTCCAGTATTATTTAATTTAGTATATTCAAATAAATCATCAATCAATAATTTCAATCTTTCAGCCTTATTAAAAGCAATATTAAGATATTCATTCATTTCTTCATCATTTTCATATCTATTATCTATTACTAAACCTAAATATCCCATAACTGATGTTAATGGAGTTCTAAGATCATGAGAGACATTTGTTATTAAATCTGTCTTTGCTTTTTCAGCTACTCTTTCAGCTTGGATTTTATCTCCAATTTCCTTAGCCATATTGTTAATATTATAAGCTATATTTCTAATTTCATCATTCCCTTTTTCTTTTATTCTATAGTTCAAATTACCACTTGCAATTATTTGTAAGCCAGAAGCAATCTCATCTAAGTATTTCATTTTGCTCTTGGTTATGACAACAAAACTTATGGTGAAGACTATGAAAGTAAGGACTAATGCTAAATATGAATTTGAGACATTAACAACATTATAAGTTATTGTTGCTTCAGGAATCTTAGAATATATTAAATAAACTCGTTCATTATTAATTTTTAGAGGCATTATATAGTTTTTCTCTTTTGGTAGATTTGTATTTTCATAATTAATATTTGTCATAGCATTTTTTAAAGAACTATAAATATCAATAGAATCTTCAGCTACGTTTGGGTTTTTAAAAAGAATTTTGCCATCCAAATCTGTTATGTAACATTTAGAATTATTTGAATGATTATTTAATTGAGATTCTATGAATTCTTTATTTGATAATGTCAAATCTTCCTTTTTTTCGATAGCTTCTAGGAGAGCATTTGCTTCACGTTCTATAGAATCATAATCATAAGTGATTTGGGATTCTGTATATTCTCTTTTAAAAATATTATTAGTAAAATTGTAAAAGAGAAATGATATTAGAAAACAAATACCTATTACAAACATAAGTTCAAATTGAATGCATTTTTTTATCTTAGTTTTAATTTTATCCATTAAGGAATTTAATGAAAAAAAACTTTTTATCGTATCTATATGTTTTTTATTTTTCAACTTTATAGCCAACCCCCCAAACTGTTTTAATAAATCTAGGATTTCTAGGGTCTTGCTCTATTTTTTCTCTTATCTTTCTTATATGAACCATAACGGTATTATCAGATGCCATGAATTCTTGATTCCATACGCTTTCGTAAATATTCTCTATTGAGAAAACTTTACCACGATTCTTAGCAAGTAATGATAAGATATCAAATTCAGTAGGTGTAAGTTTAAGAAGTTTATCATTTAATATTACTTCGTGTGTTTCTAAATTAATAACTAGATCCTCTATTTGAATAACATTTTCATTATTTTTAGAGAGCTCGTCTACAGTACTTTTGCTGTTTGTGAATTTATGGAATCTTCTTAATTGTGATTTTACTCTTGCAATAAGTTCCAATGGATTAAATGGTTTAGTCAAATAATCATCAGCACCCATATTTAATCCCAGAATTTTATCAATATCTTCACTTTTGGCAGATAGCATTATTATAGGCATTTCTTTTATTTCTCTTATTTTTAAGCAAGTTTCAATTCCATTTAATTTAGGCATCATAACATCTAAAATAATTAAATCTATTGAATTATTTTCAAGAAGGGCTAAGGCTTCTTGGCCATCAGCAGCTTGTAAGGTATTGTAGCCTTCGCTTTTAAGATATATTTCAACTAAGTCTCTAATTTCCTTTTCATCATCTACAATTAGAATATTTTCTTTATTCAAAAAAATCAGCTCCTATCAACATGATTATTATCCGTTTTTATTATAGTTAATAATTAAATTATTATATTATAATTTTATTTTAAACATAATACCTTAATATATCTAACAAAAGTTCTTAATATTTTATAAATTATTTTAAAGATATTAGTCCATATAAATATCTATTATATAAAAAGATAAATGAAAACACTCACAATTTAAAAATATATGAATATCTTATATATTAGAGAAGTATTATTTATGGAGGCAATATGCAAGATAAAAATCCTAGAAGTCTATTTGGAATTGATATAAATGAGTATACTCAAAATGTTCAATTTAATATATTGGCAACCAAAATAGATTTTTTATATTTAAGGGCTTCAGGTTCAGGCAGTGGAAGATTTAGAACAGATAGAAGATTTTTAGAATACGCAAGAGAAAGTAGAAATTATGGAATACCAGTAGGAGCATATCATTTTGCACTTCCATCATATGATTTAACAACTGCAGATAGTCAATGTGATGATTTTATAAATATATTGCAACAAGGCTTTGGAGAAAGAGATTATGGAGATCTATTTCCAGTAGTAGATGTTGAAGTGCCTGTAGATAAATCGGAAATTTCAACAACTGCGTTGATAAATTGGATTGATAGATTTAGAAAAAGATTTGAGAGAAAAACAAGAAGAAGATTAATGCTCTACACAGGATTATTCTTTATAGAATTGTATAACAATTTCTATATTGAAGGCAGAGGATATCCACTGAAAAATATGCCATTGTGGTTTGCTATGTATACTAATATACCAACTAATCCTAGAATTCCGCCAGATATAGGTGGATGGAAGAGATGGCGAATATGGCAATATAGTGAAAATCAAAGTGTTCAAGGGGTTGGCAATCCAGTAGATGCAAACTGGGGACCTAATAGTATAGATTTATTAACTCAACCAGATAATGTACAGGGACTAAAAGCTAGATTAGAGAATGGTAACATATATGTAAGTTGGAACAGAAATGATGATACTGATTTATTAGGCTATAATATATTTGTAAATAATGAATGGGCAGGAACAGTAGATAAAGACGATACTAGTTATATTATAAACAAAAATAAGTTCAAAATACCCCAAAAAGGAAATATTTCAGTAACTATTGAGGCTTTTGATTATGATGGGGAAACATCAAAGAGAAGAACAAAAGTAAGTTTATAATGAAATTTATTATATTTTGACTGGTGTATAATTTTGTATGATATATCAGTCGAAATATGATATAATATGAACATTGATGAAAAAAATAAACATAATATAAATTATTATCAATTATTTATTATGAATAGCCCTTGAAAGGAGAATTGTTGTGGGGAGAAGCGAAAGCAAAAATACAAGAGCAACTAAGAAAAAGAATATTAAGAATAAAAAAATTTTTACAGTTATGCTTGGTTTAGTTGTTATTGGAGCCGTATGTCTATCTGCATATACATTAGCAACAAAAAAAGTAGTTGAAAAGTGGGAAGATAAGGTATATCCAGGAATTACTATAGATAATATAGATGTTGGTAGTATGTCAAAAGAAGAGGCAAAAGTTAAACTAGAAGAAGTACTTCAAAATCAAATAAGAGAAAAAAGCTTACACATTAAAGTAGAGGATAAAGATTTTGAACTTATTTATTCAGATATTAATCCAGATTATGATATTGATAAAGCAGTTAAACAAGCGTTTAACTTAGGAAAAAATGAAGGTGTGTTAGCAAAGTATTCTATGATTAAAAAGGGTGAAGTGCAAGATATACCTATTGAATTTACTTATGATGAAGAAAAACTAAAGAGTTTTGAAGAATCAATAAAAAATGAAGTGAATTCAGAACCTAAAAATGCAACAATAGTAATTTCCAATGGAAGTATATCAGTTCAGAGTGAATCCGATGGAAAGACTATAAATATGGAAGAATTAGATGGAAGAATAAAGGAAGCACTTAACTCTAATTTGAATGAGACAATCGAATTGGAATTAGAGACTGTAAAAGCGACTATAACAGCGGAAGATTTATCAAAAATTAAAGGACCAATGGGGACTTATTCTAGCTCTTATGGAACTTCAGCCTTAGGTAGATCAACTAATATTGAGCTGGCAACAAAAAGTGTTAATGGTACAATACTTATGCCGGGAGAGGTATTTAGTTTTAATGATGTTGTTGGAGATAGATCAATAGAAAGAGGATATCAAGAAGCTGGTACATATGTTGGTAATAAGGTTGAACCAGGAATTGGTGGAGGAATATGCCAGGTATCATCTGCCTTATATAGAGCTGCAATGAGAGCAAATTTAAGATCAACTGAAAGAACTAATCATTCTATGGTAGTCGGATATATGGAACCGGGATTAGATGCAACAGTTTCTTATGGATACTTAGATTATAAGTTTAAAAACACATATGACTTTCCTATATATATAGAAGGAGTTACAGCGGGAAAAGTTGCAACATATACAATATATGGGGATCCAGCTGCATTAAACGGGAAGAAATATGAAATGGTGAATGAAATTATTAATGTATATCCACCAGAAACTAAAGAAGTACAAGATCCTACTTTACCAGAAGGTGAACGTGTCAATGAAGGCGGAGCAATGACAGGATATAAAGTTAATTCATATCAAATAACATATGAAAATGGAGTTGAGGTTAATAGGGAACTTGTAGCAACAGATAATTATGCTAAAGTTGATTCAATTGTAAAAGTAGGAACTATGAAAGTTGAAAGTGAAACTGAAGAGGTAACGCAGCCATTGGAACCACCTGTTACAGGAGAACTACAAGATGAAGAGGCAATTATACCAGAAAATAATTAAATAAGAAAAATAGAATAAATCCAAAAGTATACTTATTATTTAATTGGTAATTTAATAGTACATAATTAAGTATACTTTTGGATTTGAAATTTTATACAAATAAATGGATATAATATAATAATGAAAATTTGAAATTTTGACTTGTAATAAACCATATAGTATAATTTAAAAATGAAATAATTAACCTATAATATAGTTATATAAATCGTATTAAAGAGGGTGAAAACTTGAATTTAAACATAGTGTTATATCAACCAGAAATACCACAAAATACAGGAAACATTGCAAGAACTTGTGTATTAACACAAAGTACATTGCATTTAATAAAACCGTTAGGATTTGATATAAATGAAAAACAAGTAAAAAGAGCAGGATTAGATTATTGGAGTGAATTAGATTTAGAAATACATGAAAGCTATGAAGATTTTCTTGCTAAGTATGGAGAGAGAAGAATATTCTTATCAAGCACTCATGCAGAATCACATTATGATGAAATAGAATATAAAGAAGGTGACTTCATCATGTTTGGAAGAGAATCATGTGGAGTGCCAGAGGAAGTTCATAATAATCATAAAGGATTTAGAGTACCAATGGTAAAAACAAGCACTAGAAGTTTAAATCTATCTAATACTGTAGCTATTGTAGCATATGAGGCATTAAGACAAATTGGATTTCCAAATATGAAATAGAAGAGGAATGAGACGGATGGAAAAAATAAAGATTATTACAGATAGTACTGCAGATTTACCTAAGGAAGTGTATGAAAAATATGATATAGAAGTTTTACCATTATTAATAAACTTTGGAGAAGAAAGTTATTTGGATGGTGTAGAAATAAATCCAGAAGAAATTTTTGAAAGAATAGAGAAAGTTGGAGTACTTCCAACTACAGCGCAAGTTACACCAAATAGATTTATGGAAACTTATGAAAAGTATCTAAAAGAAGGATATAAGATAATATCTATTCATCTTTCTTCTGCAATGAGTGGAACATATCAATCAGCTTGTATAGCAAGAGATATGTTAGAGACAAAAGATGTTTTTGTTGTTGATTCACAAAATGTTACAGCTGCACTTGGAATGTTAGTACTAAAGTGTGCTGTGCTTAAAAATAAAGGATGTACAGCAGAAGAAATCTCAAAAGAGTTAGATAGAATAAAATTAGATGTAAAAAGTTCTATTCTTTTTGAGTCGTTGGATAATCTTGTTAGAGGTGGGAGAATATCTAAAACTGCTGGAATTGTAGGAAGCATGCTTGGTATAAAATTAATACTTGAAATTAAAGATGGTCTTATGTCTGTAAAAGATAAGATAAGAGGAAGTAAAAAGGCTATTAAAAAAATTATAAATGATTTAGAAAGTAAAGAGCTTGATAGTGATGTACCAGTATTATTAATTGATGTTAGAAATGTTGAAATAAAAAAAGCGTTAGAAGATTATTTAACTGATAAGAATGTTAATTATATTGTATGTCCAGTAGGATCAACTGTTAGTATACACTCAGGTCCTAATTGCTGTGGTCTAGTATTTTTAAATAAGTAATTATAAAATCTTAGTTATTAATTAAATATAACTAAGATTTTATTTTATATAAAAATGAATGCTTGTCAAAATATTTGATGTGGAGTTATACTATAGATATCTAAAACGTATAACATAGTGCTTATGAATACGTTTAACAAAATATTCATAGGCTAGTAGTTAATAAAGGGGAATGGATATGAAGTTAGATTTAAATGTAAAAATGATGCAAGAACAAAGGCTTGTAATGACGCAGAATATGCAACAATCTATAAAGCTTTTACAAATGTCACTTCATGATTTAAGAGAGTATATAGGCAATGAATATTCTGAAAATCCTATTTTGGAAGTCAATGAAGAACCGAACTCTTGTGAAAATGAAATGAGTGAACCTCAAGAAATTGATCATAAAAAAATTATAGAAGAATTTTATGAGGATTATAGAGATAATACGGAAAAAATTTATTCAAAAGAAGAAGAAACTTCTCCTTTAAATTTTATAGAGAAAAGTATCTCATTAAAAGAATTTTTATATGAACAATTGGGAGAAATTAATGTAGATCCATATATAATTAATATTTGCAAATATATAATAGAGTCATTAGATGTGCGAGGATATTTGGAAATAGGTATTAATGAAATTGCAGAAGAACTAAATATACCACAAGAGGATGCAGAAGAAGCACTTGAAATTGTACAAGAATTAGAACCATTTGGTATAGGAGCTAGAAATATAAAAGAATGTTTGTTAATACAAAGTAAAAAGCTAAATATTTTAGATGAGATTATTGAAAAGATGATTAATGAACATCTGGAACATATAGCATCAAATAAGTATGATTTAGTAGGTAAGATGCTAAATATTTCGCCAAGAGAGGCTCAAAGGTATGGTGACACAATTAAAAAATTAGAACCTAAGCCATCTAGAGGATTTTATACAGGCGATGAAGTTAATTATATAATACCCGATGCAGAAATTAAAAATATCGATGGAGAATTTTTTATTATAATGAATGAAGGTGTTTTGCCAAATTTAACAATAAGCAAAACTTATAAGCAGATACTTGAAAAAAATCAAGATACAGAAACAAGTGCCTATGTAAAAGAAAAAATTAATCAAGCAATGTTTTTGATTAAATCAATTGAGCAAAGAAAAAATACATTATACAAAGTTTTAGAATGTTTAATAATTAAACAGAAAGAATTTTTCTTGAAAGGAAGAGAATTTATAAAGCCATTGACGTTAAAAGAAGTAGCAGATTATATAAAAATGCACGAATCAACTGTAAGTAGAGCAGTGAAGGATAAATATGTTTTAACTAGTTTTGGAACAATTAAAATAAAAAGCTTATTTGCATCTGGAGTAAACAATTCCAACCAAGATATGGCTACATTACAAATAAAAAATGTAATAAAAAGAGTTATTGATGAAGAAAATAAAAATAAGCCATTATCTGATCAAGTAATAAGTGAGATACTAGCAAAAGATAATATGAAAATATCTAGAAGAACAGTAGCCAAATATAGAGAAGAGTTAGGAATTAAATCCTCATCTATGAGAAAAAGGGTATAGATCTTAAAGTTTTAATAAGGTTAATAGGCTTTTTTTGAAATTTTCTTAAATATTAAAAAAAATTTTAATTAAAGCCTTTAAAATTTTGTCAAGGTGTTCTATAATAATAAATGTGGGACAGATTGAAATGACGCGGGACAGTCATCGACCAAAGGAGTGATAAGGTTGCAGGAAATATTAGAATTGCAAAAAAAGGTAGTTCCTGAGCTTGTCAATGTCTTAGAGAAAAGATATAATCTATTGAGAACAGTATACCACAATCAACCGATTGGTCGTAGAATTCTCTCTGAAAGATTAAAAATTGGAGAAAGAAGTGTCAGAACAGAAACCACTTTTCTAAAAGACCAGGGACTAATTGAGATACATTCATCTGGAATGATAATAACAGATGATGGAGAAGAAGTTCTAAAAAAATTAAAAACTTTCATTCATCAAATAAAAGGTCTTACTGATGTTGAAAACAGAGTAAAGACTTTACTTAATCTTAAAAAAGTAATTATTGTGCCAGGAGATGTGGAAGAAAATCAATTAGTTGTGAAGGATTTAGGAAAAGCATGTGCGAATTATGTTAAAGACTATTTAAAAGATGATTGCATCATAGCTTTGACTGGTGGAAGTACAATGAGAGAAGTTGTAGAAGCTTTCCCGAAGATAAGTAATTATTCAAACATCCAAATAGTGCCGGCTAGAGGTGGCATGGGAAAAAATGTTGAAACTCAAGCAAATACTTTAGCAGCTAATTTAGCAAAAAAACTAAATGGTACATATAAAATGCTTCATATTTCCGAAAGCCTAAGACTTGATATAATAGACAGCCTTTTAAAAGAAGAAGCAGTAAAAGCAGTAATCGATACAATTCATAAAGCTGATATATTAATTTATGGAATAGGGAATGCTGTACAAATGGCTAGGAAACGCGAGGTGCCTCAAGAAGAAATTGATAATTTAATCAATAGAGGTGCAGTCGGAGAGGCTTTTGGATGTTATTTTAACAAAGACTCTGAAATTATTACAGAAACTACCGCAATTGGAATTAAAATTAACGACGCGAAAAAAATTAAAACACATATTGCTGTTGCAGGTGGGAAAAATAAGGTAGAGTCAATAATATCAACTGAATATAATGATGTTAATGGTGTTTTAGTAACTGATGAAGCTACGGCTCAAGGAATACTAGAAATATTAGAATCATAATTTAGTTATTTAAAGTTGTTTGTAAAAATTTATTTTTATAAAAAAATTATAGAAAAGCATTATTAGGAGGTAATTTTAATGGTAAACGTAGCAATTAATGGTTTTGGAAGAATAGGTAGATTAGCTTTAAGATTAATGATTAACAACCCTGAATTTAACGTGGTTGCAATCAACGATTTAACAGATTCAAAAATGTTAGCTCACTTATTCAAATATGATTCAGCTCAAGGTAGATTCGATGGAGAAATCGAAGTTAAAGAAGGAGCTTTTGTAGTAAACGGAAAGGAAATCAAAGTTACTGCAGATTCTAACCCAGCAAACTTACCTTGGGGAGAATTAAATGTAGATATCGTTTTAGAATGTACTGGATTCTTTGCTTCAAAGAAAGCAGCTTCAGCTCATATCGAAGCAGGTGCTAAGAAAGTTGTTATTTCAGCTCCAGCTGGAAGCGACCTTCCAACAGTAGTTTATAATGTAAACCACGAAATATTAAAAGCAGATGATACAGTTATTTCAGGTGCTTCATGTACTACTAACTGCTTAGCTCCAATGGCTAAAGCTTTAAATGATAACTTTGGATTACAAAAAGGATTCATGACTACAATCCACTCATACACTAACGATCAAAATACTTTAGATGCTCCACACAGAAAAGGTGATTTAAGAAGAGCTAGAGCTGCTGCTGCTTCAATCATTCCTAACTCAACTGGTGCTGCTAAAGCAATCGGATTAGTTATTCCAGAATTAGCAGGAAAATTAGATGGAGGAGCTCAAAGAGTTCCAACTATAACTGGTTCATTAACTGAATTAGTTTGTACTTTAGATAAGAAAGTAACTGTAGATGAAATTAATGCTGCTATGAAAGCTGCTGCAACTGAATCTTATGGATACACTGAAGATGAAATAGTTTCTTGCGATATCATAGGAAGCAGCTTCGGTTCATTATTCGATGCTACACAAACTAGAGTTATGGAAGTTAATGGAGAACAATTAGTTAAAGTTGCTTCTTGGTACGACAACGAAATGTCATACACTAACCAATTAATCAGAACTTTAGGATACTTTGCTAACTTAAAGTAATTTAAATTTAATTTAAACATATAAATTTGCGCAGATTTTATGTGAAATGAATAAGTCTGGTTTTGTAGTATAAGGCTATAAAGCCAGACTATTTTAAAATAGAAATTAAATTTGCTTTATTTAAGTATAGGTAAAGACGATTTATTAAATTTCAGATATATAAAATATTATTTTAGAGGTGAATGTAATGAGTTTCAATAAAAAGACAATTGAAGATATAGATGTATCAGGAAAGAAAGTTTTAGTTAGATGTGATTTTAATGTACCATTAAAAGATGGTGTTATAACTGATGAAAATAGATTAAATGGAGCACTTCCAACTATTAAATATTTAATGGAAAAAGGTGCAAAGGTTATACTTTGTTCACATCTTGGAAAGGATGCATCTAAATCTTTAGCTCCAGTAGCTACAAGATTAAGCGAAATGCTTGGAAAAGAAGTTGTTTTCGCTAGAGATGAAGAAGTTGTAGGTGAAAACGCTAAAAAAGCTGTTGCTGATATGAAAGATGGAGACGTTGTATTATTAGAAAACACTAGATGTAGAAAAGAAGAAACTAAGAACATAGAAGAATTCTCTAAGGAATTAGCTTCATTAGCTGATGTGTTTGTAAATGATGCATTTGGTACTGCTCACAGAGCTCACTGTTCAACAGTAGGTGTAACTGAGTTCTTAGATACTGCTGTATGTGGATATTTAATTCAAAAAGAATTAAAGTTCTTAGGAGAAGCAGTTGAAAATCCAGTAAGACCTTTCGTTGCTATATTAGGTGGAGCAAAGGTTTCTGATAAAATTGCTGTTATAAATAACTTATTAGACAAAGTTAACACTATCATTATTGGTGGTGGAATGGCTTATACATTCTTAAAAGCTCAAGGATATGAAATAGGAACTTCATTAGTTGAAGAAGATAGACTTGATTATGCTAAAGAAATGGTAGCTAAAGCTGAAGCTAAGGGTGTTAAATTCTTATTACCAGTAGACCATAGAGTTGCTACTGAATTTAAAGATGTAGAAGCTGTAGTTACTGAAGATCAAAACATTCCTGCTGGAAGCATGGGATTAGATATCGGACCTAAGACAGAAGCTTTATATGCTGATGCTATTAAAGATGCTAAAACTGTTATTTGGAATGGACCAATGGGAGTATTTGAATTTGAAAACTTCAATAAAGGAACAATTGCAGTAGCTAAAGCTATGGCTGATGCTGATGCAACTACTATAATAGGTGGTGGAGATTCTGCTGCAGCTGTTAATATTCTAGGATTTGGAGATAAGATGACTCACATCTCAACTGGTGGTGGAGCATCATTAGAATTCTTAGAAGGTAAAGTATTACCAGGTATAGCTGCATTAAACGATAAATAAGATTTTTAAGATTTTTTATTAAAATATACAAATATAAATTGCACACACAAAATAAAACAATGTTAGTTAACTATAGAGTATTTTTAATATGAAAACTAACTAAGTATAATTAAGAAGAAAATTAAGTAATTACTGAACATTGATTAAATTAATAATATCTATACTTAAAAAATAAGTTGCATGTAACTTAATGAGAATTTAGGCCGAAATTCTTGATTTAAATAATAGAAAGTTTAATTTAATTAAGAAAAACTAAATGATTATGCTAAATATAGACTTAAGGAAAGCTGATCACTTTCCTTAAGTTTATGCAATTAATTTAGAAATAAAAATAAATTATGAGGTGAATAAGATGAGAAAAGCAATTATAGCTGGAAACTGGAAAATGAACAAAACTGTTGATGAAGCAGTTAAAATGGTAGAAGAATTAAAACCATTAGTTAAGGATGCTACTTGCGATGTAGTAGTATGCCCTACATTTGTATGTTTGGATGCTGTTAAAAAAGCAGTAGCTGGATCAAACATAAAAGTTGCAGCACAAAACATGCACTTTGAAGAAAGTGGAGCTTTTACAGGAGAAGTTGCTCCAGGAATGCTTGAAGCTATGGGAATTGATTATGTTGTTTTAGGTCATAGCGAAAGAAGAGAATATTTCAATGAAACTGATGAAGCTTTAAATAAAAAAGTTAAAGCAGCATTTGCTCATAACTTAACTCCAATCCTTTGCTGTGGTGAAAGTTTAGAACAAAGAGAAAATGGAACTACTAATAAAGTAATCGAAGCTCAAATCAAAGCTGATTTAGCTGGATTAACTAATGAACAAGCAGAAAAGGTTGTTATTGCTTATGAACCAATTTGGGCTATAGGAACTGGTAAAACTGCTACAGATGAGCAAGCAAATGAAACAATAAAAGCAATAAGAGCTATGGTTTCTGAAATGTATGGATCAGAAGTTGCTGATAAGGTAAGAATCCAATACGGTGGATCAGTTAAACCAGCCACTATAAAAGCACAAATGGCTATGTCTGACATAGATGGAGCTTTAGTTGGTGGAGCTAGCTTAAAAGCTGAAGATTTCTCTGCAATAGTTAATTACTAAGATAGATAATTAAGAGATGAATTTATAAAATTCATCTCTTAATTTTTACAATAAGAATATATAGAATAATTATAAGATAACAATTGAAAAAATATTGATAGGAAAATATAGAATAGTTTTAAGATGACTTTAAATTATTCTATATTTTTTTATTTATAAGCAGAAACACACACAAAATACTATAAGTATTAATATTTGAAAAAATTATTTAAAATAGTAGGTGGAATTAGATTAATTATTTTGGAAGTTATTCTAATACTAAAACATAAATATTAATTAGAGATAATTATTATGACAAATATAAAAAATTTTTAATATCACTCTTTATTGTATATAAGTTGCAATAAAATCAAAAAAATAATATAATTAAATGGTTAAAAACAAAGAAAATAGTTAGATATTATTTAGATTTAAGATAAAATGTTGGAGGGATAGGAAAATGTCAAAAAAGCCAGTTATGTTAATGATATTAGATGGTTTTGGGATTGCACCAAAATCAGAAGGAAATGCTGTAAGTTTAGCTAAGAAAACAAATTTCGATAGATTAGTAGAAAAATATCCTCATTCAGAATTACAAGCAAGTGGATTATTTGTTGGTCTTCCAGATGGACAAATGGGAAACTCAGAAGTTGGACATTTAAATATTGGAGCAGGTAGAATAGTATATCAAGAATTAACTAGAATAACAAAGTCAATTGCTGATGGAGATTTCTTCACAAATGAAGCATTAGTATCTGCAATGGATAATGCAAAGAAAACTGATGGAGCACTTCATTTAATGGGATTGTTATCAGATGGTGGAGTTCATTCACATATAGATCACTTAAAAGGCCTTTTAGAATTTGCTAAAAAAGCTGGTGTACAAAATGTTTATGTTCATGCATTTATGGATGGAAGAGATGTACCACCATCATCAGGTAAAGAATTCATAGAAAAAGCTGAAGCTATGATGGCAGAAGTAGGTATAGGTAAAATAGCTACTGTAAGTGGTAGATACTATGCTATGGACAGAGATAATAGATGGGAAAGAGTAGAACTTGCATATAATGCAATGGTATTAGGTCAAGGTGAAACTGCAAATAGTGCAGTGGAAGCTATTGAAAAATCATATCATGATAACAAGACTGATGAGTTCGTATTACCAACAGTTATTGAAAAGGATAGTAATCCAGTAGCAAAAATAAAGAATGGAGATTCAGTAGTATTCTTTAACTTTAGACCAGATAGAGCTAGAGAAATAACAAGAGCTATAAATGATAAGGTATTTGATGGATTCAACAGAGAAACATTAGATCTTACATTTGTAACAATGACTCAATATGATAAAACTTTAGAAGGGGTTAAGGTTGCGTTTACTCCACAAACTTTAACTAATACTTTAGGTGAATATGTAAGTAGTAAGGGATTAAATCAATTAAGAATTGCTGAAACAGAAAAATATGCACACGTTACATTCTTCTTTAATGGCGGTGTTGAAAAAGAAAATGAAAATGAAGATAGAGCGTTAATACCTTCGCCAAAGGTTGCAACATATGATTTAAAACCAGAAATGAGTGCATATGAAGTTACAGAAGAGTTAATAAACAGATTAGATTCAGATAAATATGATATGGTAATCTTAAACTTTGCTAATCCAGATATGGTTGGCCATACAGGAGTAGTTGAAGCAGCTATTAAAGCAATCGAAGCAGTTGATGAATGTTTAGGAAAAGTAGTTGATAAAGTATTAGAAAAGGATGGAACAGTATTTATAACTGCTGATCATGGTAATGCTGAAACTATGATAGATTTCTCAACAGGAAATCCATTTACAGCACATACTACACAACCAGTTCCATTTGTATGGGTAGCGAATGATACAGAAGGAAAAACTATTAAAGATGGTAAGTTAGCTGATATAGCACCTACAATGTTAAATGTATTAGGACTTGAAGTACCAGCTGAAATGACTGGAGAAAATTTAATAGTAAATAAATAATAGTTTATATAAAATGAAAAGTAACCTGATTTAATTATGAATTAGGTTACTTTTTATTCATTGGAGATACAACTTTGCTACTAAATATTAAGCTAATACAAAAAATATAATAATACTCTTCTAATAAAAATTTATTTGTTATACAAATTATTTTTCGAAGATAAAATGAGTGATAAAATATTAAGTCTGCATAAATACTTTTTATAATTAATATATTTATAAAAAAGACATAGGATTGAGGATATGAAGAGAAATTATGGGTATTCAGCTGACTTTGATGATAAAACAGAAGAAATGTTTAGAGAAGCAACATATTTAGGACAAGGAAATAATGGGGTAGTTTATGAATTACCTGAAAAAAAGGCAATTAAAGTTTTTTTAACTAGAAAGGTTTGTAATGATGAAAGTAGCATACTTTTAAAAACAAATGGTTCAAGATATTTTCCGAAGATATATAAAAATGGAAAGCTATATATCGTGAGAGACATGGTAGAAGGAGAACGTTTAGATGACTATATAAAGCAAAATGGACTAAGTGAGAAACTTATTATAAACATATATGAACTATTAGAAGAATTTAAAAGACTTAAATTTAAGAAAATTGATACTAGATGTAAGGACATATATGTCTCTGAAAATGAAGAAATTATGATAATAGATCCTAAAAAGGCGTATAAGAGAAGAGTTGATTATCCTCGGCATTTAATGAAAGGATTAAAACGAATAGGAGTTTTAGAAGAATTTCTTTATGGAATAGGGAAAATAGATAAGAAGAAGGCTATAATATGGGAAGAAAAATTTCAAGAGTACAGTGAAACAATTTAAAATTTATAGGCTGTATTATACTGTGGAGTATGGTATGAAAAAGAGATTAAATATATTGTAGATTAATATATTTAATCTCTTTTTGACTTTAAACATTTTTAGTTACGTAGTTGTGGCGGAAATTTCCAAAAGATATTTTATAGCATTTAAGATGGAAAACTTTTTTAAGAGAAGCACGCTGAGTAGTTTGTATAGATGTAATCACAGGCTTACCACAATTAGAGCAGAATTTGTAGTGTGATACGTATATTTTTCATAACCTGTACAGATAGTTACAGAATCTTGTGCGGCATTTAAATTAGTGCGTGAGAGATTAGTATTCATATATTGATTATTTTTTAGAAGTATAATTTTCATAACCAAAAAACTAATAAGTTTAAAATTAAAAAAATGAACAAGATGATATAAATTGCAATTTGTAATAAAAGGATATATGTTAATGAATATTTAATGATGTATAAACAAATAATATTCTAGTAATACTGTTACATACTTTAATATTAATAAAAATATAATCGTTATTGATAATTATTATCATAAGTGATATAATAATATTAAAGAAAAGTTGATATAACAACTATTAAATTTTAGGAGGAAATAAAATGAAAGATTATTTAGAAATTGTAGATGTTGTCGCAAGACAAATATTAGACTCAAGATGTTTCCCAACAGTAGAGGTTGAAATATATTTAGAAGATGGAACTATGGGAAGAGCTGCTGTACCATCAGGAGCTTCAACAGGAATGTATGAAGCAGTAGAATTAAGAGATGGTGATAAAGGTTATTTCCAAGGTAAAAG
>SVCF01000050.1:1524-10499 GCA_015058475.1 Clostridium butyricum | reverse complement strand
AAGAATTTAAGAATTTAAGAATTTAAGAATTTAAGAATTTAAGAATTTAAGAATTTAAGAATTTAAGAATTTAAGAAAGAGTCTATTTACTAAGAAGGAAGATTAAAATATAATTATAAAAAGTGTGTAGAAAAATCTGAAAAAATAATTGTATTTAATGAATTATATATAGAGTGTGAAAAGAGGGCATGGAAATGATAAATACAATAGATAAGGAGTCTAAGACACCGTTATATATACAATTAATGAATATATTAATTGATAAAATCGAAAATTATATGGAAGAAAATGAGCAATTAGAATCAGAAAGAGATATATGTGTAAAATATGGAGTGAGTAGAACAACTGTACGCCAAGCACTTGATGAATTAGAAAAAAATAGATACATATATAAGGTTCATGGAAAAGGAAATTTTGTTGCAGCTAGAGTTGTTGAACAACATTTAACTAAAGTAAGTTCATTTACACAAGATATGAAAAAGGCTGGAAAAAAACCAACATCTAAAGTGTTGAATTTTGCAATACAAGAAGCAGATTATTCTGTAAGCAAAAAATTGAAAATAGAAGAAAAAGAACTTGTATTTAAAATAGGAAGAATAAGATTTGCAGATAATATCCCAATGATATATGAAATAACATATCTACCATATGAAAGATTTAAAGAATTAAATGAAGACATTATACAGGAGTTACCGTTATATGAAACTTTTGAAAAACAATTTAATATAAATATAACGTCTGCTGAAGAGAGTATAGAAAGTGTATTAACAAGTAAACTTGAAAGTGTTTATTTAGATGTTAATATTGGTAGTCCAGCTTTAAAATTTGAAAGGGTTACTTATGAAAATAAGAATATAATTGAATATACTATAACAATTGCTAGAGGGGATAAATTCAAATACAGGGTAACACTAACAAATTAAATTTGATATATTATTAAAATTAAATATATATAAGGAATACTTCAGTTATTTTAGAAGCATGGCATTATTAATATATAATACCAATATCAATAAGCCTTATCATAAAAATATACGTATGACTTATACATAATTAATAACCATAATACAATACTATAATTAATAGGTTAAAGTTTAATTGATACAAAATATAATGCATTTTAACAAAAGAATTTGAGAGAAAATATTGAATTACATATCTATGATGATTGTGATTTTTATTTTATAAATACCCAAATTTAGGAGGAAAACAAATGAAAAAGAAATTATTATCATTATTAACAGTTTCAATGATATCATTAGGATTATTAGTAGGATGTGGTGGCAATACAGCACCTAATACTTCATCTAACGGTGATGCGTTAAAAATAGGTATGTCAACAGATTCAGGTACTATTGATGATAAATCATTTAACCAAGGATGTTGGGAAGGAATACTTAAGAGTAAGGAAGAATTAGGAACTGATGTGAAATATCTTCAACCATCAGGAGAAACAGAAGCTGATTATTTAAAGGAAATAGGAAATCTTTATGATGCAGGATATAAATTTATAGTTTTACCAGGCTTTAAATTTGAAACAGCAGTATACAAAGCACAAGATAAATATAAGGATGCTAACTTTGTTATAATTGATGGTGAACCAAGAGATGATTCTGGAAATTCATCAATTGCAAATAATACAGTTGCAATATATTTTGCTGAAGAACAAGCTGGATTTATTGCTGGTATAGCAGCATCTTTAGAAATTAAAGAAGGTGCACTTGGTTTTATAGGTGGTATGGAAAGCAATGCTGTTCAAAAGTATAACTGGGGATTCCAACAAGGTGTAGCTTATGCTAATGAAAATTTAGGAACTAACATGACTTTATCTGAAAATAATATTGTTTATTCTGGATCATTCTCAGATTCAGCATTAGGGCAACAACTAGCAGCAACGATGTTTGATGATGGAGTTAAAGCTATCTTCTGTGCAGCAGGAGGAGTTGGAAATGGTGCTATAACAGAAGCTAAAACAAGAGCTTCACAAGGAGAAGAAGCTTGGATTATAGGTGTTGATATTGATCAATATGCAGATGGTCTATATAGTGATAATAAATCAGTAATTTTAACTTCTGCTATAAAAAATATAGAGAGTGCAAGTTATAATGTGATTAAAGACTTTAAAGATGGTAATTTTGAGGGTGGAAAGGTATTGAGATTTGATATTACAAATGAGGGGATCGGTATCCCAGCAGAAAATCCGAATTTAAGTGCAGATACAATGTCTGAAGTTGAAAAACTATATGCAGAACTTAAAGCGGGAAACATTACTGTATCAGCAGAACAAGGTGATTTAATCAAATAACTTAATATTTTTTGTGAAAAGGGTACTAAAACATCATTTGTTTTAGTATCTTTTTGTATATAGAAAAAAGATATATTAAAGAGAATAGAAAAAACAAAACACTATTAAATTATTATAGAGGAAATAAAAATAAAAAAAAGAAATTTACTCTAAAAATATCGTATTATCAATTGACATGTAACACAAAGGTATATTATCATTAAAATATGAAAGCGCTACCACTCATAAAGAAAAGTTATCAAGGTATAAAAGATTGATATAATTTGATTTAGAACTAACTAAATCAAGATATAAGGTCTAAGGATACATGGGGTGAATTAAAATGGCAATAACAATAAGTGATATAGCAAAGAAAGCAGGTGTTTCATCTGCCACAGTTTCTAGGGTCTTGAATAATTCTGGATATGTTAAAAATTGTACCAGAATAAAAGTGGAAGCTGCAATTAAAGAAATGAATTTTACTCCTAGTGCAATAGCGCGCAGTTTATCTAAAAATGAGACTAATACCATTGGGGTTATAGTACCAGATATAACAAATAGTTATTTTGGTGAAGTGATAAAAGGTATCAGTCAAGTTGCAGAAGCAAATGATTTAAATATAATACTATTTAATACAGATAATTATTTAGAAAAAGAAGTACGAGCTCTAAATGTTCTTAAAGAGCAGCGTATAAAAGGTATAATAATGACACCAGGCTTTGGTGAAGAAAATAATAAAGAATATATAGATACTATTAGTAATCTTAATATTCCTATTGTTTTAGTTTCAGCAGATTTGAAATTAAAAAAGTTAAGTGGAATTTTTGTTGATAATGTAAAAGGTGGCTTTTGTGCAACTAACTTGTTAATTGAACAAGGACATACTAAAATAGCAATAATGACAGGTATTTTAAGTTCAGAGCCAGCAGCAGATAGAGTTGTTGGATATAAGAAGGCTTTAAAGGAAGCGAATATCGAGATAAATGATAGATATATATTGAATGGACAATTTAGTATGGAAAAAGCATATGAGCTTATAAATGAACTAATAAATGAAAAAGACATGCCTACTGCATTAGTTGTATCAAGTAATAGAATGACAATAGGTGTTGTTAAAGCATTAAAAGAACATGGGAAAAGCATACCAAAGGATTTAGCAGTAGTTGCCTTTGATAAAGTAGAAGTTTTAGATTTACTTGGTGTTAATATAACGTATATTGATGAATGTCCAATTGAACTTGGAAAAAGTTCAATGAATTTATTATGTGATATTTTTAAGAATCCTAAAGAGCAATTTGAAAGAAGAATAGTAGTTGCACCTAAGTTAATAATTAAAGGATCAGAAAAGAAGAGTTAATTATTTTACATATAATAAAAAAAATATCTAATACTAATAACGATGTACCATGACATAATAAATATTTTCAATATAATAAGATGGGTATATTGTTTACTAGTTAACAATATTCAGCATTAAAATCATTATGATTTTAAATAATAAGATTATATTTATTAGGAGGAAGGTACATGAAAAAGAAATTATTATCAGCACTAGCTATTGCAACATTAACAATGTCATTATTTGCAGGTTGTGGAAGTGCAGCAAAAACTGAAGATGTTAATGCAGGGGGTAAAACATCAACAGAAGAAAAAGTTAAAGTAGGTATGGTTACAGACTCAGGTACAATTGATGATAAATCATTTAACCAAGGTACTTGGGAAGGTTTAAAAGAAAGTGAAAAAGATCTTGGAACTGAAATTAAATATTTACAACCAGCGGGAGAGACAGAAGCAGATTACTTAAAAGAAATTGGTAATCTTTATGATGCAGGATATAAATTTATAGTTACTCCAGGATTCAAGTTTGAGACAGCAATAGGTAAGGCACAAGACAAATATAAAGATGCAAACTTTGTAATAATTGATGGTGAAGCTAGAAATGATGCAGGTGAAGGTATAACTGGTGGAAATACAGTAGCTATATACTTTGCAGAACAACAATCAGGATTTATTGCAGCAATTGCAACAGCAATGCAACTTAAAGAAGGAGAACTAGGATTTATTGGTGGTATGGAAATTCCAGCAGTTCAAAAGTTTAACTGGGGATTCCAACAAGGTATAGCTTATGCTAATGAAAACTTAGGAACTAAAATGTCTTTAAATAAAGATAACGTAGTATATCAAGGAACATTTAGTGATTCAGCTGCAGGTCAACAATTAGCAGCTCAAATGTATGACAGAGGTGTTAAAGCTATTTTCTGTGCAGCAGGTGGAGTTGGTAATGGTGTTATAACTGAAGCTAAAACAAGAGTTTCTCAAGGAGATGAAATCTGGGTTATTGGTGTTGATAGTGACCAATATGCTGATGGTATGTTAGATAATGGTAAATCAGTAGTGCTTACTTCTGCTGTTAAGAAAGTTGATTCAGCAAGTTACAATATGATAAAAGAATTTAAAGAAGGTAAATTCCAAGGCGGTAAGGTATTAACATTTGATATCACTAATGATGGTGTTGGTATTCCAGAAGAAAATCCAAACTTAACTAGTGAAGATGTTATGCCAGCAGTTAATGATGTAATTTCAAAAATTAAAGATGGTTCAATCGTTATTTCTGGTGAACAAGGAGATTTAATTAAATAATTTTAAATTAATTATTATTAAGGAAAATTTATATTAAGAGAATTTTTAATATAAACTATAGTAATCAATATAGTTGGCAATGGGGGCTTAGTTTGGTTAATAGAATTTAGGAGAAATATATTTATTTTGTTATAGTAACTATTTAAAGAGAATAAGTTATTTTTTCTAAAGAATTAGCAAAAAACTTTCCCTCATTGTTAATTTTATATATTCATAAACATTAAACTATAAATAATCTGAGTTGATAATTGAGAATACATAATATTAACTAAACATCTCATTACAGTATGGTTAAAATTACTTATTTTCATTGTTTTAAAAATATGATAAAACATAATAGTCAAACTATATTCGTGTATATTGTGTATTGTCAATTGGCAATTATTTATTGTTAATTATTAAGTAAGGAGGACTATGTTGTGGAATATGTAGTTGAAATGCTAAATATCCGTAAAGAATTCCCTGGGATAGTAGCAAACGATAATATTACCCTTAGACTTAAAAAAGGTGAAGTTCATGCTCTACTTGGCGAAAATGGAGCAGGTAAATCAACTTTAATGTCAATTTTATTCGGTATGTATGTACCAGAACAAGGAATAATAAAAGTAAGAGGTAAGGAAGTAAAAATTTCTAATCCAAATGTAGCTAATGAATTAGGAATAGGAATGGTGCATCAGCATTTTAAACTAGTACATAACTTTACTGTAACTCAAAACATAATTTTGGGTTCGGAACCTAAAAAAGGTTTGACAGTAGATGTTAAAAGTGCTGCAAAAAAAATTGAAGAATTATCTAAGAGGTATGGTTTAAATGTTGATCCATATGCAAAGATTGAAGATATATCAGTTGGAATGCAGCAAAGAGTAGAAATATTAAAAATGCTTTATAGAGATGCTGAGGTTTTAATACTTGATGAGCCAACAGCAGTGCTTACACCTCAAGAAATAGATGAACTTATGAAGATTATAAAAAATCTTATAGGTGAAGGAAAATCAATTATAATAATTACTCATAAATTAAAAGAGATAAAAGCAGTTGCAGATAAGTGTACAGTTATAAGGCGTGGTAAATATATAGGAACAGTTGATGTAAAAGAAACATCAGAAGCTAAAATGGCTGAAATGATGGTTGGTAGACCAGTAAGTTTTGAAGTTAAGAAAGAAGATAAGGAAGCTGGCGAAGTAATTTTAAAGCTTGATGATATTTCAGTTATTAACAACAAAAAGGTTCTTGGACTTAAGAATTTTTCAATTGAAGTTAAGCGTGGAGAAGTACTTGGTATTGCTGGTGTAGAGGGAAATGGTCAAACGGAGCTTGTGGAAGCTATTACAGGTATGCGAAGTGTTTCTTCAGGTAAAATATTTTTTAAAGGTGATGATATCACAAATATTTCAATACGTAAGCGTATAAACAGTGGTATTGCTCATATTCCAGAAGATCGTCAAAAAAGAGGGTTAGTACTTGATTATACTATGGAAAACAACATGGTACTTGAAATTTATAATAGAGAACCATTCTCTAAAAGAGGCCTATTAAATAAAAAAGCAATACATGAATATGCAGAGAAAATCATAGAGGAATTTGATGTAAGAAGCGGTCAAGGCGGAGCATCAATTGCAAGAGGCCTTTCAGGTGGTAATCAACAAAAAGCAATAATAGGTCGTGAAATTGAACTTGATCCAGAGCTTTTAATAGCTGTTCAGCCAACAAGAGGACTTGATGTTGGATCAATTGAATATATACACAAAAGACTTATAGAACAAAGAGATGCAGGTAAGGCTGTATTACTTGTTTCATTAGAACTTAGTGAAGTTTTAAACTTATCAGATAGAATAGCTATTGTTAATAATGGAGAACTTATAGGCATAGTTAATGCTAAAGAAACAAATGAAAATGAGGTTGGATTAATGATGGCTGGTGTTAAAGGAGGCGAAAAGAGTGAATAAGAAGGAAATTTTCAATTCCATACTTGCAGTTGTACTTGGATTAATTGCAGGTGCACTACTAATGTTACTAATAGGAGATAGTCCAGTTGAAGGATATTCATATCTATTTAAGGGTGGACTTATGAATATTTCAAGAATTGGTGATACATTAGCGACAGCAACTCCTTTAATTCTTACTGGTCTTTCAGTAGGATTCGCATTTAAAACTGGACTTTTCAATATTGGAACTCCAGGACAAATGTTATTTGGTGGTTTTGTTGCAACAAGCATAGCTTTAACTTATGGAAACAGTATGCCAAGACCAGTACTTTTAGCAGTTATTATTTTATCAGGAATACTTGCAGGAGCTGTATGGGCATTTGTACCAGGATTTTTAAAAGCTAAATTTAATGTTAATGAAGTTGTTTCCTCAATTATGATGAACTGGACCTGTTACTGGATGGTTTATTATGCAGTACCTCAATATTTCAAAGGTACAAGTGAAACTGAATCAAAAATAATTCCAGAAGCTGCATCATTAAAGATGACATGGCTTACAGAAATGTTTGATTATTCTTATATTAATTTAGGTATATTACTTGCAATTGTTGCTGTAATTCTTATTGCATTTATATTAAATAAAACAGTACTTGGATATGAATTAAAGGCTGTTGGTTTTAACAGATATGCTGCTGAATACGGTGGTATGAGCGTTAATAAAAATATTATTTTATCTATGATGATAGCTGGTGCACTTTCAGGTCTTGCTGGTGTTACTCAGTATTTAGGAAATGCATCAAGTATTCAAATAGGTGTAATGCCTTCTCAAGGTTTTGATGGTATAGCAGTATCTCTTCTTGGTGCTAACAATCCATTTGGAATATTAGTATCAGCTATATTCTTTGGATTACTATATTCAGGAAAAGGGTTCATGACTGCAAATACAAGCATTCCACCAGAAATTGCAGATACAATCATTGCAATTATAATTTACTTTGCAGCTATTAGTGCCGCTGTGCCAATGATAGCTAATAAAATTAAGCGTAGAAAAGCGATGCTTGCAAATAAAAAAGGTATTGGTGATGACGGAGAAGGAATATTACCACCGCAAGATGAAGTAATCGAAGAAAATATATCAGATGAAAATAAGGAGGAGAAATAATATGTGGGAAATCATTGTACAAATCTTTCCATATGCTATTACATACACAATTCCTCTACTTATAACAGCACTTGGAGCATTATATTGTGAACGTAGTGGGGTAATAAACATCGGACTTGATGGATTTATGATTATAGGTTCATTTGCAGGAGCTTTAACTATATATAAACTACAAGAATCTATGCCAGGAAGTACATTACCACTTTGGATAGGACTTATAGTAGCAATGATAGTTGGAGGATTATTCTCATTATTGCATGCATTTGCAAGTATAAACTTGAATGCAGATCAAACTATAAGTGGTACTGCTATAAACATGATAGCAGGAGCTTTAACAATATTTTTATCAAGAACAATATCAGGTAGTGGACGTATAAGAATTACTTCGGGATTTTATCCTAAGAATGTACCTGTACTTTCAGAAATACCTATAATAGGACCTTTATTCTTTACAAAGACTTATGTTACAACATGGATTTCACTTGCAATACTTTTAATAAGTGCATTTGTAATATATAAAACTACATTTGGATTGAGACTTAGAGCATGTGGTGAAAACCCACAAGCAGCAGATGCAGCAGGTATTAATGTTTATAAAATGAGATATATAGGAGTAATTTTATCTGGAGCACTTTCATCACTAGGTGGAGCAATAATTCTTGTAACATATAGTGGAGAATTTACAGGTAGTGTTGCTGGTCTTGGGTTCTTAGCATTGGCTGCACTTATATTTGGTCAATGGAAACCACTTGGAATATTAGCTGCTACATTATTCTTTGGATTTGCAACTACTATTGCAAATGTATCGCAAGTTATTCCAGCTTTAGGATCAATACCACCAGTATTGTTAAAAATATTCCCATATATAGTGACATTACTGGCACTTGTAATATTCTCAAAATCTTCTCAAGCACCAAAGGCTGCAGGGGAACCATTTGATAAAGGAAAGAGATAAAATTAATTG
>SVCF01000050.1:0-1424 GCA_015058475.1 Clostridium butyricum | reverse complement strand
ATTGTGCATTGTGAAGGGGTGTTATTTATGAATAATACAGATTACAAAAACCTTATGAAAATCGCATTAGAATATAGAGAAAAAGCATATGTTCCATATTCAAAATTTAAAGTGGGAGCAGCTGTACTATTTGAAAGTGGAGAAATATATGGAGGATGCAATATTGAAAATGCATCTTTTGGAGCTACAAATTGTGCAGAAAGAACAGCTATATTTAAAGGCGTAAGTGAAGGAGAAACTAAAATCAAGGCTATTGCAGAAGTTGGAAGTTTAGAAGAAGTTACTTATCCTTGTGGAATCTGTCGTCAAGTTCTTTGTGAATTTGGTGATGAAGATATGGTGGTTATACTTGGTAAAAGTGAAGATGATTATATTGTCACAGATCTTAAGAGTTTAATGCCAGGAGCTTTTAGAAAAGAAAATATAAGATAAAATACATTTATATATTAATGGAGGTATAAAGATGAGCGTTCATATTAATGCCAAGCAAGGCGATATTGCAGAAAGCGTATTATTACCAGGAGATCCTTTAAGAGCAAAATTTATTGCTGAAACATTCCTTGAAAATCCAGTTTGCTATAACAATGTAAGAGGAATGTATGGATATACAGGAACATATAAAGGAAAGAGAATATCAGTTCAAGGAACAGGAATGGGTATTCCTTCAATTTCAATATATACTAATGAATTAATTAATGAATATGGGGTTAAAAACCTTATAAGAGTTGGTACTTGTGGTGGATATCATGAAGATGTTAAAGTTAGAGATTTGATTATAGCTATGTCAGCTTGCACAGATTCAAATCTTAACTTAACAAGATTCCAAGGAAGAACTTATGCTCCAACAGCTAACTTTGATTTATTAAAGAAAGCTTATGATGTTGCTGTAGAAAAAGGAATAGATCCAAAGGTTGGACCAATCTATAGTTCAGATATTTTCTATGGTGATGATAATGAAGATTGGAAGAAATGGGCTGCATTTGGATGCTTAGGTGTTGAAATGGAAGCAGCAGGACTTTATACAATAGCAGCAAAACATCATGTTAGAGCTTTAGCAATTATGACTGTAAGTGATCATTTTGTAACTGGTGAAGTTACAACTGCTGAAGAAAGACAAACAACTTTCACTAATATGATGGAAGTAGCTTTAGATACAATAGTAGGATTAGATGCTTAATATAATATTATTCTAAATTTTTCTATAAAGCCATATAAATAGAGAGCTAAGGAGCAATTCCTTAGCTCTTTTAATGTTGAAGAAAAGGAAAAAAACAATCTTAAAACTTTAATGTTTTTGATATCCTTGTAACAAAACTTATATAGAATTTGTTACAGGAAAAACACCTATATATAGGGCATTAACATAATTTTTTATTATGTGTAACAAAAAATAAAAATATATATGCGTGTATATAAAATATTAT
>SVCF01000008.1 GCA_015058475.1 Clostridium butyricum | reverse complement strand
ATATAAGAATATAAGAATATAAGAATATAAGAATATAAGAATATAAGAATATAAGAATATAAGAATATAAGAATATAAGAATATACACATATGAAAAGAGTGGCTATGCCACAATACGGAACTTAAAAAAATATAAATGTTTGAATAAATATTTAAATAGAGATAAAATGTTCAGAATATACACTTATAAAAAGAGCAGCTATGCTGTAATTATGATCATTTCAACAAAGGAAACATCTTCATCGGTAGATGAGATGGGATATACTGCACTATTTAAAAATGATTATTTTATGAGCACATCAATAATTAATAAATCAGTAATTGCTATAATTAATATTTCACATGGGAATAATAATAGAGACAATTTTGAAAAATAATTTAAATTTAATTATGTAAGGAGAATTAAGCATGAGTGAAATATTATCGTACAATGAATATTTGTTGGTAGAGCCTGATGGAGAATGCAGAGGATTTACAGATTATGAAGGAGCGAAAGCTTATGTGAACATGTACTATGAAAGATTTATTGATCATAAGATAGACAAGAATGATTATAATGATTTAACTGACATTGGAGGAGAAGCACCTAGGGTAAATATATGTACTCAAGCAGGTGCAGAAATAGGAATTTGTAGGGTATACAAATTAGATGAATTTATTGAGAAAATAAAATCAGATTTGGTTTTTAAAGATGAACAGGATGAAATAATATCAAAACTAGTTGGGAAGAATATTAAATTCAATACAAGTGATTATAATTTGGATCAGATTTTAGTTGATATTGAATCTGTTGACATAATGGAACCTTATGGAGAAATGAAGTGATAAATTTGAATTTTATGTAATATTAAATAAAAAAATACATACACATTATTTAAACAAAATACTAATATTATCACAAAGCATATATCAAAGTGTTAAAAAACAAAGCTAATTAATGATAAATAGATAAATAAGTTTCGGAAAATACATATTAAAAAAACAGAGTGGAAAAAATTTGATATGTTATTGACATAGATAATTCTAAGTAGTAAACTTTAACGTAACGAAGAAAAAAACAAATATATCCTTTAGTAGTAAATGCTGAGAAGGAGAAGATTATAAAACTTTTAAAAGTTTCAGAGAATCGATGGCTGGTGAGAATCGATACTTTAATTTTATAATTATCACTCCAGAGCAGAATCCAGAAAGAGAAATTATTTCTTGAGTAAAAGATATCCGGTGTGCATCCGTTATATGCAAGGGTTTGTTGGAACCTAGTGATATTATGTAAGGCGGAATTTTATACCACTTCTTAAGATTTATATCATTAAGGGTGGGTTTTTTTTAACTATTTTTGGGGAGGTAATGTGTATGGACAAGCATGTGTTGTCTGTTTTGGTCAAGAATTCATCAGGCGTACTTAGCAGAGTGAGTGGTCTTTTTTCAAGAAGGGGATATAATATTGATAGTTTAACTGTAGGGAGAACTGAAGATGCATCAATTTCTAGAATGACTATTACTCTTACAGGAGATGAAGATGTATTAGAACAAGTTAAGAAACAATTAAATAAGTTAGAAGATGTTATAAGAATAGTGAATTTAAATATTAATGAATCTGTCTATAGAGAATTAGTTCTTATAAAAGTAAGAGCAAATGCAGAAAACAGAGCAGCAATAAATGAGACGGTAAAAATTTTTAGAAGTAAAATAATTGATTTATCTACTGATACATTAACAATTGAATTAACTGGGGATGAAAGTAAGATATCTGCACTAATTAATCTTATGGAAGAATACGGAATCGAAGAGCTGGTTAGAACTGGAATCACAGCACTTCAAAGAGGTGAAAAAACTATAAAAAATAGTTTAGAAGAATTTGATTGTGAATAAATTTAAAATGTAAAACATTAAGCAATGGCAAAATAAGGGGGAATTTAATATATGAATAAGTATTCTGTTAAGATATTTGATTCTACTCTAAGAGATGGAGCTCAAGGCCATGGAATTTCATTTTCTTTAGAAGATAAAATTAAGATAGTAAAACTTTTAGATGATATGAAAATTGATTATATTGAAGCGGGAAATCCAGGATCTAATCCTAAAGATATGGAATTTTTTAAGTTAATAAAGACAATAGATTTAAAGTATTCAAAAGTTGTTGCTTTTGGCTCTACTAGAAGACCGAATATTAAAGCGGAAGAAGATAAGAATTTAAAAGATTTACTTTCAGCTGAATGTAACACTGTGGTTATATTTGGAAAGTCGTGGGGGTTTCAAGTTACAGATATAATAAAGACAACATTAGATGAAAATTTAGAAATGATAAAGGATACAATTAAGTATCTTTCAAATAAAGGAAAACAAGTGATATTTGATGCAGAACATTTCTATGATGGATTTAAATCAGACAAAGAATATGCTATGGCAACATTAAAATGCGCTGAAGAAGCAGGAGCTATTGCCGTTGTTTTATGTGATACTAATGGCGGAATGTTACCAGAAGAAATAGCTAATTTCACTAAAGCTGTAAAAAATGAAATATCTATAGAAATAGGTATTCATAGTCATAATGATATGGGGATGGCAGTGGCTAATTCAATAGTAGCAGTGCAATCAGGAGCAAATCAAGTTCAGGGAACATTTATTGGAATTGGAGAAAGATGTGGAAATGCTAATTTAAGTAGTATAATTCCAATCCTAAAACTAAAGCTTGGTTGTAATATGCTAGATGATAGTGGTTTATTAGAACTAACAAAAACATCAAGAGCAATTTCAGAGATATGTAACATTACATTAGAAGATCAAACTCCTTTTGTAGGAAATTCAGCGTTTGCTCATAAAGGCGGAATGCATATAGATGCAGTTACAAAATCACCTAAATCATATGAGCATATAGAACCAGAATTAGTTGGGAATAAAAGACGTTTTTTAGTTTCTGAAGTTAGTGGAAAAAGTACAATACTCCAAGAAATTAGAAAAGTATTTCCTAATATATCTAAGGATGATAAGGCAGTACAAAAAATTACAGATAGATTAAAAGAATTAGAATTTGAAGGGTATCAATTTGAAGGAGCAGAGGGAACTGTAGAGTTGATAATCAGAAAGATTATTGGCAAATATAAGCCATTCTTTAAATTAAACCATTTTAAGATAATTGGGGAGCAACCTTTTAATTCAGAAAAATTCAGTTCAACAGCAGTAATCAATATTACAGTTGATGGACAAACTGAAATGACAGCAGCTGAAGGAGAAGGACCTGTAAATGCATTAGATAAGGCAATAAGAAAGGCTTTAGAAGTATTTTATCCAGAACTAAAGCAAACAAGACTTGTAGATTATAAAGTTAGAGTTTTAGACTCTGAAAATGCTACAGAAGCAAAGGTTAGAGTTTTAATTGAATCAACAGACGGAATAGAGAATTGGAGTACAGTAGGGGTATCCAGAGACGTAATTCAAGCTAGTTGGATAGCTTTGGTAGATTCAATAGAATATAAATTAATTAAAGATATTCAAAGAAAATTACAAACATATTTTTAAGGAGATGATTTTAAGATGGGCATGACAATGACACAAAAAATTTTAGCAGCACACGCAGGATTAGAAAGTGTAAAAGCGGGACAATTAATAGAAGCAGATCTAGATTTAGTATTAGGAAATGATATTACAACTCCAGTAGCTGTAAATGAATTTAAAAAATTTGGAACAGATAAAGTATTCAGCAAAAGTCAAATAGCCATAGTTCCAGATCACTTTACTCCTAATAAAGATATAAAGGCAGCAGAACAAGTAAAATATATAAGAGAATTTGCTAATAAAATGGAAATAGAAAATTTCTTTGAAGTTGGAGAAATGGGAATAGAACACTGCTTAGTGCCAGAAAAAGGACTAGCTGTTGCAGGTGATGTAGTTATTGGAGCTGACTCACATACTTGTACTTATGGAGCACTTGGTGCTTTCTCAACTGGAATAGGATCAACTGATATGGCAGCAGGAATGGCAACAGGAAAGTGTTGGTTCAAGGTTCCTTCAGCATTAAAGTTTGTTCTTAAGAACAAGCCAGCTAAATGGATAAGTGGGAAAGATATAATCCTACATATAATTGGAATGATTGGTGTTGATGGTGCATTATACAAATCAATGGAATTTGTAGGAGATGGATTACAATATCTTTCTATGGATGATAGATTCACAATGGCTAACATGGCTATTGAAGCAGGTGGAAAAAATGGAATTTTCCCTGTAGATGATAAGACAGAAGAATATTTAAAAGAACATGCAAAAAGAGAATGGAAAAAGTATGAAGCAGATAGCGATGCTGAGTACGATGCAGTCTATGAAATAGATTTAAGCGCATTAAGACCAACAGTATCATTCCCACATTTACCTGATAATACAAGAACAATCGATAATACTGGTGATGTTGAAATTGATCAAGTTGTAATAGGTTCATGTACAAATGGTAGAATATCAGATTTAAGAGTGGCTAGAGATATATTAAAAGGTAAAAAAGTTAGCAAGAAAATAAGATGTATTGTTATTCCAGGAACTCAAAAGATATATTTACAAGCTTTAGAAGAAGGAATTATTAAAGATTTAATTGAAGCTGGAGCAGCTGTTTCTACTCCAACTTGTGGACCATGTTTAGGTGGACATATGGGAATCTTAGCAAAAGGTGAAAGATGTGTATCAACAACAAATAGAAACTTTGTTGGAAGAATGGGTCATGTTGAATCAGAAGTTTATCTTGCAAGTCCAGCTGTTGCAGCAGCATCTGCAATAACAGGAAAAATAACTGATCCAGAATTAGTGTAGGGAGGTACTTAGACAATGAGCGTAAAAGGTAGAGTATTCAAATATGGAGATAATGTAGATACAGATGTAATAATTCCAGCAAGATATTTAAACACATCAGATGCTAAAGAACTTGCTGCACATTGTATGGAAGATATTGATACAGAATTTGTTAAGAATGTTACTGATGGAGATATAATTGTTGCAAACAAAAACTTTGGATGTGGTTCTTCAAGAGAACATGCTCCACTTGCAATAAAAACAGCTGGAGTAAGTTGTGTTATTGCTTCAACATTTGCAAGAATATTTTATAGAAATGCAATAAATATAGGATTACCAATATTAGAATGTGATGAAGCAGTTAAGAATATTGATGCTGGTGATGAATTAGAAGTTGATTTTAAAACAGGTTTAATTAAAAACTTAACTAAAAATCAAGAATATCAAGGAGAAGGTTTTCCGGAATTTATGCAAAAAATAATTGATAATGACGGATTAATAGGATATATAAGAAACAATAAATAGAAATTAATATAAAAGTGTTTAAATATTATTAAGATAATAATGCATAACTAGAATTTAATGATAAATCATAAATTTGCTTAAGATTTATGATTTGTTAATTATTTAAGTAATCGAAGAGGGGGATTTTATAATGAAATGTAATATAGCAGTAGTACCTGGAGATGGAATAGGCCCAGATATAGTTGCAGAAGCTGTAAAAGTATTAAAAACAATTGGAGAAAAATTCGGACATAGATTTGAATATGAATATGCTATAGCAGGAGGATGTGCTATAGATAAAACAGGAGAGGCACTTCCAGCAGAAACTTTAGAAATATGTAAAAGAAATGATGCAGTATTACTTGGAGCTGTTGGTGGTCCTAAATGGGATGATCCAAATGCAAAAGTAAGACCTGAACAAGCGTTATTAGGTTTAAGAGGTGGCATGAATCTTTACTGTAATTTAAGACCAGCAATATTATATGCACCACTTAAAAATGCATCACCACTTAAGGATAGCATAGTTGGAGATGGAATAGATATTGCTATAGTTAGAGAATTAACTGGTGGTATTTATTTTGGTGAAAGAGGAAGAGAAGAAGTTGATGGAGTGCAATCAGCTTATGATACTGAAAGATATAATGTAGTTGAAATCAAGAGAATTGCTAAGATCGGTTTTGAAACAGCAATCAAAAGAAATAAGAAATTAACATGTGTTGATAAAGCTAACATACTTGAAAGTTCAAGACTTTGGAGAACTGTTATAGATGAAATGGCTAAAGAGTATCCAGAAGTAGTAGTAAATTATATGTATGTTGATAATGCTGCAATGCAACTTGTTAAAGATCCAACTCAATTTGACGTAATTGTTACTTCAAATATGTTTGGAGACATATTATCAGATGAAGCTAGCATGGTTACAGGTTCAATTGGAATGTTACCATCTGCATCTCTTGGAGATGGAACTCTTGGGATGTATGAACCAATTCATGGTAGTGCTCCTGATATAGCAGGAATGGGAATTGCAAATCCATTAGCAACAATATTATCAGTAGCTATGATGCTTAGATATAGCTTTAATTTAGATGAAGAAGCTAAAGTTATAGAAGATGCTGTACTTAGTGTTCTTGAAGATGGATATAGAACAGGGGATATAATGAGTGAAGGAAAAATTAAGGTTGGAACTACTGAAATGGGAGACTTAGTTTGTAAAAAAATTGTTGAAGGGAAGTAGAAGCTAATGAAAAGTAATTCAATAAAATTAGGACCAGGAAAAGCACCACAAAGATCATTACTTAAAGCACTAGGATTGACAGATGAAGAAATAAACAGACCTATAATTGGAGTAGTTTCGGCTCAAAATGAAATTATTCCAGGACATATGAACCTTGATAAAGTCACAGAAGCTGTTAAAAAAGGGATATTACTAGCTGGAGGTACACCAATTGTAATTCCTGCTATTGGAGTTTGTGATGGTATAGCTATGGGACATGAAGGAATGAAATATTCTTTAGTAACAAGGGAGCTAATTGCAGATTCAATTGAGTGTATGGCAAAGGCTCATGCATTTGACGCTTTAGTTTTAGTACCTAACTGTGACAAGATTGTACCAGGAATGGTTATGGCAGCATTGAGAGTTAATGTACCATCAATCGTAATAAGTGGTGGCCCAATGCTTGCAGGAAAACATAAAGGTAAGGGGATTTCTCTTACTACTATGTTTGAAGCAGTTGGATCATATGAAAATGGAGCAATTGATGAAAAAGAACTATGTGATTTAGAGAATTCTGCATGTCCGACGTGTGGTTCATGTTCTGGGATGTTTACAGCTAATTCAATGAATTGTTTATGCGAAGTATTAGGTATAGCATTGCCAGGTAATGGGACAATTCCAGCGGTATATTCTGAAAGATTAAGACTTGCTAAAAAAGCTGGTATGGCTATTATGGATGTATTAAATAAAAACATTAAGCCAAGAGATATAATTAATGAAAGAAGTATAATGAATGCGTTAAAAGCTGATATGGCTCTTGGATGTTCAACTAATAGTGTACTTCATATAACTGCAATTGCAAATGAGGCAAAGGTTGAAATGAATTTAGATATTATAAATGATTTATCATCTAAGACACCAGATCTTTGTAAGTTAGCCCCAGCATCTGATGTTCATATTGAACAATTATATGCAGCAGGAGGAATATCAGCAGTATTAAGTGAGCTTGCTAAGAAAGATATACTAGATTTAGACTGTATAACCGTTACAGGAAAAACTATTGGAGAAAATATTGAAGGTGTGACTGTTTCAGATTATGATGTTATAAAGCCAATAGATAAACCTTATAGTGAAACTGGTGGAATAGCTATATTAAGAGGAAATTTAGCTCCTGATGGTGCAGTTGTAAAGAGAGCAGCTGTTTTACCAGAAATGCTTGTACACGAAGGTCCTGCTAAGGTGTTTAACTCAGAAGAAGAAGCTAATGAAGCCATCTTTGGTAAAAAGATTAAATCTGGTGATGTAATAGTTATTAGATATGAGGGGCCAAAGGGTGGTCCGGGTATGAGGGAAATGCTTCAAGCTACAGCAGCGGTTGCAGGAATGAAATTAGATTCTTCAGTAGCATTAATTACTGATGGAAGATTTAGTGGAGCCACAAGAGGTGCTTCAATAGGACATGTATCTCCAGAAGCAGCTGATGGTGGAGTTATTGGATTAATTGAAGATGGAGATATAATTTCAATAGATATAAATAATTGTAAATTAGAAGTTAAATTAAGTGATGAAGAACTTGCTGAGAGAAGAAAGAACTTTAAACCACTTGAACCAAAAGTCAAAGATGGTTATTTGGCTAGATATGCTAAATTAGTTAGTTCCGCAGCAGAAGGTGCAATACTTAAATAGAATAAATATAAAATTTTTGAAGCAAAGGAGTGGATAAAATGCTATTAACAGGAGCTGAGATATTAATAAAGTCTCTACTTGATGAAGGAGTAGATACTATATTTGGATATCCGGGTGGAGCTGTATTAAATATATATGATGAATTGTATAAATATAAAGATAAAATAAGACATGTATTAACAGCACATGAACAAAATGCAGCACATGCAGCTGATGGGTATGCAAGATCAACTGGTAAAGTTGGAGTATGTCTTGCTACATCAGGGCCTGGAGCAACAAATCTAGTTACAGGTATTGCTACAGCACATATGGATTCAGTTCCGATGGTTGCTATAACTGGAAATGTCACAAAACCATTGCTAGGAAAAGATAGCTTCCAAGAAGTTGATATAACAGGAATCACAATGCCAATAACTAAGCACAATTATATTGTTAAGGATATAAAAGATCTTCAGGATATAATTAAAGAAGCTTTTTATATAGCTCAAGAAGGTAGACCAGGACCTGTACTTATAGACATTCCAAAAGACATAACAGCAGATAAAGCAATCTATACTCCAATAGTTCCCAAAGAGATAGAGAGAGAGGCTAGAGTTATTAAAGCCAAATCTATAGAAGAAGCAGTTGAATTAATAAATGAGAGTGAAAAGCCATTTATATATGCTGGTGGCGGCGTGGTTATATCAGATGCTACAGATGAACTTATTATGTTTGCGGAAAAGATAAATGCACCTGTATCTACATCATTAATGTGTATGTCAGGATTCCCTAATAATCATGAATTATATACGGGAATGATAGGAATGCATGGAACAAAGGCGTCTAATATTGCTGCAACAAAATGTGATTTATTAATAACTCTAGGAGCAAGATTTAGTGATAGAGTTATAAGTAACCAAAATCATATAAAAAATGCAAGAATACTTCAAATAGATGTAGATCCAGCTGAAATTAATAAAAATGTAAGAGTAGATGCATGTGTTATTGGAGATCTTAAGGTTGCATTAAAAAAATTATATCCATTAGTTAATGAAAAGAAAAATACTGAATGGATTAATTCTATAGAAGTTTTAAAAGAAAAGAATAAGGAAGTTCCTTTAGATTATAATACACCAGAATTTTTGTTTAAGAAATTGAATGAATTAAATGATGGTAGATTTATAATTTCAACTGAAGTAGGTCAACATCAAATGTGGACAGCGAGCTATTTTGATTTTAAATCTAAAAGAAGCTTTGTAACATCAGGAGGTCTTGGAACAATGGGGTATGGGCTTGGAGCAGCAATGGGAGCTCAAGTTGGAAATCCGGATAAACAAGTTATTAATATTGCTGGTGATGGTAGTTTCGGTATGAATTGTCAAGAACTTGTTACAGCAGTTAAAAATAGACTTCCAATGATACAAATTATAATAAATAATAATTGTTTAGGTATGGTTAGACAATGGCAAAATTTATTCTATGAAGAAAGATATTCTGAAACAACTCTTGATAGACCTACAGACTATGTGAAACTTATAGAAGCATTTGGCGGAAAAGGATTTAGAGTTACTAAGCCGGAAGAGTTAGAACCAATATTAAGGCAAGCTTTGAATGAAAAAGGACCAGTTCTTATAGATTATGTGATAGACATAGATAAAAAGGCTTTTCCTATGGTAGCACCTGGTGCGCCAATAAATCAAATAATAAGTGAATAAAAATAATGAACTACATTGAAGTTTTGAAGAAAAAGCAACGATAAGCTATAAAATTAAAAGAAACTGAGAGCTGCATTGATATAGCTAAAGTAGACTAGTAGATAACTATTTTGTTAGAATAAGAGGGAGTATATTAATACTCCCTTATTTTTATTTTAAGAATTATATAATTATTAATAAGAGTGAGACTATAGTAACAATAAGTTTAGGAGATAAAATATATGAATTACGTTTATATAGTTAAATGTTCAGATAATACATTTTATACAGGATGGACAAATAATTTGGAAAAAAGAATAGAAGCACATTCTAATGGTACTGGAGCCAAATATACCAAAGGAAGAGGACCAGTTGAATTAGTATATGTTGAAGAATTTAAAGATAAAAAAGAAGCAATGAGAAGAGAATATGCTATAAAACAATATAGTAGAAAGAAAAAAGAAATTCTCATAAATACCAACTATGAGCAGAAGATGAAATTATTATAAAAAATTAAAAAAAGCACTTGTAAAAGTTTACTTGAGTTGATATAATAAAAATATAGAAGGACAAGCTAGGTTATAGACATAATTGCAAGCGATTGCAATTGATATTAAATTGTATTTTTCGATGTTTTTTGCAAACGATTGCGAAAAATGTAATAAAAAATCTTACTAGTAAATAAATAGTTTACTTTAAGATTATAGTTTAATACTAAATATTGTATTTTAAATAAAAACGCAAGCGATTGCAAATAAAAGCATTATCCTATGTTTAAAAATTTAAATGTAGATAATATAAAAAATATATGATCTTTAACTTTAATAATTAATTTAAATGGAGGGGTATTTTATATGAAAATGAAAAAATTATTAGCAACAATTTTAACAGCTACATTAGCTTGTGGAACTATCATAGGGTGTGGTGGAGGATCAGCAGATTCTTCAACAGCAAATGGAGGAGATTCAGCAGCAAGTGGTGAGGGAAAAGTTGTAAAAGTATTCCAATTAAAAGTTGAAATCAATGATGCACTTCAAGAACTTGCTAAGAAATATGAAGAAGAAACAGGTGTTAAAGTAGAAATAACATCAGTTGGTGGTGGTGCTGATTATGGTGCATCATTAAAGGCTGAATTCCAAAAAGGAACAGAACCAGATATCTTCATGATTCAAGGTGCTGGTGATTATGACATTTGGAAACATAAAATTGATGATTTAAGTTCAGAAAGTTGGGTTTCAAATGCTGTAAGTGGAACTCTTGATACTGTAACAATAGATGGAAAAGTATATGGAATGCCAGCTGCAACAGAAGGATATGGATTAATGTATAATAAAGATATATTAGACAAGGCTGGAATAGATCCGGCATCAATTGATACTTTCTCTAAATTAAAAGCAGCAGTTGAAAAGTTAGATAGTATGAAAGGTGAATTAGGTTTAGATAATGTATTCTCTTATACTACAAAGGAAACTTGGGTTACTGGTAACCATACATTTAATATTCCATTTGCAGCACAAGAAGATCCATCAGCATTCGCTAAGGAATATTTTGCAGGAACAGCTGATATAGTAAATAACCAACAATTTAATGACTGGATGAACTTAGTTGAATTAATGTGTAAATATGGTGGAGGAGAAACTCTAGAAACTATAGATTATAGTAACCAAGTTGGTAACTTTGCATTAGGAAAAACAGCATTTATCCAACAAGGTAACTGGATTGCATCAGATTTAGAATCTTTAGAAGCAGATTTTGGTATGGGCTTCATGCCAATGGCTATAAATGAAGATACAAAAGTAAGTGGATCAATTCCTGTAGGAGTACCTATGTACTGGGTTGTTAATAAAGATTCAGCAGTTAATGCAGAAGCTAAAGCATTCTTAAAATGGATGGTTGAAAGCGAAACAGGACAAGACTCTATAGTAAATGCAATGAACATGATTCCAGCATTCACAAACTTTAAAGTAGAAAGTGAAAATCCTTTAAATAAATCAATTACTGAATTTAATAATGCTGGTAAAACTTTACCATGGGCATTCACAAACTTCCCTGATGGATTTACTATGAATAATATAGCACCTTCATTCTCTAACTTTATAAAGACAGATATGGGAGATGCAGCTAAAAAGGATATGTTACAAGAAATCCAAGATCAAACTCCATTAAATAAATAATTTTAATAAAGATATGAATATAGAATATTAACAAAAAATAACTGAAACTCATGTATAAAGAAATTTATTTTCTTTATACATGAACCATTATAAATATTTATTTGGTATAAAGAAGTTAGTTTTATAATTTTTGGTATGCAATAAATGTAGTTAGGAAAGGAGAAAAGATATGACTAAGAAAACAAGAGATAGTAGAGACTTTTGGATGTTTATAGGTCCATGTCTATTTGCTTTTACAATGGTAGTAGTAATCCCATTTATAATAGGTATATACTATACTTTCACAAACTGGAATGGAGCTAATCCAGAATATGATTTTGTAGGATTAAAGAATTATCTTAATATCTTTAAGGATACACAATTTATCTATTCATTTAAGATAACTCTTATTTATACATTCATTAGTGTAATAATTATAAACATAGTTGGTTTTAGTTTAGCATATGCAGTTACTAGAAATTTAAAAACTAAGAATTTCTTAAGAACTGGTTTCTTTATGCCAAACTTAATAGGGGGATTAATCCTAGGATTCATATGGCAATTTATGTTCAACTCAGTATTTGTAGGTTTAGGTAAATCACTAGGTAGTGACATACTATCAACATCACTTCTTCAAGAATCACATACAGCAATATTTGCAATGATTCTTGTTTCAACTTGGCAGTATGCTGGATATATTATGGTTATATATGTGTCAGCATTAGAAAATGTACCTAAAGATTTAATTGAAGCTGCTCATATTGATGGAGCAAATGGATGGTGTACATTTATGAATGTAACAATTCCTATGGTTAGACAAGGTATAACAGTTTGTTTATTTTTAACATTATCTCAATCATTTAAAATGTTTGATTTAAATTTCTCTTTAAGTTCAGCGAAAACAACAGAAATGTTAGCATTGAATATTTATAGAGAAGCATTTGTAGTAAATAATATGGGATTTGGGCAAGCAAAAGCAATAATATTCTTCTTACTTGTTTCAGTAATTTCATTAACACAAGTATATTTCAATAAGAAGAAGGAGGTAGAAGCATAATGGAAGCAAATAAAGTTGTAGGAACTTTAAATGAAAATAAATCTAATAAAAAGTTAAAAACATTGGATAGCTATACAGGAAAATTAAAGGCATTAGAAATATTCTCATGGCTATTGTTGGTATTATACATGACTCCTTTTTACTTAATGTTCATAAATTCTTTTAAAACTAGAAAAGAAATTTTTGCAAACACAACTGGACTTCCAAGTGCTTGGAATTTATCGAATTATACTAAGGCAATGGAAAGAATGGATTTTGCAAGTTCTTTTGTAAATTCAATGATAATAACAGTATGTAGTGTTGTATTAATAATAGTATTTTCTTCAATGGCAGCATGGGTATTAGTTCGTGATAAAACAATGAAGAGTAAAATAGTATTCTATATCTTTACAGCAGGAATGATAGTACCATTCCAAGCAGTAATGTTGCCACTTGTAAAATGGATGGGAAAATTAAAATTTGGTCCAATAAGCATGCTTGGAACACATTATGGACTTATATTTATGTATATAGGATTTGGATGTTGTATGAGTATCTTCCTATATCATGGATTTATTAAAGGTATTCCAGCAGAACTTGAAGAGGCAGCAGTAATAGATGGTTGTACTAAACTACAAACTTTTAGAAAAATAGTATTACCGTTATTAAAATCAACAACAGTAACTGTAGCAGTTTTAAATAGTATTTGGATATGGAATGATTTCTTATTACCATTCTTAACAATTAATGGTCAAATAAATACTATCCCACTTTCAATGAATAACTTCTTTGGAGCATTTTCTAAACAATGGGAATTAGCTATGGCAGCATTAATAATGGCAATAATTCCAATAGTTATTTTCTATTTCTTCGTGCAAAAGCAAATTATAGCTGGAATTGTACAAGGATCCATAAAATAATTAGATAATATAAGTATGGAGTTTATATAATGATTTGTAGTATAATAGTAAAAGTAATAAATATATTATGAAACTCTATACTTATATATAGTAATGCAACCGGTTGAATAAATTAATGAAGTTGTAGTTATAATAATATTCAAAGTAGTTACTATTTTATAGAATAGAAATATTTGACATTAATTATTGTAGGAGGTCTTTATGGATAGAAGTAGTGGTGTAATAATGCATATTTCTTCTTTACCAGGGAAATATGGAATAGGAACGTTTGGTAAGGAAGCATATGAATTTGGAGATTTTCTTAAAGAAGCAGGACAAAAATATTGGCAGATATTGCCGTTAGGTCCTACTAGCTTTGGGGATTCACCATATCAATCTTTTTCAGCTTTTGCTGGTAATCCTTATTTTATAGATTTTGATCTGTTAAGAGAAGATGGTCTGTTAGAAAAAGAAGATTATGATTCTGTAAATTTTGGAGATAATAATGAAGATATAGATTATGGTATTATCTTTGAGAATAAAATGAAGGTATTAAAGAAGGCATATGAAAATTCAAAAACAAAGAATATTAAAAATTTAGAATCATTTATTGAAGAAGAATCAGCATGGTTAGATGATTATGCACTATATATGGCAGTTAAGAATGACTTTGATTTGAGAAGCTGGCAAACATGGGATGACGATATAAAACTAAGAAAACCAAAGGCATTAGATAAATATAAGGAAAAATTAGAAGATGAAATAAATTATTGGAAGTTTTTGCAATTTGAATTCTTTAAACAATGGACAGAACTAAAAGCATATGTAAATAAATTGGGGATTGAAATAATTGGTGATATGCCTATATATGTTGCGGAAGATAGTGCAGATGTTTGGGCTAATCCAGAAGCATTCATGATAGATAAAGAAACATTAAAGCCGCTAAAAGTAGCTGGTTGTCCACCAGATATTTTCTCAGCAACTGGTCAATTATGGGGGAATCCTATATATGATTGGGACTATATGGAGAAGGATAAATATAAATGGTGGATTGATCGCATAAGACAAAGTTTTAAGATATATGATGTTTTAAGAATAGATCATTTTAAAGGCTTTGAATCATATTGGGCAATTCCATATGGGGATAAAACAGCAGAAAATGGTAAATGGATAAAAGGACCAGGAATAAAAGTATTTAATGCAATTAAAGAAGCTCTTGGAGATGTAAATATAATTGCTGAAGATTTAGGTACATTAACAGAAGAAACAATAAAATTAAGAAATGATACAGGATATCCTGGAATGAAAATATTAACTTTTGGATTTGATAGTGATCATAACAATCCATTTTTACCACATAACTATGATAAGAATTTTATAGTGTATACTGGTACTCATGACAATGATACTGTAAGAGGATGGATGGAAAAAACAGCAGAAAAAGAGCATGTTGATAATGCAATTGAATATTTAAAATTGACAAAAGAAGAAGGATATTCATGGGGATTTATTAGAGGTGCTTGGAGTAGTGTGGCGGACATTGCAATAGCTCAAATGCAAGATTTCCTAGATTTGGGCAATTCGGCAAGAATGAATTTACCATCTACTTTAGGAATAAACTGGCGTTGGAGAATGAAAGATGGGGCTTGTGATAAAACATTAGCCAAAAAAATGAAAAAAATCACTAAGCTTTATGGAAGATATATAGAAATGGACGAAGAATTGTAATCAATAAGATACTTCTCTAAAAATAATTTAAATATATTTAACAAAGGCTATCATAAGTTATCTTAGTGAATTTATTTAGTTATTTACCATAATTTATATACAATATATCAATTATAGTATAAAATTGGTTTATAATTATAATATATTATGAATATATTTGCCAAATAAATTTATTAGATAAATGATAGCCTTTTTGTTATACTTAAATATCCAGTTATTTTATATAATATTTAAGATAATTATGTCGAATAGACTACAATATCTAATGTATGGGAGATATCTATAATTTAAGATTTGAAGGTTAAAATGAATAAGAGTAGGGGGTGATGGTGTGAAAATTACAATTAAAGAAGTTGCTAAAGAAGCTGATGTTTCTCCCTCAACAGTATCAAGAGTAATATCTAATAGTCCACAAATTAGTGATAAAACTAAGGAAAAAGTAAGAGAAGCTATTAGTAAATTGAAATATAAACCTAATGCTATAGCTAGGAGCTTAGCAAATAGTAAAAGTAGAATTATTGGAGTTGTTTTACCTAATGAAGCACAAGACTTAATCACAAATTCTTTTTTTATTCAAGCTATGAAAGGAATGAGTGAATATGCTCAAAAAAAGAGATATTATATTACTTATGCATTTAGTGAAGATGAAAAAAGTGAATATGATTATATAAATAATTTTATTACAAGTAATTTAGTAGATGGAGTGTGCTTACTTCGTGCTAGGTCTGAAGATAAAAGTATTAAATATCTGCAACAGATGGAATTTCCATTCGTTGTAATTGGTAGACCTGAAGAAGCTGATGGTATGCTTTGGGTAGATAATGATAATTTTCAAGCTACATACAATTTAGTTAATGAATTAGTTAAAAAAGGTCATACCAATATTGGTTTTATTGGAGCAAAACAAGAATGGAATGTTACAAAGGACAGGCTGTATGGGTTCAAAGTAGCATGTGAAATTAATGGAATTCAAGTAAAAGAAAAAAATATTATAATGATGCATGATTTTAATGAAGATAATGGTGTTGAAGGTGCAATTAAGTTACTTGAAAACACTAGTCCAACTGCAATAATAGTTGAAGATGATATTTTAGCATTTGGTGTGTTAAAAGTACTTAGAGAAAAGAGGATTACAAATATATCAGTAGTTGGATTTAATAATAGTCCAATATCAGAGTTTCAAAATCCGACTTTATCATCAGTAGACATAAATGCACATGAATTGGGATATTATGCTTCTAAGATTTTAATTGATTATTTAGAGAATAATCCAAAGGCAGTTAATCATTATATAGTAGAATCAAAAATTATATATAGAGAATCGTTTAAATAATACGTATGTTCTAAGAATCTTTAGAAATAGCATTGTTGCTATAACTCTAAAGATTTTTTTATTTTATTTATGAAAAATTTAATATTGCTTTAAGAGAAAATATTAATAAGAAATGATAAAATAAGGATTATAAATAATATATGTATAAATTTTACTGAAAAGTGAATTTAAGAATAAATAATTAGGGGGAATAAAGTTGAAATTAAGATTTCTATCAATAATGTGTATGCTGTTTATAATTATTACGATTATTCCAGTATCAGCAAGTGAGACTAGTATTACTATTTCTATAAATAATATCGATAAAATAGTTTTAGATAATAATATAGAATTAAAAATGGCGGAAAATTCTCTTAAAAGTAAAATACAATATTATGATGATTTAGATGATGACATTGATAGTTTGGAAAAAAAAATAAGCGATTTAGAAAATAGTGGTGAAATAAATGAAAGCAACTCTAAATTAAAAGAAGAATATGAGCAGAAAAAAAATGATTTAAAAGAACAATATGAGCAGAAAAAAAATGACTTAAAAATAGCTAGAATTACATACCAAAATAGAGTTAGAGAAGTGGTGACTTCAGCTCAAGAAAAATATATAAAATATCTATATGATAAATCTATTAAAGAAATAAAAGAGGAAGAATTAAAGTATAACAAAGAAAAAAATGATATTGCTAAACGTAAATATGATATGGGATATATATCAAAAAATGAATACTCAACTAAAATTATAGATATTATAGACATTCAGAATGAATATAACAAATTATCAGTAGATGAAGATTTGAGTTTAAAAGAATTAAAAAATTCATTAGGAATAGGTAATAAAAAAATTGTTATAGATGAAAATATAAACTTTGATATTAATAATATTGCTAATATAGATTTTGAAGAAGATTTTGACTATATGATCAGTAATAATAGAAATATAAAAATAAAAGAGATAGAGCTGGAACAACTGGAAGATAAAGATGAAAGTGATGATTATGAGATAGATAATGCAGAATTAGAATTAACACAAGAAGAAAATAATTCACGATTAAATTTCCAAGAAAAGTACAATAACTTGATTAGTTCCTATAATAATATAAGAAATAGTATAAATAAATTAAATGACAAGGAAAAGGCATTTAATATAATGAAAGTAAAGCTAGATCATGGATATGTATCTAATAAAGAAAGTGAAGAAAAGTATATAGAATTAATTAATCAGAAGTCAGAATATATTAAGGATAAAAATCAATTGTATATTAATTATTTAAAATATCTACAGATGAAAGATGGATATTTAAGTTAGAGAGGGAGAAAAAAACATGAAACTAACTAAACCTGATTTGAGTAAATTAAATCCTAAAAATATAGAGATAAAAAAGTTAAAAGTTAAGAAGAAGTTTATAATTATTGGAATAATTATAATTTTAGGGATAGTTACTTTAGCAAAAACATTTTTTATGCCTAAATATGCAACTGTTTCTAACTATACAACTTTACAAAAATCACAAATAGTTAATAGTATAAGTGCATCAGGAACGATTGAAAGCGAAAAAGTAACTAAGGTGTATGCAAAAGTAAATAGTAATGTGCAGCAAGTAAATGTTGAGGTAGGAGATAAAGTTAATGAAGGAGATGTACTAGCGTTACTAGACAGTGAAAAGATAGAAAGAGATATAAAACTTGCACAAGAGGAGATAGCACAAGATAAATCAGCATCAGCTCTAGAATTAGCGAGTAAAAAAAGAGCGTATGAAGCTATATTATATCAAGATAAAAGCGATATGAACGCAGATATAAATGCAGCAAAAAATGACCTACAAGATAAAAAAGTATCACTAGAAGAGGCACAAAGTAATTATGAGTATAATAAAGAGCTATTTGCGTATGGAGAAGTATCAGAACAAGTATTAAAGAAAGCAGAAACAGATTTAGAAGCAGCAAAATTAGCATATGATCAAGCATCTGTTACATTAGAAAATGCGCAAACAGCAGGCAAAGATAAACTTCAGACAGCAAAAGAAGATTTAGAAGCAGCACAACTTAAAGCAAATGATAGAAGTAAAGAGATGGCTTTAGAAGATAAACAAAAGGATTTAGAGAATTGTAAAATAAAGGCGCCAGTTAGTGGAACGATAACATCAGTAAAAGCTGTTGAAGGGGAAGAAAGTACAGGAGTTTTATTTACAATTGAAAATCTAGATGATGTGTTTATAAAGGCTCCAATTAAAGAAGTGGATATATTAAATGTAAAAGTAGGACAAAGGGTAGAAATTGAAACTGATGTAATGGAAGATGGTGAGTTTGTTGAAGGCGAAATAGTGAGTGTTAGTGATACAGCACAAAAAGAATTAAGTACAGATTCATCAGATTCTAATACCAGTATTAATTCAAATTTTGAAGCAAAAGTAAAAATAAAAGAAAAAAGTGAAAGTATTAAAGTTGGAATGAGTGCACGAACAAAGATAATTATGAGCGAGAAAAATGATATATATGTTGTTCCTACTGAGTGTATTGTAGAAGGAGCAAATGGAGCTTGTATATATATTGCACAACCAATTGATGGAGATAAATATATAATAGAAGAAATACCAGTTACAACTGGAATTGAATCAGATGTTAATATTGAAATATCAGGAGATAAATTAACAGATAATTTGAATATTATAAATGAGCCTACATTATATCCAATTGGAACAAAGGTAATTTTAGATCAGAGCATGATTATGGGAGGTGCCGATATTGAATGATAACGTAATAGAAATGGAGAATATTACAAAGAGTTTTTATGTCGGAACTGAAAATCAATTAGATATATTAAAAGGTATAGATATTAGTGTGAAAAGAGGAGAATTTGTATCAATAGTTGGAGCATCTGGGTCGGGAAAAAGTACACTGATGAATATAATTGGAGCATTAGATAGACCTACATCTGGTAAATATATATTAGAAGGTACTGATATAAATGAAATAAGTAATGATGGATTATCTGAGATAAGAAATAAGAAAATAGGTTTTGTATTTCAAACTTTTAATTTAATACCTAGAAATACAGCTTTAAAAAATGTTGAACTACCTATGCTTTATGCTGGAATTGATAAAAGGGAAAGAAAAGAAAGAGCAAAGCAATTACTTGAGATTGTTGAAATGGGAGAAAGAATGTATCATTTACCTAATGAGTTATCAGGAGGACAAAAACAAAGAGTTGCAATTGCAAGATCATTAGCTAATGATCCAAGTATAATACTAGCTGATGAACCTACAGGAGCATTAGATTCAGAAACAGGAAGACTTGTTATGGATTTATTTCATAAAGTACATGAAGTAGAGGGGAAGACTATAGTACTTATAACCCATAATAATGAGCTTGCAGAAGAAACTGAAAGAATTATTACTGTAAAGGATGGAATGATAGTTAATGAGAAGCGTAATAGTAATTTTGTAAGACATTATCCAGAAGGTGAAAAATCATGTTTATAAAAGAAAATATAATGTTAGCAATAGCTGGACTTAAAGCTAATAAAATGAGATCAATGTTAACAATGCTTGGTATAATAATAGGAATATCATCTGTTATTTCTATTGTTTCTATTGGTAGTGCATTAACAGCATCAATGAATAATTTAATGTCCGATATGGGAGCAAGTAACATATATAGTTATGTATATCAAAAAAGTGATAAAGAGAAGGATATGGAAGATAGTGACTTATTTTCGCTTGAAGATATCGAGAATTTGAAAAATAAATTTAGTAATAAAATTTTAGATATTTCAGTATCTGAAAATTCTGATAGTGGGTCAGCAAAAGCATCAGGAAGAGATACAGCTAATGTATATGTTAGAGGAGTAAATGATGGCTATGAAAATGTAGAGAACTTTAAATTGTTAAAGGGAAGATTTATATCTGCAAAAGATATTAGAGGAAATAAAAATACAGCTGTTGTTTCAGATAAATTAACACAACGATTATTTAAAAATGAATCAAATCCACTAGGAAAAGAATTTAAGATAGCTGATTTTTCAGGAGAAAACGTAACTACATATACAATTGTAGGAGTTTATGAATTTAAGAAATCAATGTTTAATGGAAATAATAGTGGAAAAGAAGAAGATATATTTACAGCGGTTTATATTCCTATAACAACAGTAAAAGAATCATCGAAATTAAAAAATTATGATCAGCTAACAATTAAGCCAAAACCAAATGTTGATTCAACAAAATTAACAGATGAATTGAATAATTATTTTGATAAAAAGTATAAAAGTAATAAGTATTACACTATGGAAGCATATAATGGACAAGATGATGTTGAAGCATTTAATGGAGTTTTTAAAATAATATCAATAGTTATATCAGTAATAGCAGCAATATCATTATTAGTTGGTGGAATAGGTGTAATGAATATAATGCTTGTATCTGTAACAGAAAGAACAAGAGAAATAGGAACAAGAAAAGCATTAGGAGCGAAGAATTCCCACATAAAAATGCAATTTATTACAGAAGCAATGATAATATGTGCATTAGGAGGTGCAATAGGTATTACATTAGGAATATCTACAGGAATAATTGCATGTATCATACTTAAAGCTCCAATATCAGTATCAATAACAACAATAATAATAAGTTTAACTTTTTCAATGGCAATAGGAGTATTCTTTGGATATTATCCAGCTAAAAAAGCAGCTCAATTAGATCCAATTGAAGCATTGAGATATGAATAAAATCTAAAATAGGTTTATTTAAATTATTAAGTCATCTTAAAATTATTTCTTATTAATTTTAAGATGACTTTTTAACATTAAATTTAAAGTATTTAATCTATTTTAGCTTAATTTTGAAAAAACAATTGTTAACTTTTCTATACAAGTTTGAATTTCAGAAATATCTTCATTTGAAAGAAGGGAGAGTTTTCCTAATAATGTTGATCTCATATAGTCTTTAAAAGTATCAAATATTTTTAAAGCAAGATCAGTTAATTCAACACGTAGAATTCTTCTATCTTTTGGATCATTGTATCTTTTGACAAGACCATATGAGATCAATTTATCTATAATAGGTGTCATGTTTGATTTCGATATATTTAATGTAGAGGCTATTTGTGATATAGGTGCCGAATTTACTCTAGCTAGATAAATAATAACTTTTATATGCGAAGGTGGCATAGAATATTCTTGAATATATTGTTGAAGCTCCTTAGGTGGCATAGGAAACTTCTTTAAAAACTCATCTTCATTTATAATATTATTTTTAACTATAAAGAAGAAATTAAGCAGAGAATCTGCTAATTTATTTAATGAAATATTATCCATAATATAAACACTCCTAATAATATGTAAAGTAGTTATATTTATTATAAACTATGAACAATTTATTAACAAGGAAAAAGTTATTGACTTAGAATAGTTATAAAATTATAATCAATACTATGAGACGATTTATATAGTAAAATCGAGTAATTAAGCTACAAGAACAATAATTATAAAAGTAAAATATAAGTTGTATTTAAGTTTATATTAAGAAAAAAATAAGAAGTACAAGCTATTATTATTACTATGGATACTAAGATTAAATATAGTTATAAGTATATTTTATCTTATAAAATTATAATATAAAACTTACAATTTTATAAGATTGGGGAGGCAATTATGAAAAAATATTTAGCGTTAATTTTGGCAACTGTTACCGCATTTAGTTTAGTAGGGTGTGGTAAGCAAGAAGTACAACAAGAGGAAAAATCAATTGCTGTATCAGTAAAAGCAGCTAAAAGCGGAGAAATAAAAAATACTAATACTTTTACAGGAACAACAAAAGTAAAGGATGAGACATCTGTTTCAGTAGAAATAGGTGGAACAGTTCAGACAGTAAATGTTGAATTGGGACAAGAAGTTCATAAAGGTGATGTTCTTTTAACAATAAAAGGAGATGACGTGCAAGATGGAGTTAATACAGCTCGTGCAGCTGTTGAATCAGCAAGAGCTAGTAGTGAAAGTAGTATAGAACAAACTAAAATACAGCTTGAGTCAAGTTTAAAAACAGCACAATTAGCATATGATGAAGCTAAAAGAACTTATGATATACAAACACAGCTTTATGAAGCTGATGCAATTAGTGAAGATACCTATAAACAAATAGAAAAAGGTTATAATCAAGCAAAAGAAGCTTTAGATGCTGCAGTAAAAAGTTATGATGAATTATTACCAAAAGTTATAGAAGCTGGTCAAAAAGGTGTAGAACAAGCACAAGCTAGTTATGATGCTACAGCAAAAAATTTAGAAAAGCTTACACTAACTTCACCAGTAGATGGAATTATTACAGCAAAAAATTGTAATGAAAATGAGCTTATAAGTCAACAAGTTGCAGCATTTGTTATATCCAATCCTAATATACTACAGGTGGATTTAAAAGTAACAGCTGGGGATTTAGATAAATTTGCTGTTGGCGATGAAGTCAAAGTTATAATTGGTGATGATACAACTACTGGGACAATTAAGCATGTTCCAACAACAGTTGATAATTCAACATCTTTATATAATATTGAAATAGTTGTAGATAATAGTGAAGGTAAATTTAAATCAGGAGTATCAGCAGAGGTTGAAGTTAGCATAGAAGAAGAAGAAAGTGCAATAACAATTCCTAAAAAAGCGATTATTGAAGAAGATGATAAAAAATATGTATATATAGTTACAAAGGATAATAAAGCAAGCAAAGTAGAAGTTCAAACAGGAATTGAAACGGCAACAGAAATTGAAATAGAAAATGGAGTAAGTGATAGCGATACAATAGTTATTGGAGGAACATCACTTATTGATGATGGAACTAAGTTATTCCCAGTAGTAAAGGAGGACTAATAAGATGAGTGTAATAAGAACTTCGGTAAAACGTCCTCTTACTATTATAATGGTATTTTTAGTTGTAATGATGTTTGGTGGCATAGGATATACAAAAATGCCTGCTAATTTAATGCCTGATATAGAGATACCAGTAGTTATGGTTATGACTACATGGGCAGGTGCAGGACCAGAAGATATAGATGATCAAATATCAGAGCCAATTGAAAAGAGTCTTTCTAGTATATCTAAAGTTAAAACAACAGTATCACAGTCAAATGAAGGTGTCTCAATAGTTGTGGCGCAGTTTGATTATGGAACTGATGTAGATGAAAAACTAAATGATGTAAGAACCAAAGTAGATGGAGTCAAAATGACTTTACCAGATGATGTAGAATCACCAAGTATATTAAAAATGGACATGAATGCTCAAGCTATAGCACAAATTGTTGTAAATGGTGATGGAAGTTCAGATGATATAATGAAATATGCTGAAGATACGGTAAAGATAAAATTGGAGTCTGTAGATGGAATAACATCTGCTGATATTAATGGTGGTGAAAAGACTCAAATTAATGTAACAGCAGATCCAGCAGTTCTTTCTAATTATGGTGTATCCTTAGACACCATTAAGGGACTTTTATCAGCAGCTAACAAAAGTTATCCATATGGATCTATAACTCAAGGTGAAGATAAGATTGTTATTAGAGGAGTAGATAGAATTGATAATATAGAAGATATAAGATCAATTCAAGTTCCTATATCTAATGGGGAAACAGTTAATTTAGATAAAATATGTGATGTAGAGTATGGGGTTGTAGATAAAACTTCTGTATATAGATATAATGGCCAAGAAAGTTTGGTTATGGATGTTCAAAAGCAACAAGATTCTAATACAGTACAAGTTATGGAAGATGTAAATAAACTTGTTGAACAGTTAAATTCAGAAAATCCTCAATATAGCTTGAAAGTAGTAAATGATTCTAGTGAATATATAAGTACATCTATAAAAGATGTAATTAATAACTTGATATTAAGTGCAGTAATAGCCTTCTTTGTAATATTACTTTTCTTAAAGAGTGGAAGGGCTTCATTTGTTGTTGCTGTTTCAATACCAACATCAATAGTTGGTGCTATAGCGCTTCTTTATTTCACAGGTGAAACTGTAAATATGGTAACACTTAGTTCACTTGTAATAGCAGTAGGTATGGTTGTTGATAATGCAACAGTTGTTATTGAAAATATATTTAAATATAGACAAAATGATGCTTTGCCATTAGATGAAGCAGCAATTAAGGGAACACAGACAGTTTCAAATGCGGTGTTAGCTTCAACATTAACAACAGTAGCAATATTTTTACCAATTATGTTTACAGAAGGTTTTACTAAGATAATGTTTGGATCATTAGCAAAAACTCTTATTTTTGCGCTTACACTATCATTGATAGTAGCAATAACTCTTGTGCCAAGTATATTTGTAAAATTAAGTGGTGGAAAGAATGCAGCAAAGATGAAGGATAAAGAATCTCCTATATTTGATAAGGTTAGTGAAATGTATAAAAACATTATTGTACTTGCATTGAAGCATAAAGCTGCGGTAGTACTTATAAGTATAGGAATGTTTATTGGATCTATAATTTTAGGCTTTTCTGGTGCAATAGGTATGGATTTTATGTCTTCAGGAGATGAAGGTATGCTAAGCATATCAATCACATTACCGGAAGGATTAGATTTAGAGCCAAGTGATTATTATGTATCAATGGCTGAAGAAAAAATTGCAGATATACCAGAAATTGAAACAATGATAACTTCATTTGGAACAGGATCAGGAATGAGTTCATTAATGGGATCAAATGCACGTATAAATTTGGATTTGGTATCAGCTAAAGAAAGGGACAGATCAATAGATGAAATTGAACAGGAAGTAATTGAAAGATTAGAGGTAATTCCAGATTGCGAAATTAATGTAAGCCAGAGCAGCAGTATGTCAATGGGAGGATCTGGTGAAGTACAAGTAGATATAAAAGGACCAGATTTAGATGTACTAGAAGAAATAGTTAATCAAGCAAAGGCTAAGGTAGAAAAGATATCAGGATTTAGAAATGTAGAAACATCACTTTCAGATGCAAACCAAGAAGCTCAATTTAAAATAGATAAGAGAAAAGCAACATTGTATGGAATCAATACAGCATCAGTGGCATCTACACTTCGTACAGCAATTAGTGGAGCAGATACCAGTACAGTAACAATAGATGGATATGATTATGATGTTAATTTAAAATTTAAAGATTCAAGTATAGATAGTGTAGATGATATAGGACAAATAAAAATAAAATCAGCAACAGGACAAGAAGTTCCTTTAAATGCTTTTGCAGATATTAAAATGGCAGAAGGATTAAAATCAATCACAAGAACAGATGGTGATTATTCAATATCAATTACAGCAAAAGCAGATGGTTTAGACACAAATACAGCATCAGCACAATTAATGGCAGCAGTAAATGAGGTTGATATGCCTAGAGATTATGGAATAGATATTGGTGGTTCAGCTGAAATGATGCAAGAGTCAATGAGCGGTCTTGTATTTGCAATGCTAATAGCATTAATTCTTGTATATATGGTAATGGTAGCTCAATTTGAATCATTTAATAAACCATTCATAATAATGTTTAGTATACCATTTGCATTTGTTGGTGTAGTTCTGGCATTAGCAATTTCAAGAACTACATTAAATGTAGTAGGTATGCTTGGTGCAATATTACTTGTTGGTATAGTTGTTAATAATGGTATTGTATTGATTGACTATATTGGCCAGCTTCGAGAATCAGAGTTTAATGGAACATTAGAAGAACTTGTTGCAAAAGGATCATCAGCAAGACTTAGACCAGTACTTATGACAACATTGACAACTATAGTTGGTATGATTCCAACGGCATTAGCATTTGGAGAAGGTGGAGCTATGATGCAGCCACTTGCTGTAGTAGTTATTGGAGGACTTACTGTATCGACATTAGTAACTTTAATATTAATACCAACTATATACTTGATATTTGATAAAATTGAAAATTCCATTAAAGAAAAAATAAGAAGAATATTCAAAAAGGATTCAGAGAGTGTGGATTCTAAAAAGGAAAATAAACTTAAATTAAATTTTAAAAACATCTTAAAAAGAGATAAAAAAGATAATATAAAGAAATAGTTTAAATTAATTTAGTAGTGAAGATATGAACACCTAGCAATCTTCACTATTAAATTATAATCATAATTGGAGGAATATGTATGAAGAAGAATATCAGTAAATTAATTGCTCTTGGTATTGGGATAAGTGTAATAAGTAGTAGCATAGTTCCAGCATTAGCAGCAACTAATATTGTTAATAAGCAAGCTCAATCAACAAGTGCATCACAGAATAAATTTAAAGTGTTAACTTTGGAGAATGCGATAGAATTAGGTGTTTCAAATAATAAGCAGATTTCTTTAATATCACAACAGATTAGATTATATAATGATAAAATAGATATATTAGAAGCTAAAGATGATGTCCCTGGACAATTAGTTTCTGATTTTGATATGGACTTATTGGAAACTCAAGTTAAACAACAAAAGCAAAAAAGAGATTTTTATAAGGACAAGATTACAACTGAAATAACAGAAAAATATAACAATATTGTAGTTAATGAAAAAAAGTTAGCTGTTTTAAATAAAAATTTGCAAATTAAATCTAAAGAAATTGAAGATGCTAAATTAAAGAATAAATTGGGGTTAACAACTAAAATTGATACAAAAAGTGCAGAGTTAGAACTTCAAACATTAAAAGATAGTATATCATTAGCAGAAAAAAATCTTAATAGTAATAGAAGTTATTTTTCAGCACTTTTAAATATAGATTTGTCAAATTATGAACTTAGTGCAGAATTGCTTTATGAACCTATAAAGCTAGAAGGATCACTTGATGATTATATAGATGAGCAATTAAGCATATACTTTAGATATAGTGAAGAATTGTTAGATGTGCAAAAAGATATATTGGATGATATGGAAGATGCTGGGTTTGATGAAGAGCCATCTGAACCAGCTATAAGCTCAAAACCATCAAAACCTAATAAGAGCGATTATGAAAATAATGATGACTATATATCTAGCTATTTGAATTACACAGAATCACTAGAGAAATATAATGGGCAAATTAATGGATATATAGCTCAACTTGGATATTATCAATCATATTTAGAAACACAATATAGTTATAATAGTAGTAAAATAAATTTAGATGAGGGTAAAAGAGACCTTAAAAAGACCCTTGTAGATAATTATAATACCCTTGTAGATTTGCAAAATACAATATCTGTACTTGTTGAACAGATAAACTTAATGAATACAAGGCTTGAAAATGCAAAATTACAATATGACTTAGGGCTTATGACAAAGAGTCAATATAATTCAATGATTTCAACTGCACAGGAATTAGAAAATAATTTAACAAGTTGTATTTATAATCATAATAAACTAAAGGATTATGTGGAGAAACCATGGGTATTTCTTGTAAGCTAATAAATCAAAATTAAGTAAATAGTATTATTAAAAAGAGTTAACTTTAATATTTATTAAAGTTAACCTTTTTATTTTATAAAATTTAATTAAGCAAAATCACAGAATTGAGACAATTTAATATTATATTATAGACAAAACTAATTTATATGATAGAATATATAGAAGGGTATAAAATAAGAAAGTAGAAAGGTGTGATTATATAGAATTAGAAAAAAGTATTAAGATTTAAAGCGCCAGAACTTAGGTGAATTTATTAGGTGGATATAGAGAATGGGTTGATTTTAGAATTAAAAAGTTATTTTTAAAGGAAACTCGACTTACATTCGTTCGCTGAGTAAGTTCAAGCAACCAAATCATAGATTTGGGCTTTCACTTGCCCGATTGCACTGGGTAAGTTCAATCAACAAAATCAGAGATTTTGGATTTCACTTAAGTTGACGAGGTTGGGGAGTTATCGAAACTTCGGCGGGTGCCCCACGGTATTAAGCACTACCGTTAACGACTGGCAAACCTTTAAAGTGATTTAAAGAACAAATCCAGTCTGGTGTCAAAACCTTCTAAAGTTTAAAACTTTTATGTACTAGGATTATTATGCCCTTTTTTATTTAATATGATTATTCATTGTAAAGCAATTTGTAATGACTTTATATTATTTTAGCATTACTAGTATAAAGTTTTGAGACTTAGATAAAATTATGAATAGAGAAGCCTAGCTAGATATGTTTGTTAGGAAAAAGGAACTTTTTAAACACTTGAATTTTAGCGCTTGTTCCTTAGTAGTCTAATGAACAAGTAATTCGTATGTTTGAAATGGATTCTTAATTTATGAAAAAAGGAAGGAAGAATTTAATATGTGCGGAATAGTTGGATATTTAGGAAGTGGAAAGGCAACATCATTTTTAATCAATGGCTTATCAAAGTTAGAATATAGAGGATATGATTCTGCAGGTGTTGCTGTATTTAATAAAGATCATTTAGAAGTAAGAAAATTTAAAGGAAGATTAGCTAATTTAGCAGATAATATAAAGGAAAATCCAATTGAAGGTTCAATAGGAATAGGACACACAAGATGGGCAACTCATGGTGCGCCATCAGATGTGAACTCTCATCCTCATTTAAATAGCAAAGAAACAATAGCTGTAGTTCAAAATGGTATTATTGAGAATTATTTAGCATTAAGAACTTGGCTAAAAGGAGAAGGATACACTTTTAAATCAGAAACTGACACAGAAGTAATCCCAAACTTAATTGATTATTATTATAAAGGCGATTTATTTGAAGCTGTAACTAAAGCACTTAAAAGACTTGAAGGAAGCTATGCTTTAGGAATTGTTTGTAAAGATGAACCAGATAAATTAATAGCAGTAAGAAAAGAATGTCCATTAATAGTTGGTTTAGGTGATGGAGAATCATTTATAGCATCAGATATACCAGCTGTGCTAAGCTATACTAGAGATGTTTATCTTTTAGAGGATTTTGAAATAGCCATTTTGGATAAGAATGGAGTAAAACTTGTAGATACAGAAGGTAAAGAAATTAAAAAGGATATATACCATGTTACATGGAGTGAAGATGCAGCTGAAAAAGGTGGTTTTGAAGACTTCATGCTAAAAGAAATTCATGAGCAGCCAAGAGCTATAAGAGATACATTAGCTGGAAGAGTTTCTATGGGAAATGAAATATTATTAGATGAATTAAAAATTACTAAGGAGGACTTATTAAATACTGATAGGGTATTTATAGTAGCATGTGGTACTGCATATCATGCTGGGCTTGTAGGAAAGAATTTAATTGAATCATTTGCAAGAATTCCAGTAGAAGTTGATATTGCATCAGAATTTAGATATAGAAATCCGCTAGTTACAGAGAAGTCTTTAGTAATTGTAATAAGCCAATCAGGTGAAACAGCAGATACATTAGCTGCAATGAGAAATTGTAAGAATATTGGAGCTACAATAATTGCACTTACTAATGTTGTTGGAAGTTCAGTATCAAGAGAAGCTGATCATGTATTATATACATTAGCAGGACCAGAAATCTCTGTTGCTTCAACAAAAGCATATACTACTCAAATAATTGGAATGTATATGATGGCAATGACATTTGCTAAAATATTAGGTAAATTAAAGAGTGAAAGATTAAATAAATTAAAAGAAGAATTATTAAATTTACCTGAAAAAGTAGAATTAGTATTAGAAGATAAAGAAAAAATAAAAGCTATAGCTAAGAATCTATATGAAGAAAAGGATATGTTCTATCTAGGAAGAGGGCTAGATTATGCATTAGCACTCGAAGGATCACTTAAGCTAAAAGAAATATCTTATATCCATTCTGAAGCATATGCTGGTGGAGAACTTAAGCATGGACCAATAGCTTTAATAGAAGATGGTACTAAGGTGGTAACACTATTAACTCAAGAAGCCTTAAAAGAAAAAATGATAAGTAATATTGTTGAAATTAAAGCAAGAGGCGCTAAGGTAGTAGGAGTTTGTTATGAAGGTACTAAAGGTGTAGAAGAAGTTCTAGATGAAATTATTTATATTCCAAGAACTATTGATGTATTTGCACCAGTACTTGGAGTTGCAGTACTTCAATTATTATCTTATTATATTGCTAAATTTAAAGGATGCGATATTGATAAGCCTAGGAATTTAGCTAAGAGTGTTACAGTAGAATAGAATTGAGAGAACTAGATAAATTTAAAATTTATCTAGTTCTCTTTATGTATTTATAGTAATATTATTAATGAAAATATAGTATTTTTACTATAATATATCATATTTAGGTATTTTTAAGATGTACTTAATATTAATAATATATAATAATATTAATATTATTAATATACTTAATTAAGGTATAAGGTTAAAAATTTAATAGGGGGAATTTTATTAATGAATAAAAAACAAATAATAGGTTTAGTTGTGGCAGGGGCAGTTTTTGCTTTTGTTGGTGCTATGAGTGTGCTGACTAATACATTTTCTAATATTATGACTAGTAAGAATGAAACAAAGGACTCATTTGAGTCAATGATGATGTCAAATGAAGTTACTTTACCAACTGAAGATTTTATAGGAGTTGTTGATGTAGAAGGTACTATAATGGATATATCTGAATCACAGGGATTATTTTCTACTTCGGATTCATATAACCATAAAAAGACTTTAAATTATATTGATTCAATGATTGAAGCAGATAATAATAAAGGGCTTCTTTTATATGTTGACAGCCCTGGGGGAGGAGTTTATGAAAGTGATGAACTTTACCTAAAATTAAAACAGTATAAAGAAGAAACAGGACGTCCAATATGGACGTACATGGGAGCACAAGCATGCTCTGGAGGATATTATATATCAATGGCGTCAGACAAAATATATGCTAATAGAAATACTTGGACAGGTTCTATTGGGGTAATAATGTCATTAACAAACGTGAAAGGATTATATGACAAACTAGGAATTCAAGAGATAGATATAACAAGTGGGCCTAATAAAGCAATGGGATCTGGTGGATTAGAAATGACAAATGAACAACGAGCAATATTACAAAGCATGGTTGATGAAGCATATGAACAATTTGCTAGTATTGTTGCAGAAGGAAGGAATATGGATATAAATGTAGTTAAACCTATTGCCGATGGACGTATTTATACAGCTAAACAAGCTCTGAATTTAGGCTTAATTGATAACATTGATACTTATGAAAATATGCAACAAGCTATGTTAGACAGTATAGGTCAAGACGTGATAATATATACTCCTGAAAGCGGAGAAAATATTTTTGCATCATTCTTTTCAAAAGCTGAAGATTTAAAATCAAAATCAGATGCGCAAGTAATATCTGAATACTTAGAAAAACAAGGGGATGGAGGATTGATGTATTATGCTAAGCCAGAATAAAGAAAATATATTATATGCAGGATTTTTTGTAAGACTATCAGCATACATTATTGATTGCATTATTGTTGGTCTAGCATTATTAGTAATAAAAGTACCATATTTGGTTACATCTATAATAAACCCGGAAATATTTATTGCAAAACCAATATTATTTAAATTTTCAATAGTAGATATTATAGTATACTTATTATCTTTAGTATATTTTGTTTTAATGACTTATTATTGTGGAGCAACATTAGGAAAAAAAGTTTTAAATATTAGAGTGTGCAAGGAAAGTGGAGACAAGTTATCCTTAATAGATGTATTATATCGTGAAAGTATTGGAAGATATTTAAGTGGATTAATTGTATTTATAGGATATATAATAATAGCTGTTGACTCTAGAAAAAGAGGATTGCATGATATTCTCTGTGATACTGTAGTGGTCTATGATCTTAAGAAAAAGAATATCAATAATAACAATATAATAGTAAATTCTCAAAATTTTAATGAAAATTTAGTAAAAGAGACTCCAATAGATAAACTATCGGATTCAGAAAATTATTTACAAAAAGATGAAACTAATCAGTAATGTAAATTAAAGAAATTAAAAAGATAGCAAAGGTGTATCTGATTATAATATAACTCAAAAGTAAGTATATAAGATTAAGAAAAATCTTTTGAGCTTAAATGAAATCTAAAGTATGTGAAGAAAATACCAAATCACTAGAATAAGTTATAGTGATTTGGTTATTTTTATTTAAAATTTAAAAGTTTCAGAATAAATGTACAAAAAAACAGAAAAATGTACAAAAGCACATTTAAAAAAATTGTTAAAATAAATATAGATTAACGCAAGCGTTTTCATAAAAGAGTAAAATGATTTAAAATGACATAATATATAAGTAATTAATTAAGAAGAGGAGAGAGTAAAATGGTAGAAAAGAATTTAAATGAAATCTTAGAAAAGAAATTTTCAAAAACTATTAAAGAAGCGACTAATGAAGAAATTTATTCAGCATTATTACAATTAACAAAATCAACTGAAAAAGCAAAAGGAACAAATGAAGGTAAAAAGAAATTATATTACATTTCAGCAGAATTTCTAATAGGTAAATTATTATCTAATAATTTAATAAACTTAGGTCTTTATGATGATGTAAAGAAAGTGTTAGCTGAAAATGGCAAGGACTTAACTGAAATTGAAGAAATGGAATTAGAACCTTCTCTAGGAAATGGTGGACTAGGAAGACTTGCTGCATGTTTCTTAGACTCTATTGCAACTTTAGGTTTAAATGGAGATGGAGTTGGTCTTAACTATCACTTTGGATTATTTGAACAAAAGTTTGTAGAAAATAAACAAAAAGCTGTTAAAAATCCATGGCTTACAGATGAAAGCTGGTTAAATAAAACAGATATTAAATTTGAAGTTCCATTTGGTGGATTTAAAGTTAAATCAACTCTTTATGATATTGATGTAACAGGATATGATAAACCTTGTAATAAACTAAGATTATTTGATATTGATACTATAGATGAATCTTTAGTTACAGAAGGTATTGATTTTGATAAAACAGATATTGAAAAGAATTTAACTTTATTCTTATACCCAGATGATAGTGATGATGCTGGAAGAATATTAAGAGTTTATCAACAATACTTTATGGTAAGTAATGCAGCTCAATTAATTTTACTTGAAGCTGAAGAAAATGGATATGACCTTCATAAACTACATGAACATGTAGCTGTACAAATAAATGATACACATCCATCAATGGTTATTCCTGAACTTATAAGATTATTAGGGGAAAAAGGAATAGGCATGGATGAAGCTATTGAAATAGTTACTAAGACTTGTGCTTATACTAACCATACAATATTAGCAGAAGCTTTAGAAAAATGGCCAATTGATTACTTAGACAAAGCAGTTCCTCAATTAATGCCAATAATAAGAGAATTAGATAATAGAGTAAAAGCTAAGTATGATGATGAAAAAGTATATATAATAGATGATCAAAAGAGAGTTCATATGGCTCATATGGATATTCACTATGGATATAGTGTAAATGGTGTTGCGGCTCTTCATACAGATATATTAAAGGATGAAGAATTAAAACCATTCTATGATATATACCCAGAAAAATTCAATAATAAGACTAATGGTATAACATTTAGAAGATGGTTATTACATTGTAATAATGAGTTAGCTGATTATATTACTGAACTTATTGGTGATGGATATAAAAAGAATGCAGATAAATTAGAAGAATTAGCTAAGTTTGTAGATGATAAAGGTGTATTAAATAAACTTGGTGAAATTAAAAAGAATAATAAGATTGCATTAAAGAATTATTTAAAGAAAACTCAAGGTGTAGAAATAAATGAAAACTCTATATTTGATATTCAAATTAAGAGACTTCATGAATACAAGAGACAACAAATGAATGTTTTATACATTATAAATAAATATTTAGAAATAAAGAGTGGTAAAGTGCCAACTACTCCAATCACTATGATATTTGGAGCTAAAGCTGCACCAGCATATGTAATTGCACAAGACATAATTCATACAATACTTTGTTTACAAGAAATAATTAACAATGATCCTGAAGTTAACAAATATCTAAATGTAGTTATGGTTGAAAACTATAATGTAACTAAAGCAGCTAAATTAATACCTGCTTGTGATATATCAGAACAAATTTCACTTGCATCTAAAGAAGCATCAGGTACTGGTAACATGAAGTTCATGTTAAATGGTGCATTAACACTTGGAACAGAAGATGGTGCAAATGTTGAAATACATCAATTAGTTGGAGATGAAAATATCTATATCTTTGGTGAATCTTCAGAAGAAGTAATAGAACATTATAAGAAAGCAGATTATGTTTCTAAAGAATTCTATGAAAAACCTGAAATAAAGAAATTAGTTGATTTCATAGTAAGTGATGAAATGATTAAGGTTGGAGATAAAGAAAACTTAACAAGACTTCAACAGGAATTAATTAACAAAGACTGGTTTATGACATTACTTGATATTGAAGACTATATTAGAGTTAAAGATATTGCATTTAAAGATTATGAAGATAGAGAAGCTTGGAATAAGAAAGTATTAATAAATATTAGTAAGGCTGGATTCTTCTCTTCAGATAGAACAATTGCACAATATAATAAAGATATTTGGCATCTATAAAAATATTAATCTAATTAAAAATTTTTGATAAAGATAAGGGTTTATTGCATTTTGTAATAAGCCCTTATCTTTATATGTTATAGAAAAAAACTTATATAATAGATCCATTTTTTGAATAGAATTTTAATATTAATTTAAAAGAGTAATTTCAGAGTAACTTTTTAGATTATTTTAATAATACTAGTAGCCTTTTTATGTTTCTAAAGTATTGACATTAATAAAAGGATGTAATAATATATATGATATATAGATTTCAAAGAAAAGGAAGTTGTTTTGTGAGTGTCTAGTATCAATTTATAGTAACTTAATAATTAATTCAAAAATAGGTATTTTTATATCTATATTTGTTGTTGAATTAATTAACTATAATTTATGATACTACAAGTTTACGAAATTTACTTCTAAGGATATTACTATCCTTTAATAGTCATGAAATTTTTAAACTGTGGAAGTATCCACAGTTTTTTTGCGCTTATAAATTATTTGTGGAAATGTGCAAATATAAATTTAAATTTTGTGGATAACTTTTTAAATGTGAAATCTATATGGCCTTTCGTAGACTTGAATACTATATAGAAGGTCGGAGAAAAAATGGATAATAAAAATTTAGAGAAATTACATTATAATGAATTAAAAGAAATAGTGAAATCTTATTGTAAAAGTGGACTTGGAAAGAGGTTAATAGATAAACTTATTCCAAGCAATAATATAAAACAAGTACAAAGAATGCTAGATGAGACATCAGAAGGTAGAAGACTTATAGATGCAGGTTATAACATCCCACTTGAAGGAGTTTTTGATATAAGTACACTATTAGATAAACTAGAAAAAGGTGCTGTTCTTGAACCAGCGGAGTTAACAACAATAAATGATTTCTTAAGAGGGTGTAGAAAAATTAAATTATTTATTAAGGACAAGGAAGGGTATGCAAAGACTTTAAGTTTATACAGTGAGAATATAACAAAATTAGAGTATATTGAAGAAGAAATAAATTTATGTATAAGTGGAAGTATAGTTGATTCAAATGCAAGCAAAGAATTAAAAAGAATAAGAAAAGAAATTAACATTTGTGAAGAGAGGATTAAAGATAAATTAGAGAGGTTTATTAAAAACCCTAACAATAAAGAATATCTTCAAGATAATTTCATAAGCCAAAGAAATGGGAGATATACTGTTCCAATAAAAGCTTCATATAAGAATTACGTACAAGGTTCTATAGTTGAAACATCTTCTAAAGGAAATACAATTTTTATTGAACCTTCTGTAATAGGAAAATATACAACAGAATTAAATAGCTTAAATGCAGAAGAAAGCATAGAAGAATATAAAATACTGTCAATTATTAGTGAGATGATATATGAAAGAAGCAAGGAGCTTAAAGTTAATATAGAAGTTATTGCCGAATATGATATGATTTTAGCAAAAGCTAAATATAGTAAAGAAATAGGTGGTATAGCGCCAGATATAAATGATTATGGTTATATAAATATAAAAAATGCAAGCTATCCATTAATAAAAAATTCTGTACCACTAAATTTTAGAATCGGTGATGATTTTAGAACATTAATAATAACTGGTCCAAATGCAGGCGGAAAAACTGTTGTATTAAAGACAATAGGACTTTTGACTCTTGCGGTCCAAAGTGGATTTCATATAAGAGTATCTTCTGGCAGTGAAATAGCTATATTTGAGAAGATATTTGTTGCTATAGGAGATAATCAGAGTATTGAAAACTCTCTGAGTACATTTTCTTCTCATATAAAGAATATTTCTGAAATACTAAAAGAAAGTAATAAAAATACATTGTTACTCTTTGATGAGATAGGTAGTGGAACAGAACCTAATGAAGGCGCAGCATTAGCTATTGCTATTTTAGAAGAATTTTACCATAAGGGATGTATAACTGTTGCAACTACTCATTATGGTGAGATAAAGAATTTTTCTAAAAATCATCCTGACTTTGAAAATGCAGCAATGGAATTTAAAAAGGAAACATTAGAACCACTTTATAAACTTAGCATTGGAAAGAGTGGAAATAGTAATGCACTATATATATCTCGAAAGATGGGAATTAATGAGATTATTATTAAAAGAAGTAAAGAATATATGGAAAATAAAAATTATAATTACGTCCTTGTAGATAGAAGTAAGGTGAATAAGAAAAAAACATATGAACATAAAGCTGAAAAACAATATGAATATAATGTTGGAGATAAAGTTTTATTATTAGATAAGAATTTGAGTGGAATAGTGTATAAAACAAGGGATGAATTTAATAATATTATTGTTCTTTTAAATAAGGAATTTGTAGAGGTAAATTTTAAAAGAGTTAAATTAGAAATTAAGGCTGAAGAATTATACCCAGAAGGCTATGATTTAAATCAATTGTTCGTAAGTTTTAAAGAAAGAAAATTTGAAAAAGATATAGAAAGAGGTTCAAAAAAAGCACTAAAAAAATTAAAAAAGAATAAAGAATTAAAATTTGATTAATTCTTTATTCCTGTATATATTGGAATAGTAAGCAATTTTTATATAATAAAAATTGCTTACTATATTTATATATTATAAATTGTTAATATTATATAAATCTGTATATGCAATCTAATATTATAATGTTAAAATAAAAAATAGGCCTTTTAAGGAGAAATATACTGTAATATAGAAGGGAGTACTAAAAATGGAGAAGATGTTAGATAAAAGAGAAAATAAAATGGGAACTATGCCTGTAGGAAAACTACTAATGAGTATGTCTTTACCTATGATAATATCCATGATAGTTCAGGCTATGTACAATGTAGTTGATAGTATATTTGTAGCTCAGATGGGGGAAAATGCATTAACAGCGGTATCATTAGCATTTCCAATACAGAACTTGATGATTGCAGTCGGAGTTGGTACTGGAGTAGGGATTAATGCATTGCTTTCAAGAAGTCTTGGTGAAAAGAATTTTGACAAAGCCAATAAGGCTGCTACTAATGGGATTTTTGTAATTATATTGAGTTGCATTGCATTTGCTTTATTTGGAATATTTTTTACAAGAAATTTTTTCTATAATCAAAGCGGGAATACTGAAATTGTAAATTATGGTGTACAATATTTGGAGATATGTTGTGTATTTTCAATTGGACTATTTATACAAATAACATTTGAACGATTATTACAGGCAACAGGAAGGACTATATATACTATGATTACACAAGGTATAGGGGCAATTATAAATATAATTTTAGACCCTATATTAATTTTTGGTTTGTTTGGAATGCCCAAATTAGGGGTGGCAGGTGCTGCTTTAGCAACAGTTATAGGTCAGACAGTTGCAGGTCTAATAGCTATTTATTTTAATATAAAGAAAAATCATGATATTAATTTAAGCTTTAAGAGTTTTAAACCTGACGTACATATTATTAGGGTTATTTATGAAGTTGGACTTCCATCAATAATAATGCAGTCTATAGGTTCAATAATGACATATGGTATGAATAAAATACTTATGATGTTCTCAGCAACAGCAGTATCTGTATTTGGTGTTTACTTCAAGCTACAAAGTTTTATATTTATGCCCGTATTTGGTCTTAACAATGGATTCATTCCTATAGTAGCGTATAACTATGGAGCACATAATAAAAAACGTATAATGGATGTTACAAAAATAGCTATAATTACAGCTGTTGGGATAATGATATGTGGAGTATTAATATTTCAGACTGTGCCTAGACAATTACTTGCTATGTTTAATGCATCAGAAGAAATGATATCAATAGGAGTAGTAGCACTTAGAAGTATAAGTTTGAGTTTTGTTTTTGCAGGTTTTTGTATAATAGTAGGATCAGTATTTCAGGCATTAGGAAATGGAGTGTACAGTTTAATTGTATCATTTGCTAGGCAAATTATATTGATACTTCCAGTGGCATACATATTATCTAAAACAATAGGCTTATATGGAGTATGGCTTGCATTTCCTATATCTGAAATAGGCTCTCTTACTTTAAGTATATTTTTCTATAAGAGAATATACAATAAGAAGATAAAGAATTTAGGTGGTAATTAACCAAAATTGTTATTTCTATACTGAGATGGAGACATACCAGTAAAAGATTTAAAAACTTTATAAAAATGACTTTGATCATGAAATCCTAGAGTTAAGGCTATTTCTAATATACTTTCATTAGTAGTTAGAAGTAAAACCTTAGCTCTTTCTATTCGTATTTTTTTAGCATATGTCATAATTGTTATTCCCATATGTTTTTTGAAACAATCAGATATATATCCAGGAGAGAGATTTAAATCTTTTGATAGTGTTTCTAAAGAAACGTGACTTTCTATATTCAAGTGAAGATGTTTTAAAATTCGGTTTATTACGAAGTTATCAGTTACTTCAACATCATTTATTAATAAATTTATATAAGTATCCATCATTTGAATTTCTAATTCTTGCAAATCTTCTAATGTCTTTTTAGTAGGAATTTGATCATAAAATTTATTATATATAGGGTGAAGATACTTATTAAGAACACCATTTTTAACTACTTCAGTAGTATAGATTGCATTCCAAATAATTAAATCATTTTTCTTATCTTGAATTGAAACCTCATCAATTTTTTCACCTATATGTTTATTTTTTATTATTTCTAGTATTTCAGGTTTAGCTCTTAAATCAATTAGAAAAGTTATTCTGTTATTAAATATGTTATTATCAGATTTAAATGATTCATTCAAAGTTAATCCCTCCTAAAACTTATTATATATTTTAATAATATAAACTAACATTATATATGTACACATTATATTAAATATATACAATTTTAATCAATAGTATTTGCTATAATAACAGTATAATCTAAGTTGTAAAAATAAGGTATAGTAACTTTTCTTACCCGGGGATGTTATAGGTACTAGCCAAAGTGAATAAAATTTTCGGAGGCGATTTTTAAATGAATAAATATGGAGTATATCATATAACAGAAGCACCTTATTGCTATGCTAAGGACTACAATACATTAACTCTAAGAGTAAGAGTTACAGTAAATGATATTAAAGAATGTACTGTATGCTATAGAGATAAGTATTTTGAGGATTCACCATATGAAAATAAGATAATGGATGTAGTATCTAAAACAGAATTATTTGATTTTTTCCAATGTGATATTAAAACAGATAGAAACAGATATGAGTATTATTTTAAATTAATTGATAAAGAAAATAAAGAATATTATCTTACAGAGAGAGGTGTTACTGAGGTTAATAATTATCCATTTATTTTCCCTTATATAGCACATGAAGATGTCTATGAGGAAGTGAAATGGATTCAAGAAAGTGTAGTATATCAGATATTTCCTGAAAGATTTTGTAATGGAGATGAAAGTATTAATCCTGAATATGTTATGCCTTGGGGAGAAGAAAAAAATATGTCATACCATTCAAGATATGGCGGAGATCTTCAGGGGATAATAAATAAATTAGATTATTTAGAAGAGTTAGGCGTGGATGTGATATACTTAACACCAATATTTAAATCAAACACTGCCCATAAATATAATACCTGTGATTATTTCAATATAGATCCAGAGTTTGGAACTGTAGAAGTTGCAAAAGAATTAGTTAATAAATGTCATTCTAAAAATATAAAGTTAATTTTAGATGCAGTATTTAATCATTCGGGTGACGATTTTTTTGCTTTTCAAGATTTGCTTTTAAATCAAGAAAATTCTAAATATAGAGATTGGTATTTTGTTGATAGCTATCCAGTAGATTTTCAAAAGGGAAACTATTATACCTTTGGAAGAAATCATAGAAATATGCCTAAATTCAATACCAAGAATGATGAGGTTAGAGAATATTTATTAAATGTTGGTGAGTATTGGATAAAAGAAATAGGTATAGATGGTTGGAGATTAGATGTATGTGATGAAATAGGACATGATTTTTGGAGAGCATTTAAAAAGAGAATAAAGAATGTAAACAAGGATGCAATAATAATTGGAGAGATTATGCATGAAGCTAATTCCTTTCTTAAGGGAGATCAACTTGATGGAATAATGAATTATCCTTTTAAAAATGCATTAACAGATTTTTTTGCTAAAAATGAAATAACAAGTGAAGAATTTTCTAATATATTGGCAACAACAAGAATGCTTTATATGGATTCTATTACAAGACAAATGTGGAATTTAATTGATAGTCATGATACAGCAAGATTTTTAACAGAAAGTAAGGATAGCGTAGATTCATTAAAACTTGCATCTACATTTCAATTTACTTATGTGGGGATTCCGTATATTTATTATGGTGACGAGATAGGAATGAATGGTGAGAACGATCCATATAATAGACGATGCATGAGATGGAATAAAGAAGAACAAAATTTAGACTTATTTGAATTTTATAAAAAGCTTATAAAAATAAGAAAAGAAAATAAAGCATTAGTTTATGGAGAATATAAAGAAATTTATGCTAAGAATAATTCAATAGTATTTGAAAGAATTTATAATGAAGAAGTTATTGTGGTTATTATAAATAATAACAATGAGAGTATATCAATAGACTTAGAAAGAAACTTTGAAGGAATAGAATTAATTCAGGAGAGTAGGATAGTTGTAAATTCAGTAATTGAAATTAATGCTAAGGATGTTAAGATTATAAAACTAAAAAATCTCTTTTAGCAAAGCTAGAAGTGGCTGGATAAGTTGTTAATTCAGCCACCATTCCTCCATACCTCCAAATAGGGATATTTTCTTGTTTGAGTATTACATTAATATCATAACTCAAAATTTTTACCACTTTAGATAATACTTTTAGAATATTTTATTACAAATTTAATATAAAATGTACAGATTCAATGGAGTTTATTATTTGTTTAATTATAGAAAAAAATTTTAGCCAAATTACTTAAAAAGTAAATAATAACGATTACATAATTGATTGGATTAAATATATTTTGACAAAAATTAAATTTGATGTAGAATAAAGTAGTCAACATATTTTAAAGTAGCGCATATAAAATAATATATTAGGAATTCTAATATTAATGATAAATTTAATGAGATACACTTATAAATTAATATACACAAGAAAAAATAAATTTTTAGGAGGACAATATGTATAGAAGTGATGTAGAAACAGTCAATAAATTGGCAGAAAAAAAAGTGAGATATGCTGATAAACAACCAGGAAAATATATAGGAAGAGCTGTATTAACAGGATTTTATATAATGGTAGCAATAATACTATCTTATACAACTGGAGCAATACTTTATCCTGTATCACCTGAAGTATCTAAGGTTATAGTTGCTGCAACATTTTGTTTTGCGATAGCTATGATTGTATTTTTAAGTGGTGAATTATTTACTGGAAATAACTTTGTTATGTGCGTTGGAATGTATGAAAAAAGAGTTACATTAGCTAATTCTTTAAAAATATGGGCTTATAGCTTTTTAGGAAATTCAATAGGACTAATAATATTTGGATATTTATTTATAAAAAGTGGTGCATCTTTAAGTGCAATTCAACATTATATTGAGCCAATTGTAACTGCAAAATTAGAATTATCAATTCCAGAAATGATTTTAAGAGGAATTTTATGTAACTTTAGTGTATGTTTAGCATATTTAAGTGGACTAAAGATGCAAACAGAAATAGGAAAACTTGCAATGATGTTTTTTGCAGTGTTTGCATTCATAATAGCTGGATTTGAACATAGTATTGCAAATGTAGGAGTATTTACAGTAGGATACTTTGCATTAGGTGGACTTCCAATGATGCTAGTTTTAAAAAATCTTTTCTTTGTAGTTATTGGAAATATAATAGGGGGAGGTATATTATTGGGCTTACCAATAGTATATATAGCTACAGAAGAATAAAATCTTTAATAAAAGTGGATGATTGTATGATTTGAATTTAAGTCATACAATCATCCATTTTTATTATTTTAGACAATTAGTGTAAAATCGTGATAGTATATATATGTTTGTTACAAAAAATTATTTGGAGAGAATGCAAATGATAAAAATTAAATTGCAAAAAAATAAAAATGGAAAAATAATATTTAAATTAAAGGTAAAAAAACAATGTGAAAGTACTGCTTTATTTAAAAGAGCACTTATGGAATCTAAAAAGTTAAAAGAAAATGCAAGATATGATTATGAAGTTCCATTGAGATTCTTTTTTCCAATATATAAAAATTATAATAAAGAGAAAATTGAGATAGATAAATATAGTTTAATAAGTTATTTGGAATTTTCAGATGCTTTTGATGAAAGATATTATACTGAATTGGAAGTTACACCCAAATACATGAAAAAATGGAGAGAAGAAGGGTGTCCTAATATATATAAGATTACGATAAATAAAGAAACAAAAGAAATAATAAAAGAAGTAGTATTTAAAAAGCCATCTATAAGAATCAATGGAGGAGGGGGTAATTTTGAATAAAAAAAGTATACGTAAAGAGATACTAAAAATACGAGATAATTTAGATAGAGAAGAAAAAGAATATATGGATAGTATAATTGAATCAAGATTTATTAACAGTGACCAATATATACATGCTGGAAAGATATTTATTTATATTTCATATAGTTCAGAAATAAACACTAAAAATATAATCTTGAAAGCAATTAAAGATGGTAAGAAGATATATGTTCCAAGAACAGAAGTTAAGAATAAAAATATGGATGCAGTAAATATTATTTCGTTCGATAAATTAGTAAGTAATGTCTATGGAATTTTGGAACCATCAAAAGAAGAAAATTTTATTGATCCCAATGAATTAGATTTAATTGTAGTACCAGGAGTTGCTTTTGATAGAAAAAAGGGAAGAATGGGCTATGGTGCAGGATATTATGATAGATACTTAAAGAAGATTGATAAAAGGTATTCAAAAAAAATAAGTAAAATTGCCTTAGCTTATGATTTTCAAATTATTGATGAAGTTCCAATGCATGAGAATGATATGCCAGTAGATTATATAATAACAAATACGATTATAATAAATTAGCTATATTACAACTATACACTAAATTCTTTGTATATATTTAATATTTAAAGATGCAGTAAGCATGCTCAAGTATTTAATATACTATATTGAAATATATAATGTTTTTGGAAAAGAAGTAAGGTGGTACTTATGAATAATGGAAATTTTACTTATTTAAAGAATACTAGTTTAAGTGAATATTATGAGGATTTAATAAAGGTTCAATGTGCTTCTGAAAAGTATCCAATGATTGCTAAGATACTTCTAAGAAAAATAGTCGAGGATATTATAAGAAAAGTAGCTAAAAAATATGATATAGATACAAATGAAAATATAAGAAATTTAATTAATCATATAAAATATAATTTTAATATTTGTTTCCCTGAACAAATATGCAAATGTATTAATACAATTAGATTTAATGGAATAAATAGAGAAAACTATGATATTGAAAATGAGAAAATGTTTAATGTAGTAGATCTCTTAAAAATGGCTAATAGAATATTTATATGGTATTTAACAGACATTGAAAAATTATCATCTTTTAAGGAAGAGGATGTTTCATTAATATTGCCAAATGATTTGGATATTAATAGAGAAGAACTAGAAAAGACCATAAATGATATTATTAGCAAAGAACATCAAATAAATGGACTTAGAGAAAGAGTCATAGAGCTAGCTGATCACTCACAAAATATTGGGGGATTAAATAGAATTGTAATGGCAATAAAAGAAGAAAAGAGTATTCTGGAAGAAAAAAAAGATTATTTATCTGAAATGATCAAAATTTATGAAAATAGTATTAAGGATGTAGAATTAAATTATGAGGAAGAAATAAAAGAGCTTAACTTATTAAGAAAAAAATGGGATGAGGTTCAGACTCTAATAAATGAAAAAGAAGAAAAACTAGTTAAAGCAGAGATAAATAATCAAGACTTTAAAATGTTACTTCACAACTTTGAAGGTAACAAGGATGAGATAGTAAAATATGAGTTATTAATTAATGAATCATTAGATAAATTGAGAAAAAGCTACAAGAATCTGACTATATTATGTAAAGAATATAAGGATATAATTGCTACGATTAAGTTTTCTTATAAGAGTAAATACAAAAAGGCACTAAGGCCTAAAGAAAGCAAAATTAAAATAGAGATAAATAAAGAAGACAAGCTTTTTGAAGAAGAAATGATTATTTATTTTGGCAATGTAAATGAAGCTAAAAAAAATGTTAGAATCTTAAAAAAGATTTTAAATGATAAGATAACTAAACAAATTAAATATTATAATTTCTATAAGGCATTCCTAAATTTAAGGGGAAGATCCCTTAGAAATGTTTATATATTAAGTGGAAAACTTAGTTTACAATTATTTTTAATGAATACAGTTAAATATATATTTGCTAAATCAGATAAGGATAAAATTGATCAATATCTAAATGAAAAATTTCAGGAAATTAAAGATATTTCAGATGAAGAGCTAAAGTTACTTATGTATTATAGGTTTATAAGTATAAGTAAACTTGAGTTAAAATGTGTATGCAATAGAAAGGATTTTACTGAAAATCTAGACAATATTGTAGAAAAAGCATACGAACATTTAAAGAAAAGAAATGATTTTAAGGATTATGGTGATCATTTAAAATCTATAAAAATATACTATTTGCGAAAAATAATAAATAATATTAAATCAAATTATTATAATAATCAAATGGTGATAGATAGATATTTAATAGATGATATATGTAATAGCATCCAAAAGTTCACTGAAGAAGAAAAAATGATTATATATAAAGGACTTAATATAATAAATCCAAATGATTTTAGTATAAGAAATACTATAAGTTCTGATATATTTAAGGCTATAGATATTTTTTCTAACATTGAAAGTAAATTTGCATATACTTTAACTTGTGGATTACTATATAAATTATATTATTCCAATCAGAACTTGACATTAGAAGATATAATTGCTAATGGAAGTTTGCTTAAGGAATTTTTAGAAAAGATAATAATCAATAATTTATTTATTTCAGAGGGTGGAACATCATTTAATAAGCTTGAAAGCAAACAAGAAATATTATTACCACTTTTTGTATTTCAAATTGTAATTGCAGATGAAATTGTGGAAGAATTTACTGATTTGGAGGCATATAATAGACTGTCTGATTTTTGGATATATAAACAACAACAATATAATGATTTAATCATATATGAAAAGAAAAATCAGATGACTTTAATAAAATTGATAAATGAAAAGAAGCAAATAGAATTAGATAGTGACAAAGCTTCTAAAGATTATATCATAATGAGTAGCAGATATGGTAGAAGTGTAGAAGAATTTAAAGAGCAGGTCTTATCATCAGAGAAGTTGGAATATTTACCGTCATATTTAAATTATGCAAATTTAATAGCTAAAAAAGAAGAGAATGAACAAATAATAGATGAAATGAAAGAGAAGCTTGGTGCTATAAAAACTGCTATATCCACTGGAGTATGGAAGGAACAAGCATCTAGATATATTAATGACTCTAGTATCAATAATGTTCAAAAATTACTTGTTGAAGAAGCAAAAAGAAGTGTGTACTTTAAAGATGAATATAGAGAACTTATTGAGCTTCAAAATACTATAGAAGGCATAAATAATTTAACAGTTCAGTTGAAGGAAAATGCAAAAAATAATGATATTGAGTTAAAGAAAGTTAAAAATAACATTGAAGAATGTAGGAAACAGATTGAAGTAATAAGAAATATATATCCAGATATGGAAGCATCATATTGGGTATAGATAAATTAATGTTAACTTAGTTTGATATTTAATGTATAATTAAGGTGATTTATTTATAATAGGAGGGCTATATATTATGAACATAGAAACTAAATGTTTACATGAAGGATATCATCCTAAAAATGGAGAGCCAGTTGCATTACCTATATATCAAAGTACAACATATAGATATAGTAGTACAGATGAAATTGGTCAATTATTTGATCTGACAGCTGCTGGACATATGTATTCACGTATATCTAATCCGACAGTTGCCGCAGTTGAAGAAAAAATAGCATCTTTAGAAGGTGGAGTTGGGGCGCTTTGTACTACATCAGGACAAGCAGCTTCACTTATAAGTATATTAAATATACTTAATGCAGGGGATCATATAGTAAGCGCAGCTACAATTTATGGGGGAACAATAAATCTTTTTGCAGTTACTCTTAAAAAATTTGGTATTGAATGTACATTTGTAGATGCAGATGCATGTGAAGAAGAAATACAAAAAGCATTTAAACCTAATACTAAAGTTGTATTTGGAGAGACAATAGCAAATCCAGCAATAGCAATATTTGATATTGAAAAGTTTGCAAAAATAGCACATAAAAATAATGTGCCACTTATTGTAGATAATACATTTGCAACACCTATTTTATGTAGACCGATAGAATTTGGTGCAGATATAGTAATTCATTCAACAACAAAATATATGGATGGACATGCGGTTCAAATAGGTGGAGTAATTGTTGATAGTGGAAGTTTTAACTGGGATAATGGTAAATTCAAAGAATTAGTTGAGCCAGATGAATCTTATCATGGTGTAATGTATACTAGAGATTTTGGTAAAGCAGCATATATAACTAAAGCTAGAGTTCAACTAATGAGGGATTTAGGATGCTATCCTTCAGCTCAAGCAGCATTTCTATTAAACTTAGGTCTTGAGACTCTTTCAGTAAGAATAGAGAAGCATTGCAGTAATGCAGAAAAGGTAGCAGAATTTTTAAATGCTAATGATAAAGTGGAATTCGTTAATTACCCAACTATTGAAGGGAATAGATATGCAGATTTAGCTAAAAAGTATTTACCTAAGGGATGTAGTGGTGTAATATCATTTTCTATAAAAGGGCCACGTGAAAATGCTATAAAGTTTATGGATAGTTTAAAATTAGCTGAAAATGTAGTTCATGTAGCTGATATACGTACTTGCGTATTGCATCCAGCAAGTTCAACACATAGACAACTTAATGATGAACAACTTGTTGCAGCAGGAATAACACCTGGACTTGTAAGAATATCAGTAGGGTTAGAAAATATTGAAGATATAATAGATGATATCAAGCAAGCGTTAGAGCAAATTTAATAATAAAAAAAACTAGTGATGAGTAATAATCGCTAGTTTTTTTTTATAGAATATATTTTTAACATAGTTTTAATGCATAGTTAACTGGAATTTTAAGAAAGTGTAATAATATATATATTGAAAATTATACAATATTATGAAGTTTATAGGAGGAGAAATGATTAAATTTAATAGTATAAGAATAAAAATTCTCATATTCTTAATTCCAATCTTATTAATTGCATTCACAATATTATCAATATTAGGATATAAGTTTGCTAACAGCTCTTTAAGTAATAGTAATTTAGAAATAATGAAAGAGATGACAAAAGTAGCCGCAAGTAAAGCTAATGATAGAATAAATGCAGAAATTGATAATATAGAATCCCTAGCATGTATTCCTATAATGACTGATAAAAACTATACAATTGAAGAAAAAGTTCAATATTTAAAGCCAATAGCAGAAAAGAAAGGCCTTATTGAAATGAGTATTGGAGATGTAGAAGGAAATTTTATATCAACAACAGGTAATATAAAAAATACTAAAACATCTCAAAGTTATATAAATTCTATGATAGGAGTAAGTTCTATAACTAATCCATATGTTGATCCAGTAACAAATAAAAAAGTTGTAACATATTCAGCTCCAATATTAGATTCTGAGAATAAAATTATAGGAATAATAACATCAACTAAAGATTGTAGTGACTTTATATCTCTAGCTGATGAAATAAAATTTTTAGAGACAGGTAGCATAGTTATTGTAGATAGTTATGGAAATATTATAGTTTCAAGTGATGGAAAAATATTTCAGGATAATAAAAATATTACACAAATGAAATCAGGTAATGAAATTTTAGATAAACTAAATAATATAGGAAAGAATATGATTGTGGCTACTAGCTGTGGTATAGGAAAATATAATTATGATGGTAAGTTTAAATATATGTCATATATGCCTATAGGAAATACAGGACTTTCATTGGGAATTACTGTTGAAGAAAAAGACTTATTTAAAGCATTGAATGGATTAAAATCAGTAGATTTTGTTACAACAATAGTAATGATGATTATCATATCAAGTATTGTAACAATTGCTTTATTTAAAGTTACTAAAAAGTTAATTATAGCTAAAAATTATGTTGATACTATGGCAAAGGGAGATTTTGAAAGCAGATTAAATGAAAAATTATTTAAAGGAAATGATGAAATAAATAAAATTTGTAAAAGTGTAAATGATGCTAAAGAATCAGTGGGAAATATGATAAAATCAGTTAAGGATAATACTAATAAAGTTAAGAATGAATCATCTGAGTTATCAGAAATTTCTTCAGAATTATCAATGTTTACTAATGAAATATCACTATCAATTGGAAGGGTAGCAAGCAGTACAACTAAGCAGGATAATGAATTTAAAGAAATAATGAATACACTTAATATGTTTAGCGAAAAATTTGATATTATAAAATCGAATATTAATTCTATAAACAGAAGAGTTTTGATAGTAGATGATAAAGCTAATAGTGGAAATAGAAATATTGAAGACTTAAATAGTGGAATTGAAAATGTTAATGCTACTTTTAAAATTTTTTCTAATAGTGTACACCAAATAGAAGAGCAGATGATAACAGTAAATAAAATTATAGACATTATAAATGATATTTCAGACCAAACGGATCTTCTAGCATTGAATGCAGCTATTGAAGCCGCTAGAGCAGGTGAGTCAGGAAGAGGGTTTAATGTTGTAGCTAATGAAATAAGAAAACTTGCAGAACAAAGTAAAGAATCATCACAAAATATATATATGATAATAAATGGATTGATGAATATAACAAAAGGAATAGTTGTTGATTCTAGGAAAATGGAAAAAGAATTAGAATTACAAAGAAAAATAATATATGATGTTTTAAGCTCATTTTCAGAAATTAATATATTAGTAAAAGAAATAGCACCTAAGATATCTAATATAAATACTGCATTTGTAAATATAACAGAGAGTAAAGAAGAAATAATTAAAACAGTTGATGAATTATCAGATATGGTTGAAAATACATCTAAATCAATAGATCAAATAACAATTTCAGCTATTGATTTATCTAAACTTGGAGAAAAAGTAAGTCAAAAATCAGATTTATTATTAAATGAATCTGATTCATTAACAGAACAAGTAAAACAGTTTAAGGTAAATGAAGAAAATGATGTGGGAATTTATTTGGATAATAATGAAATTTTAAATAATGAAGAAGATAACATAGAAATTGATTTATACAGAGAGGAAAGTTGTAATTATGAAGAATGTAATATATTAAATATTATGAATGAAAATAAGTTGGATAATGAACAAATTGTTGATGAATCTCATTTAGAAGAAGATAAATTAATAAGCTGATTAAAACTGGCAGTCCCACTATTTTGTAAGACTGCCATTGTTTTTATCTTTCTCTATTTTTAACTTCAGTAACAATTCTTTCAACGAATGCATCTAGGTTCATAGCACCTTCATCATCATTCTTTCTGCTTCTTACAGAAACTTCATTGTTTTGAGCTTCTTTTTCACCAACAACTAGGATATAAGGAGTTCTTTCAAGTCTTGCTTCTCTGATTTTATAACCGATTTTTTCAGCTCTATAATCAGCTTCAACTCTTATACCATTATCTTTTAACTTCTTAGTAACAGATTCTGCATAATCATTATATTTATCAGAGATTGGTAGTACTTTAGCTTGAACTGGAGATAACCATGTTGGGAATGCACCAGCATATTTTTCTATAAGCATAGCTAAAGTTCTTTCATAACATCCAATTGATGATCTGTGAATGATATATGGACGTTTCTTTTCACCATTTTTATCAATATAAGTCATGTCAAATCTCTCAGCTAAGGCAAAATCTATTTGAACTGTAATGATTGTATCTTCTTTACCATGAACATTCTTAAATTGAATATCAAGTTTTGGTCCATAGAATGCAGCTTCGTCATCAGCTTCAACATAATCAATATTTAAATGATCTAAAATAGTTCTCATTATATCTTGAGTTTTGTTCCAAGCTTCTGGATCATTAATGTATTTTTCAGTATTATTTGGATCCCATTTTGAGAATCTATAACTTATATCATCAGAGATTCCTAAAGTATCCATTATATATTTTATTAATTCAACAACTCCTTTGAATTCATCTTCCAATTGTTCAGGAGTAACAATTAAATGACCATCAGATAATGTGAATTGTCTTACTCTTATAAGACCATGCATTTCACCAGATGCTTCATTTCTAAATAAAGTAGAAGTTTCACCATATCTTATTGGTAGATCTCTATAGCTGTGTTGTTCAGCATTATATATAGTATATTGGAATGGGCAAGTCATAGGTCTTAAAGCGAATATTTCATCATCTTTTTCTTCATCACCTAATACAAACATTCCATCTTTGTAGTGATCCCAGTGACCAGAAACTTTATATAAATCACTTTTAGCCATAAATGGAGTTTTAGTTAAAACATATCCTCTTTTTTCCTCTTCATCTTCAACCCATCTTTGAAGAATTTGAATTATTTTAGCACCCTTTGGCATTAATAGAGGAAGTCCTTGACCTACTTTTTCATCAGTAGTAAATAACTTAAGCTCTCTACCTAATTTATTATGATCTCTCTTTTTAGCTTCTTCTAAAGCTTCTAAGAACGCATCAAGCTCTGATTTCTTTAAGAAAGCAGTTCCATATATTCTTGTAAGCATTTTATTTTTTTCGTCACCTTTCCAATAAGCACCAGCACTTCTAGTAAGTTTAATTGCTTTTATTGGCTTTAATGACATAACATGAGGTCCTGCACAAAGATCAGTGAAATCACCCATCTTGTAGAATGAAATTACTGAATCCTCAGGAAGATCATTAATTAACTCTACCTTGTAAGGTTCATCTTTCATTAATTCTAAAGCTTCATTTCTTGGAAGCTCAAATCTTGTTATTTCAGGATTTTCTTTTATTATTTTTTGCATTTCAGCTTCAAGCTTTTCTAAATCAGCAGTTGTGAAAGCACTATCTCTATCAAAGTCATAGTAGAATCCATTAGTAATAGAAGGTCCTATAGCTAATTTTGTTTCAGGGAATAATCTTTTAACAGCATAAGCTAAAACGTGAGAGATGCTATGTCTTACAGCATCTTTACCCTCTTGAGAATCAAAAGTACAAATGCTTAATTCAATATCCTCATTAATAATTTTTCTAAGATCACAAACTTCGCCATTAACAATACCACAAAAAGCATTTCTAGCTAAGCCTTCGCTTATTGATTTAGCAATATCAAGAACAGATATTCCAGATTCAAATTCTTTAACAGAACCATCTTTTAAAGTGATTTTTATCATTTTTAAATACTCCTTCCATATGTAAATACAATTTTATCTTTAATTACATTTTTTGTTAAAATAAAAAAGCCTCGACTCTAAAATAATAGAGACGAAGTAATATCCGTGGTTCCACTCTAATTATCTATAAAAATGCAAATAAAATATGAATTTTTATAGATCGCTTAATATTTTATCGTAACGTGATAAAAACGGGCTTTATTAGAGCCACTCAGAGGTGGTTTTCAGTCTAAATTTATTTAAGAATAATCACAGCAGTATATTCTCTCTCTGAAAATAAGATTTTAGCTTACTGTCCTCTTCAACGTATTGTCATATTATTTTTTATTATAATCATTAGAAATTTTTATGTCAATAACTCAAGGAAAAATATTAAAAATGTACGATTATATTTTTCAAATAATCGTACATTAAAATTTTATTCTATATTATTAATTAATCTATCTAAAGTAAGATTAACTATCATATCTTCAGAATAAAGCTTTCCACCCATAATTTTCAAGATGATATCAGATTTTTTATAACCCTCTTTATATATTTTTAAATCTTTAGTTATTCTTTTTAAGGCATTTTTAGGAAGATCAAGTTCTAATGCTAATTCTCTAAAGGAATAGTATTCTTTTTTTAAAATATAAAATAATTTATCTTGGAGATCTATTTTATATCTAATATCAACCTCTTTGCAGTGATGAGGACCACATTTTCCTCTGTGATGGCGTGGACACAAATATTTGTAGTTTAATTCTATATCAAATCCACCTTCACTTCTATGAACAATATGATGTATATCAGCTGGTGTATTGCATATTTCACATAAAGGCAATATTTTATCCTCCTTAAGAATTTTAGTAAAATGAACATTTCTATTAACCTATAATATTATAAATTAACTAAAAAAAAATATCAATTTTATTATATAATATGGCAATAATTAATAATATGTTATTAGATTAAATAGCATTTGTAGTATATTTTGCTTCATTAAAAAGATGATTCTAATAAATAAGAATTTATATTCAACTTGAATACAAAGTATAATATACTATATAATGTAAGTAGAAGTAAAAATATATTATAATAGTATTTATTATATGAATAAACCATAAGAGGATGGTGATTTAAAGTGAGAGAGAACTATAATTCAATTAAGTATTGGGAAAACGTTATCAGAGAGAATAAGACTATACGAGGGCACGTGTTTATGCAGAATGCACCAACGGAAAAAGCCTTCTACTTTCACACAATGATGTTTAGTAAGAACAATGGAATAAATAATGTATGGGGATATTTTCCCAATACAAAAAGTTTATTAGGGTATATTCAATATTCTTTTTTACAAGAATCTTTTTATAAATGGATATATGGAAAAATAAAAACTATAACTAAGATTCCTTTTTTAAGCGTTGATAATGTTGTTAACAGTGGGGTTAAGGAAAAAATAATAGATAAAAATACTGCCAAGAATATGAAGGAGGATTATGAGTTTTTATCAAAACTTTGGGAAATGAGGTCTTCCAATATTCAAATGGAATTAAAAAAGTTTTCAAGAGAGTTTAATAAAAAATGGATGGGAGATACTGATGAATTCATATATATAAAATTTTTTAGTACTCCTATAGAATTGGCAGATTGTGTTGTCTCATCTAGCATTATGACAAGTACAGAAGAAGAGCTGGAGGAAAAATTAGGTATGTCATTGGATGAGTGGAGAGAGCTTAGTAGTACAGCTATTACTAATGAAGAGAATGGCGAAAAGTTTAGAAAAGTTTTGTTTAAAAAACTTACAGAAGTATTTTAAATGAATATTAAGAGATATAAAAAGATGAGGTGAAAAAATTCCTCATCTTTTTATATTAATAAGTACTATTCAACAGAAGCTATGCTTTGTGCAGAAATTCCAAGTTTTTCACCAGTAAATCCAAGGCCCTCTTCTGTAGTGGCTTTAACATTAATTTGATTTTTATTTATATTAAGGGCATTAGCTATATTAAGTACCATGTTATTTATATGGGGTGACATTTTTGGAGCTTGAGCTATTATTGTAGCATCTATGTTGTTTATTTTATAACCAGCTTCCGAAATTAATTCACCAGTTTTTTGTAATAGAAGTATACTGGAAACATTTTTAAAGTTTTTATCAGTATCAGGAAAATGTTTACCTATATCACCTAAAGCGCAAGCACCTAAAAGGGCATCAATTATTGCATGAATAAGTACATCAGCATCAGAGTGCCCTAGAAGTCCTTTTTCATAAGGTATCTCAACACCTCCTATAATTAATTTTCTATTTTCAACTAATTTATGAACGTCATATCCTAATCCAACTCTCATATTTTCACCTCGTAATTTATTACTTATTGCTTTTATTTTATCACAAAAATTAAATTTCATGAAAATTAATTAGAAATACGCTTATTATTCAGAGTATGATGTGAATCAGACTTAGATTTAAAATAAAATTTATTATAAATAAAATTAGTAATTCGATAGATAATAAAAGATAGAAAATTAATTTTTCTTTTTTTTATAAAATTCACATAAATAACTTTTTTTTTCATAAAATACTCCATAAAAATTGATTTGAAAGTAGACTTATAAAATTGTATGCTATAATAATATAATATGAAAGAAGTTGGATTTTGATATCAAAGTGTGAGGTATATAAGTAATGGAAAATATAAAATTTGAGAAAAATAAATATGAATTTACCTCTGTTTCACCAATTATGTTAATGAATTCTTCTGATAGTGAGAACAAAAGTGAACAGATTAGTTTGTTTATAGAAGATTTAAATATATATAGTGTTTTTCTTAAGGATTTAGTAAATTTTCCTTTGAAGGATAGAGAGCGAAATGTAGCTTTAAATCTTGCATATTATATTATAGAGAATGAACAGCTTAAAGATAATTTAATTTTAAATAGAGCATTAAACATATCCAAATTATCCAGAGCAACTAAAATTAGAAGTGATTACATAAAAAAGTGGAAAGATTATATTATTGCATATTGTATTATATTAAATAGCCCAGAATATAAATTTATTCAAGATTATTTGAAAATTAAATTAAAAGAAAAAAATCGTGGAAAGAATAATAACAATAAACAAAAAACATATAGAGGTATAGTAATAAAAATATTATCACGTAATTCAGCATATATTTTAACATCGATGGGAGAGTTTAAAAGAGTAAAATTAAGTTCAGCATTGATTGTTGGTTCTATAGCTGAGGGAAAAAAGAAGATGGGTCCGGCGGTGTATAAGATACCAGTATCTATTATGCTTCTATTTTTAATAATATTTGGTGTAAATATATATTTAAAATATACAACTGTCAGTACAATAGTTGTTGTACAAACTACATCTAATATAAAACTACATACTAATATATACAATAGAGTTATCTACTCGTATTCCCCTACAGAAAGAGGAAAGCAGCTAGTTTCAAATATAAATGCGCAAAATAAGAAACTTGATGAGGCTATAGCTGAAGTCTTAAAATATGGAGTGAAGAATGAAATGGTTACTCAAGAAAATGCAGTATATATAACTGTTACAGGAGAGCCATTAAAATATGGAGAACTTAAAGAAACTAATAAATTTATAATAGAAAACAAGATAAAAGCTATTATTAATAATTGTGGAGTTCAACAAAAATTATTAAAGGAAATTAATGAAGAATAAAATCTTTTAAAAAACAGCACAAGAAATTTCTAAAAATATCTTGTGCTGTTTTTTATTTTTTTGTTTCCTTAAAAATAGTTTTGAAGGCATTAAGATCATAGTTTGAACTAACATAAATTCTATCTAATTTAAGAGGATTATCATCTCTATCAGAAAGCCCTCTATTAGTAGTAAATCCTAAAGTGTATCCTGCTTCTTTTGCAGCTTTTACAGTATCAGAATTAAAATCTCCAAATGGATATGCAATAGAATACACATCTTTACCAGTCAATTTTTCTAGAGTCTTTTTTGAATTAATCATTTCGTTTAATTGATCAGCATAACTTAATTTATCGAGATTTGGATGACTTACAGTATGACTTTGAATATCGAGTCCATAGTCTGACATTTCTTTAATTGCATCTTCTGATAAGTAATATGAACCGTCTAAGACATTAGTAATACAGAATATAGTTGCATTTAAATTTAGTTCTTTTAATATTGGAAAAGCATAATAATAGTTATCCATATACCCATCATCAAAAGTAATTAAAATGCTTTTTTCAGGAATGGGCTTATTATTTATTAAGTAATTTTGTACATCACTAATAGTTAATGAGATATATCCTTCATTTTTTAGATAAGAAAGGTGTTCCCTTAAAAGCGAAGGTGTTATTATAACTTCATTTGTCGAATTGGGATTTACAGAATGATAATATAAAACTGGAATCCCGCGATTATCATTAATTAATGTGTTTGATTCAGAAGAGCCAGATGATATATTAGAATCAGTTTTGGTAAGATTGTCTATAGGAGTATTTTCAACGTTAGATTTTTGAATGTTCAAATCAGTTCTTAGTTCATTTTCTATACTTGAATCTTTGAGATTGTTGTTTTTTTCTATTTTTAGATTAAATAGATTATATCCAATGATAATACAAAGAGAGAGAATTATAAGAATTATTAAGGATTTAAGTTTATTCATAAATTTTCCTCCAACTTATAACAATATAGAATACATTATAAAGAAAAAAGGAAATAAATTCTACACCTTAAATTATAAATATTAAAATTAAATTAATTCTAATATTTATAATTTAATATATTTTAGCATAAAAATATGAAAAGTATAGCATAATAAGAAATATTACAACTTATTAACATTATCCACAGGCAGGTGTGGATAATGTGTTATAAAAGTGTTAACATACATATTTTTACATAAAAAAATGTGGATATATATCGAATAAAAGAGAAAAATTTTTTTTCATAAGGAGAGTATTAATGAACGTATTTCAAGGTATAGAAGCGGTATTGTTGATAACATTTTCATTTTGCACAACTTATCCACAAAATGTGTTGAAAGATTGTGGATTAATTGTTGAAAACAAAATTGAGATTAATGAAAGGGTAATAACAAATGATTATAAATATTTAAAAGAAAATATAAAAATTCCGAAATTAAAAAATGATTTATTTAAAGAAAAGATAGAGTTAATTAATAATAGTATAGCTAAAGATATTTTGCCAAAAGTATCTGAAGCTGAAAAAATTTCAAAAGAATATTTTGATAATGCAACTGGAATAATTCCTAAATTTCCATTTGAAATAGAATCAGTTTATACTATAACTCTAAATAATCCTAAACTAATTAGTATATATAATGATTATTATGAGTATCTTGGTGGAGCACATGGAATGACAACTAGAACATCATATACTATTGATAAGGAAAATATAAGATTGCTAAAATTACAAGACTTATTTAAGAAAGAGTATAGTTACAAAGATGTCATCAATAATGAAATAATTAGACAGATTAAATTAAATCCAGATATTTATTTTAATTCTGGAAATGATTTTAAAGGAATAGGTGATAATCAGAATTACTATTTAGATAATAATAATTTAATAATATACTATCAGTTATACGAAATAGCTCCATATGTAGCTGGAATCCGAGAATTTAAAATTCCTATACAAATGTTTGGAGAAAATTTTCTTTATGTATAAAATATAAAAAGGATATATAAAACTTTAATGATTTGTTTTATATATCCTTTAGATTTATTGATTATGTAAATTAATGTTACTGTTTCTGTTTCCTCTAAAACCATATCCATCTGAAATAGATCTTCCTATACCAGTTATTTTATTAGTAATGCATCCTCGACAATGGGTAGGAGTATCTCCAGTGCAAATTTTGCCAGGATATAAAGCGTATAGCTTTCTATATTCGCCTTCAGTAACATTAGGCATTACAACATTAGCACCACTTTGCAGAGCTTTGATTCTACCATTAGGTGCTAAGGATTCCATAGCAGTAGTAGCTGGAATATTTATATCAGGAAGAATTAATCTTGTTATAGCCATTACTTTTAGTGATAAAGTAAGGTTTCCGCCTTGTGAATCCTTTAAAGGGGTATCATTATTTGGAATGAATGGTCCTATGCCTATCATATCTGCATTTATTTCTTTGAAGAATAGTATATCATTAGCTATTGATTCTAATGTTTGATTAGGTAGTCCAACAAGTACTCCAGTCCCAACTTCATAACCCAATTTTCTAAGATTATTTAGACAATCTAATCTATTTTCAAAGCTCATTCCAGGATCCATATCTGTATAAAGCTGCTTGTCCGTAGTTTCTATTCTAATTAAATATCTATCAGCACCGGCATCTCTGAATGCTTTATATTCTTCATATGTTTTTTCACCTAAACTTAAGGTTAAAGCAACATCAAGTGACTTTATTCTTTTCACTATCTTAGTCATTTTATCTATATCAAAATAATCATCTTCACCACCTTGAAGAACAATTGTCTTATATCCATAATTAACTGCTTTACTTGCAAAATCAAAAATTTCGTCTTCAGTCAACCTGTATCTTTTAAGATTTTTATTATCTCTTCTTAAACCACAATACATACAGTTTCTTTTGCAAATATTTGTGAACTCGATTAATCCTCTTAAGTTAACTAGATTTCCTAAATATTTTTCACGGACAGAATCTGCTACATGAAAAAGTTCTTCATTTATAGAATCATCTTCTAGTAATTTTAATACTTCAACTTTAGTTAAATCATGTGTAAGTTTAGCTTTCTCTATTATTTTATTCATATATTATGCATCTCCTAAATATAAGTTAAACTTCAATATAAAGATAATTTTTTTATTAAAATTAGTATACTATAGAACATAGTAATATTACATAAATAATTTTAAATAAATAAAAACTACACTTTTCTAAAAAACCATTTTTAGAAAAGTGTAGTCAAAGTGTTTTATTATAGTAAATAATTGATTTCTACTGTAATTATGCTATTTTTGAATTTGAAACATTATCTTGTGTCTCAATAGTTACTTCATTTTTTCTTTCAATAATGTCTCTTACTATTTTAACAATTTGAATAATTATAGTAGGGATAAAAGCAAGTCCGTGAACTGTAGCTATTTCATTCATAGAAAGTGGTGTAACTTCAAACAATCCTTGAAGACCAGGGATAAGAAGTACAGCATTTACTAAAATAATACCTACACCGAATGCCATCCAGCTAAATTTATTGCTGAAAAGTCCAAGTGAGAATATCGATTTTTTACCTCTACAGTTAAATCCGTGGAATAATCTAGCTAAACATAAAGTACTGAATGCCATTGTCATAGCCATTCCAGTAGAACCTTTTAATAGTCCTATATGATAAGCTACCATTGTGAATATTCCAATGATTAGTCCTTGGACAGTAACATCCAACATAAAGTCTTTAGTTAATATTGATTCTTTAGCATCTCTAGGTTTATCTTTTAATACATCTTTTTTAGATTTTTCCATACCTATTGCAATTGCAGGTAAACTATCAGTTAATAAGTTAATAAATAATAAGTGAACAGGTGCAAATGGTGCTGGAAGTGCAAATAATGAAGCATAAAGAACACTCAGTATTCCAGACATATTACCTGAAAGTAAGAATTTTATTGAATTCTTAATATTTGCATATATATTTCTTCCGTTAGTAACTGATTTTACTATAGTAGCAAAGTTATCATCAGTTAAGATCATAGAAGCTGCATCTTTAGAAACTTCAGTACCTGTAATACCCATTGCTATACCGATATCAGCTTGCTTTAATGCAGGAGCATCGTTAACTCCGTCACCAGTCATTGCAACAATGTTCCCCTTATTCTGCCATGCTCTCACTATTCTTATTTTATGTTCAGGTGATACCCTTGCATAAACTGATATGTGATCTAATTTTGCATCAAGTTCAGTATCTGACATTTTATCAAGTTCTAATCCTTCAACAGCCATGTCATCTTTTTGGAGTATTCCAATTTCTTTTGCAATAGCAGAAGCAGTAATCTTATGGTCACCAGTAATCATAATTGGTTTAATTGAGGCTTTTATACAATCTGCAACAGCTGCTTTTGATTCTTCTCTTGGAGGATCAATCATCGATATTAATCCAAGGAAAGTAAATCCATTTTCATCATCTAGATCTAGTTCTTTATTATCATCAAGTTCCTTATATGCGAATGCTAAAACTCTAAGGCCTTGAGAAGATAATGATTTATTCGCATCGTTGATATTATTTGCATCTTCATTAGTAAATCTCTTTAATCCAGAAGATGTTCTTATTGAAGTAGTTCTATTTAAAAGTACATCTAAAGCACCTTTAGTTATCATTATATATTTTCCGTCTATATTATGAAGAGTGCTCATAAGTTTTCTGTCAGAATCAAATGGAATTTCACTTAATCTTGGATAAGCTTTTCTACATTCAATTTCATTTACTGAAAATTTATGTCCTAAATTAGTTAACGCTACTTCAGTTGGATCTCCGATTTCATTTCCGTCAACAGAAGTTGCATCACTACAAAGAATAGAACTATTTAATAGGAAACTTTCAAGTGGACTGTTTATATTAAGTTTTTCACAGTCAATTGTTTTATTATCGATAAAAATCTTTTTAACTGTCATTTTATTTTGAGTTAATGTTCCTGTTTTATCAGAACAAATTACAGATACACATCCAAGTCCTTCAACAGCTTTAAGCTTTTTAATGATTGCATTCTCTTTAGCCATTGATTGAGTACCTATAGCAAGTACAATTGTAACGATTGAACTAAGTGCTTCTGGGATAGCAGCAACAGCAAGAGCAACAGCAAACATTAGTGAATCTAAAACATTGGTGCCTCTATACATACTTAATGCAAATACTAAAATACATATACCTATAATACCTATTGCCAATTTTTTTGAGAATTCATCTAAAGAAATTTGTAGTGGAGTAGATTTCTCTTGAGTTTCTTCCATTAAAGTAGCAATTTTACCAAGCTCAGTATTCATTCCTGTTTTAGTTACCAAAACGGTAGCTCTACCATATGTAACTAAAGAACTAGAGAAAACCATATTTTTTTGATCGCCTAATGCAACTTCGTCTTTATCTATGGTATCAGAAAATTTTTCAACAGCTTCAGATTCTCCAGTTAAAGAACTTTCATTTACTTTAAGAGAGTAGTTTTCTAATATTCTTCCATCTGCAACAACTAAATCTCCAGCTTCTAGGAGTAATATATCTCCAGGTACAACATCTTTTGATGGAATTTCAAGCTTTAAGCTATCTCTGATTACTTTTGCATTAGGTGAAGATAAAGCTTTTAAGCTATCAAGAGATTGTTCTGCTTTAACATATTGAACAGTACCTAAAATAGAATTCATGGTAATAACTGCAATAATAACTATTGTACTTTCTATATTACCAGTAACAGCAGAAATGATAGCTGCAATAATTAAGATTATAACTAAGAAGTCCTTAAATTGATCAATAAATATTGAGAAAATGCTTTTTTTCTCTTTTTCATTAAGTATATTTTCTCCAATGGTATTTAGGAGTTCTGAGGCCTTATCTTTCGATAATCCTTCAGGAGATGAATTTAACTCTTTAAGAGATTCATCTGTGGTTTTACTAAAAAAGTTACTCATATAAATCTTCCTTTCAATTATGAATATATATTTGCTCCAGTCTCGCGAAAAGTCTAATTTCTAAGTAATAAAAAGAGACCTTTAATATAACTTCAAGATAATAGTTTTGAAGTTATATTAAAAGTCTCATCACCACTCGGGTATATAACACCAGACTAAAAATCAGTCGCGGATGTTGACGTTATATTTTTGACTACTCCCCTTTAATATAAGAAATATATAATTATAAAGTAAGTATAATATGGAAGGGATAAAATGTCAAGATAATAGATTAACATTTTATACAAGCAATAGTTTCAATTAAAAACATATATTAATTATAGAGAATTGTATTTAATGTATTCGATAAATTTATTTATAATTCTTTATAAGTATTTGCATTTATATATATTTTTGAAATAATAACATTTATTTAACAATTAAGTAATATGGGATTAACAGTAAAAGAATATATTATAATTGTGAAAGGGTAAAGGGTGTGAGAGGTTATATAGATTATAAATACTTAAATCTAAAAGAAAAATTACAAGATTATTAAAAATGAAAACACAAAATAATAATGTACAATTTTAATATGCGTTTATTTGAGAGTGGTGTATTTTTTGAAGTGTAATGAAGTAGAGTATGAAATAATTGATAATTTATTACTTGATATACGAGAGAATAAATATAGTTCTGATGAAAAGCTTCCATCAGATAATGAAATTGCAGAAAAATATGGTGTACCCAGAATAAAAGTACGAAATGTATATAAAAGGTTAGAACAAATGGGATACATTTATTCATTACAAGGTAGGGGAAGATTCCTTAAAAAGAGAGGTAATTCAATAGAATTGATTTTATCTGGAAATGAAAGTTTTTCTAAGAAATTAAAGTGTAGTGGGGTTAATCTTGAGACAATAAATATATGTGCTGAAAGGGTTCCATATAATGAAGATATATGGAAAGAGTTACGGGTTTCTAGACATGATCCAATCTATAAGATAGGGAGGTTAAGGTGTGTTGATAAGGAACCACTAGCAATACATTTCTCATATGTATCGCAAAAAGTATTTGAAGATATATCATCAGAAGGAAAAAAGATTACATCTATGTTTGATTACTATAAGAAAAAAGGATTTTTTAATTATAGTACAGAAAAGAGTATATTAGAGGTATTATATCCTACATCAAAAGAGAGAAAGTTATTAAACTGTGGCGAATTAGTACCACTTATTAAATTAAAGAGTAATTGTAAGGATGGAGATTCTGATTTAATATTAGAGTATACAGAGATAATTTATAGAGGGGATAAGTTCATATATAAAATAGAATATTAAAAAAGCTGACACATTAGAATTTGAAAGCTTCTAATGTGCCAGCTTTTTTGATTTTTTTGTTTAAAAGATAAATTAAATAGAATAGACGATTACAGTTTTATATTATTAAATAATTAGGTAAAATTAATAATAAAATACTTATTTTGAGGATGAAATTTACATGAAAAAGAAATTAATAATAATCAATGGGGTAATGGGAGTGGGAAAAACAACTATATGTAAGGCATTATATAAAAAATTAAATAATTCATTTTGGCTTGATGGGGATAACTGTTGGATGATGAATCCATTTGTAGTTAATGAAGAGAATAAAAAAATGGTATTAGAAAATATAACATATATTTTAAATAACTTTTTGAGAAATTCAAATGCTGAATATGTAATATTTAATTGGGTTATTCCAACAGATGAGATAATGAAAGATGTGTTAGATAGGATTACTGAAAAAGATATTTTAATTTATAAGATTACACTTATGAGCAGAAAAGATGAGCTTGTAAAAAGGATAAGTAAAGATATAAAAAATGGATTAAGGGATAAAGGAAATATAAAGCGAAGTCTTGAGAGATTTGATTTATATAAATCTATGAATACACTCAAGATAGATACAACTAAAAAATCTATAGATGAGATAGTTGATGAAATTATAAATATAATTAAATAAGCAATAAATAAAGTACGAAGATTATAAATATTTGATTATTGGGAAATGAAAATATATAGAAACAAGTAATACAAAAAGTAGTTAGTTACTTTTTGTATTACTTGTTTCTATTTTTTATGCAGAAAAAGTTTGTTCAAGCCTTAAGTATTAATTGAACTTTGGAATGTCAAAAACCATATAACACAGTTTTAACTTTATTTTACAAAGTCTTATCACCACTTAACATGGCACCAAGATATAATTCAAATTGTGAGGAGGGATTCCAGAAATGAATAGAAGAAGAAGAACTGAAATCTTGATTAGAGGAAGTAAAGAGCTAGCTGAAAAATTAGCAAAAAAAATAGAAGAAAAATATGATATTAGAACTATTGATGAACCTAATAATGGTTTAGTAATGATTAAGATGAGAGAAACAGCTAAGAAGCAATTATTTTATTTAGGTGAAGTTTTAGTAACTGAAGCAAAAATAAATATTAATGGTCATTTAGGTATGGGAATTGTAGTAGGTGACAATGAAGAACTTGCTGTTAATTTAGCAATTATAGATGGAGCATATAAAGCAAACTTAAAAGAAATAGATGCGTGGGAAGAACTTTTATTAAATGAAGAAAAGCTTATTAAGGAAAAAGAAGATAAGTTAAGTCAAAAGATTTTAGAAACAAAAGTTGATTTTACTACTATGAACTCGTAATAGATAAAAATAGTCAAGGAGGAAAGAATAATGAAGCTTAATATGGTTCATGATATTCAAAGTGTATATAGAAAAGTATTGAATGCCATGGCTAAGCCGGGAGTAATTGAAAATTTGAAAAAAGAAGCTGATCAAGTAGATATAGAAACTAATTGTTATGAAAATACATTTCTAATGATGATGATGCTATTAGATAGAGAAGTGAGTTTTAATGTAGTTTCTGAAAAATCTGTTGATGTTTCAAGTTTAATAAGTCAAATGACTTATGCAAAGGTTAAGTCAATAGAAGAAGCAGATTATATATTTGTCTTAAAAGATGCTTGTGACGAGCAGCTAGATATGGTTATTAGAAATGCTAAAATAGGTGATTTGGTTGATCCTAATAAATCAGCAACAATAATAGCGGAGTTTAAATGTTTAGATAGTGGTTCAAGTATCCTTAATTTTAAAGGGCCAGGAATAAAGAATTTACGTGAAGTCAGAATAAGTGGAGAAACAAAATGGATAAAAGAGAGAAAGATTAAAAATGAAGAATATCCACTTGGAGTTGATTTGATTTATGTTGATGAAAAAAATAATGTTATGTGTATTCCAAGAACTACATCTATAACTGAAAGTGAGGTTTAGATAATGGCATATGTTGCAGTAAAAGGTGGAACAAAAGCTATTGAGGCTTCCATTGAAAGATTAAAGTATGAAAGACTTAAAGATAAAGAAGTATTAGATATAAACGGAATCTTTTCTGGAATGAGAGGTCTTATAGATTCAGTTATGTCAGAAGCCAGTTTATATTCAAGAGAACTTGCTTCAATTGCAATAAAACAGGCAGAAGGAAATGCAGAAGAAGCTGTATTTTTGTTAAGAGCATATAGATCTACGCTTCCAAGAAAGCATTATACAAAAGTTGTTGAAACTAAAGATATGTTTGTTGAAAGAAGAATATCTGCATCATTTAAAGATATATTAGGAGGACAAATATTAGGTGCTTCTTACGATTATACTCACAGACTTATAGATTTTAATATTACAGATGAAACAAAAGAAGATGCAGAAAAATGGGTAGAAGAGTTTGAAAAAAAGGTATCAGAAAATAAAGAAATAAAGTATGATTTAAGACATTTACCTAAAGTTTTAGATTATTTAAGAGGTCAGAATTTAATAGAAGATTGTGAAGAAGATAATGAGGAGCCAAAAGATGTAACTAAAGAAAGCTTACAGTTTCCAACTACAAGAAGCCAAAGACTACAGGTTTTAACAAGGGGACAAACAGGTGGTGTAATTTCATTAGGATACTCGAGTCTTAGAACTTCAGGATTTGATGATCATCCAACAGTAGGAGAATTAAGAGTAGGAAATTTACCATTATATATTTCAGATCCACTAGAAGAAGGTTCTGATGAAGATGATTATTATATTGGGGAAATAAAAGTAACTGAAGTTGAAAATTTTATGCCTACGACAGTAATGAATGATAAAGGTGAAAATGAAAGAAAGTTTGATATTGGGTACGGAATTTGTTATGGGCAAAATGAAAGTAAAGCCATAGCAATGAGTATATTAGATCAATGTCTTCAAAGAAAAAATAAAAAATATCCAACAGGTGATGAAGAGTTTGTACTTTTAAGTATTGATTCAGTAGAATCATGTGGATTTATATCACATTTAAAATTGCCACATTATGTTACTTTCCAATCTAAACTTGATAGTGCTCGTAAAATTCAAAAGAAAAAGGAAGGTGAAAGCTGTGAAAAATAATTATAATTTTGCATTTTTTGATGAAGGATCAAAAAGAGAAATAAGAAGAGCAACATTAAAAGCAGTAGCAATTCCAGGATATCAAGTACCTTTTGCATCAAGAGAAATGCCAATAGGAAGAGGATGGGGAACAGGTGGACTTCAGCTTACACTATCATTAATAGGAAAAGAAGATGTACTAAAAGTAATTGATCAGGGCTCAGATGAATCTGTAAATGCAGTAAATATAAAAAAATTAATAAATAAAACAACAGGGGTAGAAACAACTGATGACACAGCTAAAGCATCATTAATTCAATCAAGACACAGAATTCCAGAAGTTCCACTTAAATCAGAGCAAATTTTAGTATTACAAGTTCCGACTCCAGAACCTCTTAGAGATGTAGAACCAAGTGAATATGTAACCAAAAGACTTCATGCAGATAAGGAATACAGTGCAGCGTGGCTTATGCTTTTTGAACAGATTATAAGGTATGGAGAGATGGCAACAGGCGCAGATCATCCTGTAATGGTTAATGATAGATATGTTATGGCACCAAGTCCTATTCCAAAGTTTGATAATCCTAAAATGAATGATAGTGAAGCATTGATACTTTTAGGTGCTGGTAGAGAAAAGAAGATATATGCAGTTCCACCACATACTAAAGTTGAATCTTTAGCATTTGAAGACTATGAATTTAAAAGAGAAACTGTTACAGGAAAAGTGTGCAGATTATGTGGAAAAACTGGAGTTTATATGGATGAACTTGTGGATGAAATTACAGGAGAAACATATTACCAATGTAATGATACTAGTAATTGTATAAGTTCATTAAATGAAGGAATAGGGGTGTAGGAAAAAATGAATAGCGAAAAACCTATTTTAAAAGTAAAAAATCTCAGAAAGCAATTTGGAAATGGATGTGAATATTGCAGAGATTTAAATGAAAATAAGTTAGAAAAAAATTATTGTCCTAAGTGCGGAACAGTATATGCATGTCAAGATTTGAATTTTGAAGTATATGAAGGTGAAATTTTAGGAGTTGTTGGTGAAAGTGGAAGTGGAAAATCAACAATGATGCAATGCCTTTATTTTGATAAAGAAGTTACTGAGGGAGAAGCATATATTGCAAATTATAAAGATGGAGAAAAAAATATTTTTAATGAATCTTCACAGCAAAAAAGATACATCAGAAATAATGTTTTAGGTAAGGTATATCAAAATCCAATGCTTGGATTAAAGATGGATTTTTCTTGTATAGGAAATATAGCGGAAAACCTTATAGCATCAGGTAATAGAAATGTAAATTTTATGACTGAAAGAGCTAAAGAATTATTAGAAAAAGTGAACATACCTGTCTTTAGAATGCAAGAAGCACCTAAGAACTTCTCTGGAGGAATGCAGCAAAGAGTTCAAATAGCAAAAGCTCTATCAAATAATCCACCTATACTCCTTTTAGATGAAGTAACAACAGGACTTGATTTATCAGTTCAGGCTAATGTTTTGGATTTAATAAAGAAACTTCAAAGAGATCTTGGAATAAGTATGATTGTTGTTTCACATGATTTAGGAGTAATAAGAATGCTTGCTGATAGAACGATAGTTATGCTTAACGGAAAAATAATTGAAGCTGGCTTAACTGATCAAATTTTAGAAGATCCACAACATGAATATACACAACAATTAGTTCAATCTTTATTGTAAAACTTGGAAAGAACCGTATTTATAAAAATTTTAATTTATATCAAAGCTACAGCAAAGTAGGGAGGAATTAGGCGTGTATTTATTAACTAATGGAAAAATAGTTACAGAAGAAGGAATACTTCAAGGATATGATTTATTAATTGAAGATGATGTAATAAGAAAGATTGGTGAAAAAGGATCAATAAGAACTATAGGGATAGAAAAAATCGATGTTAAAGGTTCTTATATAGCGCCAGGTTTTGTTGATATTCATTCAGATTATATAGAAAATATGGCATCACCAAGACCAACTAGTATTATGGATTTCAACATTAGTTTAAGGGAAGCTGAAAAAGTTCTTTTAAATAATGGAATTACAACAATGTTTCACTCATTATCATTTTATGGGTTGGATTTATTTGAAAATAAGCCAGTTAGAAAAAGAGAAAATGTTATTAAACTAATGGATGTAATTAATAAGACTCATAATGAAAAGCATCTTATAAGACATAGATTTCATGCAAGAGTTGAAATTGACAGCATAGATGAAGTGGAAAACATAAAAAATTATATTAAAGAAGGAAATGTACATTTACTATCATTTATGGACCATACACCAGGACAAGGACAATATAGTGATATTGATATGTATAGAAAAATCTTAAAAGGTTATAAGAATGTAAGTGATAGTGAAATTGATGAAATGGTTGAAGCAAGACGTAATAATGCAACTATTACTGTTGATGTAATGAAAGAGATGGCAGAACTTGCAAAAGAGAAAAATATAGCAATTGCATCACATGATGATGACAGTATAGAAAAAATTGATTTTGTAAAAGAGCTTGGAGCATCTATAAGCGAATTTCCAATAACAGCTGATGTTGCGAGAGCTGCACAAAAGGAAGGCATGCTTACTATTGCTGGTGCTCCAAATGTGTTGCTTGGAAAATCCCATGCAGGTAATCTTTCAGCTGCAGAAGCTATAAAGGAAAACTGTATCGATATTTTATGTAGCGACTATTATCCAGCAGCAATGCTTCATTCAATATTTAAACTTAATGAGCAGTATGGTGTTGATTTATGTGAAGCTTTTAAGTATGTAACTATAAATCCTGCAAAAGCTGTAAAAATGGATAATGTAATTGGCTCTATAAAAGAAGGTAAGAAGGCAGATATTTTGATAATAGAAAAGTTAGAGGAAATACCTGTAATAACAAGTGTGTTTGTTGATGGTAAGCTTATCTCAAGAATTAATTATAGGGAATAGTTGTGATTTCTTATTGGATGCAGATGAATTTATAAAAAGTATTAAAAGTAGGTGAAATTTAAATGGAACAGTTATTGAAGATTGAAAACTTATCAAAATCATTCATGCTTTATACAGTAAACAAGCATATAGTTGCTTCTCAAAATATAAATATATCACTTAATGAGGGTGAATTTGTAGGCATAGTGGGTAAAAGTGGAAGTGGAAAATCAACAATTTTAAAATGCCTTTATAGAACTTATTTACCACAAGAAGGCGCTATTTGGTATAACTCAAAAAAATTTGGTCTCATAAATTTACTTGAAGCTAGTGAAAGACAAATAATCTATTTAAGAAAATATGAAATAGGATATGTATCACAATTCTTAAATGTAATGCCTAGAACAACAGCAAGGGAAATAATTGAACAAGCTGTTTTGGAAATGGGATATGATGAGGAATTTGCAAAAAGTGAAGCTGAAAAAATGCTTATTCATTTTGAATTAGATAAGGAGCTTTGGGATACTTACCCTAATAATTTCTCTGGTGGAGAGAAACTTAGATTAAATATTGCAAGAGCTATGGTAAAACATCCTAGATTATTATTATTAGATGAACCAACTGCGAGCCTCGATAATGCATCTAAAATAAAAGTAAAAGAATTAATTGAACAGTTAAAAGGTGAAGGAACTACAATGGTTGGAATATTTCATGATATTGAATTCATGGATGGTGTATGTGATAAGACATATAATATGCAGGACGGAAAGTGTTCAGACAGTTAAGAAATTTTGATTAATGAATTTTTAATGGAGATTTAAACAGCAGTTTTTTACTTTGAATTATATTGGGTACCATAAAGGACATGAATTGAAAAAGGGATGGTGAAAAAATGAAAGGTGATTTACACATTCACACTAATATTTCAGATGGTTCTTATAGCACTAAAGAAGTGTTAGAAATGGCATTAAAAAATGGATTAACTCACATAGGAATAACTAATCATGATACTGTAAAAGGACTTTCAGAAGCTGTTGAAATGGGAAAAGAGCTTGGAATAAAGGTTATACCAGGGATAGAAATATCTGCTTATGATTTTAAGAATAATAGAAAGGTTCATATTCTAGGATACAATTTTGACTTAAAAGGAATTAACATTTCAAAGTTATGTACTCCAACATTAGAAGCAAGAAATGAAAATAGTATATGGCAGATGAAAACTTTAATGGAAAATGGATATGACATAGATGTTAAATCTGTAGAAGAAAAATGCAAAGTAAGTGGTGTTTTATATAAACAGCATATTATGCAGGCTTTAGTTGAAAAAGACTATACAACATGTATATATTCAGACCTATATAGAAGATTATTTAAGAATAATGGAATATGTGCAAGAGATATAAATTATGTTGATGCAATAGAAGCTGTTAAAGCTATAAAAGATGATGGAGGAATTGCTGTTTTAGCTCATCCAGGACAATTAAATTCTTATGATTTAATTCCTGAGCTTGTTTCTAATGGGCTAGATGGTATCGAAGTCAATCATATTAGTCATAACGAAAATGATATAAAAAGAGTAAATGAATTTAGTCAGATATATGGCTTAATTTTAACTGGTGGAAGTGATTTTCATGGAATATATGGTGAAGAAGATATAAGCCTCGGAGAAAGATTATGCCCAAATGAGACATTAAAACTCTTGCAATAGATAATGTAAAGAAAAAATTAAAGAAAACCTAATAAATTTTAACTTTAGTGTAACATAGGATTAATCTATATAGGGTAATATTTAAATTGTGATATAGAGCTTATAAATAGTTATGTATGTTGTATTTTTATTGTTAAAAGTACCTTCCTAATTTAAATAAAATAGTATAGCATACATAACAAATTAAATTATGATAAAGTATTTTTTAATTTGAGAGGAGTCAATTTGATGAAAAAAATATTAGCTTTAGTTATGACTTGCGCAATTGGAATGACAATGTTTTTAGGATGTTCAGGAAGTGGACAAGGAGACGATTCAAATACAGGAGCTTCAAATAAGGCACAATCAGATACTATCACTATGGTATGGTATCCTAATGAATCAGGTGGAGATTTAGAAGATGCAAGAAATGAAGTTGGATCAATTATAGAAAAAGCTACTGGTAAAAAAGTAGAACATAAATTAACAACAGACTATTCAATAGCTATAGAAGCAATAGCCAACGGAACAGGGAGCATTGCATTCATGGGAGCTCAAGGATATGTTGAAGCACATGCAAAAAATGATAAAGTACTTCCACTTATGATAGCAAGCGGTAAGTCAGGAACTATCGACGATGCTGTTTATTATAGCTGGCTTTCAGTACCTAAGGAAAAAGCAGAAGAATATAAAAAAGATGGTGAATATGCAATTGATAATATTCAAGGAAAAAGAATGTCTTTTGTATCAAATAGTTCAACTTCAGGATTTAAAGTTCCTACTACAAACATAGTTTCTTATTTTTCTAAGGAAGATAAGTGGAAAGATTTAACTGCTGAGGATTTAATGGAAGGTGGAAGTGATAAATTCTTTACTGAAGTTTTATATGGTGGTTCACATCAAGGCTCTGCAGTTAATATTCTAACAGATAAAGCAGATGTAGCAGCATTTTGTGATAGTAATTTAGATAACTATGTTGATGTTGTTGAGGGAGAACTGAATAAAGTAGGAACTACTTATAAAATAAAAGCTGATGCAGCAGAGCCATTTAATACATTAGGTGGAAAAGAATTTGTAGCTATTTCAAGCACTCCAGTATTAAATGCACCATTTGTTATAAATACTGAAGTTGTAAGTGAAGAAGATAAACAAAAATTAATAGATGCATTTACTTCAGATGAAGTAACAAATAATAAGAAAGTATTTGTTGAAAAAGATAGTGAGACAAAAGGTTTCTTCACAAAAACAGGCGATGAAAAATTCGTAACTGTAGAAGATTCATGGTTTGATCCAATAAGAGAGTTATCTAAATAATAATAACTGATATTTTGATTATTAATTAATGAAGAGTAGAAATTCCACTTAGGTGGAATTTCTAAATATATAAGATAGTTTAAGTAAGTGAGGTAAATTATGATATGGAACTGTTAAAGGTGAATGATATTAGTAAAGAGTATAAAGGTGGAACAAAAGCGTTATCGAATATAAGCTTCTCGGTAAAAGAAGGAGAATTTATTTCAATAATTGGACCTTCAGGAGCTGGAAAATCCACACTTCTTAGATGTATAAATAGAATGATAGATGTAACTGATGGAAATGTTGTATTTGATAATACGGATGTTGGAAGTCTAAATAAAAAAGGACTTAGAAGTCTTAGAACAAAGATAGGGATGATTTTTCAACATTATAACTTAGTAGAAAGATTAAGTGTTATTGAAAATGTATTGCATGGAAGACTTGGATATAAATCAGCTATTGATGGAATTATAGGCAGATACACAGAAGATGAAAAGAAACAAGCCTTTAAAATACTTGAAAAATTAGGTCTTGAAAATCAAGCCTATAAAAGATGTGATCAATTAAGCGGAGGTCAAAAGCAAAGAGTTGGTATTGCCAGAGCATTAATTCAAAATCCTAAGCTGGTTTTATGTGATGAGCCAATAGCATCCCTTGATCCAAATTCATCAAAAGTAATAATGGATCATTTAAAAACTATTAATAAAGAAATGGGGATTACATGTATATTAAATTTGCATCAAGTAGATGTTGCAATGAGATATTCAGATAAAATTATTGGAATTAATAGTGGAAATAAAGTATTCATTGGAACTCCATCAGAGCTTACTAAAGAGAAAGTACATGAAATATATGGATCTGATGAAGGAAGTCTAATAATAGACTAGGGGTGTAATCATGGAAATTAAAACTTTGACAAAGAGAAATAGAATTATTACAGGTGTAATGATTTTTATAATTATTTTATTTATGGCATGTTCATCTGCCACAGAATTTAATGCTATTAAAGGCGTATCATCAATACCTAAAGCAATAAAGTGGATGGGGGTAAATTTCGTTCCTAATGCTAGTTCATTAAGTAAAATACCTGATATAATGGAAAAACTTACAGAAACAATATTACTATCAATAGCTGCAACAACTGTAGCTGGAGTACTAGCATTAATATTTGGTGTTATGGGGTCAAAAGCTACAAGAATAAATAATTTTATGGGTACATTTAGCAGATTTATAGCATCAGCTTCTAGAAATATACCTGATGCTGTTTGGGCAATGATATTTTTATTATCTTTTGGACAGAATGTACTTACAGGTTATTTTGCATTGTTTTTTGTATCATTTGGTGTACTTACAAGAGCATTTATTGAGACTATAGATGAAGCGAGTAATGGAGCAATAGAGGCTTTAGAAGCAACAGGCGCGTCTTATTCACAAATAATTTATCAAGCAGTAATACCATCTAGTCTAACTCAGATGATAAGTTGGATTTTATACATGATAGAAACTAATATTAGAAGTTCTACTTTAATAGGAATATTAACAGGAACAGGAATAGGATTTATATTTGATTTGTATTACAAAAGTATGAAATATAATGTAGCTAGTTTAGTTGTTTTATTTATAGTAATAGCTGTTTTTGTAATAGAATTTATTTCTAATACTGTTAGGAGGGTAATATTATGATTGAAACTTATGCTAAGCCATTAGATTTTCATATACAAAAAGACATATCAGGAAAGATAAAAATAAAGTCAAAGGATCCATCACAAAGGTATGTGAAAATAACTTTATTATCACTTTTAGCATTAACGATACTAGGATTTACTACATTTGACTATAAAGGAATAGATATAATCAAGGCTTTAGGAGAAACGCTGGTTAATATAAAAACTATGTTTTTAGAAGCGAGCTTAACTCACTTTACTCTATCTGATGCTATTAAGCAGGTTGGAATAACTATGTCATTATCTTTTCTAACTACTCTAATAGGAGGAGTAATAGCATTATTTTTAAGCTTATTTGCTGCAAAAAATCTTTCAACTCTTAGAGCATCAAATATTATAAAAGCAATCGTAGCATTTATTAGAGCAGTGCCAACTGTACTTTGGGTACTTATATTTGCTGTAACTGTAGGGCTTGGAAGTGAAGCAGCAGTAATAGGTATGACTTTCCATACAGTGGGATATTTAATTAAGGCTTATTCAGAAGCATTTGAAGAACTAGATGAAGGAATAATAGAAGCATTAAAAGCAAGTGGAGCAAGTTGGTGGCAGATAATATTTCAAGCTGTATTACCATCATCTATGAGCTATATAATGGTATGGACATTTATGAGATTTGAAATTAATTTTACTAATGCAGTTGCTATGGGAGCAGCAGCAGGAGCTGGTGGTATTGGATTTGAATTATTTATGGCAAGTAGTTTTTACTATAATGTCAGAGAAGTAGGATTTATCGCAATAAGTATACTTGCTTGTGCAATATTACTAGAAATATTTTCAACAAAGATAAAAAATAAATATTTAAAATAGATATAAAATTTGATAAGATACCTCATTTTCTTATAATAGACCATATCGAATTTATAAAGTTTTACTTTTAAATTTTGATATGGTCGTTTAATTATAACAAAACTTATTTGGAGCAAAAAATAATTAGTTAAAACAAAAGTACTTGAATAGTTTTTATCAGCAATGTAAAATGTTCAGAATATAAGCGAGAACCCAAATTTTATATTTGGCTGATCGAGCTTACTCCTATGAACGAATGTGAATAGTGAGTTTCCTTTAAAAAATAAATAGTTGAAATTACTATAATTAAAAGTGACAGAAGTTAAATAAAAAAAATATTGTGCAAATATTTTAAGGATGATAAAATGCCCAGAATATAAGCGAGAACCCAAATTTTATATTTGGCTGATCGAGCTTACTCCTATGAACGAATGTGAATAGTGAGTTTCCTTTAAAAAATAAATAGTTGAAATTACTATAATTAAAGGTGACAGAAGTTAAATAAAAAATATTGTGCAAATATTTTTAGAATAATAAAATGCCCAGAATATAAGAATATAAGAATATAAGAATATAAGAATATAAGAATATAAGAATATAAGAATATAAGAATATAAGAATATACACATATAAAAAGAGTAGCTATAATACGATTCGGAACTTAAAAATAATAAATGTTTGAATAGAGATTTAAATAGGTTTTAACTTTGATTTTAAATGAAATTGTAAAAAGTATATTAATTGGTATATAATATTAAAATAATGAAAAGTAATTGGAGTAAAATGTAAATAGATATAATAGGAATGGAGTGCTTAATGTGTCAACTGGACTTGTATTAGAAGGTGGAGCTTTTAGAGGCTTATTCACAGCAGGAGTTTTAGATGGATTATTAGATATAAAGGCAGAATTAAAATATGTAATAGGCGTATCAGCGGGTATAACTAATGCTTACTCATATATTTCTAAACAAAGAGGAAGAAACTTAGAAATTATGGAAAAGTACATGGGGGATAAAAGATATATTAGCTATGGAAATTTAATTAGATGTGGTTCTTTAATGGATTTTGAATTTGTATTTGATGAGATACCTAATAAATATTCTGTTTTTGATTATGATGAATTTTATAAATATGATGGTAAAGTTTTAGCAGGAGCGTTTAATATTGAAACTGGTAAGATTGAATATTTTGATAAAGATAAATTAGATAATAAAAATACAATATTAAAAGCAAGTTGCTCAATACCAGTATTATTTCCGTTTGTGAAAATAGAAAATCAATATTATGCCGATGGTGGACTGTCAAATCCTATTCCAGTTTATAAATCTATAGAGGATGGTAATGAAAAGAATATTATAGTATTAACTAGGAATTTGGATTATAGAAAGAAAAAGTCTAAATCAAATCAATTAGCACATAGACTGTATAAAAAGAAATATCCTAAATTAGCAGAAGTATTGTTAAAGAGACATAGAGAATATAATGAAGAGGTTGAATTTTGCAATAAGTTAGAGAAAGACGGAAAAGCAATAGTTTTAAGACCGACAATTCCAATGGATATAAGCAGGTTTGAAAGAGATAAGGTAAAATTAAGAAATATTTATAATAATGGTTATTCCTTGGTAATGGAAAATAAGGAAAAAATATTAAATTTTATATAAATAACTAAAGTTAAGACTTCGATATATTAAATTGAAGTCTTTTTCTTTAAAGTTTGTTGACTAAAATATAAAGAAAATATAAAATCAAAATTATGACGTAAAATGAGTCGAGCTAAATTGTAAAAAAAGGAGTTAGATTTTTGGATACTAAGGATATAAATTTAAATGAAAGTAATATTTGTGAAAAATGTGGAGTAGAAGCTGTATATTATGTTGACGAACTAAGTTGTTGGTTATGTGAAGATTGCATGAATAAAGAGGAAGAATTAGATAAAATATCTGAAAAGCTTGAAAAGAAATTTAGTAAGAGAGTGTATTCATTTGATATTGCAGAATTATTAAATTGCTTATCTAAAGATGAAATATATAATATAGCAAGAAACTTAGGATTATCAAAAATATCTGGATTAAAAAAGGATGATTTGTCTAACAGATTAATTGAAAATTATGAAGCTTTAATAGAAGAAAGGCTTCTTTTATTTGAAGAGGAAAGATATAAGCTACTAAAAAGTTATTTGGATACTGATGGGGTGAAAATATTTGATGATATTGAAGAAGAAGAAGTAGAAAAGAGTGCTTATTTTATTCAACAAGGATTTATTTATCCTACATTAAAAGAAGGTATAGCTGTATTCTTAATGCCCAAAATAGTTCAAAATATTATCGAAGATAAAAATACTCTTGAATATAGGCGAGTACTTAAGAACAATGGTGAGATAATAAATTTATATAGAGGTATGAATAAAGCTTATGGAATTTTAAGTTTAGAGAATATTAAATTAATATTAATGCAATATAATTTGGGAAATGACAAAAATATTGAAGAGATAATTAGAGAAAGTGGATATTATTATTCAGAATATAGAGAAGAAGGAAAAGTATTTATAAATAATGAAATACAAAATCTTGATAAATTAGTTTTAGACATAAATAAAGAAGAAAATGAATTACAGTATGCTAAAATATCAAAAGATGAATTACTTATAATGTCAAATAAGGATTATGTTTTTTCTACTAAAGCTGGTAAAGCATTTAGTAAGGAGTTTAATAATACTTTTAATTCAAATAGAGAAATGTTACAAGCTATAATGGATGACTTATCAATAGATATTCAAGAGAATGAAATTGATGTTTCAATTGATAGAATATTAGATGCTATGGAAGTTGAAGAAAATGATGTTAGATATGTTGCTGGAAATCTAATGAACAAGTTTGCTAATAAGGTAAGAATGTGGAAGTATAAGGGCCATAGTATTAATGATATTAAATCATTAGAGTCCACTATAAAGAAAGAACTGAATATAGGAAGAAATGAATTATGTATTTGTGGCAGTGGTAAAAAGTATAAAAAATGTTGTGGTAAAAATAAATAGAAAATAATTTATTTAGTAAAAATATATTAAGATTTATATAATATTTGAGTGATCATTATGTCAATAGAGTATATCATTCACAATTATATCTATTAAAACATATAATAAGGTGATATCAGTACTTGGAGTTGAAAATAGGTGATATACGGGCTAATTTTAGCTGGTGGTAAAGGTAGCAGGTTATATCCTCTATCAAGAGCCGATCAACCCAAACAATTTTTAAAGCTTATAAATGATAAGAGCTTTTTGGTTAATACGGTTGAAAGGATAACATCAATAATAGATAAAGAGAATATTTATGTGGTCACAAACAAAGATTACAAAGAAAGAATAAAAGAAGAACTTTCAGAAATGGTGCAGGGAGATAAGATTTTTGCTGAACCTGCTAACAAAGAAACGGCTACTTGTATAGGTTTATCTGCGATAAAGCTCTTAAAACAAGATGCTAATGCAGTAATGGTGGTTTTACCATCTGATCACTATATTCAAGGTGAAAAAAATTATACAAATATCTTATTACAAGGAATTGAAATGGCTAATAGAAGAAGATGTATTGTTACATTAGGAATAGAGCCGAGTAGACCCGAAACTGGATATGGCTATATAGAGATGGGTGAGAGGACTAGTGGAAATATATCCACTTATAAAATAGCTAGGTTTACAGAAAAACCCAATCTAGAAGTTGCTAAAGATTTTATTATAAAAGGAACCTATTTATGGAATTCTGGAATTTTTATATTTAGAGCTGATGTTATATTAAGAGAAATAGAAAAATATCTTCCTAAACTGCATAGACCATTAATGGAAATATATAAGAATCTAGGACAAGAAAATGAGGATGATATATTAAGAGAACAGTATGAGCTTATAGATGGTATATCAATTGATTTTGGGATTATGCAGAAAACTAGAAAAGCATATGTTATAAAATGTGATTTTGAATGGGATGATATGGGGAGCTTTGGGGCATTAAGCAGATTGCTAAAAAATCATAGAAACAATAATGTATCTAATAATGTTTATGTAGATGAATGTGAGAATTGTTCAATATTTGGTGGGAAAAATTTGATAATAGGTTTTGGCATAAAAGATTTAGTCATAGTAGATGCTGGTGATGTTATACTTGTTATGGATAAGAATAAAGATCAAGAAATAAAGCATCTATTAAATAAATTAAACGAAAAAAATGAATACGATAAATTTTTATAATAAAAAGCATACATTTTCATTATATAATGAAAATGTATGCTTTTATTATAATATAGAGAAAATATTTAGTTAAACTTTTATTATAGAATTGGTAATTACAATGAGGGTTATTGAAAAAATTAGTGATATAAATAAAAAATATTAAAACATAAATATAAAGGAATAAATGCTGATTTTATATTATATGTAAGAAAAATAGATTGCAATTTATAATATAAAAAATTATAATATACTTAAGAAGTGGTAATATCCAGTTGCTACCGGAAATAGTTCTAAAAAGGGGTGGAAAGTTAATGTTAATAAAAAATTGTAATATAGTTTATCATGACAGAATTGAAGAAGGTTCAGTGTTAATCAAAGATGGTAAAATAGCAGAAATAAATCCTACAAGTTCTGATGAAGAAGTGATTGATGCAGAAGGATTATATTTATCACCTGGGTTTATTGATGTTCATATTCATGGCGCTGGTGGGTATGATACTATGGATGGAACAGTTGAAGCTATTAATAAAATTTCGAAATCAATACTAGAACATGGTGTAACTTCATTCACACCAACTACAATGACTGTTTCTATTGAAGAAATAAGAAATTCTATTAAAGCTATAAAATACACAAAAGAAAATGGATCAGAAGGAGCTCAAGTTTTGGGAGTGCATCTAGAAGGTCCGTTTATAAGTTATGAAGCATTAGGAGCACAAAATAGCAGTTATGTATTAAAACCAACTGTTGAAAATTTTAAGAAAATAAGTGATGGTTATGAAGATGCGATTATATCTATAACATTAGCTCCAGAAGTAGAGGGGGCAGGAGAATTAATAAAATATATTTCACAAAAAGGAATTGTATGTTCAATAGGACACACAAAAGCAACATACGAGGAGTGCATAAAAGCTATAGATTTAGGAGCTTCTCATAGTACACATCTATATAATGCAATGACTGCATTTACTCATAGGAGTCCAGGGGTTGTTGGCGCTACATTTGATACAGATATAACAACTGAAACTATCTCAGATGGTGTTCATATTTCATATCCAGCTTTAAGGATAGCATACAAGCAAAAGAGCACTGATAAAGTATTACTAGTAAGCGATTCAATGATGGCTTGTTGTATGCCGGATGGGGATTATTCATTAGGTGGGCAAAAAGTAATAGTTAAAAATGGAGTTGCAAGACTAGAGGACGGTGTATTAGCAGGATCGGTTTTAACTTTAGACAAAGCAGTTAAAAATGTGTATAAAAATACAAATATTCCATTAAATGAAGTGGTTAAAATGGCAACATATAATGGAGCTAAGCACTGTAAAGTAGATGACCACAAAGGGTTAATTAAAGAAGGATATGATGCAGATATAATTCTATTTGATGATGATATAAATATAAAAAAAGTATTTGTAAAAGGAAAAGAAAAATTTTGAAAATAATAATACTAAGTAAAAAAATTGATATAATATACTTAGAAAACGTTTGCTGGAACAGTTCGGATTTTGAAAGGAGAGAAAATTTATGAGTAATAAGAAAATAAAGATAGTTACTATAGGTGGAGGATCAAGTTATACTCCTGAATTAATAGAAGGATTTATTAAAAGAAAAGATGAGCTTCCTATTAAAGAATTATGGCTTGTTGACATTGAGGAAGGCAAAGAAAAGTTAGAAATAGTAGGAGCTATGGCTCAAAGAATGGTTAAGGCAGCGGGGCTTAATTGGGAAGTTAACTTAACTTTAGATAGAAGAAAAGCTTTAAAAGATGCAGATTTTGTATCAACTCAATTTAGAGTGGGGCTTTTAGATGCAAGAATAAAAGATGAAAGAATTCCCCTTAGTCATGGATTAATTGGACAAGAAACTAATGGAGCAGGTGGAATGCTTAAGGCATTTAGAACAATACCTGTTATATTAGATATAATTGAAGATATGAAGGAGTTATGCCCTAATGCATGGTTAATAAATTTTACAAATCCATCAGGTATGGTAACAGAAGCAGCAATAAAATATGGTGGTTGGAAAAAAACTATAGGATTATGTAATGTTCCAATCAACTCTATGAAACAAGATGCTAAAACATTAGGTGTTCATGAAAATGAATTGTTTTATAAATTTGCAGGCTTAAATCATTTTCATTGGCATAGAACATGGGATAAAAATGGAGAAGAAAAAACTGCTGAATTAATAGGAAAACTATATGATCCAAAACAAGCTGAAAATGGCGAAGCTGTAGTTGCTAATATTAAGGATATGAACTTTAACTATGAACAACTTCAAGATTTAGGAATGCTACCTTGTCCATACCACACATATTATTATACTACTGATGATATGTTAAAAGATGAAATAAAAGAATTTGCTAAGGGTGAAACTAGAGCAGAAGTCGTAAAGAGAACAGAAGAAGAATTATTTGAATTATATAAAGATCCTAAGCTAGATTATAAGCCAGAACAGTTAACAAAAAGGGGGGGGGCTTACTATAGTGATGTAGCTTGTGAAGTGATATGCTCAATATATAATGATAAAAGAACTACTATGGTTGTTTGCACACAAAATAATGGAGCAATAGCTGACCTTCCATATGATTCTGTAGTAGAAATTTCAAGTATAATAACAGGACATGGACCAGAACCAATAAATTGGGGAAAATTCAATCCAGAAGCAAGAGGTTTAGTTCAAGGAATGAAGGCAATGGAACAAGCAACTATTGCAGCAGCAGTTACAGGTAATTATGGTAAAGCTCTTCATGCGTTTACAATAAATCCATTAGTACCAAGTGGAACGATTTCTAAGACTGTTTTAGATGAATTATTAGTTGCACATAAAGAACATTTACCTCAATTTAAAGAAGCTATACAAAAATTAGAACAATAATATTAAAATATAAGTAAATAAGAATTGTGGTAAGAGAAAATTAACTTTTACCACAATTTATGATTAAATTGTTTATGCTTTAGAAATGTATTCAAAGGTGGAGTATATGGATATAAGAAGAGAAGAAAAAATTATAGAGGCATTAATAAATTTAGAAAGAAAGAAAAATAGAGGCGTAAGTGCATTAGAACTTAGTGAATACATGAAAAAGGATAGGGCAAATATAAGTAGGTATTTAAATGAGTTGTATAAATCACAAAAAGTTACTAAATCTGAAGGAAGACCTGTTCTTTATAGTAGTATAGAGCATCAAGAAGAAAAATTAGTGAAAAATTATAGTGAAGAATGGTCTGAACAAGAGGGAGATATAAATATAAAAAAAGATAGTTTAGAAAGGCTTGTTGGTGCAGAATTATCATTGAAGTTGCCTATACAACAAGCTAAAGCAGCAATGTTGTATCCGCCAAGAGGGTTACACACATTGATACTTGGAGAAACTGGTGTTGGGAAATCACTATTTGCAGAAATGATGTATTCTTTTGCTAAAGAAGCTAAAGTGATAGATGAAAAAGCTCCGTTTATAAGATTTAATTGTGCTGATTATGCTGATAATCCTCAATTAGTTGTAGCGCAAATTTTTGGAGTTAAAAAGGGAGCATTTACAGGAGCTGATTCAGATAAAGATGGTCTTTTAAAAAAAGCAGATGGTGGAATCTTGTTTTTAGATGAAATTCATAGATTATCTCCTCAAGGTCAGGAAATGTTATTTACATTTATAGATAAAGGAAGTTTTAGAAGGTTGGGTGATACAGAAACTCAAATAAGAGCTGAAGTTCAAATAATTTCAGCAACAACAGAAGATCCTCAATCATTTATGCTTAAAACATTCACAAGAAGAATTCCAATGACAATAATTTTGCCACCATTAAGAGAGAGAACGTTAGAAGAGAGATATTTATTACTAGAATCATTTATTAAAGAAGAATCAGTTAGATTGGGAAAAAATATATATGTAAGCAAAAACTCTATTATTTCATTTTTACTTTATGATTGTAATAATAATATAGGACAATTAAGAAGTGATGTTCAATTATCGTGTGCAAAGGCCTTCTTAAATTATAAGGTTAATAAAAACAATTTTATATTAATAGATCAAAGTGAATTGCAAGCAAGAGTTCAAAAAGGAATTATAAATTATAAATCTCATAGAAGAGAAATTGAAAAGATTTCAAATAATATGAGTGATATAGTACAATTTTCGGAGGAAAAAGATACTATAAATATATTAAAGATAGATGATGATGAAACAAAAGATATAATAAATGTAAGTTTTTATTCGATGATAGAAAAAAAGATGGAAGAACTAAAAAAGCAAGGCATTAATGAAGATAAAATGAATGACATTTTAAATATTGATTTAGAAGAACATTTTAAAAAATATATAAGTAGGCTAAGTAATGGAATAGAAGAAAGTGAAATCTCTAAAGTAGTTGATATTAGGTTAATTAATGTAGTTGAAGAAATGTTACAAATTGCAGCAAAAAAATTGAATAGAGAATTTGAACAAAAGGTTTATTTTGGTTTAGCATTACATTTACAAGGCAGTATTGAAAGAATGACATTTGGGATAAAAATAAAACATCCTAAACTTAATCTTATAAGAACACAATATAGAGAAGAGTTTATGGTGGCTATGGAAATAGTAAAAATAATAGAAAATAAATTTAATATAGAAGCTCCGCTAGATGAAATAGGTTATATAACTATGTTCCTAGCAGCTAGTAGAGAAGAAGATAAAAATTTATTAGAAGAAAAAGTGAATGTATTAGTAGTAATGCATGGACGAAATACAGCTACTAGTATGGTTGAAGTAGCGAATACTCTAATTGGAGAGGATTATGTTAGAGCACTAGATATGCCATTGACAATGAAAGCAGAGGATATGCTTCAAATTACAAAAGAAGAAATATTAAAAATGAAAAATGAAAAGGGTTTATTAATGCTTGTTGATATGGGATCATTAATAAATTTTGGAGGAATCATAGGTAATGAATTAGGAATAGATATAAAAACCATAGATATGGTTACTACATTGACTGTAATTGAAGCAGGAAGGAAGGCTTTAAATGGTAGAAATCTTGATTCTATATATACTTCTTGCCAAGAAATGGGAAGATTATCAATACAAATAGAAAAAGAAGATTATACAACGGAAAAAGAGCTAGCAATAATAACTACTTGTTTTACTGGTGAAGGTGCAGCAGAAAAAATAAAGGATAGAATAATTTCAGCATTAGAGGGTGCAAATAAAATAAAAATAATACCATTAGATATTTTAGATAAAGGAGATTTCTTAAAGCAAGTAAAAAACTTAAGAAAAAAATATATAATAATGGCTATAGTGGGTACAGTAAATATGTTTATAGATGGGGTGCCATTTATATCAGCTCAGGATGTATTTTTAGATCAAGGAATTTATCAATTAGAAAAACTTATTGAGGTTGAACAAGAATTTTCAAAAGTTATAAAATCATTAGAACAACAAATACAAGATATTGATTGTAAAAATATGGCGGCAAATATAAGAGATACAATAGCACATGTAGAAGAAAGCTTGCAAATAAGGATAAACCATGAAGTTAAGATAGGTATTTTAATTCATATAGCTTTTTTAATAGAACGATTAGTTAATGGGAGGAAAGAAATTACATTTAAGGATTTAGAAAAATACAGACACAATAATGGAAAAGAGTTTATATTAGTTAAAAAGAGCTTAAAAATGATAGAAAATACATATAAAATCAATATTGATGACAATGAATTAGCTCATATAGTTAGAATGATTATAGAAAATGTGTAGAGTGTGTAAAATAGATAGTGTGTAAATAAAAAATACACACTATGCACTAAAAATTACACAGTAAAAAATATATCTTAAATGAGAAATACAGGCATTTCTAGTCAAAATGCAATTTTATAAAAGTTGGCATAACATTTGCTATATATATTAGTGTAAGATAAAAATTATAAAAGGAGGAAAAAATTATGAAAAGAATATTATTAGTATGTTCAGCAGGAATGTCAACAAGTTTATTAGTATCTAAAATGCAGATAGCAGCAGAAAAGAAAAATATTGAATGCTCAATAAGTGCTACTGCAGAAGCTGAATTAAAAGAGCACCTTGATAAAACTGATGTAATATTGATAGGACCTCAAGTTAGATTCTTATTATCAAAAATTAAAGCAAGCGTAGAATCTAAAAGTATACCAGTAGAAATTATAAATGCAGTTGATTACGGAACAATGAATGGTGAAAAAGTATTAAAACAAGCACTAGATCTTATTAAATAATAGTATTTGACAGAGCGATTAGACGTAGTATAAAAGGAGAATGATTATGGAAGAAATAATAATGAATCTAATATTACACAGTGGGGAAGTAAGAAGTTATTCAATGGAGGCAATTCAAGCTGCTAAACAAGGCAATATAAAAGAAGCTAGAGAATTAATTGAGAAAGCCAACAAAGAACAATCTAAATCTCACAAAGTTCAAACTTCATTAATACAAAATGAAGCAGCTGGAAATAAAGCTGAAGTTTCATTGTTATTAGTACATGCACAAGATCATCTAATGACAAGTATGACTTTGAAGGATTTAGCAGTAGAATTAATAGATATACATGAAAGACTCCAAAGTAAATAGCGACATTTCCGAGTTGAGTAAGAAAGAAGGATGAATATGAAGTATGTAATAGGTGTAGATGCAGGTGGAACAAAAACAGAAGCAATGGCTTATAACTTAAATGGTGAAGTAGTAGCAAGCTCTATAACAGGTTTTGGAAATTTATTGAATAATGTTGAAGTTGCTTTAAATAATATAGAAGATGCAATAAAGAGTATAGTTTATGAATTAGGTGATGAAGAACTTGAAGGCATATATATAGGTGCAGCAGGTTCAGAAGTAGGGAATAATTCTAAGTTAATAAAAGAAAAAATAAAATCACAAATAAATGTAACAATTGAAGTTATGAATGATGCTGAAATCGCTTTAAAAGCTATGCTAAAAGGCGAAGATGGAATTTTGACGATAGCTGGTACAGGTTCAATTGCATTTGGTATAAATAATGGAACATCTTCAAAATGTGGAGGTTGGGGTAATCTTTTAGGTGATGAAGGCAGTGGATATAGAGTGGCAATATGCGCTATACAAAGAATGATAAAAGAAGATGAAGAGTCGCTACCACAATCAAAACTAACAAAGAGCATATTAGAAAAACTACAGATTCAATCAGTTAATGATATTACTGAATTTGTATATTCATCAACTAAGGATGATATAGCATCGATAACACCTATAGTAGCAAGACTCGGAGAAGCTGGAGATGATATATGTATAAATATTTTATCAGAACAAGGAATAGAACTAGCTAAGACTGTAGAAAAACTATACAAAAAATTAAATTTTGAAAGTTGTTCGATAGCATTAGTTGGAGGAGTAATTAGAAAAGCAAAAGTGGTAAGAGAAGCTTTTGAAAAATATCTAAAAGAAACTATATGTGTTAATCAAATAGTAGATGATGAAATTTCTCCAACAAAAGGAGCATATTATATACACATGAATCAAAGTAAGTAGAGGTGAGTGGTAATGAAGAGATTAGGAATTTCAGTTTATCCCAATCATACTGATATTAATGAAATAGTAGATTATATTCATTTGGCGGGTAAGTATGGATTTAAAAGAATTTTTACATGTTTATTATCAGTAGCTGATAAAAATATAGATGAAGTAATAAATGAATTTAAAGTGACACTAAAAGCAGCTAAAGAAGAAAACATGGAAGTAATTGCAGATTTAGATCCAACTATATTTAAAAGCTTAGGCGCATCTATATATGATTTAAATTTATTTAAGGATATGGGATTAGATGGGGTAAGATTAGATATGGGCTTTAGCGGTCAAGAAGAAGCTATAATGTCATTCAATGAATATGGGTTAAAGATAGAACTAAATGCAAGTAATGGCACAAAATATATCGATAATATTTTATCGTATAAAGCAAACTTAAATAATTTGTATGGATGCCACAATTTTTATCCGCATAGATATACAGGTCTTTCATTTGATCACTTTATGAAATGCTCAAAGCAATTTAAAGAACTTGGACTTAATGTAGCAGCGTTTGTTAATTCACCAAGTGCAAAATACGGGCCTTGGCCAGTTTCAGAAGGATTATGTACTTTGGAAATGCATAGACAGTTACCGATTGATATACAAGTTAAGCATTTAATTGCAACTGGTTTGGTTGATGATGTAATAATAGCTAATTCTTTTGCTACAGAAGAAGAACTTAAGTTATTAAGCGGGCTTAATAGGGAAAAATTAACTTTTAAAGTGGAATTTAATGAATATGCAAGAGAGCTAGATAAGAAAATTGTATTAGAAGAATATCATTTTAATAGGGGTGATGTTTCAGAATACATGATAAGATCAACTCAAAGCAGAGTTAAATATAAAAATGAAAGTTTTCCACCTATTAATACACCTAATATTGAAAGAGGAGATATATTAATAGATTCTGATTTATATACTAGGTATGCAGGAGAGCTTCAAGTAGCTTTGAAAGATATGAAAAATGAAGGAAAGACAAATGTAATAGGAAAAATAGTTGACGATGAAAAATTCCTATTAGACTTTGTTGAACCATGGAGTAGTTTCGGTTTTGTAGAGAAGAAATAATTTTGTTTTGATATGAATAAAAATTTAACTGTTAATAAAGGGGGAAAATAAATTATGAATAAGTTTTTTGAATGGATGGAACAACATTTTGTGCCAGTGGCAGCTAAGATTGGTTCTCAAAGACATTTAGTAGCAATCCGTGATGGATTCGCGACTTTAACTCCAATAATTATGGCTGGTGCTTTTGCAACATTGTTTAACAATCTAGGCTTTGAGTTCTATCAAAATTTTATGAACTGGTTATTACCAACTAACTGGAAGAACTTTGGCGGCGATATATGGAATGCTTCATTTGCAATTATGTCAGTATTGGTAGTGTTCACTATATCGTACCATCTAGCGAGATCTTATGATAAAGATGGACTAGCAGCAGGTGTTGTATCAGTTGCAGCTTCATTGATGTTATATAAAACATCTGATTTAGATTGGGCATTACCTTTTAGTTTCTTAGGTTCTCAAGGATTATTTATAGCAATTATAGTAGCGATTATTGCAACAGAAATATTTGTTAAATTAATTGGAAATCCTAAATTAGTAATTAAATTACCTGATGGAGTACCACCGGCAGTAGCAAAATCTTTTGCAGCTTTGATTCCTTCAATTGTAGTTTTATGTGTTGCAGCAGCAATTAGAGAAATCTTAATAGTTGTAGGTGTACCTGATGTACATCAAGCATTATTTAATTTAATACAAGCGCCACTTCAAGGATTAGCTGGAAGTCTAGGCGGAGTTCTAGTAATAGTATTTATGATTCACTTATTATGGTTCTTTGGTTTACACGGATCAAACATAATGGCTCCGATTATAAATGCATTATTATTACCTTTAACACTAGCAAATACAGAAGCTTTTGCTAATGGTAAGCCAGCAGAACACATCTTAAACAGCCAATTTATTGATTCATATGTAAATATGGGGGGATCAGGAACAACGATTGCTTTACTTATTGCAATTATGATATTAGGTAAAAAGAAAAGTGCACAACAAAAGATGATGGTTGGATTAGGAACAGCACCAGGATTATTTAATATTAATGAACCTGTAATATTTGGTTTACCAATAATATTAAATCCAATTTATTTCATACCATTTATATTAGCTCCTATGGCTTGCACAATCATTGCTTATGCATTAACAGCAGTTGGATTTGCTCCAAAAGTTGTAGTAATGGCAGGATGGACAACACCACCGATTTTAGGTGCAATACTTTCTACTAACTCAATTATGGGAGGAGTAACTGCTATAATTTGTTTAGTAGTAGCAGTAATAATTTATCTTCCATTTGTATCTATGGCTGCTAAAGAAGAAAACAAAGCAACAAGTGCTGAATGAAACTAGTTTTAGGTTAGCATAATTTGAAATTTTAAAATAAACCATGCTAAAGTTTAGGTATCCTAGACTTTAGCATGGTTGTACATAAAACATTTAAGGTAAAAATATAAAGAAAGCAGGGATGTATGATGAAAGTAATTATTGTAGAAGATTATAAAGAAATGAGTAAAATAGCAGCACAAATGATTAAAGAAACTGTTGTAGAAAAGCCAGAAGCTGTATTAGGATTGGCAACAGGTAGCACTCCTGAAGGTCTGTATAGTGAACTTATAGATATGAACAAAAAAGGAGAAGTAGATTTCTCAAATGTTACAACTGTTAATTTAGATGAATACATAGGATTAGATGGAAATAATACTCAAAGCTATAGATATTTCATGAATAATAAATTATTTAACCATATAAATATTAATAAAGAAAAAACGTTTGTACCTAATGGTATGGCAGAAAATATTGAAGAAGAAGGAAGAAATTATGATAAGAAGATCGATGAATTAGGTGGAATAGACGTACAAATTCTTGGAATTGGTGTTAATGGTCATATAGCATTTAATGAACCAGATGATATATTAATAGCTGGGACACATAAAACAAAATTAACTCAAAGTACTATAGAAGCAAATTCACGATTCTTTGATACTATAGAGGAAGTTCCAACAGAAGCAATAACTATGGGACTTGGGCAAATTTTAAAATCAAAAAAGATAATTTTATTAGTTAAAGGAACAAATAAAGCTGATGTTGTAAGAGAATTATTACAAGGTGTAATTACAACCCAAAATCCATCAACTATGCTTAATATGCATAGAGATGTTATTGTAATAATGGAAAAAGAAGTTCATGAATTAATTTAATAAATTTTTATTTATGAGTTTTATTGTAAACATCCTAATATAGTATTATTATAATAATATATATTAAATTTACATTATAGTAATAAAAATTACATTGCAATAAGTATACAATTTTAATAATATTATTGTAATGAGAGAATAAAGGATGTGATTAAGCCTTGATGATAAATAATCATAGGCTAATGGGAGAGAATATACTAAAGTATTCTAATGTCGAAGCTATCTCTCTAATTAACAAGAACAGATTTATATGGGGAAATGTGAAGCCAGATTGTACCCCACAATATAAGCGTATAAGACATTATTTTGATGAGAGTATAGATATTATAATTGAAAAAATTTTATACTTATCATCTTTGACAATGTATGAAGTTCATTATGAAATGACAATAGCTAAATTTAGTGAAGAACTAGGTGTTATATGTCACTTCCTATGCGATTATTTTTGTGCACCTCATTATTATAGATGGGAATGCACTAGTACAAAAATAATGAAGGATCATATGTTGTATGAAAAGAGATTAGCTAAAATAACCAAAACATTTATACCGGGTGGAATATTAGTATCGAAAATAAATCCAAGCGTCGCTAAAGATTTTCTAATAGATTTACAAAAACAATATGATGGGGTTGTTGACTTTAAACATGATTTAACATTCTCCTACTATGTTTGTCATAGTATATTAAATATGATATTAGAGAGTGTACTAATTAACAAAAATAGAATTAAAAAAGCCATATAAGTTAAAAATCGTCTAAAAATTTTAGACGATTTTTTATTGCATAAATTTAGAAATATGCATATAATATAAATAAACATATGAACAGATGCTCATATGTTTGAAGGAGGAATTATTTATGGATAAAAATGAGTTAAATATAGAAAAGTGTAATTGCAATGTAATTCATGAAGATGTAGTGGATAAAGTAAAAAAAGCATTGCCAGAAGATGAAGTACTGTATGATTTAGCTGAGTTATTTAAGGCTTTTGGAGATTCTACAAGAGTAAAAATAATCTGTGCTTTATTTGAATCGGATATGTGTGTATGTGACTTAGCAGCTATACTTGGAGTTAGTCAATCAGCAGTATCACATCAATTAAGAACTTTAAAGTCGGCTAGATTGGTTAAATTTAGAAGAGAAGGAAAAGTAATTTACTATTCATTGGATGATGAGCATATAAAGCATATTTTTGATGAAGGATTTAGTCATATTATTGAATAATATAAATCAAGATATAATGAAAGAGAAGGTGATTTAATGAGTGAGTTAATTAAAGTTTCATTGAAAAACTTGGATTGTGCAAATTGTGCCAACAAAATAGAAAATAAAGTAAATTCTTTAGAAAAAGTGAAAGAGGCTAACTTAAATTTTTCTCTTGGAATAATGAGCATAGAAATTAATGAAGAAGATAAACAAGAAATATTAAATAATATTAAAGATATTGTTCATAGTTTAGAGCCTGGTGTTGTAGTTAAAGAAATAAAAAAAGCGGAAAAGCCTATAACTACTGTTAAGGTAATGTCATTAAAGAAACCTAAGAATGAATTTAAGCTTAAATTAAAGGGGTTAGATTGCGCTAATTGTGCTAACAAGATTGAAGATAAAGTGAAAGAGATAGCTGGAATTAAAGAAGCTTGGTTAAACTTTTCTTTAGGACTTTTAAGAGTTAGTATAACAGATGGAGCGAGTAAGGAATTCATAATTAAAAATATAAAACAAATAGTAAACAAGTTAGAACCATCTGTAGTAGTTACAGAATTCTCAACAATGACTAATGTTAATATAGGTACTGATGAACATGATCATCATGAAAAGTGTAATGATTCTTGTTGTACTATTGAAGCAGAGAATACAATTGAAGAAGAAAAAAATAGCTTTTGGAAAGAAAATATTTCATTAATTGTAGGTATTGTAATGTATATTGCAGCTATCGCTACTAAGGATTTAAATTCAATTAATATATATTTATTTTTTATAAGTTATATTTTAGTAGGAAAAGAAGTAATTATAATTGCCATAAAAAATATATTTAAGGGTGAAATATTTGATGAAAATTTCTTGATGAGTATAGCGACAATAGGAGCTCTTTGCATAGGTGAATATCCAGAAGCAGTTGCAGTTATGATATTCTATCAAATTGGAGAATTATTTCAAAGTTATGCTGTGAATAAATCTAGAAAGTCTATAACATCTCTTATGAATATAAAAGCTGACTATGCAAATGTTCTAGTAGGTGATAAAGAAAAGAAAGTTTCACCAGAATCAGTTGAAATAGATGAGATTATTCTAATAAAACCAGGAGAAAAGGTTCCTTTGGATGGAATAATAGTAGATGGTGAAGGGAGTTTGGATACTTCTGCATTAACAGGTGAATCAATACCAAGAGAAGTTAAAAAAGATGAGGAAATTTTATCAGGAAGTATAAATCTGAATTCTGTTTTAAAAGTAAAGGTTATAAAAAAATTCAGTGATTCAACAGTATCAAGAATATTAGAGATGGTTGAAAATGCAAGTAGTAAAAAGGCAAAAACTGAAAAATTTATAACTAAGTTTTGTAAGTACTATACGCCGATAGTGGTAGCTTTAGCTATATGTATAGCGATATTACCACCAATTATAATGAAGGATTCAGTTTTCTATAAATGGATTTATAGAGCTCTATCATTTTTAGTTGTTTCATGTCCTTGTGCCTTAGTTGTTTCAATTCCATTAGGATTATTCTCAGGAATAGGTGGAGCATCTAAAAAGGGTGTGTTAGTTAAAGGTGGAAATTATTTAGAAGCATTAAAAGATGTTGATACAATAGTATTTGATAAGACTGGAACATTAACAAAAGGTACATTTAAGGTGTCAGAGATCAATAGTAATGATATTTCTACAGAACAATTATTAAAAGTAGCGGCAATAGGAGAGAGCTTATCTAATCATCCTATAGCACAATCAATCGTGAAAGAATATGGGGAAGAAATAAATAAAGAAGAGATTCAAAACTATGAAGAATTATCAGGATATGGAGTAAAAGCAATAATAGAAAATAAAGAAACGTTACTTGGGAATTATAAACTAATGAAAGAAAATCAAATAGAATGTGAAGAGATAACTGCAGCAGGCACTATAGTCTATATTGCAGTTGAAGGTAAATATAAAGGAAGCATAGTTATTGAAGATGAGATAAAAGAAAGTTCTAAAGAAGCTATAATACAGTTAAAATCTTTAGGTGTTAACAAAATAGTAATGCTCACAGGAGATAATAAAGTGACAGCGAAAAGAGTGGCAGAAGAATTAGGGATAAATGAAGTATATGGAGAATTATTACCTGGAGATAAAGTTACTAAGGTTGAAGAATTAATTAAAACTAAAGGAAAAGGAAATTTAATATTTGTAGGAGATGGTATAAACGATGCACCAGTACTTGCAAGGGCTGATATAGGTGTTGCAATGGGTGGAATCGGATCAGATGCAGCTATTGAAGCAGCTGATGTAGTATTAATGAAGGATAATCCTTTAGCATTAGTAGAAGCAATTAATATAGGAAGAAAAACGAGTAAAATATTATGGCAAAATATAGTGCTTGCATTAGTGATAAAAGTAGGAGTGTTAGTTCTTATATCATTTGGTATAGCAGACATGTGGCAGGCTGTATTTGCAGATGTAGGAGTAACTCTACTTGCAGTGTTAAATTCTATGAGAGCATTAAAATAAAGAATAGAACTATAGGTATGAGGTATACATCAGTAGAATAATAAAATAATAGATATTAATACTAGAGCTATGTAGGATATTAATGTAGCTCTAGTATTTTATTTTTATATTATAATTGAGAATAATTAGTGATATACTAAGAAATAATATTTAAATGAGTTGACATATATATTAATTAAAAATATACTAAAATGTATGTTTAAAATATATAAATAATATTATTATTTATATATTACTATATGATTTTAACAGTAGAAATTTTATTACTAATTTATTCATAAAATGGTTGTAATAAACTTGACATAAAAATGGCTTAATATGATAAAATTATAAATTGGAGTATATTATTACAGTTGATGAATAGAAAATAATAGTCAAAGTATGATTAGTGACTATTTAAATAGATTATATTAGACTAAGGAGATGAACTGAATGGAGAAGAGTAAAAGTATATCTATGGCAGTAATTAAAAGACTGCCAAAGTATCATAGATATCTTGGGGAATTAATGAAGAATGATGTAGATAGAATTTCTTCAAAAGAGTTGGGAGAAAAAATAGGTTTTACAGCTTCACAAATTCGTCAAGATTTAAACTGTTTTGGAGACTTTGGTCAACAAGGTTACGGATATAATGTAAAAGAATTATATACTCAGATAGCATGCATATTGGGATTAGATAAAGGATATGATGCGGTTTTAATAGGTGCAGGTAATATAGGTCAGGCAGTGGCCAATTACACTAGATTTGATGATTTAGGGGTTACTATAAGCACTATTTTTGATGTGAATCCTAAATTAGTCGGAATGAAAATAAGAGACATAGAAATAAAAGAAATTGATGATATGAAAGAAGTTTTAGAAAGCAAAAAGGTTGATATAGGAATAATTTGTGTTCCTCAAAAAAATGCACAAAATGTTGCTGATGAATTAATAAGAGGTGGAGTTAAAGCAATTTGGAATTTTGCTCCTGTTGATTTGATTGTTCCAAGTGATGTAAAGGTAGAAAATGTTCATTTGAGTGAAAGTTTAATGACATTAATTTATTTATTAAACGAATAAAATTGTTAAATAAATAATTTATATTAAAAGTAAAAAAACGAAACTTTTAATATGAATTATTTATTTTTTTATCTATATATAAATTTCCATGTACAAAAATGCCAATAAAGTATAAAAAAAGTGCCAGTTGGCGATAATATTTTATTGCAAATAACATGACTACGTATTATAATTTTAATTAAGGAGATTCAAGCTCCGTGTTTTTTTGTGCAAGCTTGTTATAATATTAACAAGCCCATGAGGTATTTTTAAAATTGTAAGAAAATTAAAAAAATAAATAAGCAGGATCTGAAGGGAGATTAAAAAACATGGAATTAGAAAATGTGATTCTTGAAAAAGACGGTCATTTAGCAGTTGTTACAATTAACAGACCAAAAGCACTAAATGCTTTAAATTCAGCAACATTAAAAGACTTAGATATGGTATTAGACGATTTAGAAAAAGATAGTAGTATATATGCAGTTATCTTAACAGGAGCAGGAGAAAAATCGTTTGTTGCTGGTGCTGATATAGCAGAAATGAAAGATTTAAACGAAGCGCAAGGTAAAGAGTTTGGTGAACTTGGAAATAAGGTATTTTTAAGATTAGAGAATCTAGACAAGCCTGTTATAGCAGCTATTCAAGGTTTTGCATTAGGTGGCGGATGTGAAATATCAATGGCTTGTGATATAAGAATTGCATCTGAAGCAGCAATATTTGGACAACCAGAAGTTGGTCTTGGAATAACTCCAGGATTTGGTGGAACTCAAAGACTACCAAGAATTGTTGGACTTGGGAAAGCTAAAGAAATGATATATACAGGAAGAAACATAAAAGCGGATGAAGCTTATAGAATAGGATTAGTTAATAAGGTAGTACCTTTAGAAAATCTTATGGATGAAGCAAAAAAAATGGCTTCAATAATCATAGCTAATGCTCCAATAGCTGTTAAGTTATCTAAGGATGCTATAAACAGAGGTATGCAAGTAGCAATAGATGAAGCTGTTATGATAGAAGCAGCAGACTTTGGTAAATGCTTTACAACAGAAGATCAAACTGAAGGAATGAGTGCTTTCTTAGAAAGAAGAAAAGAAAAGAACTTCCAAAATAAATAATATTTTAAGTTAAAAAATCTATTTATATATACTATGCCTACTAGTAGGCTCCAATTAACAAGGAGGGTAATTTAATGAATTTTCAATTAACTAGAGAACAAGAATTAGTACAACAAATGGTTAGAGAATTCGCAGTAAATGAAGTTAAGCCATTAGCTGCAGAAATCGATGAAACTGAACAATTTCCAATGGAAAATGTAAAGAAAATGGGTCAACTAGGTATGATGGGGATTCCATTTTCTAAAGAAGTTGGGGGAGCTGGAGGAGATGTTCTTTCTTACATAATAGCTGTAGAAGAATTATCAAAAGTTTGTGCAACAACAGGAGTTATACTTTCAGCTCATACTTCATTATGCGCTTCAGTAATAAATGAAAATGGTACTCCAGCTCAAAAAGAAAAGTATTTACCAGATTTATGTTCAGGTAGAAAAATTGGTGCTTTTGGTTTAACTGAACCAGGTGCTGGTACAGATGCTGCTGGACAACAAACAACAGCAGTATTAGATGGTGATCATTATGTATTAAATGGTTCAAAAATTTTCATAACAAATGGTGGAGTTGCTGAAACATTTATCGTATTTGCTATGACAGATAAGAGCCAAGGAACAAGAGGAATTTCTGCATTTATCGTAGAAAAAGGATTCCCAGGATTCTCAATAGGAAATCTTGAAAATAAGATGGGTATTAGAGCATCTTCTACTACAGAATTAATTTTTGAAGATTGTATAGTTCCAAAGGAAAACTTAATTGGAAAAGAAGGTAAGGGATTCGGTATAGCGATGAAGACTCTTGATGGAGGAAGAATTGGTATAGCTGCTCAAGCTTTAGGTATTGCAGAAGGTGCTTTTGAAGAAGCTGTTGCATATATGAAAGAAAGAAAACAATTCAATAAACCTCTTTCAGCTTTCCAAGGATTACAATGGTATATTGCAGAAATGGATGTTAAGATTCAAGCTGCAAAACACTTGGTATATAAAGCTGCATGTTTAAAAGAAGCAAAAATGCCATACTCAGTAGATGCTGCAAGAGCTAAATTATTCGCTGCAGAAGTTGCTATGGAAGTAACAACTAAGGCAGTACAAATATTTGGTGGATACGGATATACTAAAGAATATCCAGTAGAAAGAATGATGAGAGATGCTAAGATAACTGAAATCTACGAAGGAACTTCAGAAGTTCAAAAGATGGTTATCGCAGGAAGCATTTTAAGATAGGAGGATTTTTATAATGAATATAGTAGTTTGTGTAAAACAAGTTCCAGATACTACGGCTGTTAAAATAGATCCAAAGACTGGTACATTAATCAGAGATGGTGTTCCAGCAATTATAAATCCAGAAGATAAGCATGCTTTAGAAGCTGCATTACAAATAAAAGAACAAACTGGTGCTAAAGTAACTGTTGTAAGCATGGGTATTCCTGCTGCAAAAGCTGCATTAAGAGAAGCATTATGTATGGGAGCTGATGAAGCTATCCTATTAACAGATAGAGCATTAGGAGGAGCTGATACTTTAGCAACTTCAAAAGCATTAACAGGAATGATTAAAAAATTAGATTACGATATAATTTTTGCAGGAAGACAAGCAATCGATGGAGATACTGCACAAGTTGGACCAGAAATTGCAGAACATTTAGGAATTCCTCAAGTAACTTACGTTCAAGATGTTAAGGTTGAAGGAAATACATTAATAGTTAATAGAGCATTAGAAGATGGACATCAAGTTGTTGAAGTTAAGACTCCATGTCTATTAACTGCAATTGAAGAATTAAATGAACCTAGATACATGAATGTTGCAAATATATTCTCAACTTGTGATGATCAAATCAAAGTTTGGGGTGCAGCTGATATAGATGTAGCTGTAGAAGAATTAGGACTTAAAGGGTCACCAACTAAGGTTAAGAAGTCAATGACTAAAGAAGTTAAGGGTGCAGGTGAATTAGTTAAAGAAGACGCTAAAGCTTCTGCTGCTTACGTTTTAGGAAAATTAAAAGAAAAACACTACATCTAAGATAATAGGAGGTTAATTTATTATGAATATAGCAGATTACAAAGGCGTTTGGGTCTTTGCTGAACAAAGAGAAGGCGAATTACAAAAAGTATCTTTAGAATTACTTGGAGAAGGTAGAAGACAAGCAGATAAATTAGGAGTTAAGTTAACAGCGTTATTATTAGGTGATAATGTTGCTGGATTAGCTGATACATTAGCTAAGCATGGTGCTGATGAAGTTTTAGTTGCTGAAGATAAGAACTTAGCACATTATACTACAGATGCTTACACTAAAGTTATCTGTGATCTTGCAAGTGAAAGAAAACCAGGAATACTATTCGTAGGAGCTACTTTTATAGGAAGAGACTTAGGTCCTAGAGTAGCTGCAAGATTAAACACAGGACTTACAGCTGACTGTACATCAATTGATGTAGAAGTTGAAAATGGTGATTTATTAGCTACAAGACCAGCATTTGGTGGTAACTTAATGGCTACAATTGCATGTCCAAATCATAGACCACAAATGGCTACAGTAAGACCAGGTGTATTTGAAAAAGTTAATACAGATGGAGCTAACTGTAAAATAGAAAAAGTTACTGTTTCATTAAGTGACAGTGATGTTAGAACTAAAGTATTAGAAACAGTTAAAACTGCTAAAGATATAGTTGATATTTCAGAAGCTAAGATAATAGTTGCTGGTGGTAGAGGAGTTGGATCTAAAGAAAACTTCGAACTAGTAAAAGAATTAGCTGAAGCTTTAGGTGGAGTTGTTGCTGGTTCAAGAGCTGCAGTTGAAAAGGGTTGGATAGAAAATGCTTATCAAGTAGGTCAAACTGGTAAGACTGTTAAACCAACAATCTACATTGCTTGCGGTATTTCAGGAGCTATCCAACACGTTGCTGGTATGCAAGATGCAGAAGTTATAATTGCTGTAAATAAAGATGAAACTGCTCCAATAATGAAGGTTGCTGATTACGGAATAGTTGGGGATATTAAGAAAGTATTGCCTGAATTAATAGCTCAAGCTAAAGCAATCAAAGAAGCTTAATAATTTTAATTAACAATATACAATGACCAATTATCAATGAAGGTGAATTTTGCTATGCAAAATTTTAAGAAATATATTTTAAAAATTACAAAGTGATTTTATCCTTCATTGATCATTGGAAATTGATAAGTGATAATTAAAAAACTTGATTTAAATAAAACTAATAATATCATGATAAAGTATCGTATAAATGAAAATTATGAATAAAATTAATGGAGGTTTTACTATGAAAAAAGTATTTGTACTTGGTGCAGGAACTATGGGTGCCGGAATTGTTCAAGCATTTGCTGCAAAAGGATGCGAAGTTATCGTTAGAGATATCAAAGATGAATTTGTTCAAAGAGGAATCGCTGGAATCGATAAAGGATTAAGTAAATTAGTTGCTAAAGAAAAAATGACAGAAGCTGATAAAGAAGCTATACTTTCAAGAATATCAGGAACTACTGATATGAATTTAGCTGCTGACTGTGATTTAGTAGTTGAAGCTGCTATAGAAAACATGAAAATTAAAAAAGAAATATTTGCTGAATTAGATGCAATTTGTAAACCAGAAACAATCTTAGCTTCAAATACTTCATCTTTATCAATAACAGAAGTTGCTTCTGCTACAAAGAGACCTGATAAGGTTATAGGAATGCATTTCTTTAACCCAGCTCCAGTAATGAAACTTGTTGAAGTTATTAGAGGAGCAGCTACTTCTCAAGAAACTTTTGATGCTGTTAAAGCTATATCAGAAGAAATTGGAAAGACTCCAGTAGAAGTTGCTGAAGCACCAGGATTTGTTGTAAACAGAATTTTAATTCCAATGATTAATGAAGCTACATTTATATTACAAGAAGGTGTTGCTTCAGCTGAAGATATCGATGCTGCTATGAAACTTGGAGCTAACCACCCAATGGGACCTTTAGCTTTAGGAGATCTTATAGGGTTAGATGTTTGTGTAGCTATTATGGATGTTTTATATAGTGAAACAGGAGATACTAAGTACAGAGCTAGCAGCCTTTTAAGAAAGTATGTTAGAGCTGGATGGTTAGGTAGAAAGAGCGGAAAAGGTTTCTACGATTATTCTAAATAATTTTATTAATATTAAACTCTCAAAGACTAGTCTTTGAGAGTTTTTGTTTTTAAAAAGGTATTAAATTTATTTATTATTTTTATGTAGATTGCAGCTAATATATAAAATGGTATAATAATAAAAAAAGAATTATCTTATTTGTGGAAGGGATAGAGGTTAATGTTAAAAGAAACAGCAAAAAAATATTGGTCTAAAGAGTATGATCTGAATTGTGCAGAATGTATTATGTACGCAGCAAATGAAGAATATAATTTGAATTTATCACATGAAACATTTAAAACTATGGCTGGTTTTGGTGGAGGAATGGCAACAGGAGGCGTGTGTGGAACTGTATCTGGTGCAATAGCTGTTTTAGGAGTTATGTTTACAGAAGAAAGAGGACATAAAAGTCCAAAGGTTAGAGCGATGACACAAGCTTTTATAAAAAGATTTAAAGAAGAACTAGGATACATAGATTGCAGAGATTTAAAAACAAAGATTATAAATCCAGAGGAAAAGGCTTGTAGTCATATGATAGAAGTGAGTGCGGAAATATTAGAAAGCATAATAAAAGAAGGATAAAGTTTAAATTATTAAGAAAACTAACTTTGAATACAGCACAAAGTTAGTTTTTATTTATTTTTAGTATGAAAAATACTATATTTTTATTACTATTAAAAAATAAGACAAATTATCTGAAACTCTTGGGATGTCAATGAGATTTGAAGGTGAAAAACTGATTGGAATAATAAGATTTATGTAAGTATAAATATAAAATTAGGTGTACAATATAGCTATATAAAAAATAAATGGAGGAAAGTTTTTATGGATTACAAAAGAATAACATCTTATGAAAACTATATTGAAATAGAGGAAGTAAAGAATTTTAAACTTAAACAAACTTTTGAATGTGGTCAATGTTTTAGATTTAATAAAATAGATGATAATAATTATATTGTAGTTGCTTTTGAAAAAGTAATTGAATTAAAACAAGAAGGGGATAATATTTTAATATATAATTCCAGCGAAGAGGATGTTAAAGATATTTGGATTAAATACTTTGACTTAGAACGTGACTATTTAAAAATTAAGAACGAGCTATCAAAAGATGAACTTTTAAGAAAAAGTGTAGAATATGGCTCTGGAATTAGAATATTGAATCAAGATCCTTTTGAAATGTTAATAAGTTTTATTATATCAGCAAGAAATAGCATACCATCAATAATGAAAACAATAAATAAGATTTCTTCTAAATATGGAAGCAAGATTGAATATAAGGATAATACTTATTATGCTTTTCCAACAGTAGATCAAATAAAAGATGCTACATTAGAAGAAATACAAGAAACAGGGGCATCTTTTAGAAGTAAGTATATAATAGATACAATTGCTAATGTCTATATGAGTAAAAAAGCTACTAAGTTAGGTGATAATAATACATCAGAAGAATTTAAAAAATATGATTTGGATTATATAAAAAATTTAAGTGATGATGAATGTCACGCTGCGCTACAAGAATTTAAAGGCGTGGGAGCTAAGGTAGCTGATTGCATAATGCTATTTTCAATGGAGAAATATTCAGCATTTCCTGTAGACGTATGGGTTAAACGTGCAATGATTTATTTTTATGGGGCAGAGGATGCTTCTTTAAATAAAATCAGAATATTTGCGAGAAATAAATTTGGTAAGATATCTGGTTTTGCTCAACAATACTTATTCTATTATGCAAGGGAGAATAAAATAAAAATAGAAGATTAATTTAAAAATAAATAAGACAGCTAAGATATTATAGTTTAGCTGTCTTTAATCCCAAAATATTAGCCACTTTTTCGTACATGACGTGATTTTTTTATATTAATATGATAATCATTAGGAAATTTTTTTATAAAGTTTAAAAATTTAATTATTTTATCGTTATTTTTTAAAGAGTCTATAGAGTTATATAAAGTTGCTAACTCTCTGTTAGTAAAAAGTGCATGAATTTGTTTGTGACAAGTTGTACATAAATGAATCGTTTTGTAATTTTTTCCACCCTTTTGTTTAGGTATTAAATGATGTTTTGTTATAATAGAGACATTTCTGTTGCATAATTCACATACATAGTTTTCTTTCATACAATTCTCCTATCAAATAACTGTATTGTTTAATTAAATTATATCAAATAATATATTGATTACAATAATTTTATACCTAAAAGTATATGGTTAATATTCCTTAAATTTCAATAAATATTATGCTAATATCTAAATAATTTTATCAAAAAGAGAGATTATAAAAATTAAAGAAAAAATGAGTAATTTGAATGTATTTTAAGATAATGGAGGAATATTTGCTTTAAAACGGGATATAATATTATAAGTAATGTTTGAATTATATGGATATAAAGGATATTATAATAATTGTATTAGCACTCGACTTTGATGAGTGCTAACAAAGAAAATGTAATAGATAAATTAATATATATTTTTGAGGAGGTTTTTTTATGAATATTAAGCCACTTGGTGACAGAGTTGTAATTAAAAAATTAGAAGCAGAGGAAAAAACAAAAAGCGGAATAGTTTTAACTGGAAGTGCTAAAGAAAGACCACAAGAAGCTGAAGTAGTTGCGGTAGGTCCAGGAGCAATTACAGATGGTAAGAGAATCGAAATGGAAGTAAAAGTTGGAGATAAAGTTTTATATTCTAAATATGCAGGAACAGAAGTAAAAGTAGATGGTGAAGAGTATACAATTTTAAAACAAGATGATATATTAGCAATAGTTGAGTAATGTAAAATTAAAAAATTAATATATATATAATTAAACATATATTAATTTTGAGGAGATTAAATAGAAATTAAAGAATTTTATGAAGTTAAAAATAATCATTTAATAGAAGGAGTGTATTGAAAATGGCTAAAATGTTAAAATTCAGCGAAGACGCTAGAAGAAGTATGCAAGTTGGAGTAGATAAATTAGCAGATACAGTTAAGGTTACATTAGGACCTAAGGGAAGAAATGTTGTATTAGATAAAAAATTTGGAGCACCATTAATAACTAATGATGGAGTTTCAATTGCTAGAGAAATAGAATTAGAAGATCCATTTGAAAACATGGGAGCACAATTAGTTAAAGAAGTTGCTACAAAAACTAATGATGTTGCTGGAGACGGAACTACAACTGCAACATTATTGGCGCAAGCTATAATAAGAGAAGGATTAAAAAATGTAACTGCAGGCGCTAATCCAATGCTAATTAGAAGTGGTATTAAAATGGCTGTTGATAAAGCTGTTGAAGAAATCGCAAAAATTTCTAAACAAGTAGATGGTAAAGAAGATATAGCTAGAGTTGCTGCTATTTCAGCTGCTGATGAAGAAGTTGGTAAATTAATTGCTGATGCTATGGAAAAGGTAGGCAATGAAGGTGTTATTACTATAGAAGAATCTAAGTCTATGGGAACTGAACTAGATGTTGTTGAAGGTATGCAATTTGACAGAGGATATGTATCACCTTACATGGTTACAGATACAGAAAAAATGGAAGCTGTCTTAGATAGCCCATATATATTAATAACAGATAAGAAGGTTTCAAATATTCAAGAATTATTACCATTATTAGAACAAATCGTTCAAGCAGGTAAGAAACTATTAATTATTGCTGAAGACATTGAAGGCGAAGCAATGCAAACATTAGTAGTTAATAAGTTAAGAGGAACATTTACTTGTGTAGCTGTAAAAGCACCAGGTTTTGGAGATAGAAGAAAAGAAATGCTACAAGATATAGCTACTTTAACAGGTGGTGTAGTTATTTCAGATGAATTAGGAAGAGATTTAAAAGAAACTACTCTTGATATGTTAGGTCAAGCTGAAAGTGTTAAAGTTAATAAAGAAAATACTGTTATAGTTAATGGTAGAGGCGATTCAGCAGATATTAAAGATAGAGTTAACCAAATAAAAATTCAAGTTGAAGAAACAACTTCAGAATTTGATAAAGAAAAATTACAAGAAAGATTAGCAAAACTTGCTGGTGGAGTAGCTGTAATTAAAGTTGGTGCTGCAACAGAAACAGAATTAAAAGAAAAGAAATTAAGAATTGAAGATGCCTTAGCTGCAACAAAGGCTGCTGTTGAAGAAGGTATAGTAGCTGGTGGTGGTACTGCTTATGCTAATGTAATTAATGAAGTGGCAAAACTAACTTCAGATGTTCCAGATACACAAGTTGGTATCAACATAATTGTTAAAGCATTAGAAGAACCAGTAAGACAAATAGGAGCTAATGCAGGTGTAGAAGGTTCAGTTATAATAGATAAAGTTAGAGCTAGTGAACCAGGTATAGGATATGATGCATTAAAGGGCGAATATGTAAACATGATTAAGAGTGGTATTGTTGACCCAACAAAGGTGACAAGATCAGCACTTCAAAATGCTGCATCAGTAGCATCTACATTCTTAACAACAGAAGCAGCAGTGGCTGATATTCCAGTTAAAGAACCAGCAATGCCAGGAGCACCTGGAATGGGAATGGATGGAATGTACTAAGATATAGTAAATAATATATAAGCTTTAAAAACCTTGGGGGATTATACCTCAAGGTTTTTTATATTATACATTACAAAAGTTACTATAAGGTAAGTGTATATAAAAGTAAAATGTAGTTAATATTTAAGATACAATAAAATTCAAGAGGAGATAAACTATAGTGTATAAAAATAGTTGTAACTTAGATATTAAAAGGAAAAGAAAAAAGGAAGGGTTTACATTAATTGAATTAATTGCTGTAATAGCAATTATAATAATTTTATCTGGGGTATTATTTCCAAAAGTTTTGGGGTATGTGCAAGAAGCTAAAAAATTAAAAGTAGTAGACCAATGTAGAAAAATTGTTATGGCAAATGAATCATATAGCCTAAGATATACACCATTAGAAAAGAGTCAAAATGTTAGTAATATTATAAATAAGAATGGAATAAGTAAGTATTTAGAAGAGAATGAATTAAATAATATAAATATTCAAAATACAACAATTCAAAATTGCTATGATATTGTGAATGGAGCAGAGTTTAGACTAAATACTGAAGGTGGTAGTGAGATATTAGATTCAAGTAGTATTGAGTATATTGAAGCAATTAGATAGAATTATTTAGTTCAATTATGCTTAAATTCAATATATATTTTAGATGATTTATGTCAAATACAGATAAAAGTACGAAAATTTTGTTTGAAAAATTGCAATTTTAATTTCAAATTTATTGACTTTAGCTTGTACATACATTATAATGGGTTTAATTTAAAAATTAGATATATTTAATGACTCGTATATACCTTGAATAGGGCAGGGCGTATCTACCGGAAACCGTAAACTTCCGACTATGAGTGATATTAGTATAGGCTATAATAAAGACTATTATTAGCATATTAACATCACTATAAGGTTAATATGTTTTTTTTTATACATAAAAATAAGCATAGAAATGCAAGTTTAATTGCGAAAAATAATAAAAATGCAATAAATATTTCAAATTTTAGGAGGATTAAAAATGGCAAAGATTATAAAAACAGCTTATACTTTCGATGACTTATTATTAGTACCTAACAAATCAGAAATATTACCAAGAGAAGTAAGTGCAAAAACTCACTTAACTAAAAAAATTGCTTTAAACATTCCTTTAATGAGTGCTGGTATGGATACTGTAACAGAATCTAAGATGGCAATTGCTATGGCAAGAGAAGGTGGAATCGGAATTATCCACAAGAATATGACTATAGAAGAACAAGCAAGAGAAGTTGATAGAGTAAAAAGACAAGAAAATGGTGTAATTACAGATCCTATATATTTATCAGCTGATCATACATTACAAGATGCTGAAGATTTAATGGGAAGATATAGAATATCAGGTGTGCCTATAACTGATGAAAATAATAAATTAGTTGGAATAGTTACAAACAGAGATATGATATTTGAAACAAATTATGATAGAAAAATATCTGAAGTAATGACAAAAGAAAATTTAATTACTGCACCAGAAAATACAACTGTAGAAGAAGCAAAAGAAATATTAAAGAAGCATAAAATTGAAAAATTACCTTTAGTAGATGCAAATGGATGCTTAAAAGGTCTTATAACAATGAAAGATATTGAAAAAGTTAAGAAATTCCCAAATGCAGCTAAAGATGAAAAAGGTAGATTATTATGTGGAGCAGCTGTAGGTGTTACAGGAAACATGATGGAAAGGGTTGAAGCTCTAGTTAAAGCTAATGTAGATGTTATAACTCTTGACACAGCTCATGGACATTCAAAGGGTGTATTAGATGCAGTAACAGAAATAAAGAAAGCATATCCTGAACTTCAAGTTATAGCTGGTAATGTTGCTACAGCAGAAGCTACTGAAGATTTAATAAAAGCAGGTGCTGATTGTGTTAAAGTTGGTATAGGGCCAGGATCAATTTGTACTACAAGAGTTGTTGCAGGAGTTGGTGTTCCACAATTAACAGCAGTAATGGACTGTGCAGAAGTTGGTAGAAAATATGGAATACCTGTAATTGCTGATGGAGGACTTAAATATTCAGGAGATATAGTTAAAGCATTAGCTGCTGGAGCTTCAGTTGCAATGATGGGATCATTATTTGCTGGATGTGAAGAAGCTCCAGGTGAACTTGAAATATATCAAGGAAGAAGCTACAAGGTTTATAGAGGAATGGGATCTTTAGCTGCAATGGAAAAAGGATCTAAGGATAGATATTTCCAAGAAGGAAATAAAAAATTAGTTCCAGAAGGTGTTGAAGGAAGAGTTGCATTCAAAGGATATGTATCAGATACAATATTCCAAATCATGGGCGGAATTAAATCAGGAATGGGTTATTTAGGATCAAAAGATCTTGATACTTTATATGAAACAGCTACTTTTGTTGTTCAAACAGCTGCAGGATTTAGAGAAAGTCATCCACATGACATTAATATTACTAAAGAAGCGCCAAACTATAGTGTAGGACAATAATAACTGTTTAAATAATGCACAATGTACAATTTTAATTATTATATGTTTTAGTAATTAAATATAATGCACGTTGTGCATTGTATTATTTAAAGAAATATAACGAATAAAAATCACAAAAAGATAAAAAAAATTCGTGTTTTATATTGATAAATTGTGATATTTAGTTAATAATACAAGTAGAATAATTTTTTAGGAGGAGACCATGAAAAAAGAATTAGTTTTAGTTATTGATTTCGGCGGACAATATAACCAGTTAATTGCTAGAAGAGTTAGGGAATGTAATGTATACTGTGAAGTTCATCCATATACTTTAAGTGTTGATAAAATAAAAGAAATGAATCCAAAGGGAATAATATTTACAGGTGGACCAAACAGTGTGTATGGTGAGGATTCTCCTTTATGTGATAAAGCATTATTTGAAATTGGTGTACCTATACTAGGAATTTGTTATGGTTCACAATTAATGGCTCATTTACTAGGAGGAAAAGTTGCTACTGCTCCTGTAAGTGAATATGGAAAGACAAAAGTTGATGTTAATGTAGATTCTAAAATATTTAAAGGTGTATCACAATCTACTATTTGCTGGATGAGTCATACAGATTACATAGAAAAAGCACCAGAAGGATTTAAAATAACAGCAACTACTCCAGTATGTCCTGTTGCGGGTATGGAATGTGTAAATAAAAATTTATATGCAGTTCAATTCCATCCAGAAGTAATGCACACACAAGAAGGAACAAAGATGATTTCAAACTTTGTATATGATATTTGTGGATGCTCTGGAGACTGGAAGATGGATTCATTTGTTGAAAAAACAATTGAAGAAATACGTGAAAAAGTTGGAGATGGTAAGGTATTATGTGCATTATCAGGTGGAGTAGATTCATCTGTAGCTGCAGTACTTCTTTCCAAGGCCGTTGGAAATCAATTAACATGTGTGTTTGTTGATCATGGATTACTTCGTAAAAATGAGGGAGATGAAGTTGAAGAAGTATTTGGACCTAATGGCCAATATGACTTAAACTTTATTCGTGTAAATGCACAAGAAAGATTTTATGAAAAGTTAGCTGGAGTAGAAGAACCAGAACAAAAGAGAAAAATTATTGGCGAAGAATTCATCAGAGTATTTGAAGAAGAAGCTAAGAAAATAGGTACAGTTGATTATTTAGTACAAGGAACTATTTATCCAGACGTAATTGAAAGTGGTCTTGGAAAATCAGCAGTTATAAAATCACATCATAATGTTGGAGGACTTCCTGATTGTGTAGATTTTAAAGAAATAATTGAACCATTAAGATTATTATTTAAAGATGAAGTACGTAAAGCAGGATTAGAACTTGGAATACCTGAAAATTTAGTTTATAGACAACCATTCCCAGGTCCAGGCCTTGGAATACGTATAATAGGAGAAGTAACAGCTGAAAAAGTAAGAATAGTTCAAGATGCAGATGCAATTTACAGAGAAGAAATTGCAAAAGCAGGTATTGATAAAGAAATAGGTCAATACTTTGCAGCACTTACTAATATGCGTTCAGTAGGTGTAATGGGAGATGAAAGAACTTATGATTATGCAATAGCACTTCGTGCTGTAACAACAAGTGATTTTATGACAGCAGAATCTGCTGATCTTCCATGGGAAGTACTTGGAAAAGTAACAACTAGAATTGTAAATGAAGTTAAAGGTGTTAACCGTGTAATGTACGATTGCACAGGAAAACCACCAGCAACTATAGAGTTTGAGTAATAAAAGCAATCTATGAAACCTAGTGTTTATGCTGGTTTCAAGGATTTTGAAGTTTGATTTGATAATAATTTGATAACACTTTACTAAACCGATTTGTTTAAACAAATCTACTGGTTTACGAGTTAAAGTCCAATAGAAAAGGTCTTACTGAATAAACGTTCAGTAAGACCAATTATTGCTATAAAATAATGCTTACTTTAACCTTTAAGGATACTCAAATTTCAATTTTGGTGAATTACAGATTAAGATAATGAAAGTGTACTGGTGCCTATTTATAAAAAGCAATAATTATAAATGATGTTTGCTATATTTACACAAGTGTGTTATTATTAACCTTATTAAAGAAACAACAATAATATCGCGGGGTGGAGCAGTTGGTAGCTCGTCGGGCTCATAACCCGAAGGTCGTAGGTTCAAGTCCTGCCCCCGCAACCACATATAATGAAAAGAATTCCTATATAACTTAATATAGGAATTTTTTGTTGTTTCTATTTAATGATACAAAACCTTTAAATGTAATATTTTGAAAGAAAAAGGCGAACGAAAATTTATAAAAAAACCTGTGTTTTTTAAATCTCATGCATATATATTATATAGAAGGAAAAATAATTCAGTGTGTAAATTAAGCATACAAGATATTAAAGGGAGAGATGTAAAATGAGAGAAAGAAAAAACATAAAATTAAGAGTAGACATGAATGAGGATACTAAATTCAAAATAATAGACAGAAAACCAGAAAGAGATCTTATATATTGTATATGGATTAAATTATTACTTTTGGCTGGTAAGGTAAATAAAGAAGGAGAGTTGCATTTATCAAGCAGCATACCATATACAGTGGAGACATTAGCAATAGAACTTAACAGAGATGCTGAACAAGTCAAGTTAGCTTTAGATGTATTTTTAGAATTAGAGATGATTGAAGTTACTAAACATAATGTTTATAAAGTAAAAAATTTTGCTAAACATCAAAATATAAAAGTCAAGGAACAAAACAATAATCTTGATGATATAAAACAGGAAAATAAAGTGGTTAATAATGAAGTAACAGTAGAAAATAATGTAGAAGCAGAAAATATAACAGCTGGAAAAGATATAAATGATAAAGAAAAAGTATTAAAGGATGAAAAACTAATATTTAATTCTTTAGACATTAAAATAGATACAAATCAAAGTGAAAGAGATAAATGTAATAGTGATAAAATAGTCCAAACAAAAGAGAGTGAATTTAACGAAAAGATAGTTATTTCAGGCATAGAAAATCTTATTGGTGAAGAAATAGGAAATATAAAAGAAAATAAAGAAAATGGAACGGAACAAGTAGAGAATAATAAAAAACTAGATGATAATTTAAATAATTCAAAAATAAACAAAATACAGATAAATGATACAAGAAATGTGGATAAAAATATCTTGCCTGTGGATAAAAGAAACAAGCGTGATTCAAAAAAGAAAAATCAAATATTTAAAGATGGGTTCCAAGATGTAAAAGAAAAATATGTATCAGAAACTTGGGAGGGAATTGGATGTTTTAAAGAGCAGGAAGGTGATGAAGTTATTATGGAATTTGACGTTTCATAAAACAATTATAGGTAGTAGATTATATATATATGGTTTTATTTTTTAAATTTAAGTGATAAAATTTACATTATGGATATTAATTACGTAAGTAGGATGAGGTAAAAATGAAAACAAAAGTACCATATTATTATAAGGATTTTAAGTGTATAGCATCAGAATGTCC
>SVCF01000049.1 GCA_015058475.1 Clostridium butyricum | reverse complement strand
GTTAAGTAATTAGAAATTATTCTAGCATAATTATCATGTATTAATTCAAGTGTTCTAATATGCTCTTTTGAGAATTTTTGCGGACTTTTAAAATCATACAATTTTACTTTGTGCTTATCTTCATCTCTTCCAACTTCTTCCGCTTCTAATTCCCCTGTAGATAAGGCAGATAACAGAGCATCTATCTCATTCTGTGATAAAACGTCTGCCATATTCCTCCCTCATTTCAATAATTAATTTAGCAATTTATCTATATCTATTATTGTCAAAAGCTTATCTTCATAATTCAAGATACCTTTTATATATGGTTGCCCTTTACTTGAATCTTTTTCAAGTTTTTGGATACTGCTTTCTTCTATATCTAATACTTCTTCTACTTCATCTACGGAAATTCCTATTTCCTCATCTTCAACTGTCAATATAATTATATTATTTTGTTCAATACTTGAATTAACATCTAATAATAAGTTTATGTCAACAAGAGATTTAATACTTCCTCGTAAATTAATTAGTCCTTTAATATAGCTTGGCGCCTTAGGAACCCTTGTGATTCCCATCATATCATTAATACCTTGAACACGTTCTGTTTCCACGGCAAAATGTTCATCCCCTAATTTAAATACTACTATCTGCATATTCTCCCCTCCTTATAACATTACACATCAATTTATTTAATATATAAGCAAATTTTATCCTATAACTTTCTTTATAGCTTCTAAAACTCTATCAGCTTGGAATGGTTTTACTATAAAGTCTTTTGCCCCTGCTCTGATTGCATCCATAACCATTGATTGTTGTCCCATTGCTGAACACATAATTACTTTTGCATCAGGATCAAATGCCTTTATTTGTTTAACTGCTTCAATACCATCCATATCAGGCATTGTAATATCCATAGTTACAACATCTGGTTTTTCCTTCTTGTACATATCTACTGCAATTACTCCATTACTTGCCTCTCCAACTATTTCAAAATCATTTTTTTCTAATATATCCTTTATCATCATTCTCATAAATGCTGCATCATCTACAATTAATACTTTAGCCATTTCAAATTCCCTCCGTAATCTAACTTATTCCTATTGATTTTAATATTTTTTCTAAAGAACCTGGCATCGGAATATAATAAAAGTGACCTCCTATATCTTCCTCTGTATCATTTAAAAATACTGTTTCTATATCTAATATATATTCATCATATTGATTAGATTCTATAAATGTTGTTGTAAGAATCGCTCCTAACATATCATAAGCAACAGCTGGTACAGATGGTGCTATAACCAGCCCTGTTAATTGAGCAATTGAATTCATATATGATGCTGATATTATATTTGCTATCTCACATAATACTGATCTCCCCATTTCGCTATCTGGTGATTGATCGCATCCAACTAACTTTCCAATTATATTTCTAGCTGTTTTTTCTAAAAATACTAGAAGAATATTTCCTGAAATATCACCAAGAACTCTTACTACAGTGCCTGCAACTTCGCATTCTCCATCTTCTGCAACTACATCTTCTAATCTTACCACATTTACTGCTGGAACTGTCATATCTACTTTTTTCCCAAGAAGCATTGAAAGAGCAGTGGCGGCATTACCAGCACCTATATTAGATACTTCTTTAAGAGCATCTAGCTGCATACTATTTAAGTTAGAATAATCCAAATCCATTCCCCCCTTAAAAAAGTTTCTATTTTTTTATAGTAGAGCTCCTACGTCTAAGATTAAAGTTACTAGACCATTACCAAGTATAGTTGCTCCTATGTATTGATCTAAGTTCTTTAATGTTTTACCTAAAGGTTTAATAACAATTTCTTGTTGTCCTAGTAGTGAATCTACTAATAAACCAATTGTTTTATCACCTACATTAACTATTATAACAAACTTCTTATCAGTTTCGCTAGACTCTATATCTAAAGTTTCATTTAATCTTATTAATGGAATTACATCTTCTCTATAAACTATGACTTCTTTTCCATTGCTTCTCTTGATATTTTCTTCTTTATAATCTATTACTCTATCAATAAATCCTAAAGAAATTGCTAATGTATCTTCGCCAACTTTAACTAATAAAGCTTGTATTATTTGTAATGTAAGCGGAAGCTTAATTACAAAAGTTGATCCTTTACCTTCTTCACTATACAAATCTACAGTTCCACCAAGTGCTGCAATCTTTGTTTTAACAACATCCATTCCAACGCCTCTACCTGAGATGTCAGTTACTACTTCATTTGTACTAAAGCCTTGAGCAAAAATTAAATTCCTAATATCATTTTCTGATAATCCTTCTGTGTTAATTCCTCTTTCTTCAGCTTTAGCTCTTACTTTTTCAACATTAATTCCAGCACCATCATCTATTACCTTTATTAATGCTTTTGTGCCTTCTTGATATGCAACTAACTTAACTGTGCCAACTGGTGATTTTCCTTTTGCAATTCTTTCTTCCTTAGACTCAATTCCATGGTCTGCTGCATTTCTCAATAAATGAATTAATGGCTCTCCAATTTCATCTATTACAGTTCTGTCAAGTTCTGTTTCAGCACCTTCTATCACAAAGTTAATTTCTTTATTAAGTTCAACAGAAACATCTCTAATCATTCTTGGGAATCTATTAAATACAGTATCTAATGGTAACATTCTAATTTTCATAACTAAGTCTTGTAAATCAGATGTTGTTCTTCCAACTTGCTCTAATGTTTCATTAAGTTCTGGCGATTTTTGTGAAACAACTATTTGTTCAAGTCTTGTTCTATAAATAACAAGTTCAGAAACCATATTCATTAAATTATCGATTCTTTCTAAATCAACTCTTACTGATTGGTGTGCCTTCTTTACCTCCTTCTTAGGTGTAGTTTTCTTTGACACAGGTTTCTTTTCTTCAACCTTTGTGTCCTTAGGCTTTTCTACTTTTTTTTCTGTTTCCTTTTCTTCCTTTTTATCTTCTTCTTTTTCTTCTAACAATTCAAATTCTACTAGATTTCCTTGAACTTTACTAACCTCTGATATTCCATTAACTACATGCAATATTTCATCTACTGTATTCTTTGTTATTAAAATGAATTTTAATTCTAAATCAAATTCTTCATTTTCAATATCTTCAGTTGAAGGATCTGATTTTAATATTTCCCCATGATCCTCAAGATCTTTAACAATTAAAAAAGCTCTAGCTGATTTTAGAAGTGTATTCTCACTTAAGGTTATATTCAACTCAATAGCATTATATCCTTTTTCTTTTGCTTGTTTTATTACAGATATATCATATTGATTTAAATCTAAAATTGTATTCACAGCTGCAGATTCATTATTAGAGTCTGCTTCCTTTGGTGCAATTTCCTGATTTGAGTTTCCCCTTACCTTAATTTCCTCAAGTGATTTCATAATTTCATCAATTTCTATTTTTTCATCTGATCCTTCTTGAACATTATCAACCATTTTCTCTAACGTATCAAGACAATCAAACAAAACTGTTACAACATCTTGAGTAACTTTTAATTCTCCTGCTCTAAATTCTGCTAATACATCTTCCATTTTATGAGTAAGCTCAGCAAGATCATTAAATCCCATTGTAGCTGCCATACCTTTAATTGTATGAGCTACTCTAAATATTTCATTTACCTTATCTGTATCATCTGGATTTTGTTCTAAATCAAGAAGTGATTCATTTAATGTTTGTAAATTATCTAGTGACTCCTCTAAAAACATTGACATATATTGAGATGTATCCATCGCTATTCCTCCTTTTATACTTTTTTATAAATAAATGTTGAAGCCTTTTCAAAGCCATAATCTCTATAATTATATATGCTTTCTGTAGCTCCTACAAATAAAAGCCCACCCTTTTTTAATGATTTACTAAACTTTTCATAAATTTCTTGTTTTATATCATTATTAAAATAAATAACAACATTTCTACAAACAATCAAATCAAAGTTGCTTTCATAACTATCAAGTATTAAATCATGCTTCTTAAAAGTTACCATCTTTTTGATTTTTTCATCAATATAATATTTATCGTCCATTATTTTAAAATATTTATTCAAATCTAAATTATTAACAGCTTTCATTTCATTTTTAGTATATTCTCCAATCTTTGCTTTAGAAAGAATTGTATTATCAATATCAGTTGCTATTATATTATGTTTCCCATTTGGAGCTAATTTATCTAATATAATTCCCAATGTATAAGGCTCACATCCTATTGAACAAGCAGCACTCCATATTTTTAAACTTGAATTATGGCATAACAAATCATTTTTTATATGATTCTCTAATTCTCCAAAAAGTTCTGGGTTTCTAAAAAATTCTGTAACATTTATAGTTATAAAATCCAAAAATTTTTGTCTTTGTTCACTATTATTTTTTATAAGTATTGTATAATCATCTAACGATTTGACACCAACTCTTGTCATTAAGCTATTTATTCTTCTATTAAGTTGTTCAGGCTTATATGCTGATAAATTTATTCCTAGTTCTCTATGAACCCATCTGTGAAAGTCATTAAAATCCATCTAATCCCCCCCGTTATTCCCTTTTTACAATTTCAATTATTTTTTCTGCAATTTTATTTAATGGTACTACTAAATCTACTTTTCCTGTTTCATATGCAGCTTTAGGCATTCCGTATATTGTACATGTAGATTTATCTTCTGATATTGTTATACCCCCTTGATCTTTTATATTTCTTGTACCATCAGCTCCATCTCTCCCCATTCCTGTAAGGACAACTGATAATAAATTAGATCCATAAGATTTTATAGCTGAATTAAATAGCTTATCAACAGCTGGTCTAACTCCCCATATTGCTGGTTCTTGATTAAGCGCAATTGAATTTTTGTTCTCAACAATCATGTGTGAGCCACCTTTTGCAATATATATAGTATCTTTATCTATACGCATCCCATCACTAGCTTCTTTGACTTTAAGATTGCATACTTTATCTAATCTTTCTGCAAATACTTTTGTAAATCCTTCTGGCATATGTTGAACTACTAATATAGGAACACCCATATTTTTAGGTAACTTTGTTAAAACTTCTTGAAGTGCTTTAGGTCCACCTGTTGACGCACCAATTACTACAGCATCAATTCTCTTATTCTTAGGAATATTTATATTTATTTTTTCTATTTTCTTTCCATTATCTTTATATATATTTCCTTCATTTTTATTATTAACTTTTGTATTTTTATAATCTTTCTTTCTTTTTACACTAGCTGTAATGCTCTTAATTTCTTCAATTAATTCTCTTTGAACCTTTGCTATATCTAGTGAAATACTCCCTGATGGTTTGTTTATAAAAGTAATCGCTCCATTATCTAAACATTCTAATGTAATTTCAGACCCTTCTGTAGTAGCACTACTAAGCATTATTATGGGATAATTTTTTCCTCTTTTTTTTAATTCTTTAAGGGTTGCTAAGCCATCTATATCTCTCATATGTACATCTAATGTGATAAGGTCTGGATTAATTTCTTCTACCTTTTCTAACAATTCTCTTCCATCTCTTAGCTTTGCAACTACTTCAAAAGTAGCTTCTGATTCAATCATATCTGTTATTGCTTTTCTCATAAATGCAGAATCATCTACAACAACTATTCTAAACTTATCCATCCGTATCACCTCTTTTATAATTCAATAATTCCTTGTCCTACAACTTTAAGAATAACTCGTCCATCACTTGCTCTTAAAATCATAGTTCTTCCTTTATCTCCACCAATTTCTTCAGCTATAATTGGAATTCCCAATTCACTTAGTGTTTTTTTAACAGCCTCTCCATTTCTCTTACCTATATCACTTATTATACTTTTATCACTAAAGTTAAACATTGAAGCTCCTCCAGCAATTTTGGCAGTAATATTTCTCTTCTTACACCCTTGTTTCTCCATTTTTTCTACTAGTAGAGGAATAGCTAAATCCGCAAATTTCATAGGGTTAGTTACATTTTTAAATTGAGTGCTATCCGGAAGCATTATATGAGATAATCCAGCTACTTTGCTTAGTTTATCATATAAAGCAATACCTATACAAGATCCCAGCCCAATAGTCATTATAGCACCTGGATCTAACACTAAATTTAAGTCTGCTATTCCAACTTTTACTTCTGAATTAGTCATCTTTACCCCCTAAAAGATATTTTCTTCATCTTGTTCTGACAATATCTTTTCTAAATCTAATAAAATAACAATATTTTCTTCCAATTTTATTAATCCACTAATATATTTTCTTTCTTCTGTTCCTGTGATAGCGGGAGCTTCTTCTACTAGACTTCCGTCTACATCTCGTACTTCATAAACATTTTCTACAATTATTCCAAATTTCTTTTCTTGCCTTTTTACGACTATTATTTGTCTACTTTCACTTTCCCTATCTAATCCAAATTTAAATTTTTCTGATAGACTTATTATAGGTAATATACTATCTTCATAATTTATTACCCCTTTTACAAAGTTAGGTGCTTCTGGCAAAACCGTAGGTTCTTCATATCCTAATATTCTCTCTACTGTTTTTATATCAGTGGAATATTTCTCACCATTCAACCCAAATATAAGAATTTTCACTTCATTTGTCGACATACTTTTCCTCCTACAAAACAAATTTTTCAATTATTATTTCGCCTTTTTTATCTAAATATGCTACTAAATCTTTTGATGATACTTCTAACAATAATTGTTTTTCGCCAAAGCAAAAAACTGTATTATTATATGCTATATCAGCGCTGATCCTACCATTTTTAGGTACCTTAAGTATAGTACTAACTCCTGCTGAACTGCCAACAGTTTTTAATTTTATTTCATTACCAGCACTCAGTACCCCTCCTCTACAAACAGAGTTACTTGCTGTAAACTCAATATTTCCAAGTGCTCTTATGTTGGATGTATATTGTCCTTTACCAGTTATAACTACATTTCCTGATGCTTCTATCTTAGAACCTTGTGCATAATCTATATATATATCAGCAGCAGTAAGAGTTATTGATTCCATATCGTCAATTTCATCCTGCAATATATCACACAATCCCAAAAGTTCTTCTGAGTTATTTATTTTTAGTGGTCCAAGACCCAACATTTTATTTATTATAAATGTTGTTAGTTCACTTTCATTAATCCCATTAGAAACATTATAGTTTAAAATTTTCTTAGACAATTTAGGTAGTCCCTTAAATTTGTTTTCTATAAGTAATTTTACAACTTCCCCATATTTACTCTTACCTAACATATTGCTATCTTTTAATTGACTAGCTGAATCTAATAGTTCTTCTATAGAAGCCTTATATTCAATCAAATTATTGGTATGTGTTTTCACCTCTACATTAACAGATCCTGATTTTATTGTAGAACTTAATACATTACCAGATACAATTACTTGTCCACTAGCTTGTATAATTGCTGACTCAACATTCTTTCCAACATAAACTTCTCCACCTGCTATAACTTCCATACCCTCTTCAACATTTTTGGCTATCTCAACGTTTCCAATAAAATCTACATTACCACTTTTTAAATTTACTTCTTCAACATTATAAACTCTATTTACAACTACAGTATTACCTTTTATTGATGGACGTCCTTCTATATTAGCTATAACTTTATTATCTTTGAATACACAGTTTTCACCAGCTTTTAAGAATAATTTTTTTGCTGTTTTTTTCTTTATGGTTAAACCTAATACATCTATACCATCAGTTCCAGATCTACCAGGTATAAATTCTGCTAGTACATCTCCTACTTTTGCATTATATATTAAATATCTATTTCTGTAATCTACTTTTTCATCTTGCAAACCATAGTCTATTAACTCTTTACTGTCATTAAAATATAATTTAATTTGGTCTGCAACATCATCCTTTGCTGGAGTTCCCTTTGCTACTAGTCTTTCTTCTACGTTATATTCATTACAAATTTCTTTTAACTCACTTTGTAAAATACCACTCCTTATACCTTTACTATGAAGCAGCTCTTCTAATTCCTTAACTGTATACCTAGGTGGGTATTTTTGCCCTATTTTTCTTACTCTTAATTTTAAATTCTTTTCATATTGAGAATCTAATAATTCAAATTCATCTTGTGGTGTTAACTTCATTGTTATATAAGCTTCTAATCTATTAGAAGTAATTCCTATATTAACATTTCTAATAGCTTCTTGCTCTACAAACTTATATTCTATCGTTTCATCTGAGCTCACTGGTGTTTTAAAATTACATTCAACTCCATCAATAATTAATACAACCTCTTTGCAAGGCTCAATAGTTATTAATGTACCTTCATCTTCAAAATCATTAACAATTATTTTTCCATTCTCTACTTTTGCTCCAAAGTTTAAAGAGCTTTTTCTTGTATCACTATTACTTGTTGATTTTATATTATTTTCTTCATTATTCATAATATAATTATCATTTTCTTTAAATTCTTCTACTCTGTCTTCTAACATTTCAATCTGAACACTTCTTTTAAAAAAATGTTTTTCATCTTTAATAATATTATATTTTAACTCTTCCTTTTTTATATTTAAAGATTTACTTGCCTTTTCAATGCATTCTTCTACAGATGAACCAGAAAATAATGAACTCATAATCAACCCTCCGTCCAAAATATATCTATATATTTTAGTATATCACAGCATAAAATAAATTTATATCCATTATTTATATAAAATCGTATTATTTAGTATAAATTAAAGCTTTTCTATGAAACTATTTTATATAACTAGCTAAGTACTCATTAATATTATTATCATATACATCCATCAACTTCAATATAGTGGTATTCTTTTCATTTAATTTAATGTTATTTACATAACTAATTGGCAATATCTTAGGTGATGTACCTGATATAAACATTGCATCTAACTCTTGAATTCTTTCATAATTATATTCCTGCTCTTTTACATATAGCCCCAATTCTTTTGCTGCTTCAATAACTTTTTTTCTAGTTACTCCAGGTAAAACTGCTTTTATTGGTGATGTTAAAATAGTATCATCTTTTATCATAAATATATTGGAACGACTTCCCTCAGTTATAAAACCATTTCTGTCTATCAGTATAGCTTCATATGCACCATTTTCTTTAATCTTATCATTCACTTTATTTCTAAAATCATCATTTATAATCTTTGCATTTGGATTTTCTCTTTCTCCAAAATATAAAATTACTTTAACTCCACATTTATACATTTCTTCACTAGGATATGAGTGTTTTATAAAAAATACATCCAATTTTTTTTCATTAATTGAGTAAGTTATTTTTATATTTCCACACAATTTACATTCTTCTTTTACAAGTCTATTAATTCTTTTTTTAATTTCATCGTGCTTCAATGTAAATTTTTCGTCTATTAAATTAAATGAGTTTTCCATCCTTTTCATATGTTCTTCTAGGAATAGTGGCTTACCATCAATTATACGTAAAACCTCATATATAACTTTTTCATTCATTCAATACACCTTCTTATTCTTATTTTTATTATTTCCACTTTAATATATCAATCTCACTATCTTTTTTATAGTTTATCAAATACGGATTTCCAACCAAATCTAATAAAGGTTTATCTGACAAGGAATCTGAAAACATGTATGATTCCTTAAAATCCACCTTTATATTTTCCTCACTTAGAACTTCTTTTAACCTTCTTACTTTTTCCTCACCTTTACAATTTTCCCCATCCATTTTTCTTGCAAAAGTTTTATCTTTAAATTCAAATTTTGTTCCTATTACTCTATCTACTTCTTTAATTTTATAAAATTCTTTAACATAAAATTCTGGTGATGCTGAAATCAAATAGATATCATATCCTTGTGATTTCAACTTTCTCATCATTTCTATAGCATCATTATATAATATATTTTTTATTGTAGATTCAAAAAACTCACTTGTAAGTTCTGAAAGTTTTTCTTCATGCATTCCCTCTATAAATTTTAAAAAGCCTTCTTTCACTCTCTTTTCATCATATACTTTCATTAAATACATTAATCCACAATGCAAAGCTCGTGGTAAAAATCTAATATTTTTTATATCTTTTTTTATCATATATTTAAAAAATTCCATAAGAGTTTCTTTTCTTGTAATTGTATAATCTATATCAAATATTGCAAGTTTTTTCAACATAATTTCATCCTCTTTATAAATATCTATTTTTAAATATTCTTTTTTAATATAATTAAGTTAAATACTTAAAAATAAATATTTAAATAATAATCGAAAGTATATAGAATTTTAAAAAACTCTATATACTTCTCTAATTAATTATATATTATTTTAACCTATTTAAAAAGTTTGAAATTCTATCAATACCTTTTTCAATTATCTCCTTAGATGTTGCATACGATAATCTAATATAATTCTCTAATCCGAACCCTGATCCTGGAATCACTGCAACTTTTTCTTCATCTAATAATACTTTAGCAAAATCCAAAGAATTCTTTATTTCAATATTATTTAAACTTGTGTTTAAATATTCTGATATATTTACCATTACATAAAATGCGCCACTTGGCTTGATTGTAGAAATTCCATCAATCTTATCTAATTTTCCTATCATAAAGTTTCTTCTGCTTTCAAATTCATTAACCATGTTTTTCAAATCTTCAACTGGTCCATTTAAAGCTTCTATTGCTGCATATTGTGCAATAGTATTAACATTTGATGTCATATGACTTTGAATACTAGTCATGTGCTTAACTATACGTTCACTTGCAGCAGCATATCCAAGTCTCCATCCAGTCATAGCATAAGTCTTAGATACACCATTTATCACAATTGTCCTTTCATATGCATCTTTTGATAATGATGCAATACTTATATGCTCATTTCCATCATATATTAATTTTTCATATATCTCGTCTGAAATGATTATTAAATCATGTTCTTTCGCAAAATTCGCTATTTCAATTAATTCTTCTTTGCTATAAATAGTTCCTGTTGGATTATTAGGACTATTTAATAGTATTGCTTTTGTTTTATTTGTTAAAGCTAACTTAAGAGTCTCTATTGTATATTTATAATTATCTGCTTCATCTGTATTAACAAATACTGGTACCCCATCTGCCAATTTAACTAATTCAGGATAACTAACCCAATAAGGTACTGGAATAAGTACTTCATCTCCTGGATTTAAAACTGCCATAAAGGTATTAGCTAAACTTTGTTTTGCCCCTGTTGAAACTATTATTTGGCTTGGCTTATATTCCAAATTATTATCTTCCCTAAACTTCTTACAAATAGTTTCCTTCAATTCTAATATTCCTCCTGCTGGAGTATATTTAGTTTTACCATTTTTCATTGCCTTTATAGCTGCCTCTATTATATTATCAGGTGTATTAAAATCCGGTTCCCCTGCCCCAAAACTTACTACATCAATACCTTGACTTTTTAATTCATTAGCTTTAGCTGTAATCTCAAGAGTAATTGATGGTGATATGTTTTCTGCCTTTTTAGATAATTGCATTGCTTTATTCCCTCCACTATAGATATATCTGATAAATTATTCCTATTAAAATATATCATTAATATTATGAAATATCAATTGACAATTAACATTTCATAATATACTAATTAAAATTATTGTCTACATTTTTACTTATTGTATTATATAAGAAAAGCCCTAGCAAATTATTGCTAAGGCTTTATTTTTATTCTTCACTTTCAGCAAATTCTTGATAAAAAGCTGATACTCTTTCGAATTCATCTTCATCTGGAACTATAAGTTCTTCATTATCTACTCTAAAAAGGTATACTGAATCTTCTTCAGAGTTTTGTGCTAAAAGATATTCATTTTCTTCAAATTTAAATGCATCTATTACAGGACATGTAATTAAATTTCCATTTTCATCTTCTAAATCAATTACAAAGCTTTCTTCTTCATCACC
>SVCF01000048.1:4412-11972 GCA_015058475.1 Clostridium butyricum | reverse complement strand
GGAGAACATATAGTAAAAAAATTTTTTATAGAAAAATAGAATAATAAACCTAATTAATCATTAAATTAATTAGGTTTATTATTTTATTTTTCTAAAAATTTAACAATATAATAGTGCTTTAAATGCAAAATTTTATAAATAAATATTCTGAAAATTTGAAGTTATTATAAAATATTTGATAAAATTAATTTGTGTGATAAATTGTGCCGGTTTTGATTGACATAATTTTAACAAGTTGAGATAATTAAAATAATAAAGATAATTATAAACAAAATTTATTATAAAAATAAGAGGTGCATAAAATGAGTAAGAATTTTGATGATTTATTTTCAAAGTTAAAGGAAATCGAAACTAAAAAGGTAGCAGTAGCAGTAGCACAAGATGAACCAGTTTTAGAGGCTATAAAAGAGGCTAATGAAAGAGGAATAGCAAAAGCTATATTAGTAGGAGATAAAGAAAAGATTCAAGCAATTGCAAGTAAAATTGATATGGATTTAAATGACTTTGAAATAATGGATGTAAAAGATCCTAAGAAAGCAACTTTAGAAGCAGTTAAGCTTGTATCAAGTGGAAATGCTGATATGCTTATGAAAGGACTAATTGATACAGCTACATTTTTAAGAAGTGTATTAAATAAAGAAGTTGGTTTAAGAACAGGAAAAGTAATGTCTCATGTTTCAGTATTTGAAATAGAAGGATGGGATAGATTATTCTTCTTAACAGACGTTGCATTTAATACATACCCAGAATTAAAAGAAAAGGTAGCAATAATAAATAATGCAGTTTCTGTTGCACATGCATGTGGACTTGCAAAACCAAAGGTTGGAGTTGTATGCCCAGTAGAAGTAGTAAATCCTAATATGCAATCAACAATTGATGCAGCATTACTAGCTAAAATGAGTGATAGAGGTCAATTTAAAGGCTGTGTAGTTGATGGACCATTTGCATTAGATAATGCAATTTCTTTAGAAGCAGCTCAACATAAAGGAGTTACAGGTGAAGTTGCAGGACAAGCTGATATCTTAATGCTACCAAATATTGAAACAGGAAATGTAATGTACAAAACATTAACATATTTTGCACCAACTAAAAATGGATGTCTTTTAGTTGGAACATCTGCACCAGCAATTTTAACTTCAAGAGCAGATACATTTGAAACAAAGGTTAATTCAATTGCTCTAGCAGCTTTAGTTGCAGCTAAAAATAAATAATTTTAATTCAAGAGAGATAGTTAGAGAAGATATTTTTTGAAAATATATTTTAAATTAAATAACAAAGTAGATTATAAAGAGATATGGAGGAAAGAAAATGGCTTATAAATTATTAATAATTAATCCAGGTTCAACATCTACTAAAATAGGTGTTTATGAAGATGAAAAAGAATTGTTTGAAGAAACTTTAAGACATACTAATGAAGAATTAAAACAATTCGATACAATTTTTGATCAATTCCAATTTAGAAAAGATGTAATATTAAAAGTTCTTAAAGAAAAGAATTTTGATATAAAGACATTAAGTGCTGTTGTTGGTAGAGGTGGAATGCTTAAGCCGGTTGAAGGCGGTACTTATGCAGTTAATGATGCAATGGTAGAAGACTTAAAAGTAGGAGTTCAAGGACCACATGCTTCAAATTTAGGAGGAATATTAGCAAGATCAATTGCTGATGAATTGGGAGTTCCTTCATATATTGTTGATCCTGTTGTTACTGATGAACTTGAAGACGTAGCAAGATTATCTGGAACACCTGATATTCCGAGAAAGAGCAAATTCCATGCTTTAAATCAAAAAGCAGTTGCTAAGAGATATGGAAAAGAAACAGGAAAAGGATATGAAAATTTAAATTTAGTTGTTGTTCATATGGGTGGGGGAGTTTCAGTTGGAGCTCATAAACATGGTAAAGTTGTTGATGTAAACAATGCACTTGATGGTGATGGTCCATTCTCACCAGAAAGAGCAGGAGCAGTTCCTGCTGGAGATTTAATAAAAATGTGCTTTAGTGGAAAATATACTGAAGCAGAAGTATATAGTAAGATAGTTGGAAAAGGTGGATTAGTTGGTTATCTAAACACTAATGATACTAAGGGTGTAATAGATAAAATGGAAGCTGGAGATAAAGAATGCGAAAAGATTTATAAGTCTTTCTTATATCAAATAACAAAATCAATTGGAGAAATGGCAGCTGCTTTAAATGGTAAAGTAGATCAAATCCTTTTAACAGGTGGTATTGCATATTCACCAACACTTGTACCAGACTTAAAAGCAAATGTTGAGTGGATAGCTCCAGTTACAGTTTATCCAGGTGAAGATGAATTATTAGCTTTAGCTCAAGGTGCTATAAGAGTATTAAATGGAGAAGAAGAAGCTAAGGTTTACTAAAAAATAATTAATTTATATATAAGAACTATATTATGTGTTTTGCATCTTAATATAGTTCTTTTTAGTTTTTTAGAATAGATTAATAGTATTTATAATGATTATTGTTTTTAGAATTAATGAATAAATTCTCATGCAACTTGTCTATAATATTATATAATTAAAGAAATAATATATAAGACACAAGGGAGAAGTAAATGAGAAGTTCATTAAATTTTAGTAATAAATTAAGAATGTTATCAGAAATGGAGAATGAATCAAAATTTCAAATATTACAATATGATAGTTTAGATGGAGCTACTGATGTTCAGACAGCATTTGGATTAAATGTAATAAAAGAAAGTGGAATTAAGTTAAAACAAATAAGAATTATATTGGATCAAAGCGGTGTAAGGATTGAGCCAGGGGCATTGAGTTATTTAAAGGGTGATATTGATATTAAAAATAAGATTGGAGGAGTTATTGGACTAGGTAGAAAATTTATTTCAAGCAAACTTACTGGAGAAAACGTATTTAAACCTTATTATACTGGAACAGGTGAAATATTTTTAGAACCTTCATTTGGACACTTTGCTTTAATAGAACTCGAGGATGATGAAATAATAGTTGATGATGGAATGTTTTATGCATGTGAAGATGAAGTTGAAGTTGGAGCATTTGTGCAGAAAAATTTATCATCAAGTATTTTAGGAAATGAAGGATTATGTCAGACTAAATTATCTGGAAATGGAATTGTTGCACTTGAAATTCCTGTACCAGAAAGCGAGATATTTAAGTGCATACTTATAAATGATACATTAAAAGTTGATGGGAATTTTGCAATACTTAGAACTGGCAATATAGAATTTTCAGTAGAAAAATCATCTAAATCTATTGTAAGTTCATTAACAAATGGAGAAGGATTTGTTAATGTATATAGAGGATCAGGAGAAGTTTGGCTTATTCCTACTAAAGGTGTTTATAATAATCTGAAAAATAATTCATTTGAGAAGATTATAAAGACAGAAGGTAGTAGTGACACAGAAGTATAGTTGAGTATGAAACAATGATTATTGGGAAAAATAGATATAATTTCCGATATATATTGCTATAGAAATAATTTGAATATAAATAGTTTTTCTGGTAAGTATACATTGACAAAAAACGATGCTATTGTTATACTAAAAATAATAACGAAAAGATGAAGAATCGTTAAAAATCTTAAGTTAAAGTTATTAAATTATCAGTGATTTGATAACCTATTTTAAAATTAAATTATAATTTTAAAGTTACATAGCTTACATAATATAGAATGTAAGTTATGCAAATTTAAGACAAATTTATTATTTGGGGGTTTTATATAATGGCAGAAGCAAGAATTTTTTATCAACAAGATTGTGATTTATCATTACTAAATGGTAAAACAATAGCTGTTATTGGTTACGGAAGCCAAGGACATGCACATGCATTAAACGCTAAGGAATCAGGATGCAATGTAATTATAGGTTTATACGAAGGAAGTAAGTCATGGGCTAAAGCAGAAGCTCAAGGATTTGAAGTTTATACTGCAGCTGAAGCAGCAAAAAAAGCAGATGTAATCATGATTCTTATTAATGATGAATTACAAGCAGCGATGTATAAAAAGGATATTGAACCAAACCTTGAAGCAGGAAATATGTTAATGTTCGCACATGGTTTTAATATTCACTTTGGACAAATAGTTCCACCTAAGGATGTAGATGTAACAATGATCGCTCCAAAGGGACCAGGGCATACAGTAAGAAGTGAATATCAAGAAGGTAAAGGTGTTCCTTGTCTTGTAGCAGTACATCAAGATGCTACTGGTAAGGCTTTAGAAAAAGCACTTGCATATGCAGCTGCAATTGGTGGTGCTAATGCTGGTGTTCTTGAAACAACATTTAGAACAGAAACTGAAACAGATTTATTTGGTGAGCAAGCAGTTCTTTGTGGTGGTGTTTGTGCTCTTATGCAAGCAGGTTTTGAAACATTAGTAGAAGCAGGATATGATGCAAGAAACGCTTACTTTGAATGTATCCATGAAATGAAATTAATAGTAGATCTTATTTATCAATCAGGTTTTGCTGGAATGAGATATTCAATTTCTAATACAGCTGAATATGGTGATTACATTACAGGGCCAAAGATAATCACTGAAGAAAGTAAGAAAGCTATGAAAAAAGTTCTTAAGGATATCCAAGATGGAACTTTTGCAAAAGATTTCTTATTAGATATGTCTGCAGCTGGTGGACAAGCTCACTTTAAAGCTATGAGAAAGTTAGCAGCTGAACATGAATCTGAAAAGGTTGGAGAAGAAATTCGTAAACTTTATAGCTGGAATAATGAAAATGATAAGCTAATAAATAACTAAGAACATATATAAGATTATTATATAAACATATAAAAAGCTGTTGGAATTTGACCAATTTATGGTCATATTTCAACAGCTTTTTTCTATAGCTTAACTAAGTTTAAATTAGTTAATGGAGATTAAAAATATACTCTTTTTATAGTAGACACGGATAAAATAAAGTATTACTAAATTTTGTATAAGGATCTAACGTATTAAATAATACATCCCTATACATTAATAGCATTATCTATGATCTTTTAATTCATAGTTTTCATGAAGGAAATCTGCAAAATGTGTACTTACTTTTTCTGCTCCATAAATATTAGTGTGTCCTACATTATTCATATCATTTGGAAAATCGAAGTTTATTTCAGACATAATTTCCTCAGTAGAATAATTAATGAAAGGAATATTATTTTTATCAGCAATTTTGGCAATTGTATTATATAAGATAGAATCATCAGTATACCAGCAGTCAGTATTATTACTTGAATAATCATAAGGTGCATTTGTAAATACTAATTTGAATCCTTGTTCTTTAGAAAGTTCTATAAATTTATTAAGATATTTTTCACTTTCTTCTGGTAACTTACCAATTTCTGTACCATGCTGATACTCTACTATAGGTTCTCCATAATGATTATCACCAGCCCCATAGCCAGTTATAGATGAATCAAATTTTACATCAATATCAAAATCAGATTCTGTAAGTGTACTCCATCTTCCATGATATTTTATGTATGGGAAAACATATTCTAATATTTGCTTTTTTGGTACACAATTATTAATTGCTTCAAGTTTATTTTTAGAAAACTTTAAATTATCAAGAACATATCTTATATAGCCTTCGTCTCCATATTTATCAGTAAGTCCAAAATAATATAAATCTAATACTACTATTTTAGGATTCTGAACCTTTAAAGCTTCTTTTAATAAATAATAAGTTACGTTAACAGGCTGACCACCAGTTGCATAATTAAAACTTGAAATTCCATATTTATCATATAAAATATCAGGATTCATCATGCCGTTCATATGGCTAGATCCCATTAATAACACATCATAGGATGATTCTTCATTATATAAGCCTTGGTATAACTTTTGTGTATGGCCTGGATTAACAAAATAGGGTGCTGTTGTCGTTATAAAAGTTAATATAATAAAAATAATTACTAAACATTTAAAAAGAAATTTTTTTACCATGATAAACACCTCCTAAAATTGAGCATATATAAATTGCTGAACACTATATCCAGAACCATATACTCCAAAGAGAAGTATGGATAATACAGCAATAATGTAAATACACCATCTGAAAATTAAATTTTGTTTAGAGAGTTTATCAAGTAAATCAAATTTTGTTTTTAGATAGTCTATTAGAATAAGTATAATTATACTAATAATAACAAGGACAAATTCAGGAACATTCAGTCCTAAATTAAATAAAGAACCATCTGTGAAAATCCAAGGATTATTAATAAACATATTTTTAAATATAATTTTTATATCATGTATTGAATTCGCTCTAAAAAATATCCATGCAAAATTAACTAAAATAAAAGTAAATAATATTTGGGTAAACTTATATGAAAATGAGTTAATATTAATTTTAAATTTTTTAATCCAATTTTCTTTGTATGGGTTTAGTACATTTTCAATAACTTGAAAAGCTCCATGTAAAAATCCCCATAGTACGTAAGTTAAAGCAGCACCATGCCATAAACCACTTACTAAAAATATAATCATGATATTTAATTGAGTTCGAATCTTTCCTTTTCTATTACCTCCTAAGGGGATGTATAGATAATCTCTAAACCATGATGTGAGACTTATATGCCATCTTTTCCAGAAGTCTTTGATAGAAGTAGCAAAGTAGGGTTCTTTAAAGTTGGTTGTAAGTGAGAATCCCATTGTTTTAGCACATCCTATTGCTATATCTGAATAACCAGAAAAATCGCAATATATTTGAAAAGTAAACATCAATGAGGCTATTACTATTTGATAACCAAAATATTCACTAGGATTATTAAAAACAGTATTAACTAATACTGCTATTCTATCAGCGATAATAGCTTTTTTAAAATATCCCCATAACATTTGTAATAATCCATTTTTTACTCTTATATAGTCAAAATAATGAGTAGTATTATACTGTGGTAACATATGTTTAGCTTTTTCAATTGGACCAGCTACTATCTGAGGGAAAAATGAAACGAATAAGGCATATTTTCCTAAATTTTTTTCGGGTTTTATATCATTTCTATACACATCTACTATATAACTTACTACTTGAAATGTGTAATATGATATTCCAACTGGCAGCATGAAGTCAAATGTAGGAAGCATAATTGTTAAATCCATCTGAGAAGTCAATCTTATTACAATTGATGAAAAGAAATTATAGTATTTAAATAAAAATAGTATACCTAAATTTATTAATAAAGATGATATAAGAAAAAAGTTTTTATAAAAAGTAGCCTTTTTCTTATTAAGTATAGAATTACTTTTATGTAGTAGTAATCCAGTAATATATGTAACTATTGTTGAAAATGCAATTACGATTGAATATTTAGGATTCCAACACATATAAAAATAATAGCTGGAGACTAAAAGCCATATCCATCTGAATTTTGGAGTTATTAAAAAATACATAAGAGCAACTATTGGGAAAAATATAAGAAAAGTTGGTGAATTAAACGTCATAATATTTCCTCCTGAAATTTTACATAATGTGAATATAGGTAACTAAATAATGTTATTATTACATTAAACAGTTTTATTATACTTTAATAGTATAAATAATCAAGTGAGTATATGTAATCTAAAATTTCAATTTT
>SVCF01000048.1:0-4312 GCA_015058475.1 Clostridium butyricum | reverse complement strand
ATTACATTAAACAGTTTTATTATACTTTAATAGTATAAATAATCAAGTGAGTATATGTAATCTAAAATTTCAATTTTTTATACAAAAACAATCAAACTTTTAATGCTTTGCTATATTAAAGTTGTAAAGAAGGTGATATGTATGTATAATCAAGATAAGAAACAAACGTAAGGGTGGTAAGTGTGAGTGATTTAGAATCAAAGATAAAAAGTAAAGAGTTAGACTTGTTTTTTCAAGCTATATTGGAGCTTAAGGATATAGAAGAATGTTATAAATTTTTTGAAGATGTGGCAACTATAAATGAAGTTAAAGCTTTAGCACAAAGGTTATATGTAGCAAGACTGCTTAATGATAAGAAAACATATTCTGAGATTGCAAAAATAACAGGTGCAAGTACAGCTACAATAAGTAGAGTTAATAGATGTCTTAATTATGGAAGTGATGGATACAATTTGGTGTTAGAAAGAATGAAAAATACTAATATATAAAATACATACTTAGTTTTTACCCACAAATATAGGATTGTAAAAAAATATAAAAAATATTATACTTTATAAGGAATATGATAAAATATTGGAGAATTTAAAGAAAATTTTAAATACTATAATACAGAGTGTAATAATATAAAAAGAAACGAGGTAAATATATTATGAGTAGAATGTTTGGAACTGATGGAGTTAGAGGCATAGCTAATACAGAATTAACAGCTCAAACTGCATATAGTTTAGGAAGAGCGGGTGCATATGTATTAACAGAAGGCGCTCATAAGCCTAAAATATTAGTAGCTAAGGATACAAGAATATCAGGAGATATGCTTGAAGCTGCTTTAATAGCAGGAATATTGTCAGTAGGAGCAGAAGCTATAGTTCTTGGCGTAGTTCCAACACCAGCTGTAGCATATTTAACAAGAAAATATAAAGCAGATGCAGGAGTAATGATTTCAGCATCACATAACCCAGTTGAATATAATGGAATAAAATTCTTTGATGACAAGGGATATAAGCTTTCAGATGAATTAGAAGATGAAATTCAAAGAGTTATTGAATGTGGATTTGAAAATGTGCCAACTCCAACAGGAACAGAAATAGGAAAAAGAGAAAAAGTTGAAGTGGCAGCTTTAGATGATTATATTGAATTTGCTAAAAGTACAATACCATATAGTTTAAAAGGATTAAGGATAGCTTTAGATTGTGCTAATGGAGCATCTTATAAAGCTGCTGTAAAAGCATTCAGAGATTTGGGGGCAGAAATATTTGTAATAAATGATAATCCAGATGGAACAAATATAAATGAAAATTGTGGCTCAACTCATCCTGAAGAATTAATGGATTATGTTGTTAGAAAAAAATGCGATATGGGATTTGCTTTTGATGGAGATGCAGATAGGTGTTTAGCAGTTGATGAAAAAGGAAATCTTGTTAGTGGAGATTTTGCTTTATTAATATGTGGACTTTATTTAAAAGAAATAGGTAAATTAAAAGATGATACAGTTGTTGTAACAGTTATGAGTAATTTAGGTTTAGATATAGCATGCAAAAAAGAAGGTATAAAGTTAGTTAAAACTAGTGTTGGTGACAGATACGTTCTTGAAGAAATGCTTAAAGATAAGTATGTTTTAGGTGGAGAGCAGTCAGGACATATTATATTCTTAGATTATAATTCAACAGGAGATGGATTAGTTACTGCGCTTCAAATTGCAGGAGTAGTTAAGAAAAAAGGAAAGACACTATCTGAGTTATGTTCAGTTATGAAGGAATTACCACAAGTATTAGCTAATGCTACAATTCCAAATCAAAATAAAAACTTATATTTAACTGATGATGAAATTCAAGGAGAGATTAGAAAGATAGAAGAAGCACTTGATGGGGTAGGAAGAGTTCTTATAAGACCTTCAGGAACAGAACCATTGGTAAGAGTAATGCTAGAAGGCGAAAATCAAGAAGAAATAGATAAAATGGCACATGGATTAGCACAACTAATAGAAAAGAAGTTTGGAAATTAAAAAATAAATAAGTTAAAGTGGATATAAGGCATTTAAATAGTGTGACTATTTAAATGCCTTATATCCTTTGAGTTATTATTAACATACTCTTAAGAAGCAATGAAATTTATGTAAATTATTCAAAATAATATACCAATAATATTCTAATTATGATATTATATAAAAGTATAATAAATTATAATTACAAATTTAGGAGGGAACCATATGGACGGTGAATCGGTCCTGACCAATAATATTTTATTTCAAATTTCAATATTAATTTTATTAACAGCAGTTAATGCATTTTTTGCATCAGCAGAGATGGCTATAGTTTCATTAAACAAAAATAGAATGAAAATGCTGGCAAATGAGGGGAATAAAAAGGCAGGAATACTGTGCAAATTAATTGAAGACCCAAATAATTTTTTATCAACCATCCAAGTTGGTATTACACTAGCAGGTTTTTTTGCCAGTGCTTCAGCAGCAACGGGAATATCTCAAGACTTAGGAAGAGTTTTGAGTGATATAGGAATTCCTTATGGAAATGAAATAGCATTTGCAGGAGTTACAATTATTTTATCTTACTTTACATTAGTGTTTGGGGAATTAGTACCTAAAAGAATAGCATTAAAGAAGTCAGAAAAGATAGCAATGTTATGTCTTAAACCGATATTAATTATAAGTAAAATAGTTTTGCCATTTGTTAAAATACTATCTATGTCAACTTATTTAATAGTTAAGTTTTTAGGATTAGATAATGAAGAAGATGAGCAAAAGGTAACTAAGGAAGAAATCAAATCATTGCTAGAAGAGGGCGAAGAGTATGGAGCAATAAATGAAAGTGAAAAAGAAATGATAGAAGGTATCTTTGAAATTAATGATAAAAGAACTGAAAAGATAATGATACCTAGAACAGAAGTTTATTGCATAGATATAGAAGATGACTTAGATTTATATTTAGACGAGCTATTAAAAACTAAGTTTTCTAGAATCCCAGTATATGAAGATAGTATTGATAATATAATAGGAATACTTTATATGAAAGACTTTATTATAGAGGCTAGAGAAAAAGGATTTGATAATATCAATATTAGAGAAATACTTCAAAAACCCTATTTTGTACATGAAGGAAAAAAAATTCATTCGTTATTAAAATCAATGCAAGCATCTAAAATGCATATGGCAATAGTAATTGATGAATATGGTGGTTTTTCTGGAATAGTAACAATAAAGGACTTAATAGAAGAAATTACTGGTGAACTGAATGACTGTGATGATAATGATGATGAAGAAATAATACAAATAGATTCAAAAACATTTTTGGTAGATGGAATAACGCCATTAGATGAAATAAATGATAAACTACAATTAGAATTGGAATGTAAAGATGTAGATACTCTAAGTGGTTTTCTTATTAATTTAATTGGAAAGATTCCGTCAGAAAAAGATGATATGAATATTAAATATAAAAATATAAATTTTAAAATAGACAAGTTCAATGAAAAAAGAATCGAACGAATATTCATAAATATACTTGACAGTAATAATAAGGAAAGTATATAATTTTAACAAAATAATAGTTCTTATCAAGAGTGGTGGAGGGACTGGCCCTTTGAAGCCCAGCAACCAATAAAATTATTCATTTATTATTTTATATGGTGCTAATTCCTGTAGTCAGTGTAGGCTAGAAGATAAGAGAAAAATTTATAGAGCATGAAAATTGTTATGCACTAGGGATTTGTTCTCTAGTGCATTTTTGTTGTTAAATAAGTTACTTTATTGGTTAACTTATTATTTATTAATCTAACTTAAAAATATTAATATTTTAAAATGCTAATTAATGAAATCTTTATTAAGTTAATTGTTTCATTTTTAGATAAGTTTCAAAATAATACATTGAAACGTAGTATAAGGTGCCTTCATAAAGAAGGATAATAGGGAAGCAAGTGAAAATCTTGAGTAGCGCCCACTACTGTAATTTTGATGAAAGCTTAATTAACCACTGCTATAAATAGCGGGAAGGTAAGTTCCATCAAATGATTTTTCTTACTATGATAATTTATTAGATACAGCATATCTTTTAAATGTAATACCAAAAAGATATTCAAAACTTAACTTAGAGATATATTTTTTTATTTTATAAATTAAGAGGAAACTATATTAGTATAGAATTATACATCTATAAAAAAAGTAGCTATGCCACAATACAGAACTAAAAAAATAATAAACGCTTGCATAAATATATTTTATAAATTAAAATGCCCAGAATATAAGAATATAAGAATATAAGAATATAAGAATATAAGAATATAAGAATATAAGAATATAAGA
>SVCF01000047.1 GCA_015058475.1 Clostridium butyricum | reverse complement strand
CCTCTTTGTTTATTCATTCCACGACCAACAGTAGCAATCATTGCCATTCCAGGATGAACTTCTATTGAGTCAGGATTACAAGAAGCCTTGATTCCATTAATAACTGTTTGTTGTTTATTTTTTAATTCTGAATCAGAAATTACTAAGCATACTGTATCTATTCCAGAAGGCATATTTTCAAAGGATATACCATTTTGTTCAAGCACAGATAAAAGCTTTCTGCAAAAACCTAATTCAGAATTCATTGAAGCTTTTGAAATTGAAATTACAGTAAAATCTTTCTTACCAGCAATACCAGTTACTATATTTGGATTTGGAGATAAATCACAATCTTTTACAATAAAAGTACCCTTATCTTGTGGTCTGTTTGTATTTTTTATATTTATAGGAATTCCAGCTTTTCTTACTGGGAATATTGCATCTTCATGTAAAACAGAAGCTCCCATATATGAAAGTTCTCTAAGTTCTGAATATGTGATAGTACTTATTGGCTTTGGATTTTCGACTATTCTAGGATCAGCCATTAAGAATCCCGAAACATCTGTCCAGTTTTCATATAAATCTGCATTTATACTTTCAGCAACTAATGCGCCAGTAACATCAGATCCACCTCTAGAGAAAGTTACTATATTGCCATCTTTATCAGCTCCATAGAAACCTGGAATTACAGCATTAGATACTTTTGAAAGCTTGTCTGCTAATGCTTCATGAGTAGCATCAGTATCTAATGAACCATCATCATTAAATACAATAACATCTTTTGCATCAACAAATTCAAATCCTAAATAGTTAGCTAAAATTAATCCATTTAGATATTCTCCTCTGCTAGCAGCATAATCTTTTGAAGCACCATCTTCTAAATCTTTTTTTACAATATTTAAGTGCTTTTCTATATCAAAATCTAAGCTTAAATCTTTAACAATGTTGTTATATCTTTCACTAATATGATTGAAAACATCATCTAATGAAATACCAGTCTCAACATGTGCATGACATAAATATAGAAGATCTGTTATTTTTGAATCTTTTGAATGTCTCTTACCTGGTGCAGAAGGAATAACGTATCTTCTGTTGGAATCAGATATAATAATATCTTTAACTTTTTTAAATTGATTGGCATCTGCAAGCGAGCTTCCACCAAATTTTGTTATTACTGTTTTTTTCATAAAAATAGCCCCCCAATATTTATATATGTTTTATAAATTTTACATATAAATTGTAGCAATTTATATAGATATGTTCAAGGAAATTATTAATTTTCTAATAAATTTAAATAGGTTTCAGAAATTACAGATGTAATTAAGGTGAGAACTGGAGCAAGAGGTAAAGCAGCTTTATTAAATGAATAGGAACTCAATATTTTTCTAAATTAATAAAAGAGCAAAAAACTACTCTTTATTAAAAAAAGCTTGATTTATATAAAATAGTAATATAGAATATAAGTATATTGAATAACGAATTGAGCAAAGGCGTTCAATGGATAGTCAAAACTATCTATTGTGCGCCTTTTTTTAAGAATTTTATTTTATCAAGGGGGAACTATAAATGGCAAAGTATAGTAAACAAGATATAATTAATTTAGTAAAAGAAAATGGAGTTAGATTTATAAGACTTCAATTTACTGATATCTTTGGGGCATTAAAAAATGTAGCAATAACTGAAAAGCAATTAGAAAAAGCTTTAGATGGGCAAATGATGTTTGATGGATCATCTATTGAAGGATTTGTTAGGATTGAAGAATCAGATATGTATCTAAAACCAAATTTTGATAGTTTTGTAATATTCCCGTGGAGACCTCAACAAGGAAAAGTTGCAAGATTGATTTGTGACATTTACAGACCAGATGGAATTCCATTTGAAGGAGATCCAAGATATGTACTAAGAAGAGCAATTGCTGATGCGGCAGAATTAGGCTATGAAATGAATGTTGGACCAGAATGTGAATTCTTCTTATTTGAAACTGATGAAAATGGAAATGCAACAGTAAATACTCAAGATAAAGGTGGGTATTTTGACTTAGCTCCTACAGATAGAGGAGAAAATGCGAGAAGAGATATGACCTTAGCGTTAGAAGAAATGGGATTCGAAATAGAAGCTTCTCATCATGAAGTTGCTGAAGGTCAAAATGAAATTGATTTTAAATATGGTCCTGCACTTGAAACAGCTGATAACATTATGACATTTAAATTAGTTGTTAAGTCTATAGCTCAAAGACATGGATTATATGCATCATTTATGCCAAAACCAATATATGGTATCAATGGTTCAGGAATGCACGTAAATATGTCATTATTTAAAGATGGAAAGAATGCTTTTGTTGATGAAAATGATAAAAATGGTTTAAGTGATGTAGCTTATAAATTCATTGCTGGATTATTAAAGAATGTTAAAGGATTAGCAGCTGTAACTAATCCATTAGTTAATTCTTATAAGAGACTAGTTCCGGGATACGAAGCACCAGTTTACTTAGCTTGGTCATGTAGTAATAGAACTGCATTAATAAGAGTACCAGCTTCAAGAGGAGCAGGTACTAGAGTTGAACTTAGATGCCCAGACCCAAGTTCAAATCCATATTTAGTACTAGCAGTACTTTTACAAGCAGGATTAGATGGAATTAAAAATAACTTAGAAGTTCCAGAAGAAATAGTGGCTAATATCTTTAAGATGGATGATGAAGAAAGAAAGGCTGCTGGTATTGAAAACTTACCAAATAATCTTTATGAAGCAGTGAATTTTATGAAGGAAAGTGAATTAGCTAAGAAAGCTTTAGGTGAACACATTTATGAAAATTATATAGAGGGAAAAGAAGCCGAATGGGATGATTATAGAACTAAAGTTCATGATTGGGAATTAGAAAATTATCTTGATAGATATTAATCTTAATTTCTTAGATTTAGTAAGGTGGGGATTGCAATGGCGCAAAAAGGAAGAATAATAATAGCTTTAAGCAATATAGAAACTGCCAATAAATTAAAGAGTTTACTTACACAAGAAGGCTATGATATTATATCGGTGTGTACTTCAGGTAATGAGCTAATTAGAATGGTCATGCAATATTCTCCAGATTTAGTTTTGGTTGGCTATAAATTTAAAGATATGAGTTTGCTGGATGTTTATGAGACTCTTTATGATACTACTAGTTTTCTAGCAATTGTTAATGAGCCATACAGATCATATATTGAAGAAGATACAGATATATATTGTATTGGAACAAAAATTTCTAATGTTCTTCTTACAAATGCTATTGATTTAATATTTCAAAGTAAAAGAAGAATACTAAAATTAAAACAACAAGTAGAGAAACTGGAGCATACTCTAGAAGATAGAAAGCTTATTGAAAAAGCAAAAGGTCAGCTTATGTACAATTCAGGCTTAACTGAGAATGAAGCTTTCAGATATATGCAGAAGATAAGCATGGATTCTGGAAAGAAAATGAGAGATATTGCTAGCTTGTTACTAAGAGAACAAGAATAATTAGAAAATAGTAAGTATATGAGTAATTTTATCGCAAAGGATATTATTACTCATATTGTTGACTATACTAATACATATTATTTCAAGGGGGAATTCAAATGGAAAATAATAATCCTATAGAGCAAGGACTATATAATCCCTGTTTTGAGCATGATGCATGCGGAATTGGTACGATAGTTAATATTGATGGTGAAAAGTCTCATGAAATACTATCGGATTGTTTGACTATTCTCGAAAAATTAGAGCATAGAGGTGGTACTGGAGCGGATGAAAGAACTGGTGATGGTGCTGGAGTGCTATTTAATATACCTCACAAATTTTTTAAGGAAGAATTAAAGTCAAAAGGCATAACACTAGAACACGAAGGCGATTATGCAGTTGCTATGGTATTTTTACCACAAGAAAAGAAGGCAAGAGAAGAAGCAATACTACTTTTTGAAGATATTACAAGAGAAGAAGGTTTGGAATTAATAGGTTGGAGAGAAGTTCCAACTAATCCATCAATACTTGGAAAAGCATCTCTTGAAGCTATGCCTTATTTTATGCAGGCATTTGTTAAAAGACCTAACTCAGTAAAAAAGGGAATGGCATTTGAAAGAAAGTTATACATTGTTAGAAGAAATATTGAAAAGAGAGCAGGATGGATAAGCAAATTTTTAAATGAAACTTTTTATATAGCATCTTTTTCAAGCAAAACAATTGTATATAAAGGAATGCTTTTATCAACTCAACTTAGAGTATTTTATAAGGATTTAGAAGATGAAAGAGTAACTACTTCTTTAGCATTAGTACATTCAAGATATAGTACTAATACATTCCCAAGCTGGGAAAGAGCACATCCAAATAGATTCATGATTCATAATGGTGAAATAAATACTCTAAGAGGGAATGTTAATAAGATATACTCTAGGGAAACAAACCTAAAATCAAGAGTTCTTGGTAAAGATTTAATAAGAGTATTACCTATAATAAATAAAGAAGGTTCAGATTCTGCAATATTTGATAATAATTTAGAATTTTTATATATGAATGGTATGGATTTAACAAGAGCTGTTATGATGACTATTCCAGAACCATGGTATAAGAGTAGAACCATGAGCAAAGAAAAGAAAGCTTTTTATGAATATAATGCAGTGCTTATGGAACCATGGGATGGTCCAGCATCTATAGTATTTACAGATGGTGAAAAAGTAGGTGCAGTTTTAGATAGAAATGGTTTAAGACCATCAAGATATTATATAACAAAGGATAGAAGATTAGTTCTTTCATCTGAAGTTGGTGCTTTGGATATTTCACCAGAAATGGTTGAAAAGAAAGATAGATTAATGCCAGGAAGAATGTTACTTGTAGATACAATTAAAAAGGAAGTTATAAGTGATGAAGAATTAAAGCATACTTATGCAACTCAACATCCTTATGGAGAATGGTTAAAAGAAAATTTAATTACATTAGACAAGATAAAAGATTCTAATAAATTTAAAATAGAATATGATAGTGAAACTAGAGATAGACTTGAAAAAGCATTTGGATATACTTATGAAGAAGTAAAAACAACAATGCTTCCAATGGCTGAAACTGGTGCAGAACCACTAGCAGCAATGGGAATTGATACTCCAATAGCAGTATTATCTAAACAATCACAACCATTATTCAATTATTTTAAACAATTATTTGCTCAAGTAACAAATCCACCAATAGATGCAATTAGAGAAGAAATAGTTACGGCATCTAATGTTTATATTGGGCCAGAAGGTAATATATTAGAAGATAAAGCTGCAAATTGTGAATTATTGAAGATTGATAATCCAATAATTAATAATGATGAATTAGCTAAGATAAAATCATTAAATCAAGGAAACTTAAAAACAAAGGTAATTGATATTGTATTTGATAAAGGTAGTTCTCTTGAAGATGCTTTAGACAATATGTTTGAAAAAGCACAAGAAGCCTATGAAAATGGATACACAATATTAGTATTATCAGATAGAAGTATATGTGCCGATAAAATTGCAATACCTTCATTATTAGCTATTTCAGCTATGCATCAATATTTAGTACAAAAGGGAACAAGAGCTTCTGTAGATCTAGTACTTGAAAGTGGAGAACCAAGAGAAGTACACCATTTTGCAACTTTAATTGGATTTGGGGCAGTAGCAATTAATCCATATATGGCTTATGAGGTTATAAGAGGATTAAGAGAAGAAGGATTACTTGAATTAGAATATGATAAGGCAGTTTATAATTATAATAAAGCTGTTCTTAAAGGTATTACAAAAATACTTTCTAAGATGGGTATATCAACAATCCAATCTTATATGGGAGCTCAAATATTTGAAGCAATAGGTATAGGTAAAGAAGTTATTGATAGATACTTTACTAATACTGTAAGTAGAATTGGTGGAGTTGGCCTTGAAGAAATACAAAAAGAAGCTGAAATTAAACATGAAAATGGATTTAAAGATAAAACTTATGCAGCAGACTTTATATTAGATTCACCAGGATATGAAAAATTAAGATCTGGTGATGGAATACAAGAGCAACATTTATATAATCCAATGACCATTCATAAATTACAAGAAGCTACAAGAACTGGCGATTATAAATTGTTTAAAGAATATACTGATTTGATTGACGATGAAGAAGCAGAAGTAACTTTAAGAGGGCTTTTAGACTTTAATTATTCATCTAAAGCAGTTCCACTAGAAGAGGTTGAGCCAGTTGAAGAAATTGTTAAGAGATTTAAAACTGGAGCTATGTCTTATGGATCAATTTCAAAAGAAGCCCATGAAGCCTTAGCTATTGCAATGAACAGAATTGGTGGTAAGTCAAATACTGGTGAAGGTGGAGAAGATCCAGATAGATGGATTGTAGATGAAAATGGAGATAGTAGAAGATCTTCAATTAAACAAGTAGCATCAGGAAGATTTGGTGTAACATCTGAATACTTAGTAAATGCAGATGAACTTCAAATTAAGCTTGCACAAGGTGCAAAACCAGGTGAAGGAGGACAATTACCAGGAACTAAGGTTTATCCATGGATAGCTAAGACTAGACATTCAACTACTGGAGTTGGACTTATATCACCACCACCACATCATGATATTTATTCAATAGAAGATTTGGCACAATTAATTTATGACTTAAAGAATTCAAATACTGAAGCTAGAGTATCTGTTAAATTAGTTTCTGAATGTGGAGTAGGTACTGTTGCAGCTGGTGTTGCAAAAGGTGGAGCAGAAGTTATATTAATTTCAGGTTATGATGGAGGTACAGGTGCATCACCTAAAAACTCTATTAAGAATGCTGGTCTTCCTTGGGAATTAGGACTTGCTGAAGCTCATCAAACACTTTTACTTAATGAGTTAAGAGAAAGAGTTAGAGTAGAAGTTGATGGTAAGCTTATGAGTGGAAGAGATGTTGCTATAGCTGCACTTCTTGGAGCAGAAGAATTTGGATTTGCAACTGCACCACTTGTTACTTTAGGTTGTGTAATGATGAGAGTATGTAATTTAGATACATGTCCTGTAGGTGTTGCAACACAAAATGAAGAGCTAAGAAAAAGATTTAAAGGTAAGCCGGAATATGTTGTTAATTTCATGTACTTTATTGCAGAGGAATTAAGAGAAATTATGGCTAAGCTTGGATTCAGAAAAATAGATGAAATGATAGGTAGAGTAGATAGATTAAAACAAAGAGAAAATATCCATAGCTGGAAAGCTAAAAATGTTGATTTAAGTACTATACTATATACTCCAGAAAAATATAGAGGTAAAGTTGTTAAGTTTGATCCGAGCAAGAAGTATGACTTTAAGCTTGAAAAGGTGATTGATGAAAAAGTATTTTTAGATAAATGTAAAAAGGCTATAGAAAAAGGTGAAAAGACTAGCTTTGAAATAGATATTACTAATACAGACAGATCACTTGGAACAATTTTAGGTTCAGAAATAACAAGAGTTAATGGTGGAAAAGGCTTACCAGATGACACTATTTCAATTAAATGTACAGGTGCTGCAGGTCAAAGCTTTGGAGCATTTATACCTAAAGGATTAACTTTAGAAGTTGAAGGAGATGCAAATGACTATTTTGGTAAGGGATTATCAGGTGGTAAACTTATAGTATATCCTCCAAAGAAATCATCATTTGTAGCTGAAGATAATATTGCTGTTGGAAATGTTGCTTTATATGGTGCGACTTCAGGTAAAGTATTCATAAATGGTATAGCTGGAGAAAGATTCTGTGTAAGAAACTCTGGAGCAACAGCTGTTGTTGAAGGTGTAGGAGCTCACGGATGTGAATATATGACTGGTGGTAAAGTTGTTGTTTTAGGGGCTACTGGAATTAACTTTGCGGCTGGTATGAGTGGTGGAATAGCATATCTTTATGTTGAAGATGTTGACTATAAAATCAATTTAAATGAAGAAATGATTTTACTTGAAGAAGTAAATATTGAAGAAGAAGATGAATTAAAAGAATTAATTAAAGAACATGTTGAAGTTACAGGTTCTCCTAAAGCAAATAAAATTTTATATAATTTTGACACTGAAAAATCTAAATTTATCAAGATAATCCCAAAAGATTATAAGAAGGTTTTAGAAACTGTTGAAAAATATAAAAATCTTGGATGTGACAAAGATGAAGCAGAAATAAAAGCATTCCAAGAAATTAAAAAAGGAAGATAGGAGGACTTAAGATTATGGGTAAACCAACTGGATTTTTAGAATATGATAGAGAAGTGGGTAAAAATAGAGATCCTAAAGAAAGAATTAAAGATTATGATGAATTTCATTTAAGACTTCCTTTAGAAAGACAATGTATTCAAGGTGCAAGATGTATGGATTGCGGAGTTCCATTCTGTCAATCTGGAGCTATGTTTTCAGGGATCGTATCAGGATGTCCTCTTCATAATTTGATACCTGAGTGGAATGACTTAGTATATAGAAACAAATTTGATTTAGCATATTATAGATTAATAAAGACAAATCCATTCCCAGAGTTTACTGGAAGAGTATGTCCTGCTCCATGTGAAGCAGGATGTACAGCAGGATTAAATGGCCCAGCAGTTTCAATTAAGGAAAATGAAAGAGCAATAATAGATATAGCTTTTGAAAATAAAATTGTTGAAGCAAATCCACCTGTAAGAAGAACTGGTAAGACAGTTGCAGTTATAGGATCTGGTCCGGCAGGATTAGCTACAGCACATCAATTAAATGCATGTGGTCACAGAGTGACAGTATTTGAAAGAAGTGATAGACCGGGTGGATTATTAATGTATGGAATTCCTAATATGAAACTTGATAAAGAAGTAATACTTAGAAGAGTTCAAATAATGGCTGAAAGTGGAATTAAATTTGTAACTAATGCTAACATTGGAGAAAACTATGATGTAAATGAAATACTAGATAATTTTGATGCAGTAGTTTTAGCAACAGGTGCATCTAAGCCAAGAGATCTTGTTGCAGATGGCAGAAAAGATGCTAATGGAATTTATTTTGCAGTAGATTTCTTAAAAGCTAATACAAAAAGTCTTTTAGATTCTAATCATGAAGATAATAATTATATTTCTGCTAAGGATAAAAATGTAATTATAATAGGTGGTGGAGATACAGGAACAGACTGTGTTGCCACAGCTCTTAGACATGGATGTAAATCAGTTGTTCAATTTGAAATAATGGCTGAACCACCTAAGGAAAGAACAGATACTAATCCATGGCCAGAATGGCCTAAGACTCTTAAGGTTGACTATGGCCAAGAAGAATTCATAGATCTTTATGGAAAAGATCCAAGAGAGTATTTAACTACAGTAACAAAAGTAAATTCTGATAAAGAAGGAAATCTTGAAAGTGTTGAAACTGTTAATGTTGAATGGAAGAAAGACGAAAATGGAAGATTTGGTCCAATTCCAGTTAAGGGATCTGAAAAGACTTGGAAGGCTGAGATGATATTACTTGCAATGGGATTTGTAGGCTCAGAAGAATATTTGAAAGATGCATTTAAGGTTGAATCTGATTCAAGAAGTAATATAAAAGCTGAATATGGTTCATTCTCGACTAATATGCATAAAGTATTTGCAACAGGAGATGCTAGACGTGGTCAATCATTGGTAGTGACAGCTATAAGTGAAGGCCTTGCAGCAGCAAAAGCAGTTGATGCATTTTTAAGGAAATAGAATAAAATTTTAAATCTAAGTTAAGGAACATATCAAATTAAAAAAGATGATTTGATATGTTCCTTTTTTGTTGCGATTCTATGAAATTGGTAATTTTGGAATATAATTTTTGACGTTGTCTAATATTGAAGTATAGAGTATAATAAAATAAAAATAAAAAGTATCGAGGTTAATTTTATGAATATAGATTTTACAAGATTAATATATATCATTGTAACAATGTGTATAATATTTTTAGTGGGAGTGTTATTTATAAATCTTCTTCCATGGCTAATATTAGCAGGAGGAATACTTTATATAGTTTTTAAAATTAAATCTTATATCAGATATAAAAAAATAGAAAAACAAAAAAGTACTATGAATACAAATGCTTCAAATAATTATAATAATGTAAATACATATACTCCTAGTGATGATGGTTATACAGGAGAAATTATAGATGTAGATTATGAAGAAACAGATGATGAATAAAAAAATTAACACATATACTGTAAAAATAAGGTGTATAAAAATTATTGTTTAATTTTTATACACCTTATTGTTTAATAATAAGATAGCTATAACATTAAGATTATGTGTAAAGCTCTAGATGTAGCTAGAAGGAGATATTATAAATTTATTAATAAAACTATAAATCTGAAAGAGAAATAGAGAATGAGGACTTAAAAATATAAATCTTATTCAAACAAAAAAGTAGTAGAGAGGTTAGCCTGTTTTTTTTAATTCTTTTATAATAAGCGTATGTCTTTTATTATTAAATATGTTCGAATTTTTATATAAATTTGTTGTTTTATTCCAAGCTAATGCTAGTCCTATAGTTATTATAAAAATTATTAAATTCATAATTAGATTATATTTATCTAACATAACTCCATTAAAAATCTTATCAAATACATATATAACCCTTTCATGAAATATATAAATTTCTAAAGTTAGCATCCCTATTAGCTTTAATATAATAAATTTATAATTCAACTTATTAATAATAAATTCGAATATTATACAAAGTATAAGGCATCCAGAAATAGTCAAAAATATATATGAAATCTTTTGCCAACTATATAACAATATATCATACTGATAATATTTAAAATATACAATCAAAGATACTACAGACATAATAAAGAATAAAAAGTATGCTAAGATAGCAGCATTACTAATAGTTTTTCTTTTATAGCATTTTTCACCAAAATGTATTCCAATTAAATATATCGGAAGCCTTGTAAGAAATATTCTTAGATAAAATAACTCAGGTACTTGACCTATTAATATTAGTAAAAAAGATATAATTAATGCAATTATAAAAGTCTTATTAGGTTTTTTAAAATAATACCTCATATAAATTGGTGTTAAAATATATAACAGTATGATTGCTGATATATACCAATATTGAAATCCTGAATTAAACCACAAATTTAATGTAGTAATATCAAAAATAAATTTTTGGAAATTAATCTGGCCAAGATATAGTAAAACTGATGAATATATAAAAACAATTGGAAAATATAATGGAAATATTCTTTGGAATCTTTTCTTATAGAATAGTTTTATATTGGGACATTTTTTAAAAGAAAAATACATTCCTATTCCTGAAACAAAGAAAAATATATCTACACCACAATTCCCCGTATTTTTTATAAAATTAAGTAAATATGAATTATCTATTTTTAGTGTAGCATGGTACAACATAACTATAATTATTGCAAATCCCATTAGAAGAGTACGATGATCACTTAATATAGAATAATTTATCTTTTTCACAATTATCACCTCAAAATAATCTAATATTATAATCTATATTTTTTGCGTTGCTTTATTATTTTTCACCAATATATTATTTAACTATATTTCATATTACTATATAATTTGGGAATTATCTATAATATTATGAATTATTATATTGGATATGGAAATATTTTGAATAAAAATAAACTTTCTCAGAGAATAATTTTAAACGATAATTATCAAAAAAATATTCTGTTATTATGAGTGAAAAGGAAAAATAGCAAAAAACCTTTAGAAAAGCAGTTATGTAATGTATTGTCAAAGACAAAAAGAATAGAAACTAGCTTTTTACAACTGTATGAGTAAATTAATATTAATATAGTGTTAATTAAATCTTAATGGGGATTTATACATTTGACATATTTTATTTAATACAATAAAATATGTTATATTAGTGTATAATAATTAGATAATATGAATATTTATTCATGAAGCGTTAAGGATATAATAAAAAATATATATTTTTTGGGGGAATAAAAATTGAACATAGAATTAACAGCAAATGATTTAACCATAGATGAATTTTCAAAACTAAGAAATTCAGTAAATTTATCATGTTTATTAGATGAACAAATAAAAAAAGCTTTAAGTAACAGTTTATATACTGTTTGTGCAAGAAATAATAAAGAAGCGGTAGGAATGGGAAGACTTGTTGGTGATGGGGCATATGTATATTATCTTCAAAACATAAATGTTGATCCGAAGTATCAACGTAAAGGAATAGGGCGGATGATTATAGATAATTTAATAGATTACATAAAGGAAAACAAAATACCTGGTACATCAGTTATGGTACTTTTAATGTCATCAAAAGGTTCAGAAGAATTTTATGAGAAGTTTGGCTTTAGAAGAAGACCCAATGATAATGAAGGGTGTGGAATGATTATGAATTTATAGTATAAAGCAAAAAGAAATATTTAGGTGAATTTTTTATATATTTAAAAATAATTTATTGTCATATTTATAATTAATAGAATAAAGATATAAATTGATAAAAATATAACAATACTGTATAATTAGAAATGAAAAAATACTAAAATAATTCATATATATTCATGATATGAAAGATTAGTATAAAAATCGAAGGGGGCTAATTTAAATGGAAAAAATTAAGATGTTAACACCATTAGTTGAAATGGATGGAGACGAAATGACTAGAGTAATTTGGAGCGCTATTAAAGATGAACTTTTAAATCCTTTTATAGAATTAAATACAGAATATTACGATTTAGGATTAAAATATAGAGATAAAACAAACGATAAAGTTACTGTAGAGGCTGCTAATGCAATAAAGAAGTACAAGGTAGGAGTTAAATGTGCAACAATAACTCCAAATGCAGCAAGAGTTAAAGAATATGATTTACAAGAAATGTATAAGAGTCCTAATGGAACTATAAGAGCTATATTAGATGGTACAGTTTTTAGAGCACCAATTATAGTTGACCCAGTTAAACCTTATGTTAGAACTTGGAAAAAACCAATAACAATAGCTAGACATGCTTATGGAGATATCTATAAAGATGTTGAAATGAAAATTGAAGGAAAAGGCAAATGTGAGTTGGTATTTACAGGAGAAGATGGTACAGAGCAAAGAGAATTAGTACATAACTTTGACGATAAAGGCATTGTAATGGGAATGCATAATATTAATAAATCCATTGAAAGTTTTGCAAGAAGCTGTTTTAATTTTGCACTTGATACAAAACAAGATGTTTGGTTTGCAACAAAGGATACAATTTCTAAAAAATATGATCATACATTTAAAGATATATTTCAAGAAATATTTGATGCAGAATATAAAGAAAAATTTAATGCCGCAGGTATAGAATATTTCTATACATTAATAGATGATGTTGTTGCAAGGGTTGTAAAATCAGAAGGTGGAATGATTTGGGCTTGTAAAAACTATGATGGTGATGTTATGAGTGATATGGTTGCAACTGCATTTGGTTCTCTTGCAATGATGACCTCAGTGCTTGTTTCACCAGAAGGAAATTATGAATATGAAGCTGCTCATGGAACAGTTCAAAGACACTACTATAAACACTTAGAAGGTCAAGAAACTTCAACAAACTCAATAGCAACAATATTTGCATGGAGTGGAGCTTTAAGAAAAAGAGGAGAATTAGATAATAATGCTGCATTAGTAGATTTTGCAGATAAGTTAGAAAAAGCATCAATAAAGACAATAGAAGATGGTATAATGACTAAAGATTTAGCATTGATTGCTGA
>SVCF01000007.1:110265-124103 GCA_015058475.1 Clostridium butyricum | reverse complement strand
GCATTTAAAGGTGGTACTGGCGACTATGTAGCATTATTTGAGCCTACAGCTTCAGTTCTTGAAAAAGAAGGTACAGGACATATACTTGCATCAGTAGGAGAAGAATCAGGTATTATACCTTATACTTGTTTCTTTGCTACAAACTCATATATGAAAGAAAATCCAGAGGTGATTCAAAAGTTCACAAATGCAATTTATAAGGGCCAGCAATGGTATTTTAGTCATACTAGTGAAGAGATAGCTGATAGTATAATAGAATATTTTCCAGGAACTGAAAGAGATACAATAATTACAGTTATAGAAAATTATAAAGCAATTGATGCTTTAGCACATGAACCAACAATTAAAGAAAAAGATCTAAATAGATTAATGGATATAATAATTGAATATGATAGTAGCCTAATTCCTAATAGACCAGCTTTTAATGATATGGTTGATAATTCTTATGCAGAAAAAGCACTAAAATAGAAGTCACTTAAAGATGAAAAGGTGGTGGAATGATAGATGACTTTATTAAAAATATCGAATATAGCAATGAATTACCATACAGTTCAAGGAGAAACTAAGGCTTTAGGAAGTGTAAACTTTGAAGTTAATAATGGAGAATTTGTTTCCATTTTAGGACCATCTGGATGTGGAAAATCTACACTTTTAAATATAATAAGTGGACTTCTAAATCCAACTAGTGGAGTTGCACTGTATAATGGTGAAGATATAAAAAAGCATTTAGAGAAGATAGGATATATGTTTCAAAAGGATCACTTATTTGAATGGTCTACTGTATGGGAAAATGTGATTTTAGGATTAAAAATAAAAAAAAAGCTTAATGATGAATCTGTTGAAAGAGTAAACAAACTTCTAGAAACTTATGGACTAAGCAAGTTTAAAAATCATCACCCAAGCCAATTATCAGGAGGAATGAGACAAAGAGTTGCGCTTATTAGAACTTTAGCATTAAATCCAGATATATTATTTTTAGATGAACCATTCTCAGCGTTGGATTATCAATCAAGGCTATTAGTATGTGATGATGTATATCAAATAATAAAAAACGAAAGGAAAACAGCATTGATGGTAACACATGATATAAGTGAGGCTATTTCAATTTCAGATAAAATAGTAGTCTTAACTAAGAGACCATCAAGTGTTAAGAGTGAGGAACAAATAAAATTTCCTAAGGGAAATCTAACTCCTTTTGAAAGACGTAAAGAACCAGAGTTTAGGGAATACTTCAATAAACTATGGAAGGAGCTGGATGAACGTAATGAATAAGAATATAGAAAACAAGGTGAGTAAAGAACATGAAATATATTTAAAAAATGTTAAAAGTAATAAAATAAGAATTGTAGTAAGCAGAATACTCATACTTGTGATATTTATAGGATTATGGCAAATTGCAGCTGAATTAAAATGGATTGATCCATTTTTAACATCCAGTCCTACAAGAGTTATAAAATCATTTATATCTTTATACAAGGATGGAAGTTTATTAACTCATATAGGAGTGACTTGCTATGAGACCATTTTAGGATTCACCTTAGGAACTATTTTAGGAGGAATAATTGCAGTTATATTATGGTGGTATCCATTTGCTTCAAAAATATTAGATCCATATTTAGTAGTATTAAATGCACTTCCTAAAGTAGCACTTGCACCAATAATAATTTTTTGGATTGGTAATGGAATGCCAGCTATTATTGTAATAACGTTATTAATATCGGTTGTAACCACAATAATTAGTATATTGAGTGGATTTAATGAGATAGAAAATGAAAAAATTATGCTCATGAAAACTTTGGGAGCCTCAAAAATACAAATGCTAAGATATCTTGTCTTTCCATATTCTATTCCAATTTTTATATCAGCACTAAAAATAAATGTAGGTTTGTCTTGGGTTGGTGTAATTATGGGAGAATTTTTGGTTGCTAAAGAAGGATTAGGATTCTTAATAATATATGGTGGACAAGTAGCGCAGCTTGATATGGTAATGATGAGTATAGTCATCCTTTCAATTGTTGCTTTTATAATGTATGAAATAGTGGCTATTTTGCAAAAGAAGTTAGTTCGTGAAAAGGATACCTAAGATTAGAAGTAAAAAGATGCTTTAAGAAATAAAAATATCTTGAAGCATCTTTAAATATACATACTATTTTATTGGGTGTAATTCATACACTAAGAGTACAATTTGTTGTATATATATTATACTAGCTAAAGTAATATTAGGTATAGGTTATTAATAAATACTAAGTAAATTAAATTTTATTATCATACAAATGCTAATTAAATTAACACATAATATAGATGTCAACGTATTAACAAGAAAAAGCATTTAAAAATGGAGTATATTAGTATAAATATAAGTTATTAATAGATTATAAATAAATTTGATAATATATAAATAAAATTAGTATTTTACTTATTAATGTAATAATGATAAATTATATAATGTATGGCTTGAAGAGTAGGGTGAAAGAATGGTGAGGAATAATTATAGGGGGCAAGAATATGAAGCTATTTAGAGAAGCATTAATTATTCTAGGAATTTATTTATTAGGTGAATTTATATCATTAATATTAAATATACCTATACCAGGAAACATATTAGGTATGCTTATACTATTTATACTATTATGTAGTAAGGTTGTTAAGTTGGAAGATGTTGAGAATGTATCGGATTTTTTATTAAGCCATCTAGCATTCTTTTTTATTCCAGCAGGAGTTGGACTTATGGCTTCAGTAGATATAATAAAATCTACGTGGGTTCAAATATTGACTGTTTGTATGTCTACAACAATATTAATAATAGGAGGAACAGGCATTATTGTTCAGTGTATTTCTAATAAGAAAAAAATAAATATGAATGAAGGTGAAGGAATTGGAAATGATAACTAATAATTTATTATTTGCGTTAGTACTTTCATTAGCATCTTTTGAGATAGGAATATATATAAATAGAAAGACAAAATTTTCTTTATTAAATCCATTACTAATAGGTATAATTATCACTATAACATTTTTGATGGTTTTCAATATTGATTATGAAACTTATGATAATGGAGGAAAATTCATAAACATGTTTCTTGGACCAGCAACAGTTGTACTTGCTGTTCCTTTATATAAACAATTAAATTTATTGAAGAAGAATGCAAAAGCAATTTTTATAGGCATTTTCTTTGGGACTGTAATAGGAATAGTATCAATAATATGTATATCGCATCTAGTTGGATTAGATGATACAATAATAAAATCTCTTGCACCAAAGTCAGTTACAACACCTATAGGAATTTCTATAAGTGAACAAATTGACGGAATTGTACCAATAACTGTCTTAGCAATTGTGGCAACAGGAATTATTGGAGCTGTAATAGGTCCAACAGTGTGTAAAATATGCAGGATAGAGGATGAAGTTGCTGTGGGAATAGCAATTGGAACTGCTTCACATGCGGTTGGTACAAGCAAGGCGATAGAGCTTGGAGAAGTGCAAGGTGCTATGAGTAGTCTTTCAATAGGAATCGCTGGAATTATGACGGTAGTTCTTGCACCGTTAATATTGAAGTTATCTAGTTATATATTTTAAATAATTATGTAGAACTAAAAAATATATTAGTTATTAGAATAATTAGCTTTTAAATTCTCGAATTCTGTATGATTCTAAATAAAAATATATTAGTTATATTAAATATAGTAATTAATAATAAATAAGTAAGATATTCTAAAATTTTATTTTAGAGTATCTTATTTTTTTTATAAAATGATTTAAATATTGCTAATACAGGATACTTATAAGTACTTATTTTGAAAATTTGTATATAAAATATTAATATTTGATGCAAACTATAATCGATTAATCTTTTAAATATATGATAATATATCAAATATGAATAATAATCTAGAATAAATATAGAGAATAAGGAGGAAGCATGAAGAAATTAAAAGAATATGCAATTATAACATTAGGCATAGCAATTGTAGTAATATCATTAGAATTTTTCTTCTTTCCAAATGAAATAGCATCTGGAGGAGTATCAGGATTAGCACTTGTAATTAATAAAATGTTAGGAATTGAAACAGGTATAATAATGAATATATGTAATGTGATATTATTTGCTCTAGCATTTATTTTTATTGGTGGAAGTTTTGGTATTAAAAGTTTGTATGCAGCTTTTGGATTATCAATATCATTATCTGTAATTGAAAGAAATTTTACAGTGGTTCCTTTTACAGATAACTTAGTATTAGCATCTATATTTGGAAGTGCATTATTAGCATTAGGTAGTGCTATTATGCTTACACAAGATGCAACTACAGGCGGAACAAGTATCACTGCCAAACTACTAAGTAAGTATTGTAATTTAGATTTTGGAAAGGGTCTTTTGATATCAGATTCTATTGTAATAATCTTAGCTATATTTACTTTTGGAACAGAGCTGGCATTATTTGGACTTTTAAGTGTTTATTTAACTAGTACATTAATTGATAAATTTATAGATGGTATTAACATGTCTAAGCAGGTTATGGTGTTTACTAAAAAAGAAAAGGTTGTTGCGGGTTATATAATAAATCAAATAAATAGGGGATGTACAGTTTTTCATGGAAAAGGTGGATATACAGGTCAAGATAATTGTGTGATTCTTACCATATTAACAAGAAGTCAATTTATAAAATTAAAACAATTTATTAAGGAAAATGATGGTAGTGCCTTTATAACTGTAAGTGAAACAAGTGAAGTTTTAGGAGAAGGGTTTAAGAGTTTGAAAGGATAAGATAAAAAATCACTAGAAAAGAATATTCTAGTGATTTTTTTATCTATTTTCTTTTTGAACTTTTCTTATTAGATTTTGAAGTTTTAGTATTTCTATTGAAACGAGTATTATTTTCTTCTAAATTTTTACGTTTCATAGTTTTTTTCTTCATTACTGAAAATCCAAAAGAGCCAATAGGTTTCTTACTTAAAGGAAAATACTCACCATGACAGTAAGATATCATATTAGCATCTTCAAAATGAATTTTACCTTTTTCATCAAATAGATTTTCATTTACATGAGATGATATAACTTCAGCTATAAACATATCATGGGTTCCAAGAGGTATAATATTTTTTACTTTACATTCAATATTTACAGGACATTCATCTATATAAGGAGCTGAAACAAAAGTACTTTCTTTTAAAGTGAAATTCATATCAGCTATTTTATCAAATTTTCTACCAGGTTTAACACCGCAATAATCAACAGCCTTTACTAAGTTAGAACTCGGCATATTAATTACAAAGTCCATAGATTCTTTGATATATTCATAAGATAATCGCTCAGGTCTAATTGAAATATAAAGCATTGGTGGTTTGGTATTGATTGTACCAGTCCAACCAACAGTAAAAACATTATTTTTACCTTCTTTATTTCTTGAAGTAACTAAAACTACAGGTACAGGATTTAAAATTACGCTTCCTTTGAGTTCAGTTTTATTCATTATTATCTTCTTCTTCCTCTTCTATAACTAGATCTTTTCTTTCGCCTATTAGATGATAGGCTCTTAAGCATAAATATTAATGAAATTATTATTATAATTCCAACAAGTGTACCTATATATAATAATATATTATCCTTCATAATAGTACCGAATGAAATGTCAACAGTTCCAGCAACATTTTCACTATGATTTCTTGTAGTATATGTTAGATTAACATCTTTATTAAATAAAAGGTTCCAAGCAGTAGAATCATTGCCAATGTACGTGATCTTAGATTCAGCATCATTTATAGAATTCTTATAGTATGTAACATCTTGTGCTAATCTTATAGGAACATTAACAGTCTTTTTTGGACCGAAGAATCCAAATGATTTATATTCAACAGATGCGTTTCCTACTTCTTCACCACTTGATTTATAAACTTCTTTTTGAGCACCATAACTATAATTCATAATAGCATCCATGTCATTAAATTTAGTCATATCCTCATTATCAACTTGAGTACTTTTTAAAACTACACCTATTAATTTTCTACCATCTCTTTCATAAACAGTAGCTAGACACCCACCAGCAAGACTGGTATATCCAGTTTTTCCACCAATATTACCATTTTGCCCAAGAGTTAAATTTCTATTTTCAATCATGACTTTAGCACCATTAATGTATATAGATGCTTCTGGTAATGACATAACATTTCTTTCCCATTCATTTTCATAAGCAGCACTTGTAATAAGAGAAAGGTCATATGCAGTTGTATAGTGATTATCATCATGTAAGCCGTTAGGAGTTACAAAATTACTGCTATTGGCTCCAAGTTCCTTAGCTTTTGCATTCATCATAGCTGCAAAATTTTCAGCATTTCCAGCAACATTGTCAGATATAACATAAGCAGTATCATTTCCAGAGAAAAGTAATAATCCTTTCATTATATCATCTGCTGAAATTTTATCACCAATTTGCATTGAACCACCCATAAAGCTATCATCTAAAGAATAAGCTGGTTGGGCCTTTGCATCTTCAGTATATACTAACTGATCACTTTTTTGTTTGTTTTCTGCTAATAATAAACCAGTTAATAATTTTGTTGTACTTGCAGGATAATGTTGAACATCGGCATCCTTACAATAAATTACTTCTCCAGTTTCTAAATCCATAGTTATAGCAGATGATGCAACAATTTCAGGCTCAGTTGTAGCAGCTGAAGCATTATTAAAGTTTCCCATATTGAAAGAACTAAATAATGAAATTGAAAGGGTTAATACAAGAGTTTTTAGAATAAAGTTTTTTTTCAAGTCAATCTCTCCACTTCTATTTATAAATTAAGTATTTTTAGTATAGCATAAGCGATTGATAGTGGACAATTAAAAATGAAGGAATAATTAAAACAATATAATTCCTTCATTAAGATAACTGTAAACTATTAATTACTAGCTGATTTTAGTCTTTCTTTGATAACATTCTTTGCTTTCAATTCAAGGTCATCATTTAAAGGTTCTAATGTAATATCAGAACCATATTTTTTTTGAAGAGCTAATAGTAATAGTCTATCAGCAAATTCAGGATTTTTAGATAAGAAAGAACCGTGAAAATATGAACCAAAAGTATTTTTATATATACAACCTTCATATCCATCTTGGCCATTATTGCCATATCCATGAATGCATTTCCCAAGAGGAGTGTAGTTATTTATATATGTTCTTCCAGAATGGTTTTCAAAACCAACATAAGTTTCATTAAAAACTTCATTATATATTTCTGTATTTCCAATAAATCTATTCTCCCCACCTTCTGTATATATATCTAATATACCAAGGCCTTCTATTTTTTCTCCATTTGGAGCAGTATAATATTTTCCAAGCAATTGATATCCACCACAAATAGCAAGGAGTACTTTTTCATCTTCTATATATTCCTTAAGAGCATCCTTTTTTATTGTATTTAAATCAGCAGATACAATACATTGTTCATAATCTTGGCCACCACCAAAGAAAAGAATATCTATATTATCCTTATCTAAAGTATCATTTAAAGAACAATTGACTACTTTAACATCTATTCCTCGAAGTGATGCCCTATGTTTTAAAATAAGTACATTTCCTATATCTCCATATACATTTAGTAAATCAGGATATAGGTGACAGATTGTTAGTTCCATTTTATATGCCTCCTTTGTTTACCACAATTTTTCGATATAGCCTTTTGAATGAAGATATTTTCTGTAGTTAATCATTGCAGTATAAGTTGCAAGTATATATATTTTATTGGAAGAAGAACCCTTAATTTTTTCTGTTAAGCCTTCATAATCTTCTTGTAAAATAAATTTATCAGGATTTAAACCACAAACCTTTAGCCTAATAGCCATATCATACAGTCTAAGTCCGGATATAAATACATTTTCAATTGGAAGTGTGGATATCTTTTCAAAATCAACATCCCATATCCAAGAAACATCACGTCCGTCAGCATAATTATCATTTAACATAAATACTGCTGAAAATGGATCCTTGTTAAGTAATAGAGTATCCAAAGCTTGATTATATCCAGCAGGATTTTTAACTAAAATTATTTTTATATCTTTATTGTGTATTTTAATTTCTTCTTGTCTACCAAAGCTTGATTCTTGATTCTGAAGAGAAGCTTTTATTATAGAATCGTCAATTTTAAGTTCTTTAGCTACAGAGAAGGCAGTTAAAGCATTATAAATATTATAAGCACCAGATTGACTTATAAAAACATCAGTATTATTAATTAAAACTGATGAATTATCAGGTGTTAAATCAAATATCTTATCGACTGAATACTTTAACTCTGGACGTTTATAATCGCATTCAGGGCAATAGAAATCGCCTAGATGATTATAAGTTACAAAATTATATTTATATGGAGCCTTACAAAACTTACAGAACTTTGCATCAGCATTTAAATCAAGAGAATTATCCTTTTTTATAGGAACATTAAAACCATAATATATTGAAGGATTATTTAAATTCAGTCTTCCAAGTAAGGATTCATCACCATTTAAAATTAATTTAGAATCTGGAACATTATGAATACCTTCTAGAATTTTATTTAAGGTTGTGTAAACTTCACCATATCTATCTAATTGATCCCTAAATAGGTTAGTTACAGTTATTATTTCAGGGCTTATATGTTCAGTAATAAATTTAACATTTGCTTCATCTACTTCTATAACAGCATAAGCATTTTTTCTCTTCTTAAAAAATGAAAAGTTAGAAATGAAACAAGCTACGATGCCTGTATATAAATTAGCACCAGTACTATTTGTAATAACATCAAATTTATTTTCTTTTAATATATTATAGATCATGCTGGTAGTTGTTGTTTTACCATTAGTTCCAGTAACTAAAATTACTTTATATCCATTGCAAACAGTTTTTAATACATTTTTATCAACTTTTAAAGCAATTTTTCCCGGGAAATTACTTCCGCCTTTAAAAAGATGTTTTGAAAGATATGCTGCAGTTTTTGCTAAAATTATACTTAATATAGATTTTATATTAATTGTACTCACCACCTAATTTGCTTTATTTCAATTCTTAACAATTATAATTGTTGTTAATCATATACTAGAATATTTTATTATAATAATACATCTTAAATCAATATAAAATATCATTTTTACTAATATCAATACAATATGAATTTTATTATATATAATTAAGACAAGTATAACATAAAAAATAAATTTTAAAAAAGTTTTTTGAATATTATTGGAAAGTCAGTTATAATATAAGGTAAATAATGGAATGAGATTATAGGGAAAATAAGATTATAAGAAAAAATTGATTGTAGATAGGCCCTATATAATTGTTTTATTGGACAATATGTCCTATAATTAGTAATGATAAAGAATTTTACGAGGTGGATATTGATGTATAAAATATCAGTTAATATAAATGGTATGACTTACAATTTAAAAGGGGATAAAGATGAAAAATATTTATTTGGAGTGGCGAGTTTCGTAGATAATAAAATAAAAGAAATAGCAAGTAAAAAAGCAGGGTTAAGTTTACATGATGCAACAGTATTAGCAGCAGTAAATATAACAGATGAACTATTTGAATGTGGGTATGAATTAGATAAATTTGAAAAGAGTGAAAAAACTCTTTCAGAAGAAAATTCACTACTAAAAGGTCAGTTAGAAAATTTAAAGATAAATTTTGAGCAATTATCAAAAGAAAAAAGTGATATGATAGTTGAATTTAATAATAAGGAAAATGAATTAAAAGAAAGATATAAGAATGAAGAATCTGTATATAATGCATTAGAAAATGATTTAGCAATAGCTAAAAAAGAAATAGAAGAATTAAATAAAAAATTAGCAGACACAACTATTGAGAAAGAACAAGCTTTAAATAATAATGCAGACTTAACAGAAGAAATAGAGAAGCTTAAATCTAATCATAGCTATATTAATCAGTCATTAAATAATGAGCTTAATAGTTTAAAAGATGAATTTAATGAATATAAAGAAGTGCAAGAAGAGCTTAATATTGAATATAAAGAAAAAGAAAATCAATTAAGTGATGATTTAAATAGTGCTAATGAAAAAATTAAAAACTTAATTAATAACTTAACTGTAGTTAATTCAGAAAAAGAAAAGTTAAGTGATTCATTAGAAAGGTTAAAGGAAACATTTGAAGAAGAAATTACTTCTAATAAAGAATTATCTAAGGAATTTGAAGCTTGTAAAAAGAATTTAGAACATATTAAAGGATTACATTTAGAAGTAACAAATAAATTGGAAAAAACTAAAAATAAACTTGAAGCAGAAATTAATGAAAAAAATGAAAATATTAGAATGCTTAATTCTGAAAAAGAATTAAACAATAACCTAGCTAAAGAAATAGAAAACTTAAAAATTGAAAAAGGTAATTTAGCTGATGAATTAAAGGCTGAGAAAGAAAAAGTAGTAGAGCTGATAAGTAAATTAGAAAAGAACAAAGCTGAAATTAACAGCTTAAATGAGAAAATTAATGAATTAAATGAGATTTTTAATGAGTGTGATAATGAACTTTTAGAATATAACCAAAAGCTGGAAGCACAAATAGATGTAACAAATGAGACAAGTTCAAAATTAAATAAAGTAATTGAAGAAAAAGCAGAATTAGAGGTAATGATAGCAGCACTAGAAGATGAAAAAGCAGCTATAAACAGTAAATTTGAAGGTTCAGTATTAGCTGTTAAAGAGTTAAAAGAAGAAATATCTAAGCTTGAAAATGATAAAGAAACGTTAAATATAGAACTAAGTAATATGAGAGATGCAAATGATGAGCTATCTAAAGAAATTGAAAAAGGCGATAAAAATATGGAAGTTCTTCAAGAAGAACTTGAACTTACTAAAAATAGTAATTCTAATTTAAAAATAGAATTTAGTACTGCTGTAGAAGAAAATAAGAAAACAGTAGAAAAGCTAAATAATGAAGTAAGAAGTAAAGAAGATGAAATCTTAAAATTAGAAAGTGAACTTGAAGAAAAAAATAACAGTTTAGTTCAAATGGAAGAAGAAATAAAAGCTAAAGAATATGAATTCAGAAGATTAAAAGAGGAAATAGCAAGTAAAGAACGTGCTATAGCTAGATACGAGAAGGATATGAGCGATAAGGAAGATATTTTCTTAAGATTATCCAAGACAATTGATGCTAAAGAAGCTGAATTAAAGAAGATGAAAGAAGAATTAGAAGATAAAAAAAGTAAAATGCAGAGAATAGAGATTGAAATGCAGGAGCTATCTAAGGAAAATTCAAAGAAGAATGAGGAATCCAGAGCTTCTCAGCATAAGCTTTTTGAATTACAAGCAAAACTGATTGATGCAGAAATTGAAATAGCTAAAGCTAAGAAACAACAAGTAGGCCCAATAGTAAGAAAATAGACTTTAAGAGTAGGTATTTTAAATATCTACTCTTTGCTTTGCATTTTTTTGAATTTAGTATATTATTAATGATGATAAACAAAGAATAAGTGTATAAAAAGCACATTCGGGAGGAAATAAAACTTATTATGAATAAAGTAGAATTACTGGCTCCAGCAGGAAGTATGGAAAGCTTAATTGCTGCAATAAATAATGGTGCAGATGCAATTTATCTTGGTGGAAATAAATTTTCAGCAAGAGCATATGCTTCAAATTTTGATAATGAACAAATGATTAAAGCAGTGGATTATGCTCACAGTTATAATGTAAAAATATATGTAACTATGAACACTCTTTTAAAACAAAATGAATTAAAAGAAGCTATTAAATATGTTGGGTATCTTTATGAAATAGGAGTTGATGCTTTAATAATTCAAGACACTGGACTTATTAATTCATGTAAGAAGATTTATCCGGATTTTGAATTACATGCGTCAACTCAAATGACAATACATAATGGTGAAGGTGCTATATACTTCAATGAAAAAGGACTTCACAGAATAGTTTTATCAAGGGAACTTTCTTTAGATGAAATTAAATATATTTCAAAGGATCTTGGAATAGAAACAGAAATATTTGTACATGGTGCATTATGTGTATGTTATTCAGGCCAATGTCTTATGAGTTCAATGATTGGTGGAAGAAGCGGAAATAGAGGAAGATGTGCACAAAGCTGCAGAATGCAGTACACTCTTCAAGGTGAAACTTTAGGGGAAAGAAAGGGATATCTTTTAAGCCCTAAAGATACATGTTTAATTGAAGATATTGATAGAATTGTTAAAAGTGGAACAGCATCATTAAAGGTTGAAGGACGTATGAAAAAGCCAGAATATGTTGCTGGTGTTACTAGAAATTATAGAAAAGCAATAGATAAGGCATTAAATAATACTGATTTTAATTTAACTAATGGTAAAAAAGAATTAGCAAAACTATTTAACAGACAGGGATTTGCTAAAGCATATTTATACAAAAATACAGGAAAAGATATGATGAGTTTTGAATATGCTAAAAATACTGGAGTGTTTATAGGTAAGGTGCTAGATAAAGGTGAAGTTATCTTAGAAGAAGATGTTGCGCTTGGTGATGGAATAAGATTTGATGATGATGGATTTACTTTGAGCAAAATCATTCTTAATGGAAAAGAAGTTAAAGAAGCAAATGTAGGAGATAAAGTTAAGTTGTTTCCGAATAATGGATATAAAAAAGGATATAGATTATTTAAAATGTCAGATAAGAAATTATTTGATGAATTAAAAGATTATACAAAGCCATACTTAAGAAAAATCCTTTTAAATGGTGAAGTGGAATTTAAAGTAAATGCACCTCTTATATTAAAAACAAAGTTTAATAATAAGGAATATAAGGTATATGGTGATTTGGTGGAAATGGCAGAAAATAAGCCATTAACACAAGGTAGAATAGAAGAATCGCTTAAAAAGTCAGGTGAAATACCTTATAAGTTTAATAAAATAACATTTAATGAATTTGATGATGGATTTATAAGAATTGCATCACTAAATAACTTAAGAAGAGAATTATTTGAGCAAATTTTAAAAGATAATACAACAAATTATAGAAGAAAAAGAATTCAAGAGGAATATACAGTAAATTCAAAGAAAAATGATTTGGATTTAGGATATATATTCAGCTGTATTACAAAAGAACAATTAAGAGCTTTAACAGAAGATAATATTGTAAAAAACATTGCAGTTAATTTATCTTTCAGCAGACAAAAAGGTGCTTTAAAGAAGGAAGATATTACTGCAATTACAAATAAAAATATCTATATAAAAGTACCTGGCATTATAAAGCAGGATTTTGATAATGTTATTAAGGTTATAGACGAACTACTTCCATACATAAAAGGTATTATTACATGCAATGCAGGTATAATAAGGCGATATAAAGATAAGTTATTTATTGTAGGTGATTATAAACTCAATATATACAATAAGGAAGGCGCTGAATTTTACAGCGAAGATGTCGATATTCCATTTTTAAGTATTGAACTAAATAGAAAAGAATTAAAAGAAACTATGAAAAATTTAGATGTTAATGTTGGAGTAAATATATATGGAAAAACAGAACTTATGGTAAGTGAATACTGCCCAATTGGAAGTACATTTGGTAATAAGACTGGAAAGAAAGCATGCAATGCTCCATGTATGAAGGATAACTTCACATTAATTGATAGAATGAATGAAAGATTCAGAGTTCTTTGTGAAAATACATGTAGAACCCATATATTAAATTCTCTTCCTATTAATTTAATTGAAGAAGTTCCTGAATTAAAGAACTTTGGTATAAATAACTTTGGAGTTGATTTTAAAGATGAATCTTATGAAGAAGTTAGAGATGTTTTAAATCAAATTAAGCTTGGAAAGAAAAATGAAAACAGAATATATACTAATGGGCATTATAGACGTGGAGTAGAATA
>SVCF01000007.1:93142-110165 GCA_015058475.1 Clostridium butyricum | reverse complement strand
TTAAATCAAATTAAGCTTGGAAAGAAAAATGAAAACAGAATATATACTAATGGGCATTATAGACGTGGAGTAGAATAGAAAAAGTGGAAACTGCTTTTATAGCAGTTTCTTTTTATTATATGTATTCCTACATATAATTTTAAAAATTCATGTATGAAGTTTAATAAACCATCCAGTATAACACCAGACTTTATGATCGTAGTATCATATATATATATGGAGGTGATATTGTGAAAGAATTTTATAGTACATCTGAGATTGCAAAGATCATTGGCATTCATCCAAATACTGTTCGATTTTATGAAGATTTAAATTTAATTACTACTCCCAAAAGAAAATCAAATGGATATAGAATTTTTACAAAACTTCATATAGATCAATTTAAAATTGCAAGACTTGCTTTTCAGGTAGAAGTATTACAAAATGGGCTGAGAGCACAGGCAGTAGAAATTGTTAAGACATGTGCAGCTGGTGATGTGGATAAATCAATAGAACTCACGTTACAATATTTGGATAAAATTGAAGATGAAAGACTGAAAGCAGAAGAAGCAATTGTTATTGTAGAAAAGATATTATCTGGAGAGATTAATGAAAATGAGAAGTTATGTTTAACCAGAAAAGAAGCAGCAGATTATCTTAATGTTACTATTGATACATTGCGTAATTGGGAGCTAAATGGATTGTTAACGGCTAAAAGAAAACAAAATGGATACAGAATTTATACAGATAATGATATAAATAGGTTAAAAGTGATTTATTCACTTAGATGTGCAAATTATTCACTCTCAGCAATACTTAGAATGCTAGGCGCTTTATCAAGTAGTTCTGAGGCTGACATTAAAGATATAATTGATACTCCCAGTGAAGATGACGAAATTATTACCGCATATGACAGGCTTCTTACTTCGTTGAGATATGCAAGTAATAATGCAAAAACGATATATAAGCATTTAATAAAAATGAAAGAAGAATATTATTTAACAGAATAAAATAGGATAGTTTTGATTTATAAAAAGTTAGCTAGCAATATGTCCCAATATATTGCGGGCTGATTTTTTATTGTTTAAAATTGAGAAAAATATTTAAACCCTCCATTTTTACACCAGACTTTATGTAAATGGTAATATCATTTATGAAAAGAGATAAAGGAGGCTTAAGAGTCATGGAAACAACAATTAAAGTTGAACAACTTTCTAAATCTTATGATGGAAAATTAGCAGTAAGTAACTTGAACATCTCTATAAAGTGTGGTGAAGTTTTTGGATTACTGGGAGAAAATGGAGCGGGGAAAAGTACATCAATAGAATGTATTTTGGGTACGAAAACAGCTGATAAAGGAAAGATATCTATTTTAGGCATGAATCCAGTATATGATAGAAAAAAGTTGTTTGAGCGTGTGGGAGTACAATTTCAAGAAACAAATTATCAAGATAAAATTACAGTATCTGAATTATGTGAAGAAACTCAATCACTTTATAAAAATTATTCAGATTATAAGAAGTTGTTAGAACAATTTAAACTTGATGATAAAGCAAAAAGCCTAGTAAGCGAACTTTCAGGAGGTCAGAAACAACGTTTGTTTATAGTACTTGCACTTATACCTAATCCAGAAGTGGTTTTTTTAGATGAATTGACAACTGGACTTGATGCAAAAGCAAGGCGTGATGTTTGGAAATATCTTATTGATCTGAAACATAAGGGAGTAACCATTTTTCTTACTTCTCATTTTATGGATGAAGTAGAAGTACTTTGTGATAAGATTGGAATCTTAAAAAATGGTGAAATAATATTTTATGGTACTGTAAATGAAGCAGTTGAGAATAGTCCTTTTGAACGATTAGAGGATGCTTATCTTTGGTATACACGTGAGGAGGAAAATGATTATGAAAGCCTTTAGAACAATGTTCAAGACAGAACTTAAATTGTCATTACGTGGAATGGATATGCTTATTTTTGCGATTTGCATGCCAATAATTATGGTAGTGATTCTCGGAATTATTTATGGATCAAAACCAGCATTTGAAGGAGCCGATTATACTTTTTTAGAGCAGTCTTTTGGAGCAATTTCTACAATAGCAATATGTGCTGGAGGAGTTATGGGATTGCCACTTGTAATATCTGATTATAGAAATAAAAAAATATTGAAGCGATTCAAGGTAACACCATCAAGCCCAGCTTTAATATTAGCAGTTCAAATTGCCATTTATACATTATATTCTATTGTATCTCTTATACTTGTTTATATTACAGCTAAAGTGATTTTTAAATGTAATATTGAAGGTTCATTTTTCACCTTTATTGGAAGTTATCTTTTGGTTATGATATCTATGTTTAGTATAGGAATGATGGTTGGAGGAATTGCATCTGATATGAAAATTGCAAGCATAATTGCAAGTATCTTATACTTTCCTATGTTGATATTTTCAGGGGCAACCTTACCTTATGAGGTAATGCCAGAAGTATTACAAAAAGCCGCTGATATTTTGCCATTAACACAAGGAATAAAACTTTTAAAGGCGGCAACTTTAGGCTTGCCAATTGATAATACTTTATTTCCTATTGTAGAAATGGTTGTGATTGCAATTGTTTGTAGTGTGATTTCAATTAAGTTTTTTAAATGGGAGTAAGAAACGTAAAACTTGTTATACAAAGATTAATATTTTTATATTCAAAAAAGCATTTCCTTTAATTTAGGAAGGTGCTTTTTTGAATATGGTATACAGATAATTTTATCATACTATATATTCTTTAATGCGTATCTGCATATTATTTTTAACCTTACATCTTAGTAAATATAGTGTATCACATTGAATATACTCCAACTGTTCTATTATATCATAAATAAAAATTGAAAAATAGACTGTATTTTCCTATGATTAGGAGATATAATTAAATTAATAAAATGAATATTCAGAATTTTCAGAATTAACTAGGGGATGATTCCAATGCAAAAGTTAGATTAAACTAATAATTAGAATAGATTTAAAGAGGTGAGACCTAAATTTATTTAAGCACATAGTTTTAATTAGACAACATAAAGATAGGGAGATGATTCTACTGCAAATGATAAATATTAATATATAGGTAAGGAGGTGACACCAATGTTTATTTAAGTTTAGATAATAAAGCATAAATTACAATAATTATAGAATGATTATAAAGTTTGGAAGAGAGGTTGAATTAAATTACGAAATTTAAGTGAATAAAGTATTGAAAAGAGATTTAAGAAATAATTTTTTAAAGGAGACGATTGAAATTCAGTTTATAAATGAAATTAAGTTTTGAGTTATAATGTTAAGAGGTGATGTGAAGTAGAGTGTTAATAGTAAGAAGAGGTGTGTAACAATTATTGGAAAATTTAATGATAAGATAGTATAATAGCTGTTTATGAAAATGTAGAATCATGAACAGCTATTATTTTTTGTGATTTTCTATGAGTTATACATAGAATATTTTTTTATTTATGATTAGTGGGGTTTTTGAATAAAAATTTAATTAAATACCAAACATATTTCTAAAATAAGAATTAGGCATGAACTCAATGATTAAATTATTGCAATTTCTTGAAATTAGTATATTATTAAAAATGATAAATATTTTAAAGAGTATGATGAGGTTTTTTATGAATGATAGAAGTCTAAGAGTTTTAGAATTTGAAAAAGTAAAAGAATCAATAAAGAAATATGCACGTACAAAAGGTGGAAAAGAAAAAATTGATGAGCTTATGCCTTATGAAACTGTATATGAAATTAATAATAAATTAGAAGAAACTAATGAAGCACTAGAAATATTAATAACTAAGGGTAATCCGCCTCTTGAAGGTCTTCATGATATTCATGAAGGAATAGCAAGAGCTAAAAAAGGTGGGACACTACTTCCGGAAGCATTACTTAAGATTGGAAGTATGCTTAGATCAACTAGATTAATGAAAGAATTTTTCAAGAGGGAAAATGAAGAAAAATCATTTCCAAGACTTGAAGATTTTGCATATATATTAGCTCCAATTAAAAATTTAGAAGATGAAATTGAGAGATGTATTGTATCAGAAGAGGAAATAAGTGATAAAGCAAGTCAGACTTTATATAATATAAGAAGAAGTATAAGAGAAAAAAATTCATCAATAAGAGAAAAAGTAAACTCTATAGTTAAGAGTAATTCAAAGTATCTTCAAGATGAATTATATACTATGAGAGGCGACAGATATGTTATTCCAGTAAAAGCTGAGCATAAAGGGTCAGTTCCAGGACTTGTACATGATCAAAGTTCAACTGGTGCAACTGTATTTATTGAGCCTATGAGTCTTGTAAATCTAAATAATGAAATAAGAGAGCTAAAATTAAAAGAAAAAGCTGAAATTGAAAGAATATTACAAGCATTGTCATTAAAAGTAAAAGATAATGCTGATGTTTGCTTAAGTAATTTAGATACCCTTATAGAATTTGATTTTATATTTGCAAAGGGGAGATATGCATCAAAATTAAATGCTGTAAAACCAGTAATAAGAGAAGACGGAATATTTAATATTATTGCAGCAAGACATCCTCTTATAGAAGCGGATAAAGTTGTGCCTTCAGACATTCATTTAGGTGATGATTTTCAAGTAATTATGATAACAGGACCTAATACAGGTGGTAAAACTGTTACTATAAAAACAGTTGGATTATTGCATGTTATGGCACTTAGCGGACTTTTGATACCGGCAAAAGATAACTCAGAAGTGGCATTTTTTACAGAAGTATTTGCTGAGATTGGAGATGAACAGAGTATAGAACAAAGTTTATCCACATTCTCATCTCATATGACAAATATTATTAAAATTATGGAGAAAGCAGATAAAGATTCACTTGTTATCTTTGATGAAATTGGTTCAGGAACAGATCCAAGTGAAGGTTCAGCGCTTGCTATGTCAATAATTGAGAATTTAAGAAATCGTGGATGTAAGATAATTGCAACTACTCATTATAGTGAACTTAAAGCTTATGCATTGAAGACAGAAGGAATAGAAAATGCATCTGTTGAATTTGATATAAAGACATTGAGGCCTACTTATAGATTACTTATTGGAGTACCAGGAAAATCTAATGCCTTTGAAATTTCTAAAAGACTTGGACTTAATGTGGATGTAATAGACAAAGCAAAAGAGTATATGTCAGAAGAAAATTTACAATTTGAAGGATTAATTAGAGAGTTACAGGAAAAAAGTATAATTGCTAAAAAAGAAGCAAGAGATGCTAAACTTATAAGACAAGAAGCTGATGAGCTTAAAAAGAAATATGAAGAAAAACTTGAAAGATTAGAATTTACAAGAGATAAAGCATATATGGATGCAAGACGTGAAGCAAAGGAAATAATATCAAATGCCAAAGATGAAGCTGATGAAATACTAAAAGCTATGAGAGAACTCGAGAAGCTTGGAATTTCCGGTGGAGGACGTGCAAGACTTGAAGAAGAACGTAAGAAGCTTAAAAAGAGCCTTGAAGATAAAGAAAAACATATTGGCAATATGAAAGAAAATGAGGGTGAACCAATAGATAAAATAACCTTAGGAATGGAAGCTTTCCTTCCATCCTTAAATCAAAAGGTAATAATAGTTTCTATGCCAGATAATAAAGGTGAAGTTCAAGTTGAAGCTGGTATTATGAAAATTAATGTTAAAGCTAAAGACTTAAGGAAGACAAAAGAAACTAAGGTTGAAAAAGTTAAAAGAAAAAGAGAAGTGAAATTAAATTTAGCAAAGGTTGAATCAAGAGTTGACTTAAGAGGATTAGATGCAGAAGAAGCGTGTTATAAAGCAGATAAATATTTAGATGATGCATATATGTCAAATCTTGGCGAAGTGACTATAGTCCATGGTAAAGGTACTGGCGTACTTAGGAAGGCTATAAATGATATGCTTAAGAGACATCCACATGTTAAATCATATAGACTAGGTGTTTATGGTGAAGGTGGAGATGGAGTTACTATGGTTGAATTAAAAGCTTAAGTTAGATGCTGAAAAAGAATTGAGTATGATAAATTTTTACTATATTTAAAATTAAAATGAGATAACAAAAAGCTATTGTATAATTAAAAGGGGTGGTTGTACAATAGCTTTATTTGTATTTAATCTAAAATAAGGTGGTTATTTTTATTTTAATCTTATATAATAATATATTGTAATTATCTATATTATAAGTATATAAATATCAGTAAAGTAATCTAGTATTAAAATTATATAATAAGATAAATTATAGTAAAGTGAGGTGACTTTATGTATATAGTAAGTGCGTGTTTATGTGGAGTTGATTGTAAGTATAGTGGAAAAAATAACTTAAATGAAAAATGTTTGAAATTATTTAAAGAAGGTCGCGCAATATTGGTATGTCCTGAACAATTGGGAGGCTTACCTACGCCAAGAAATCCTGTAGAGCTTCAAGGTACAGCTAGTGAAATTATTGAAAATGGTAATGGAAAAGCTATAAGTAACTCAGGAGAGGATTGTACAGAAAAATTTATAAAAGGCGCGTATGAAACATTAAAAATAGCTAGAACAATTGGAATTGATAGAGCTATTCTAAAAGAAGGAAGTCCGTCTTGTGGATGCAATTTAGTATATGATGGAACGTTCACTAATAACAAAATTGAAGGTAAGGGAATAACAGCATATCTTTTAGAAAAGGAAGGTATGACAGTATTTTCAGATGAAGATATAGAAGATAATCATGATAAACTTGTATACTTAGATAAGTTTGATAGAGAAAAAGCTAAAAAGAGAAAGCTTTTTAAGCAGATTGAAGAGGAAGAAGAATATTTTGAAGAAGAATACTATGACCTTACAGATAGTCTTTCTGAGTCAGGAGAATTACCGCCTACAGTTGAGAAGAATGTAAGAAGACTTATGGTTTCTTTAGCTAAGGATTTAATGGGGTTTGAAGATGTTGAAGAAATATCAGAGGCAACAGGAATTGATGTTGAAGATATAAAAAAATTAATTAAAGATACAGAAGATGACAATGAATAGAATAATTTGGAGGAAAGAGAATGAATGAATTAAATAGAGATGAAAAAATAAGAAAATTATTTTTAAAGGTATTTCAAGAAGAAGGAGTATCAGAAAAAGAATTAAAAGAGGCAATTCTTCAAACATATATTGAGGCAGATTTTAAGTGTGATACATTTGAAGAAATACCAATAGAAGAGATTGAAATGGCACTAATTGATTGCTATAGTGCTGGTGGTTTAGAATTTGAAAATGCAGATCAAATATTAGAATATTATGATAAAAAAGATATTTAAAACATTAGTATTAAAGGTTTTTATATAAAGTTACAATACTAAAGATAAAAGCTATAATGTACGAAGGAGAAAAAATGGAAAATAAAAATTTAAAAAAAGAGATAAGCTTATTTATGGCTACAATGCTTGTATGCGGAAATATGATAGGTTCAGGTGTGTTTATGCTGCCATCAACATTAGCACAAGTTTCTGGTCCAATTCCAACGCTTATTGCATGGATATTAACAACAGTAGGATCGATTTTAATAGCAATATCATTTGCTAATTTGGGATCTAAGTATCCATCAACAGGAGGCGCTTATCAATATACTAAACTTGCGTTTGGAGAATTTACTGGTTTTTTAAGTGCATGGCTTTACTGGAATGGCTCATGGATTGGAAATGCAGCGATAGTTGTAGCACTTGCAAGCTATACTTCAGCTGTTATACCAGCTTTGAACAATCCGATTATTTCAATAGTATTTACAAGTGGAGTACTCTGGATTATAACATTAATAAATATTATGGGAGTAAAAAAGGCAGGAAAAATTCAAACTTTTGCAACAGTATTTAAAATTGTTTTTTTCGCAATATTTATAATTGTAGCATTTATTAATTTTGATTCAGCAAATTTAATTCAGGCAATACCTAAGGATAAGGGATTATCTACTATTCCTCTTGCAGCAGCTTCAACACTTTGGGCATTTGTTGGACTTGAAAGTGCAACAGTGACAGCAGGAGAAATAAAGGATCCTGAAAAGAATGTTAGAAAAAGTACGATATATGGGATGATAATAGCATCAATAATTTATATATTAATAAGTCTTGGTAGTATGGGGGTTATGTCAAATGCTGACCTTTCAGTAAGTTCAGCACCATTAACAGATATATTAACAATAGCACTTGGAAGTTCGGTTGGAAAAGTACTTTCAGTTGCAGTTGCGGTATGTATCTTAGGAACGACTATAGGCTGGATTCTTTCAACAGCAAGGGTTTCTTATGCTGCTGGTATTGATGGAGTCTTTCCAAAGTTTTTTGGAAAAATACATCCAAAGTATCAGACACCAGTAAATTCATTAGTTATAGGTTCAGTTTTAGTTAATATACTACTTATTATGAATTTTCAAAAAAGTATGGTATCTGCATTTACATTTATAACATTACTTGCAACATTATCGTTTTTACCAGTTTATTTATTATCAATAGGCGCAGAAATAATGTTAATGTTTAAAGATGAAGCAGAATTTAATTTGATGATATTTTTAAAGAAATCTGCTCTAGCATTATTAGCATTTGCTTATACAATATGGGCTATATATGGCTCAGGTGCAGAGACTGTAATGTGGGGATTTATACTTATGTTACTTGGTATCCCTTTTTATGTTTATAATTATCATAAAAATAAGTATGCATAAAATGAATTTATAGAAATTAATAGAATCTTGGAAATATAAATTAATGAAGTTTTATTGAATTTTAAATTATTATGTATTTCAAACTTAATATTTTAGGAGGATAAGATGAGTAATTATGAACTGACGAATATAGACAGTGAAGATTTCAATAGTTTTTATGAATTGATGAGTGAAGCATTTCCACCCATTGAAAGAAGATATTTAGAAAACCAAAAAAAGCTTTTAGAAAATGATTGTTATAAAATAGTGGGATATAAAGAAAATAATAAAGTAATTGCTTTTATAGCATCGTGGGAATTTGAAAAGTTCAATTTTATAGAGCATTTTGCAGTTGGTGATTCTTATAGAGGAAATGGAATGGGAACTACAATACTAAAACAATATTTAAATAAGTTTAGTGATAAACCAGTTTTTTTAGAAGTTGAATATCCAGAAGGTGATATTTCTATTAGAAGAATTGAATTTTATAAAAGGCTTGGGTTTTCTTTAAATGATTATGAATATATACAGCCACCATTAGAAGAAGGTAATGAAATCTTACCACTAAAAATTATGACTTATCCTGAAAAAGTTGAAAACATTCAACTAGATCAATTTAAGAATGAAGTTTATAAAGAAGTATATAACTATACAGATGTAGAGAAATATAATTAAATTTTAATTTGTTATGTCATTATATTGACAATAAAAAAGTGGAAATATATATAAAAATATGTTAATATAGAAGTATAAAGAAATCTGATATTAAGACAAAAGATGGCTTAAAGGTATGTCCTTTTTACCATCTTTTTATTAATTATATAGAATATAAATATGAAATAAAGAATATATTTAAAAAATGTTTTATTTTTATTACTTAAATATGTTGTAATGTTATGATTAAAAAAGAAAAAAGGAAGAAGCTTATAATATGAATAATAATAATTTCTTTCAGCCAATTATGTTGGAGAGACAACGTATTGGGTTAATGTTAGAAAGTTTGTATAAATTTCCATTAAGTATAGTAACAGCTGCGTTAGGATATGGAAAAACAACAGTAATTAAAGAGTTTTTTCAAAATCATAAAGAAGTCTCTTTGTTTTGGTGCACTTTTGGAAAAAACGAAGTGAACGAAATTCAGTTATGGAAAAGAATAACTATGTTTTTTAGTAAACAAGAAAATAATATGATTAAAAGCATAGCAAACCTTGAATTTCCACGAACTGAAGGAAAAAGAAAGAATATTGTTAGTATGCTAAAAAAATATATAAAAAAAGACAGTTTTTTTATATTAGATAATTATCATGAATGTATAAGTAAAGATCTAGATGAATTAATTAAAGAAATAGTATATGCTAATATCCCAAACTTTCACATTATTATAATAGGGCGAACATATCCTAAATTACCATATGAAGAAATGATATTAAAAAAATTATGTCTTATAATAAATCAAAAGGATTTGGCATTAACAGAATCGGAAACACAAGAATTTTTTTTAATAAATGGAATATGCTTAACAGAAAATGAATTGAAAAAAATATATATGTATACAGAAGGTTGGATTTCGGCTATATATTTAATTCTATTAGATTACTTAAAAAATGGAAAAAGTGATATGGAAGTGTTAACAAATCTTTTGAAAACAATAGTATTTGATAAACTATCTGAGAATGAACAAAAATTGATAGTTATGATGTCAACATTTGATACGTTTACCGCTAAGCAAGCAATTTTTATTAGTCAACTAGAAGATAGCGAAAATATACTTTCAAAAATTAACAATAATTTGGTAAAATATGATCATTTTAATAAAACATATAAAATGAACGATTTATTAAAGATAGTTGCACAAGATGAATTACTGAACCGTGGGTATTCAGAGATAGAATTAATATATCTATGTGGAGAATGGTATGAATCACAAGAAAAATTTATATCTGCATGTAAGTACTATATAGAGTCTAATAAGATAGATAGTGTATTTAAAGTATTAGAGAAAAATGATTGCCTAAAAATGTATAAATTAGCGCCAATTACATTTATAAAATTTTTTGAAAAATTGAAGTTTGAAGAAAAATTAGCACACATGAAAGTATACATAATTTTTATATATAGCTATATTGTTTTTGAAGATATAGAAAAAGGAAGATCATTAATAAAAGAGATAATAGAGTATGATTATAGTAATCTAAGTGAAGAGCAATTAGTAGAATTAAAAAAATGGTATGGAGAAATAAAATTCCTAAAAAGTATTGCAAGCTTTAATAATTTGAAAATTATGAATAGAGAAATTAAAGAAGCTTATGAAATTTTTAATAGGACGCCATCTAAAGTTTTAAGTTCATTTTATACGAATATTGGAACTATAGTGATACAATGTATGGCATATTATAATGAAGCAGGAAAATTTAAAGAGATTATTAAATTAGAAAAAGAATATATTAAATATTATTTATTAATTGTGAAAGGAAAAGATGCAGGATGGAAAATGCTTATCCAAGCAGAGTATGAATTTTTTATTGGAAATTTAGAAAAAGCAAAGGAATATGCTGATATAGCAAGTAAAAAGGCATTATTTAAAAAGAATTATTATGTAGCCATTGATAGTTATTTTATAAAAATGAGATGCAATATATATTTTGGTGAAAAAGATGAATTATATAATAATTTTGAAAGTTTAAAAGAAATGATACAATGTATACCAAAGAACAGTATATTAATAATAAATTATGATTTAATAACAGGATATATTCATAGTTGCCTAGGAGAAAAAAATAAAATAGCAAAATGGCTACTTAATTATGACTTTGAACATACATTACATCTACAATTTTTTAAATTAATGAAAAGTGAATGGTTAACATATGGAAAAATATTGATTTGTGAAAAAAGATACATAGAGTTAGAAGCTTTGTCTGAGGATATGATTGAGAAAAGCTCAGAAGGAACATATTTATTTATAATATTATATGGAAAAATATATAATGCTATATCTAGTAAGCATTTGTATGGAAAAGAAGAAGCTATTTACAAACTGAAAAAAGCAATTAAGATAGCAATGCAAGATGATATAGTTATACCTTTTATAGAAAATTCTTCAGAAATAATTGAACTATTAAAGGCAATTGAAAATGAAAATCCTTTCGTTAAAAAGCTAATAATATACTGTGAAAGATATGCAAAAAGTATACAAGCTTTTAATGAAGATGAAAAAAGTGTAAAGTTATTATCTAAGAGAGAAATAGAAATTTTAAAGTTAGCTGAACTTGGTCTTAAGAATGCTGAAATTGCAAATAAACTATATATAGCAAAAGTTACAGTTGAAAAAACATTATCTAGTTCATATAAAAAATTAAATGTTTCAAATAGAATAGAAGCAATCAATAAATTAAGAAACTCCCTATAATACTAAATTGTAGGGAGTTTTTTGTTGAAAAGTATATATTAATAAAGAAAAATGTATGGTTTACCATAATAGACGCAGAAAAATCTATAAATTATAATTTAATTTAACGTCTTAAAAAAGAATGAATAAGTATAGTTTTTAAAGTCTTAAAGATAATTCCTGAAAATAATAATACTAATGTTTGCAGAATTAATCAATACTTATTTAATGATTTTTTTAGTAAAAATAAATTAAATATAATTTGGAGGCAATATGAAAAAAATCAATGAAGCATTAACTGAAGTGGAAAATATAGTTAGTGATGGGATAACTACTAATGGAGTAATAAAAATATTAGATATGCTGAGATGTTCTTTTCCAATTGAAATACTAGAAGAAATGGAATTATATGCGGAATATTTACCACAGAATAAAAAAGGCAGTTATACAAATGAAAAAAAATATTTGCATTTTTTATGGGATGTATTAGATAAATCACCTATGTGCCTTATTGCTAATTTTGCAATTCCATTTAGAAGAATACTTGCTATGAAATTATTTAAATCATGTGGTAAAAATTTTATAGCAGAAGAAAATGTACGATTTAATGTTCCTGATAGTATCGAAGTAGGGGATGATGTATTTATTAACAAGGGAACATTTATAGATTCAAAGGGTGGAGTTAAAATTGGGAATTTTGTTGGAGTAGGAGAGGGTGTGAATATATTTACACATTCACATTTAGAACATGAACATTCATTAAGAACTTACGAAAAAGTTATAATTAATGATTATGCAAAAATTTATGCTAATGCTACTATTTTACCAGGTGTAATTATAGACAAGCAAGCTATAGTTGCAGCATGTACATTAGTAAATAAAAGAGTAGAAAATAATTCATTGGTTGCAGGAATTCCAGCAAAAAAAATAAGAGAGAGAAGTAATCTTGGAAAAAATCTTGAAGAACTAAGACATATATGGCTTGATGAAGGAGCTTACCAAGAATAAGAATTAGGGAGATATAATTTAATGAAATCATTTTTTGCATTAAAAATTAAAAATAAGTCTGTTAAAACGAAATTGATAGTTGCAATTTTACCAATAGTCATAATAGGACTAAGCGTGCTGGCTGTTGGAACACATATAAGTATTTCCAAATTTGTGAAAGCAGAATTAGTGGATTTGATGTCTGATAGAGAAAAAGATGCAACAGAAAATATAAATACATGGCTCGAATCAAGATTAGCAGAAGTTCAAGAAACTACATATAATCCAACTTTAACTAAAATGGTTAATAGTGATATGGAAATAGATTTAGAAAATACTGAACTTACTGGTGGCATTGATGAAATAAACATATCACGTTGGAATTTTGTTAATTCAAAATATCCAGACGAATATGCAGCTTTACATATATTATCATCATTAGATAAAGAAGAATGGAAAGATTCAAGTAATGGAGATAAATTAAAAGCAAGATATTATAATGTGAGTACTGATGAATGTAGTACTTCACCTTGGGCGAAAGGCATTGTATCAGAAGCTTTTGAAAAATATTCGGATACTGGAATACCTTATGATACAATATTTAAACCATCATATTCAGAGGCATATGATAAAAATATAGTAATGATGGTTTCATGGGTAAAGAATAATAATAATGAGATAAACTTAGGAGTAGCAGCTAGTTTAGCTATAGAGAGTATAGAAGAAAAAGTAAGAGAACTAAAATATGGTCAAAAAGGATATAGTATGCTAGTGGCTGAAGATGGAACATTTATTGTACACCCTAATAAGGATTATCAAATGAATGTAAACATAAATGAGGTTGATGATAAGGAACTTAGTAAATTAGCAAAAAACATGACTGGAGAAAAATTAAATATAGTTGAAATTGGTAGTGGATTAAATAAAAAAATAGCATTTTGTGAGCAAGTTGAATTAACAGGATGGACAATTGTTAATGTTGTTTATGAAAATGAACTCTTTTCAGCTGTAAATAAGGTGCTAATTTTTATTTCAATAATCTCAATTATATTAGTTATTGGAATTTCAGTAAGCATATATAAAACAGCAAATAAAATTTTTAATCCTTTAAATAAAATAAGTCTATTTGCAAACGAGGTTTCAGAAGGAAATTTAAGTGGATTAATAGAAATAGAATCGGATGATGAAATTGGTAAGGTTGCAAAAGCATTTAACGATACAATTCATAATTTAAGAGGTTATATAGAAGATATAGATAATACATTACAGAGTATGTCTAATGGGAATTTAGATATTACTATAGACTATGAGTATAAGGGGGACTTTATAGGAATTAAAAATTCATTGATTAATATTGTATCATCGATGAATGAAACTTTTAAAGAAATAAAAGAAGCAACTGCTCAAGTAAAAGGTGGTTCAGATCAAGTGGCACAGACGGCACAAACATTATCACAAGGTGCTGCAGAACAGGCAAGTGGAATAGAAGAATTAACAGCATCAATTAGTGAAATAAATGAAAAAGTTCAAAATGCTAATAAAGATTCTAAAAACACTAATGAAATTGTAAAGAATTTAGGTAATCAAATAGAGCAAAGTAATGAAAAGATGGAACAAATGATACTTGCAATGAACGAAATAGAGATTTCATCAAAAAACATTAAAGAAGTTATGACTACTATAGATAATATTGCAGAACAAACAAATCTTCTTGCACTAAATGCAGCAATTGAAGCAGCAAGAGCAGGTGATTCAGGAAGAGGCTTTGCAGTGGTAGCAGAAGAAGTAAGAACTTTAGCAGAAGAAAGTTCACAAGCGGTCAAAAATACTGCACAATTAATTGAAAATTCTATGAGATCAGTAGCTAATGGAAAAGAAATAGCAGATACAACAGCTATATCATTAAAAGTAGTTGCAAAGCATGCAAATGAAGCAATAAAATTAGTGGATAATATAACTAATTTATCCGAAGAACAGGCTATATCAATAGAACAAATAGATGGGGGTATAGAACAAATAGCAGATGTAGTACAATCAAATTCAGCGATTTCTGAAGAAAGTGCTGCTGCAAGTGAGGAATTGTCAGCACAAGCAGAAACATTAGAAGCTATGGTTGATAGATTTAAACTAAAATAAGATATCTATAAAAGTTAAGAAAATATGTGTATGTAATAAATTCAATTTTAATTACATATACATATTTTTTTTATTGAAAGATAATGATCTTTTTGGATATATTAATTATGATAATATTATATTGTTAAGATTTGAATAAAGAAATATAATAATTACAAAAAAGCAGGGGAAAAAGTATATGAAGAGCAGGTTTAATGTTAATGAATTTTTATTAAAATATCCACATACAAAAAATATAATAGATGAAATGAATATAAATGAGATAAATCTTTTACAAATTTATGATGATTATATGAAATGTAAATTTTCTTATGAAAGTAGAGCTAACTTTATAGCAAATATTTTAAGAGCCCAGGAGAAGGTTCACACAGTAAAAACAAGAATAAAGGATGAAGAGAGGCTTATTGAAAAAATAATAAGAAAAACTTCAGATAGGCAGAATAAATATGGAAAAGACTTTCAATTTACAGTTGAAAATTATAAAGAGGAAATAACGGATTTAATAGGAATAAGAGTAATACATATTTTTAAGGAACAGTGGAGAGAGATACATGAATTTATTATGCAGACATGGAATGTTGTTGAAATAACTGCCAATGTAAGAGAGGGCGATAATATAAGGGATTTTCAAGATTTAAATATAGAAGTAAAATCAAGAGCTTCAGGATATAGATCAGTTCATTATTTGGTAGAATTTTATCCAACAAATGAAAAAGTTATTGCAGAAATACAGGTAAGAACAATATTTGAAGAAGGCTATGGAGAAATAGATCATACTTTAAGATATTCAAATAATGAAATACCTGAAATATTAGAATCTAATATATTGTTGTTTAATAGAATAATAGGAAGTGCTGATGAGATGGCATCACTTATTAATGCATTAAGCAAGGATTGGAATGAGAAAGAAATTAAGTATAAAAACATAATTAAGGAACAGAGAGAAGAAATTGCTAGGCTTAGAGAATCGAAAAGTAATTTTTTAAAATAATAAAAATAGTTATTATATATATAATAATTAAATTCTAAGTTAATGCAAAGAAGAATTTGAGCTTAAAATATATGATAAATAATAAGGAGATATTAGAAATGTACTTGGATAGAATTAAAGCTAAAAGAGTATTTAATGACTATGTTGAAAATTATGATAGCAGTAATGAAAAAATAAAATTAAAGATAGATCACACATATCGTGTTAGTGAGTTATGTGAAAGAATAGCCTTAAGTATAGGTATGTCAAAGGAAGATATTGATATTGCATGGCTTACTGGATTGCTGCATGATATAGGAAGGTTTGAGCAGGTAAGAAGATATGGAACTTTTAATGACTTTAGGTCTATTGATCATGCTAAACTTGGAGTGGAAATTTTATTTAATGAAGGAAATATAAGAGACTTTGTTGAAGATACAAGTAAAGATGAATTAATAAAAAATGTTATTGAATGCCATAATGCTTATAAGATACCAGAAAATTTTTCAAAGCGTACAACAGTATTCAGTAATATTCTAAGAGATGCAGATAAAATTGATATATTTAAAGTAAATATTATTGTTCCTATTGAAGAGATATATAATGTTAAAAGGGAAGAAATCTATACCTCTGTTGTTACTCAAGAAGTATTGGATAATTTGAAAAGAAAAGATACAGTGCTTAGAAAATTAAAAAAGACTGCTGTAGACAATATAGTTGGACATATTTCGCTTATATTTGGACTTGTATATGATGAAAGTATTAAAATTACAGTAGAACAGGGGTATTTAGAAAAGTTAATGGAATTTAAATCAAAAAATCAGATAATTAATAAGCAGTTTGAAGAAATACGAAGTTTTGTTCATGCATATATAAAAGAAAGATTAAATTAAA
>SVCF01000007.1:23511-93042 GCA_015058475.1 Clostridium butyricum | reverse complement strand
AAATCAGATAATTAATAAGCAGTTTGAAGAAATACGAAGTTTTGTTCATGCATATATAAAAGAAAGATTAAATTAAATAAAAAATGAGGTGAAGTAATGGGAATATTAGATAAGTTAAAAAAGAAGAAAGAAAAGGAAGAGAAATACTCAGGACGCTACTTTATTTTATCATCAGAAAACTATTTTGATAAAATAATAAATTCTTTATGCAATACATTTGGAATAAGTTCAGATGGAGAAGGAAATACCATAAATCTTAATAATAATGATATACATATAAAAATAGGAGTATTTTGTGACAGCAACAATGATGATGAAAAAGAACTTATAAAGGATCAGGTTGGAAGAGTATATGGACATTTCTATGAAGTTGAAACCGAAAAAACAGATATAAAGACTAATTTGTTATATAAGCTAGATCTTACACATGGATTGATTATAGTAAACTATGTATTTGATAATGAAAATGTAGAAGAAAAAAAGGCAATGATTGAATATCCTCTTATAGGAGTCTTAAAAGAAATAGATGGTATAATACTGTTTTCAGGTGAAGAGGATGGATTATATTGTCCAAGCTATAATGATGATAAAGCACTAGAGCTTATCTTATCTGATGGCGGAAAGAGCGGTTTGCAGTCATATTTGCCTTATGAGGAATTTACAATGACTGTTGATAAAAATGATATTACAGAAGAGCAGATAAATAGAAGATTAAAAAGCAGAAAATTTGTAGCTGAGAAATCTATTTATGTGCCTGCATGGTATCCTGTAATTGAAAGTAAGGAAAAATCAAAGTGTCGTTCTGCAAAGGAAATCGCAGAAAGGGCAGTATCATTTATGATTGTTGCATTATATTCAGAATGCCTTCTTGGTGAAAATATGAGTGTAGAAGATGCATATGATTTTGTAAAAGAATTTATAGAAAGATTTGATGCAGAGAAATTCTTATCTCCAAAAGAAAAAGAATATATTAATAATACTGAATCAACAGAGCAGGAGAGAATATCATATTCATGGCAATATGAAAATCTTTGGGTTATGGAATGGGCATTAGGCTTTACAGATGAACTTGATTTTCCAGACCATATATGTGATGTTCCATTAACAGTACGTCTTTTAAAGAATTATGAATCTATTGAAGATATTGTACAACATTCTAAGCCTAAATCTGAAGAAGAACTGCTTGACGAATGTGATTTAATATTCTGCCTTGACTGGGCGTGTGTAGATACAAGGATACATAGACTTCCTGCGCCTGCAGGTATGGATGGTGGAGTTGTTCTTGAAAGACATAAGTGCTTAAACTGGTTAGTTGGATATGAAGGTTCTGAATGGGATGACATTACAGCAGATACTTAAAATATTACGTATTAATTTTAAAGTGTTGTGAATTAAAAGGTCGGTAAAATACCGATCTTTTATTGCTATAATTGTATATTATTATTTATATTCGTACTTAAAATACTTAATTAATTAACACCATCTAAGATAGAGAGAACCATATCTTTTTTATTTTTATAATGCTTCTTACTATCTTCAGACATTTTATTATAACTTTTTTGAAGTTTATTCCTTTCTTTTTCTGTATAAAATAATCTCGTTAATAGAAAAATTATACCATAAGAATTAAACTGAGAAAATATTGATTAGTCAACTAAAAAACAATATACTGATAACTGGTTATAAAGTTGACAAGTCAATTAAATTTAAAGAGGTGATAAACATAGAAAAATTTATTATGTTTAGTAATAAAATATTTAGAAATACACAAAGCTATTTAGATAAAGTTTTAAAAAAGTATGATTTAAGCAGTGGAGCATATCCTTATTTATTTATATTAGAAAAAAATGAAGGTATTAGTCAGAATAAAATAAGCAAAGAAATAGGTAATGATAAGGCAATGTCAACAAGAACTATTAATAAGCTAATAGAAGGCAATTATGTATATAGAGAGCAAGATGAAAAAGACAGCAGAGCATATAAGTTATATTTAACTCCAAAAGCAAAAGAAATCATACCTAAAATTCGCGAAGAAATTCAAATAGTGGTTAATTTAATAACAGAAGATTTATCTGAAGAAGAAATGAATCTTACTATGAAATCTTTAAAAAAGATTTTTGAAAGAACACAGGTACTAAAGAAAATGGAGGAATTATAATGGAGAAATCAAAAAATATTAAAAAATGGACTATATTTATTATAATAATATCAGCAACATTTATGTCAACTTTAGATAGTAGTATTGTAAATGTAGCATTACCTAATATGGCAAAAGCTTTAGAGGTTACAACATCACAAATTCAATTAGTAGTAACAAGTTATTTAATTGTTATTGCAGGGGTAATATTGATTTTTGGAAGACTTGGAGATATGTTTGGAAAAACTAAGATGTTTAAGGTTGGTTTAATATTCTTTACTTTAGGTTCATTATTATGTGGAATAACTAGATCATTTCCATTATTAATTTTAGCAAGGGTAGTGCAGGCTATTGGTGCAGCTGGAACTATGGCTAATAATCAGGGGATTATAACACAGGTATTTCCTAAAAAAGAGAGGGGAAAAGCACTTGGATTATTAGGTACGGCAGTTGCTTTAGGATCTTTAGTTGGACCAGGGCTAGGTGGATTTATAGTTGGGGCATCTAGTTGGGAATATATATTTTTAATAAATGTGCCTATTGGATTAGTAGCATTATTTTTTGCAGTCAGATTACTTCCTAAGCCTACTAAAAAAAGTGATGAAAAAATTGATATTATTGGAGCAGTTCTATTTATATTTACAATAGTTCCTTTATTCTTGTCTTTAAATGAAGGCGTAAATCTTGGATTCACTTCTCCAGTAATTATATGTGGTTTTATTATTGCAATTATTTCTTTCATTGCATTTATTTTTGTAGAAAAGAAATTAAAATCACCGTTAATACAGTTAGATATATTTAAAAATAAACTATTTTCTTTAAGCATATTTTGTGGATTTGTAACTTTTGTAGCAATATTCTGTCATAATATTATATTACCTTTTTATCTTCAAGATGTAATGGTGTATTCACCACAAAAATCAGGTATTATTCTTATGGTTTATCCTTTAGTATTAATGGTAGTAGCGCCTATTAGCGGTAGCACATCTGATAAAATAGGTTCAGAAGTTTTAACATTTATAGGATTAGTGTTAGGAAGTTTAGGATTATTTCTAATGTCATCATTAAATGATAATTCATCAGAAATAAGTATGATAATATTTATTGGAATCATGTCTGCTGGAATGGGCTTATTCCAATCGCCTAATAATTCTCTTGTTATGTCTACAGTACCAATAGATAAGCTTGGGATTGCAGGAAGTATAAATGCACTTATAAGAAATGTTGGTATGGTAAGTGGAATTGCATTAGCTACAACACTTTTATATACTCAAATGAGCTCTAAAATTGGATATAGAGTTACAAGCTATGTACCAGGACGAAATGATGCATTTATATATGGAATGCGATGGGTATATATAGCCGCGGGGGTAATAAGTCTTATAGGCGCTGGATTAACATTTTTTAGATTGTATAATAAAAAGTATAAATTAAAAAAGTTATCTTAAATAAAATATCGATTTTTTGAAAAGAATAAGTTAAGAAATAGACTAATATCATGATCTATTTTGTGTTTAATGTTAAACTTATAATAAGTATGAAAAATTTATAAATATTTAAGGGGTAATGTATTATGAATGTCTTAACTCACAAAATAGCTATACCTTCTATATTAGAAGTTGGCAAAGGAAATATTAATAATGTAGGTTCATTAATTAAAAAATCCATGTTTAAAAAGGTTTCAATATGTTTTGGCGATGGAATAAAAGAACTTTTTGGGGATAGAATAGAAAAATCTTTAAGAGAAGCCAATATTGAGATAGCCAATGTAGAAACTATTTTTAATATAAATTTTGAAGAAATAAGTAGAAAGGCTTTCGAATTACCAAATGATGTTGAGGCTTTAATTGGTGTTGGTGGGGGAAAGGCTATAGATGCAGTAAAATATATGGGCTTTTTAAAGAAGATGCCATTTATAAGTATACCAACTTCAACTTCTAACGATGGATTTTCAAGTTCTGGAGCATCACTTTTAGTTAATGGAAGACGTATGTCTCTGCCTGCTAAAACACCTTATGGAATAATTGTTGATATTGATGTAATTAAAGGAGCACCTGAAAAATTTATATTTTCAGGAATTGGAGATTTAGTATCAAACATTACTGCTTTATATGATTGGAAGTTTGAAGAAGAGAATGGAAAAACAATTGTTGATGACTTTGCAACTATGATTTCAAAAAAAGCAGTAAATAGTTTTGTGAGAACAAAATTTGAAAGTATTAAAGATGATTTATTTTTAAAAGAGTTAGTTGATTCATTAACATTAAATGGCATATCTATGGAGATTGCAGGAGACAGTTCACCAGCTTCAGGAGGTGAACATTTAATTTCTCATGCTTTAGATAAATTTCTTGATAAACCAGAGCTTCATGGAATACAAGTTGGAATTGCAACTTATATTATGGCTAAAGTGCAAAATCACAGATCAGAAAGAATAACAAATGTATTAAAAGAAACAGGTTTTTTTGAATATGTTAAAACTTTAAAAATGAAAAAGGACGACTTTAAAAAGGCTATAGATATAGCTCCTTCAATAAAATCTAATAGATATACATATATTCATGTTAAAGAAAATCAAGATCTTGCTAAAAAGATAATTGATACAGATAAGATTTTAAATGAGATATTAATTTAAGAAAAAAGTACATCAAGAATGATTATATTAATTTTAATAACTGAATATGAACTTTTTAAATAATTTTTTATCATCATAATAAAAGGTATTTAAGCAGATTAAAATGTTTTAAGAGAAATTCAAACATTTTAATCTGCTTTTATTTTGCAGAAAAGAAGAGAATACAAATATATTGTATTAATTTGATAGAAAAAACTTTTGAAAAAATCCTGTGTTTTTTTATTCTCATACATATATATTATATGAGAAGTATTTTTAGAACAATATTAGAAATGGAGTGAAGTAAAAATGAAAGAAATAAAAAATATTAAAGTAAGAAGTGACATGTATTATGATACTAAATTTAAGATTATAGATACAAAACCATTAAGGGATACAATTCATTATGTATGGATGAGGGTTTTAACTTTAGCTGGAATAGTAAATAGAGATGGTGAACTGTATTTATCAAAAAATATTCCATATACTAATGAAACTCTAGCTCTTGAATTCAATAGGGATGCAGAAGTAGTTAAAATGTCATTAGAAGTGCTAATTGAACTTGAGATGATTGCAGTAAATGAACATAATGTATATATAGTAAAAAACTTTATGAAGCATCAAAATATAAAAACTAAAAACCATAATACATCAGATATTAAATGTGATAATATGGAAAATAAGAAAGAGGATAAAGAATTATGTTTAGAAGAAAATAGTGAAGAAACTCAAGAAAATGATACAATATCAGCTAAAAATAAAGAGAATATAAATAGAAAGAACATTGAATTAGAAAGCAATGATGAAGTAAATAATAAGATTGAAATCGCAAATAAATCAAATGTAAAAGATATAGAGGTAGAAAATAAAAAATTTACTTTTGATAACAATGTAAAAAAATCAAAATTTAAGAATGAAACAAATAAGGAAGAGAAGAAGCGGAAGAGTCTAAAAGGAAATAAGAATACGAAGGGAAGAATAAAGTCAGAGCAAATAAATATGGAAGATGATGATAAATATATTGTTAAAATATTAGATGAACCTGACATTAGAGAAGGTGATGAGGTGATAATGAGCTGGGCATTCTGATAATGATGACTTAAAGATGAATTTATACTATAATTGTATCATCTGGAAGTATATTCTTAGGTGGGATACACTTAATCGAAGTTCATAAAGAAGATTTTTCTTATTTCATTAATGGAGAAAAATAAATTTCATTTTAATTTATGATACTTGCATGTGGGTTAAATTCAATAATACGTGTAGATGGAAATCCACAGTATTCAATGACTGCTATGCTTATTGGTGCAAATAGTGAATATTATACTAGATCCTATATTTATATTTATTTTTCATATGGGAGTTAAAGGTGCTGAAATAGCGACAATAATAGAGCTGATTATATCGTCTATGATTTCAATTAGTTATGTGAAAAAATTTAAAAATATACAGTTTAAAGCAAGCCTTTTAAGCTTTGATAAAAATATTTCAAAGACAATAATGTCTTTTGGTGTATCAAGCTTAATTACGCAAGTTGCAGTTACATTAATTATAATAACAAGCAATAATGTATTAGCTTATTATGGCGCAGCATCTATTTATGGAAGTGACATACCAATAAGTGCTATGGGGATTGTAATGAAGGTTAACGAGATATTATTAGGTGTAGTAATAGGAATTGCAGCAGGTGGACAGCCTATAGTTGGATATAATTATGGGGCATGTAATTTTAAGCGTGTGAAAGATACATATTTTATGCTCATAAAAATAGCTACGATGGTATCTATATTAGGATTTATAATTTTTCCGTTTTTCCCTCAAAGCATAATATATTTATTTGGGCAAAGTAGTTCATTATATAATGAATTTGCATTAAAGTCTTTTAAGATATTTTTAATGTTATGTCCATTTATAGGCTTTGAACTTACAACATGCATTTTATTTCAGGCAATAGGTGAACCAGTAAAAGCAATAATACTTACTTTATGTAAGCAGACATTCTTTATAATTCCACTAATGATAATCCTTCCAAGATTCATTGGAGTTGAAGGGGTGCTATATGCTGAACCAGCTGCAGAAGATCTTTCTGTTTTATGTGCATTGATTTTTTCTGCATATCAAATGAAAAAACTTAATAAAATGTAGATAGCAAATTAAAAATTATATTTTTTATACAGTATTTTAAGTTAAAGTTAAAAAATGTATTACAATATAGATATAGGTTTTAGATAACATATAGAAATGAGGACAATTAATCCATACCAGAAAATATTAGTGGTTTATCATTGAAGGTATATAATAATAATGAAAATATAGAAGTTTTTTCTCAAACAATGAATTCAACAATGAGTTCTGGAAATAATGAATTTATCGGAGTGCTTGAATTTGTAATAGATACTCCAGGAACTTATACTGTGGAAGCCAATATAGATGATAATGAAGAGAAAAATGTTTTTTTAAGTATACAGAAATCAAATATGATTTTTAAATTTGTAGGGGGACTTTTTATAAGTATAATTACATTTATTATTAGTATAGGAATATTCGTAGGATTTTTGATATATTGGATTATTAAAAATCAAAAATATAAACAATTAAAAAGTCAGCAAGAAATTAATAAGTGGAACTATTAGATAATTAAAGATAGATTAAATACAAGCTGCTATTTAAAGCATTTCTTAAATGATAGATATTTATCTTACATTTGGAGAGACTTTTAAAATAGTAGCTCTTTTTTTACTTGTGAAACATATGTTAATTTAGGATATAATGAATGTATGGTTGTTGAACTTAATAATTGATAATATTTATATTATAAATTGGAATTTGCAAGTCAATTGTCAATTGTAAATTATTATACAAGGAGGAATAACCTTTGAGAATATTACATACAGGGGACTGGCATTTAGGAAAAAACCTAGAAGGCCAAAGTAGAATGGATGAGCAGGAACAATTTTTAAATGATTTTGTAAAAATTGTTGAAGATAATAATATAGATTTAATTATGATAGCTGGAGATATTTATGATAGTTCTAATCCTCCAGCAAGAGCAGAAAGAATGTTTTATGATACATTAAAGAGATTATCTCAAAATGGAGAAAGACTTACACTCGTTATTGCAGGAAATCATGACAGCCCAGAAAGACTAGTTGCAGCAGGTCCACTGGCTCGTGAGCATGGAATAATAATGTGTGGAACGCCTAAAACTGTAGTGCCTACAGGAGAATATGGAAAGCACAAAGTTTTGAATTCTGGGGAAGGATTTATTGAAATAGAAGTAAAAAATGAAAAGGCAATTATTATAACAGTTCCTTATCCCAGTGAGAAAAGGTTAAATGAAGTTATTTATGATTTTATGTCTGATGAAGAAGAAAAAGCAAAATCATATGGAGAAAGAATTTTTGACTTATTTAACAATTTAAAAAGTAACTATAGAGATGATACTATAAATCTTGCAATATCTCATATTTTTGCTATGGGAAGTGAGGAAGGTGGATCAGAAAGAAGTATACAGCTTGGAGGAAGTTACATAGTTGATGGAAGATGTTTCCCAAAGGAAGCGCAATATATAGCACTTGGTCATGTTCATAAACCGCAGATAGTTCCTGGAAGTAATAAGAAAGCAAGATACTGTGGCTCACCACTTCATTATAACAAAAAAGAAATAAATTTTACTAAGAAGTGTTTCATAGTTGATGTTAAACCAAAAGAAGAATGCAATATAGAAGAAGTTGAACTTAAAGTTTACAAACCAATAGAAATATGGAGATGCGCAAGTATTGAAGATGCAATAAAAAAATGTGAAGAAAATAAAGATAGAGATTGTTGGGTTTATTTAGAAGTACAAAGTGATAGATATATAAAAGAAGATGAAATAAAGGAAATGAAGAATCTCAAAAAGGATATTTTAGAAATTATGCCTAAGGTAAAAGGTCTGGAGGATGAAGAAAGCAGCTTTGTTAATATTAATGAAAAATCTTTTGAGGATATTTTTAAGGACTTCTATAAGAAGGAAAGAGATGTTGAGCCAGATGAAGAAGTTTTAAATCTATTATTATCTATAATGGGTGAGGAGGAATATACTAATGAAACCAATTAAACTTACAATTGAAGGATTAAATAGTTTTATAGAAAAGCAGACAATAGATTTTGAAGAACTTACAAGTCAAGGTTTCTTTGGTATTTTTGGCCCTACTGGTAGTGGGAAATCAAGTGTACTTGATGGGATAACTTTAGCTTTGTATGGAAATATAGCAAGAAAAAGTTCGAATTATATAAATATTAATTGTGATAGACTAAATGTTAATTTTGAATTTCAAATATGTGGTGCAGAAACTAAAAGATATATTGTTGATAGAGAATTTAGAAGAAAAAAGGAAGGCAATATTTTAGCAGGAAAATGTAAATTAATTGATTGTGATACAGGAGATATATTAGCAGATAGTGTAAAAACATTAAATAAAACTATTGAAACTATTATCGGTTTGAATTTGGAAGATTTTACTCGAACAGTAGTACTGCCACAAGGAAAATTTAGCGAATTTTTAAAGCTTGAAGGAAAAGAACGTAGAGAAATGCTTGAAAGACTTTTTAATCTTCAAAAGTATGGAGATAATTTATCAAGTAAATTAGCTAGAGAAATAGTAAAGCAAAGGAATGAATCGAATGTATTAAATGGCCAATTAATTGGGTATGAAGATATAACAGAAGAAAATTTGACAGCTAAAAAAGTTGTTATGAAGAAGATAAATGATGAAATACTTTTACTAAAGAGTCAAGTAGAAAAGCTTAATGAAGAGTTTAAAGATTCGGAAAGACTTTGGAATTTACAAATTGAACTTAATGAATACTCTCAAAAAAAGTTTCAGTTAGAGGATAAAAAAGATATTTATAATGAATTTAAATCTAAAATAAAGCTTGGAGAGGCAAGCAATAGAGTATTGCCATATATAAAATCATATGAAAGCACAATTGAAGTTTTTAGAGAGAATAAAGAGCGGCTTGATCTATTAAATAAAAAGATTGAAGAAGTAAAGAAACAAAAAGATGAAATAGATAAATTTTATAATTCTGCAAAAGAGAAGAAAGACAATGTTTTACCTAAGCTATTGCTAGAAGAGCAAAAGGTTAGTGATGCAATAACAGAAGAAATAGCATTACAAAAGATTTTAGAGAAAATAAAATTATTAGTTAATGAAAAACAAATCTTAGATAATAAAATTAATGAAAATAATGTAAAAGTTATAGATATAAAAAGGGAAATAGAAAAGTATTCATCTGAAATAGAAAAAAATCAAAATGAGTATGACAATTTAAAAGTAGATGAGGAATTGAAACAGAAAATACAACAGGGAATTTTGGAAGAGCAAAAGATTAATGCTATTAAAGAAATTCTTATTAAAGATAAAGAGAAGAAAATTACTATTGAAAAAGATAATATTATAATATTAGAAGAAGGTAAAAAACTAAGAAATACATTAGATTCTAAGAAAAAACTATTTGAAGAATATGTTGAAAAAATTAAGGTTTTAGATAGTAATTGTCCTGGTGATCAAAATGTATTGTTAAAATTTAGAGATTGTATTAATGAAGCAAAAGAAAAGACGAATAGTTTAAAGAAGTTAAATGAAGAAGTTGAAAGCTATGAAAAGGAAATAAAGGATTTAATCTTAGATAAAGATAGTAATAAGCAGAAGATGCTTGATGAGGAAAAGAAATTAGAGGAGATGAAAGCTGAATTAAGTGAGGCTATAAAAGAAAATTTAGCACAAAAGCTTAGAACAAATTTAATTGAAGGTGAAATGTGCCCAGTTTGTGGATCAACTCATCATATGAAAGAAAATATAAAAACTATTAATTTAAAAGATGTAACAGTTATTGAAAATATGATAAAGAAAAAAGAAAAAGAAATAAAACTTATTTCTGAAAAAGTTATTCAATATGAAAGTAAAGCTTTATTGCTACATGAAAAAAATGAGAAGGACAAAGAAGAAATTAATAAAATAGAAGCTGCTTTAAAAGAATCTCCATTAGAAGAATTACAAAAAAGATTTGAAAAATTGGAACAGAATCTAGAATTATATAAAAAAGAAAAGGAATCTACTGAGAAATTACTAAATGATATTAAAAACAAAATAACAGAAGAACAGGGCAAAATTAATAGTAAAAGAGAAGTATATGCTAATAATTTAAAGCAGATTACTTTAATGACTAAAGAAATTGATGAAAAAGAAAGAGAATTAAATTTATATGAAAATAGTTTATGTAAATTAAAAAGCGAAACTAATGTAGATGACTTTAATAAAAAGAATGAAGAAATAAATGAAATTGAAAAGAAAAGAAATGCACTTGAAAAGATATTAAAAGAAAATAGAAATGAGCTAGACAAATTAAAAGTATTAAAAGAAAAATTTAATACTGAGTTATCTTTAAATAAAGAAACAGTAGCTAAAATAAGTACAAATTTGAATTCATATGAAGAAAGTAAAAATGAAAAGATTCAGTCTATAAAAAATAAGGTTGGAGAAGAAAAAGAATTAAATAATTTACTAATTAAGATTAGGAAGACTATAAATGAAATAGAGGATCTATATAAAAATACGGAAAATAGAAAGAATGAAATAGAAAAAGAATATAAAGATGTAAATGAAAATTTAATTTCAGTTAGAAGCAAAGACAAGGATTTGATTATAAGAAAAATTTCAGAAGAAACTAATTTAAATAATGCGATTAAAGAAGAACATTTTGAGAATTTAGAAGAAGCAAAAAGTAATATTGTTGAAGATGAAGTATTAAAATCATACAGAGAAAAAGTTGATTTATATAATGAGAATTTATCCAAAGTTGATGGTGCCATTGAAAGCTTATTAAAAAAAATAGATGGAAAAGAAATAAGTAGAGAAAAATATGAAAATATAAGGATGGAAAAACATCAAGAAGAAGAGAAATATTCCAAACTAAATGAAGAAAAAATTAAATGTGAAGAAGAATTAAGAAATTTAGAAATTAAGATGAATGAACAAAAAGAACTTCTAATGAAAAGAAAGGATTTAGATCATAAAATAGCATTATTATCAGATTTAGAAAAACTGTTTAAAGGGAAAAAATTTGTAGAATTTGTTGCAGCATATCAATTAAAGTATGTATCAATTGAAGCTTCTAAGAGATTAAAAGAAATAACTCATGGAACTTTTGGTATTGAAGTTAATGAAAATGGCAAATTTATAATAAGAGATTATAAAAACGGTGGAGCAGGACGTGATGCTTCAACATTGTCAGGTGGAGAGACATTCTTAGCATCATTATCACTAGCATTAGCTTTATCAGCGCAAATTCAATTAAAAGGAACAGCACCGCTTGAACTATTTTTCCTAGATGAAGGTTTTGGAACTTTGGATGATGAATTACTTGAAGTTGTAATGAATTCTCTTGAAAGAATACACAACGATAAGTTAAAGGTAGGGATAATAAGTCATGTTGAAAGTATAAAGAATAGAGTACCAATAAAGCTAGTTATTACGCCAGCAGAATGTGGTGTTGCAGGGAGCAAAGTTAGAATTGAAAGAAGTTAAATTAAACAATAAGCAGTCAACTTTTATTGATAATAAACATTAACTAAGTATATTCTCTTCTTAAATTGGAAAGACTTAATTGATGTATAGTAAAGTAAATTTAAGGAGAGATTGTCAATGAAAGAACTAAAATTAAATAAAAGATCTGAAGAGAGTGGACATAGTGCAAAAAGATTAAGAAAAAATGGAATTATTCCTGGTATTGTTTATGGAAAAAAACTAGGAAGTCTAATGTTTGAAATAGGACAAATGGAACTTTTGAAAGATTTAAAAGATATTGGAGAACATGGAGTTGTGAATTTTAATTTAGATGGATATAATGGAACAGCTGTTATAAAAGAATTACAAAAAGATGCTGTTTACCATAATGTAATTCATCTAGATTTAGAAGAAATTGATGTAAATAATAAGATTGAATCAGAAGTGCCGATAGTTTTTACTGGGAAGAATTTTTTAAATGATAAAGGTATAGTATTACAGACACAAAAGGATACTGTTAAAGTTTCTTGTAAACCAGAAGATTTGCCTAAGGTAATAGAATTTGATGTGAAAAATGCTCCGATAGGAAGTGTTTTTAAATTAAGTGATATAGAAGTGGCAAGTGAAGTTTCAATTGTAGATAATTTAAATACAGTTTTAGCTTCAATTTGTGGAAAACAACTTATAATAGAACCAAAAGATGATATAGAAAAGAAATAGAGTTTATTCTATTAGATATAATAACTAAAAAGTATTTTCAACATTTTTTTAGTTTTTAATTCAAATCAAGTATATTTTTATAAAAAAACGCTAAAAAGTGTCGAAGTTTTTGTCAAAGTCTCAGAAGTTGCTATCTAAAAAAATATAAAGGTATTTTTTATTATATCTAAATATTGTATAATAAAAATGAGATAAGTAGGGAGGGACGATTAGAATGAATTATAAAGAAAAATATAATACTTGGTTAAATTCAGACATAATAAACGAAGAAACCAAAAATGAATTAAGAAGCATTACTGACGAAAAAGAAATTGAAGACAGATTTTATCAAGACCTAGATTTTGGTACAGGTGGGTTAAGAGGAATAATTGGTGCAGGAAGTAACAGAATGAATGTATATACTGTTGCTCAAGCAACTCAAGGATTTGCAAATTATTTAAATAAAAGTTTTGAAAAGCCATCTGTAGCTATTGCTTATGACTCAAGAAATATGTCTAAAGAATTTGCTAAATCTGCAGCTCTTACTTTATGTGCAAATAACATAAAAGTATATTTATATGAAAGTTTAAGACCAACACCGGTTTTATCATTTGCAGTTAGAGAATTAAAATGTACTGGTGGTATTGTAATAACTGCTTCTCATAACCCTAAGATCTATAATGGATATAAGGTATATGATGAATTTGGCGGACAAGTAACTGATGAAAAGGCTAACATAATAATACAATGTGTTAAGGATGTAGATGATTTTTCAAAAATTGAGTCTATAGAAGAAAGTGTTGCTTTAGAAAAGAATCTTTTAGAATATGTTGGTGAAGCTTTAGATAAGATTTATTATGAAAAAGTTGAAGGATTAACAATAAGAAAAGAATTAGTTAAAGAAAGTGCTAGTGAATTAAAGGTTATATATACACCAATTCATGGTTCTGGAAATGTTCCAGTTAGAGCTGTATTAAAAGATCTTGGATATAATGTAAGTGTTGTTAAAGAACAAGAAGCACCAGATGGGAACTTCCCAACAGCTTCATATCCAAATCCGGAAAATCCAGATGTATTTGAATTAGCATTAAAAATGGCACAAACTGAATCGCCAGATTTAATATTTGGAACAGATCCTGACTGTGATAGAATTGGTCTTGTTGTTAAAGAATCTACTGGAGAATATAGAGTATTAACTGGAAACCAAACAGGTTTACTTTTAACTCATTATGTTTTAAGTTCACTTAAAGAAACAGGAAAATTACCAGACAACGGAGTTATAATTAAGACAATAGTTACAACAGAAGGTGCTAGAAAAATAGCAGAAGACTTCGGTATTGAATTAATGGATGTATTAACAGGGTTTAAATATATTGGAGAAAAGATTAGAGAATTTGAAGATACAGGAGATAAGAGTTATCTTTTTGGATTTGAAGAAAGTTACGGCTATTTAGCAGGAACTTTTGTACGTGATAAAGATGCTGTAATTGCATCAATGCTTGCATGTGAAATGGCACTATATTACAAGAAACAAGGCAAGAGCCTTTATGATGCATTAATAGAATTATATGAAAAATATGGATTCTATAAAGAAAATTTAGTATCTATTGAGCTAAAAGGTAAAGAAGGTCAAGAAAAAATAGGTGCTTGTATAGAAGCATTAAGAACTGAAAAATTAAATGCAGTTGGAAATGTTAATATAGCAACTAGATTAGATTATAAATTAAGTCTTGAAGAAGATGTTAAAAATGGTTCTGAAAAGACTATAAACTTACCTAAATCAAATGTTTTAAAATATGTTTTAGAAGATGATTCATATTTTGTAGTAAGACCATCAGGTACTGAACCTAAAATGAAGGTTTATTTAGCTGTAAAAGGAAATAGCTTAGAAGATGCAGAAGCACAAATTACAAGCTTTAAGGAAAAGGTAATGGCAATAATAAACGCAAAATTAAACTAATAAAAAAATTGCTATCATCTATTAGATGATAGCAATTTTTTTTCTCTATAAATTTAGAGAATGAGTGTAAGAAATTTTACAAATAGAAATAATCAGTTATAATAAAATGATGATTACATATTTGATAAATGTAGTTTGCAAAATTCTAAATATAAATATTGAGGTGCTAAGATGAATTATAAAACTATGTATAAAGATAAGTTAAGCAAAATGTTATTTTTAGAAATAAATAAAGGTGCATTTTTTAAGAGCATTAAGATTCCTGATGATATAAAGTTAAAAAATGATGACTTATATATTCCTATAAGTGCAGAGTATGTTGCTAAGAATGCAACAGATGAAATTAGAATAAATAATTTACCTATATACTATTTTATAGAAGGCATGTTTATGGCTTTTGGTGCAGATCAAAACCTTAGATTTAATGATGACTATGGTTGCATTTTATCTTATATTGATGACAGTGAACAATGCGTAAAAAGCATCATAGCTGATAAAGTAAAGAAGAATAATTTAGAAGATGCTTATATATTAGCAAAGGGTTTATATAGATATAATAAAGAACAAGAAATAATGGAAGCCTTATTATCAATTGGAGAAACTATAAGAGAAGAAAATAAAGAATTTTCAGAATTGTTTTTAGAAGATATTGAAGAGTGTAAAGAAAAATTTGATCGTAGTTCTACTCCTTACTTGTATTCAGCACTAATCTGTAGAGATAATGGTGATTATAAAAAAGCACAAGTTGAAATAAATGAATATATAAATAAAGGCGGAGAAAAAACTAAAGAGATAGAAACCATAATAAATGATATAAACAATATAGGAAATTATGAAAAAGCTATAGAAATAGTAAATGATGAGCCTGAAAAAGCTATTAGTTTATTAATTCCTTTAAATGAACAATTTGAGAAAAATCCATTAATATATTACTACTTAGCAGTAGCATATAGAAAACTAGAAAATTATGATAAAGCAATTTATTATCTAATGGAGAGTCTTAGAATTGAATCAGGAATTCTTGAAGTAGTTAATGAACTAGGATTAAATTATGCATGTATTCAAAACTATGAAGAAGCTATTAAGTATTTCAAAAAAGCATTTGAAGCTTCAAATGAAGTTGGTATTTGCACAAACATTGTAATGTGTTATATTAATTTAGGAGATAAAGAACAAGCTAAGGAATATTTGGAAAAAGCTAAAAAGATTGATTCTAGTGATGAAATAGTTATTGAGATAGACCAAATGTTAAATAGAGCTATTCAATAAAAATATATAATAATTAATTTGTTTATTATTTTTATATGATAAACAAGTTAATTATAAAAAAATTGTATACATAAAAGGAGAATGTATGTTTACAAATATACTACATTTTAAAGTTTTTAATGAAGATAAAAGTAGTTTGATGCAATACATAGAAAAATATGAAAAAGTAAATATAATATCAGGGAATCCAGAAATATTATTAAATGGGATGAATGACACCAAGTTAAAAGAAAGTTTTAATGCAAATACATCGCTAATTATTCCAGATGGAATTGGAACAGTATTAGCTTCTAAAATTGTTAAAAATCCAGTAAAGGAAAAAATAGCAGGAATTGATGTTGTTAAGGAGATCCTTATAAAAGCAAATAAAGATAATAAAAGTATATATCTTTTAGGTGCAGAAGAAGAAGTTCTTATAAAGTGTAAAAACAATATAAGGAAACAATATCCAAATTTAAATATAGCAGGTTCACATAATGGATTTTTTGATTTGGATAATTGCAATGATATAGTTGAAGAAATAAAATCAAAAAATATATATGCTATATTTGTAGCAATGGGATCTCCAAGACAAGAAATTTTTATAGATAAGATATTGCATGATACAAATATTAAAATATTTATGGGTGTAGGTGGAGTATTTGATGTTTTTGCAGGAAAAGTTAACAGAGCGCCTAAATGGATGATATCATTAGGACTAGAATGGTTATATAGAACTATAAAAGAACCATTTAGAATTAAAAGATTAGGAGCTATTCCTAAATTTTTAATCAAAGTAGCAAAATTTAAAAATAATTAATAAATATATATAAGTAAAAAATATGAAGAAAATAATGATTTTTGAAATAGTCATGTTTATTCATATTCAATTTAAATTTGATCAGTGATAATTGATTATTGAAATGGGTGCATTATGAAAAAAGAAAGCAGTTTAATAAAATCTACATTTATAATAATGATAGTTTCTTTAATAAGCAGAATAATTGGCTTTTTGAGAGATATGCTTATTGCAAAAGATTTTGGTGTTGGAATGTATACGGATGCATACAATATAGCAGTTTCAATACCAGAAACCATATTTACACTAGTAGGTCTTTCAATATCTACAGCGTTCTTACCAATGCTTAGCAAGGCTAAGGCTGAAAAAGGAAAAAAAGAGATGTATAACTTTGCGAATAAAGTTATAAACATACTTTTTATTATTTCTATTGCTTTTTTTATTGTAAGCAGCATTTTTTCAAAAGAAATTGTATCTTGGCTTGGAAAAGGTAGTCAAGGAACAGGACTATCACAAGAAGGACTTGCACTTGCAATTAGATTGACGAGAATTACCTTACTTAACATATTGTTTTTATCAATAAATGCATGTTTCATAGCAATGTTACAAGTTAATGAGGATTTTGTGATTCCATCAATACTTGGATTGTTTTTTAATTTGCCTATGATAATATATTTAATATTATTTAAAAATAATGATATTGTGGGGTTAACTATTGCTAATGTTATAGGAAATTTCTGTAGAGTTTTAGTCCAAATTCCTTCATTATATTCACATAATTATAAGTATAAATTTATAATTGACTTTAGAGATAAAAGATTAAAGACCATGATCTTAATAATACTTCCTGTAATTATTGGTGCAGGGGCAAATTCGTTAAACATGCTGATTGATATAAAAATAGCAGCATTATTACCAGAAGGAGCAATCTCAGCACTTAACTTTGCACAAAAGCTTATAGTATTTATAAATAATACAATAACAGTAGCGATTTCGAGTGTTTCTTATCCAATGATGGCTAATCTTATAAATTCAAATGACAGGGAAGGATTTATAAGCATATTAAAAAAATCTATAATATATTTAGCGATATTATTAATACCAATAACAATTGGAGTTATGATATTTGGTAAACAAATAGTGGAAATAATATATGAAAGAGGACAGTTTGATGAAAGAGCTGTTATTCTTACTACATTAGCATTGTTTGGCTATAGCTTTGGGATATTTTTCACAGGCATGAGAGATATTTTAAATTCAACATTGTTTTCAATGGGAAAAACAAGAATAACTACAATGAATGGTGTTATAGGTGTTATTATTAATGTTACCCTTAGCATAATTTTATCAAGAATAGTAGGAATAGCAGGCATAGCTTTAGCATCAGGAATAGCTATGATGATAACATCGATATTATTATTTATAAGTATTATAAAAATTGAACGAAAGTTTTATGTTGGAGATATAATTAAAAAGATAGCTCTTATAATAGTTAATTCGTTAATTATGGGAGGAGTTATTATTATTCTTATTATACTTATTGGGAATAGTTTTAACATTACCCACAATAAAAGTATAAATTCGAGTATAATTTTATTAACTGGAACAATTATTGGAATGATAGTATACTTTATTTTAAATTATTTATTTAAAATAGAGGAATTTATTGAAATGAAGAATATCTTATTAAAGAGATTTATAAAATAAGAACATAAATATTAGGAGGCTATATGAAATTATTGTTTATAGCATGTTATTCACCATTAATAAATAATTCAGCAGCTATTGAAACTTTGCAGTATTTAAACAAACTGAGTGACATTAAAGAAAATGACATACATCTTTTAACAGTAAACTTTCCGAAAGATTCGGTATATTATGATGAAACACTTTTATCAATGATGGATAAGAGAATAAAGATTCATGTTGTTGATGGCGGAATTATATTTAAAAAATTAATGCCTAAAAAAGCTAAAACTACTGATAATGCTCCTAATAATAAAAGCACAGGCAATATAAAAAAGATTTTAAGGAAAATAAAAAATACAGTAGTAATACCAGATATGTATTATGGTTGGGCAAAAAAAGCAGCTGAATATGGGGGGAAGCTTATAGAAGAAGAAAAGATTGATGTTATATTTTCTATGCACGAACCACCATCTTCACATCTATGTGCCTACTATATAAAAAAGAAGTATAAACATATACCATGGATAACTTATTGGAGTGATCCATGGCTTAAAGATTCAACAAGGGAAAAAAGTTTTATACTAAAAAAGATTATAGAAAAAAATATGGAACAAAACATAGTGAATTCTGCTGATAAGTTCATATTTGTTACAGAAGATAATAGAAATGAATACTTAAAGGATTATAAAAAATTAGATAAGAACGATACTTTTATATTAAATAGAGGTTTTGATGCTAAATTATATGAGGAATTATGTAAACAGGATGCTCCTAAACTTATAGATAAAAATAAAATTAATATTATATATACTGGCGAAATATTTTCAAAGCTTAGGGACATAAGGCCTTTTATAAAAGCAATTGAAATGATAAAAGAAGAAAATTATGAAAAATATAAAAAATTAAATATACTATTTTTTGGGAATATAGATGATATTGAAGGAAGAAAAAAATTAGAAAAAATGGAAGTGGTGAATGTTTCGCCAAGAATTCCTTTTAATGAAGCACTTAAATATATGCTAAATGGAGATATTTTGCTTTTATTTGGAAATAGAAACTCTAAACAGATACCAGCAAAGATATATGATTATTTTGGAGCAAAAGGTAGAATATTTGTTATATATGGTGATGAAAATGATCCTATTAAAAAAATAGTTAAAGATAATAATAAGTGCATATATTCTTATAATTACAGTGAAGAGATTAAAGAGAAGATCTACAATATGATTAATATGTATGAAGATAAAAGTCTGATTTGTGAGGCGGATTATAATTATGAATGGAATTCAATAGTAGATAAATTAAACAAAATATTAGAAGGACGTGATTAAAATGCATATAATGGTCATTCCGTCTTGGTATTCAAGTAAATCAAATAAAGTTCATGGAAGCTTTTTTAAGGAACAGTTTAAAGCACTACAAAATTATGGAGAAAAAATAAGTGTGGCATACAATGAAGTATGGCCTATAACCAAATTAGGAAAGATTAATGAAAAGAGAAAAATAAATTTTGAGCTAGAAGATAACTTAAAGACTTATAGATATAAAGATTATAATTATTTTCCTAAGAATCCACTAATGTTTAAAAGTTTTAATAGAAGAATGGATAAACTCTATAAAGAAATAGTGAAAAGAGAAGGAAAGATTGATGTGATACATGCTCATTCATGTTTTTGGGGGGGGATAGCAGCTGCTTATATAAGTAAAAAGTATAATATACCTTTAATTATTACAGAACATTCATCACTTAAATATGCTAAGTATGCTAGGGAATCTTATAAAAAATATATTTTTGATGCATATAAAGAAGCGGATATTCTAATAGCAGTAGGAGCAGGATTAAAAGAAGAAATAAATGAATATGTGAATAGAGAAATATATATTATACCTAATATGGTGGATTTGAATTTGTTTAATATGGATGATAATAAAAATGAAAATTTCACTTTTTTCTCGTGTGCATTTCTTGAAGATGGTAAAGGTATGGAGGATTTAATAAAAGCTTTTACTCAAGCCTTTAAAGGGAAAAATGTATTATTGAATATTGGTGGTGATGGATCACTTAGAAATACGTTAACTAAACTTATTAATTCATTAGATATGAATAATCAAATAAAACTTTTAGGTGCATTATCAAGAGTACAAGTATCAGAAGAAATGAAGAGATGTGATGTTTTTGCTCTTCCATCTGAACATGAAACATTTGGTGTGGTTTATATTGAAGCTATGGCATGTGGAAAGCCAGTAATCGGAGCTGATAATGGTGGAGCTCAGGATATAATAAGAGATTATAATGGAATAATAGCTAAGAAAAAGGATATACAGAGCATAAAAAATGCACTTATAGAGATTAAAGAAAATTATAATATATATAATAAAAATTTAATTAGAAAAAAAGTGATTGCTAAATATTCAGAAGAAGTATTAGTTGAAGAACTAAAAGGAGTGTATAAAGAAGCTTATGAAAGACACTGTTGATAAAGCATTTGAATATATAGAAAAAAGTAAATTTTATTTTAAATTATTTTATTTGTTTGTGAGTTTAACATTTGCAACTGCATTGAAAATAATACCGGGAATAGGAATATTGAATAAAATTGCTTTACTTTGGGCATTAATCATAATATTATATATGTTATTTAAGGGATATAGAAAACGAAAGTTATATAGCTTCGATATACCACTGCAGATATTTTTAATTTTAACTTTAATTTTAACTTTAATTTTTTATAGAACTGGATCAAATTTGGTATCATGGCTAGTTAATTGTATATTATTTTTAAGTATTTACACAATAGACATATTTAATGATAAAAAAGAATTAATAAAAGAAATGGAGATTATAACATATTTTTTTACTGGGTTTATGGCAATAGTTTCTACAATTTCATTACTTATGAGATTTCTAGATAAGAATATACACATTGGAGAATATCTGTTTTATGGAAATAAAGGAGGATTATTTGAAAATGAAAATGCAATTTCAATAGCAGCAGCAATTGCAATTGCTATGTGTATTTATCTTAATTATTCAACTAAGATAAATAAAATAAAATTATATTGTCTTGGAAATATAGCACTACAATTGATAAGTATGATTGTATTTAGAGGTCGTAGTGCAATATTGATAGTAGTAGCAATGTTTTATACGGCTATCTTTGTATATGTTAAAAACAAATATATTAGAATTAGTATGATAGTGATACCTATAATATTAATGATAGTTTCATTAATAGTGGTGGTAGGCACAGATTGGAATTTTACATCTATAAGATTGTATACTAGTGGGAGAAATAACTTATGGAGGGCTGCCTGGATTGTAATTAAGTGGTATCCTCTTGTTGGAGTAGGCGGAAGTGCACTAGTTGATAATATAAGGGAAGCAAGGGTGACATTTGATTTGCCAGGACTTCAATATGGAGGACTTCATAATATATATTTTCAAATTGCAACTGTAAATGGAATAATATCATTAATATTATTCTTAGCATTTTTATGTGGTATGTTATTTTTTTTATTACAAAGATTAGATACTTTAAAAAGAAAAGAAAGGTTAAGAATGACAACATTAGTAGCTATGCTAGTTGGAATTTTAGCAGTAAATATTTTTGAAAGTACACTTATATATATAATTAGCTTTATATGTATGATATTTTGGATTTATTTAGGGTATGTAATTTCAATATTGGATAATAGAAATTTTAAATAATGGAGGTTATGTGAATGATAAAATTTTGTGATGAAAGTATAAAAGATTTTTTAGAAGAATTAGGTTCAGATTTACCAGCACCAGGAGGCGGGGCAGTAGCTGGATTAATTTCTGCAATATCAGGAGCATTAAATTCCATGGTGTATTCATTAACTGTAGGGAAAAAAAGTTATATAAATCTTGATGAAAAAGAAAAATCAATGATAAATGATTTTCAAAAGAAATCAAGTGAGTTTACACAAAGATCTTTAGAACTAATGGAAGAAGATAGAAATAATTTTATGAAATTAATGGATTGCTATAAGCTTCCTAAGGATACAAATGAAGAAAAGAAAGATAGAAATCAGGCTATAAAAAATAATACAATAAAAGCAATGGAGGCTCCAATATCATTAGCAAGGGAAAGTCTTAAGTTTTATGAAAACTTAAATATCATGGCTAAATATGGAAATAGAATGCTTTTATCAGATTTAAGCATTGCTGCAATTCTACTTCATTCAGCTATAGAAAGTTCAATAGTTAATGTGAAGGTTAATTTAAACTCGTTAAGAAATGAAACATTTTTTAGTCAACTTGATAAAGAGATAGACGATATAATAAAAGAATCACAACAAAAAAAGAATGAAATATATAGCTATGTTGATTCAATAATTTATAAATAATAAAATAAGCACTACTTAGTTAAATTTAGTAGTGCTTATTTTGTTAAGATAGAAATTTGTATATGTTACTTTATTTCATTTCCATCAAAGTTTTTATATTCTAGTTTGTTTTGTGAATTACCTACATTGTTTTGAGCATCATGAAGTTTTTGTCTTCTTTTTCCTTTTTGCATAGGATTATTTATATTAGGCTTACTACACATAAAAACACATCCTCTCTCAACTATAGTTTGTATTTATTAAGTAAAATAATTCATAGATTATAAAAAATAAGAATAACAAATGTTGTATTATATAATAGAAAATGATAAACTTTTATGTAGTACAAACATTTACAATAAACATAGCATGAGGGGGAAAAACAATGGAAGAAACAAAAGATCCTATTATTATAAAGAAAAAGAATGGGTTTATGATTAGTGTCGGTATTGCTGAGATTGTATTTGGATTAGTATGGTCACTAGCTGATGGTATAAAGAGTATTCCAATGTGGATTTTTGTAGTTACTGGAATAATAACGCTCCTTTCAGTTTGGGTGGAATACAGTAGAGACATTTATCTTAGAGAAAATAAAATTGATTTTTATAAAAATAAAGATTTAATAGAGTCAATAAAGTATTCTGATATAAATGAGCTTTCAATTAAAGTGGGAGATCAACCTAAGGACAAAAATAAAAAATTTTTAAATATTTCATTCAGTAATAATGGCAAAAAGAAAGTTACTAAGAAAAGTTATTCAGTATGTGTAGGAGATTATGGAGTAACAGACTTAGCAAAGATGAGACAAACTATTTTATCTGTAAATTCTAAGGTTAAAGTAAGTAAAGAAGTAAAGGAAATAGAAGTTAGAAAGTAAATTTTAGATTAATATCTTTAAAAATTATTAATATAGGAATAAAAAGATTATTCATATAAATAAAATGAATAATCTTTTTATTTATTTGGTTAAATTAACTATTTAGTAGGGGATGATTGAGCTAAAATCTTTTGAGGAGCATAATTGAATTTAGCTTCTCTCTCAGCTGCTGTCTCAGATTGGGATTCTAATTCATCTAATGATTTAAATACATATCCATCTGCCTTTAAGGATTCTAGAATGTTTTTTAAAATTTTTGTGTTAGTATCAGACACTGCATGTAAAAGCATTATGCCACCAGGGTGACCACCATTTGTTATTTTTTCTATGGCATAGCCTTCACTAGGTTGAGCATCAACTAGCCAGTCTTTATATGCAAAACTCCAAAAAATAGTTTTATATCCAAGTTCCTTTGTCATTTTTAATGATTCTTTAGAGTATTTTCCCATTGGAGGTCTGAAATATTTAGGCATATCAGAACCTATAAGGCTTTTATAGGCTTCTTCTACACCAGTAAATTCAGCTTTAAATTTTTCTTTATCATGTATTGAAGCCATTGAAGGATGATGCACAGTATGATTCCCAACAATATGTCCTTCATTTACCATTCTTTTTATTAAATCAGGTTGAGAATCAATGTATGGCTTTGTTACAAAAAAAGCAGCAGGTACTTGAGTGTCTTTTAAAATATCTAAGATTTTACCAGTATTACCATTTTCATAACCTTCATCAAATGTAAGATAAATAACCTTCTCGTTAATATTTCCTAAATAATAACCACCATAAGTGCTTAAAAAGTCGGCAGATTCCTTGGGCTGCTCCGACGCTACACCTTTACCCTTAGCCATGTAATACCAGTTTAACTCTTGAGTATCACTTGCTGCATAAGTTGAAATTGGAGTTAAGCCTAAGAAAAAAGTCATAATTAAAGAAAAAATAAATAATTTTTTTATAAAGCTTTTCATGTTTTCACCTTCCGTCCTGTTTTATTAATTTATAAATATTATTTATTTATGTAATTTAAAGACTAATAGTAGTATTCGTACTTATTCTTAAGAATAACCTTGGTAATTTCTATGATATCATTATTCTGTATTGGATAAAATTTTGAGTATATATTACATTTGTTTATAGTAAATATATTCTACAAAAATAATATAAATTCCTTCATTTTTGCATTAATTTGTATAATTTTGTCTGGTAGAACTGTTTGAATAAATTAGTATAATTGAAGTTAAGTATAAAGTATTTTAGTACATTTAGTTGAAATAAAAAAAGTTCTAGAGTATAATTTTTTAAGGTATATTAAAAGTTGGAAAGGAATGTACATATAATGAAATTAGGTATAGTAGGTTTACCAAACGTAGGTAAAAGCACACTTTTTAATGCAATAACAAAGGCAGGTGCAGAATCTGCAAACTATCCGTTCTGTACAATTGAACCAAATGTTGGTGTAGTAAGTGTACCAGATAAAAGATTAGATGTTTTAGAAAAAATGTATAATACAAAGAAGAAAGTATATACAGCCATAGAGTTTTATGATATAGCAGGATTAGTTAAGGGAGCTTCAAAAGGTGAAGGTTTAGGAAATAAATTCTTAGCAAACATAAGAGAAGTTAATGCCATCGTTCACGTTGTAAGATGTTTTGATGATGGAAATGTTGTTCACGTTGATGGTTCAGTTGATCCTATAAGAGATATTGAAACAATAAATTTAGAATTAATTTTTTCAGATTTAGAAATATTAGAAAGAAGAATGGAAAAGACAGTTAAGCTTGCACGATCAGGCGATAAGAATGCAAAATATGAATATGCAATCATGGAAAGAATTAAGGCACAATTAGAAGAAAATAAACCAGCTAGAACAATAGAATTTACTGACGATGAAATGGTATTTGTTAAGAGCTTGTTCTTAATTACTTCAAAACCAGTTTTATATGCATGTAACATATCAGAAGATGATGTTATGGAAGGCAACTTTGAAAATGATTATGTTAAAAAAGTAAAAGAATACGCATTATCTGAAAATTCAGGAACAATGGTTGTAAGTGCTAAGATAGAAGAAGAAATGTCAGGCCTTGATGATGATGAAAAAGCAGAAATGCTTAATGAATATGGGCTTGAAGAATCAGGACTTGATAAACTGATAGAAGCAAGTTATAAGTTACTTGGACTTATGAGTTTCTTAACTGCTGGAGTTCAAGAAGTTAGAGCTTGGACTATAAGAAGAGGAACTAAAGCTCCACAAGCAGCAGGAAAAATTCACTCGGATATTGAAAGAGGATTCATAAGGGCAGAAGTTGTTGGATATGATGACTTAGTTGAATGTGGTTCAGAAGCAGCAGCTAAAGAGCATGGTAAATTTAGACTTGAAGGTAAAGAATATATCATGCAAGATGGAGATGTAGTTAATTTTAGATTTAATGTCTAGTTGTAAATAATATTAAAGATATACACAAATTAAAGTGATGAAATTACTTCTGATTTTAAAAAAGATTAGAAATAGCTTCATAAAATTATGTGTATATCTTATTTTATTTTCTAGAGTATATTAAATTATAATCATAAGTAGATCTAAGAGATTTTAAATAAAACGAACAGAATTATTAAAAAAATAACTTTGTTAAGAAAAGAACAAATACTCTGATAATGTAAAAAAGTAGATTTTTACTTGAATTTTTGTTACACTATATATGGTTATATCTAAATATAAAAATGATAAGGTGTGATTAATTAATGAAAAAGGATAATAATCATAATAAAAATGCAGATATAAGCAAAAAGTCAATGAATTCGTTTTTATATATACTAATTTATTTAAGTATAGCAATGGGAATAACTGTAGGAGTTAAAATTTTTATGCAAGGCGAGGAACCAGTATCTATAGCAAATAACTCAGCAGAAGCATTAGTATATGAAGGAAATTATGATAATGCAATATTAGAATATGAGAAATTGCAAGAAAAAGAACAATGGCCAGCTTATAGCATTGAGATAGCAAAGGTATATTCTTTGCAAGGGGATTTTATAAAATCGAATGAATTGCTAAAAAATATTTATGAAACTAGAAATAAGATTATAGATAGTGACGGAAAAGAAAAACATGAAGAAGATAAGAATTTATTAAATGATATATTATTTACATCAATGATAAATGGAGATTATCAAAAGGCATTAGAATATGGAGAAGTATTTTTAACTGAATATCCAGATGATAAGAACTTGATTAGTACAATGTTTATGGTTTATATAATTAATGACAGGATTGAAAGTGCAAGAATAATATTAAATACATATCCAACAAATGAAATAACAAGTGATGATTTAATTAAATTAGCGAATATGAATGCAATAATTGATAATTATGATCAAGCCTTTACTTTGTTAAAAGAAGCATGGAATATGGACAATGACAATTTAGGGATTTTGGATGCATTAGAAGAAATATATCTAGAAAATAAAGAATATGTAATGGAAGAGGTTAATAAATTACACGACGAAAATAAAAATGAAGCAGTATATAAAGTGTGGCTTGCAAAGTTATATTCTTTAGATTCAGAAACTATAAATGAAGCAGATAAATTGATAACAGAATTGGATGAAAAGAATATTGAAAATTTAAATGTTAGATTTATAAAAGCTGATGTTTACAAGAGCTTAGGAAAAATTAAAGAATCAAAATCAATATTAAATGATATATATGAAGAATATGAGGAATCCTATATTGGATATTATGCAAAAGCAGTAAATAAGTATAATTTTGCAGATTATGAATCAGCATTAAATGCATGTAAGCAAAGTATATTATTAAATAGGGATTATGTAGCTAATTATAGTGTTATGCTTCCTAAAATAATGGATAAACTTGATCAAAATCAATTAGAAGAAGCATATTTAAGAATAGCATTACAAAAACAACCTTATAATTATAACTTAATATTAAAAACTGCAGAGTATTATTCGAATGTATTAAAAGATAGTAATAAAGGATTATATTATTATGAGCTAGCATCAAAGATAAATTCAAAGGATGCAGATGTACTTTATAATATGGCTATTATAAAAATTAATACTCAAAGAATAGATGAAGCAGTAGAGTTATTAGAGAAAGCCATTGAAATAGATAATGGTAAATCACAATATTATAGAGCATTAGGTTCAGTTTATTTAATACAAGAAAAGAATGAATTAGCAATAAAAGCAATAAGAGATGCGTATTCAAAGGACAAAGAAGATATTCTAACTTTAAATAATGCAGGATGCTATTATAGTATTGTTGAAAAAAATATATCAAGGGCATTGACTAATTTCAAAGCAGCTTATGAGGGAATAGATGAAAATACAACTAGCGAACAAAGGGCGATAATAACAGATAATTATAACAGAGTAAAAGCAATTGATGAAGATAGTAAAGTTGCATTTACAATAACAGATTTTAAGTTGTTCTATTAAAAACATAGTATATAAATGTAAGAAGCATTATCAAGGATATTGGATTGTACAATAAAAATATATTGGCATTTCGACTTGTTATTTTATTAAATATGTTAAAAAGTAGCTATAAGTTAATTACTATAGTTTTATAATTTAGGGGATGGGATTTATATGAGTACAATGAAATCAAATATATTTAAAATTATTCTTGGTTTAATAATAATAGTAGGTGGAGTAGTATTAGCTATTGTTAATCAGATGACATATAAAGGGATTAAGGTAGTAGAATGGGACAATTATTATAATGAAAATAATATAGCATTTTTTTATGAGGATTTATCAAATGACAAAATTAAATTTTTAGAGGATACATATCATCTAAAAGAAGCAATTAAAAATGAAAAATCTGAATTAGAGAAAGCAATAAATATTACTAAGATAGCAAATAAAATAGTAGAATATGATGATATAGAAAGTAAAAATTTAAACAGTGCTTATGATATACTAGTTGAGAAAGGTGATAGAAAAAAAGTATCTAATAGAGATTTAGCTATAATAACAAGAGATATGTTAAATTCTATTGGAATTAATAGCAGGGTTGGTATTTACAGAAGTGGTAATGCGCAATTTAAAGCAAAATCCAAATATTATATTGTAGAATTTTGGAGTCAGGAATATAGTAAATGGGTGGCAATAGATTGCATTGATCAAGGTTATTTTATGAAAGATAATACTAAATTATCTGCTATAGAAGTACTTACAAATAATTTTAGAGATATTTCATACTTGGGGAAATCTAGTCAAAAAGACTATAAAAATAAAATAAAAAAATATTTAGATTCATATTCTTTACAGATCGATAATACTATACTTAATAAGAAAAGTAATAGTTATGTAACTTATATAAAGGATACTGATGCATTAGAACTTAAGTATATTAATGAATTTGCACCACCAACAATCTTTACACAAGAAACTAAGTTATTTGAAAAAAGTCCTTATGAAAGAAGAATAGGAACAGATGAAAAAGCATATTTAATTTTATCTTTAATGACTTCTAAGAATGAAGAAACTAAGGAAAAGCTTACAGAATTAATAATTGCTGGGTTTAAAGATGGAAGTATTGTTAAGGATTGTTATATAAATATAAATGGTGAAGGATATAAACAGGTAGAAAAATATACTAAAATAGAGCTTAAAAAAGGTAAGACAAGAATAGAATTATCTTTAGATGGCCAAACAACTATAAGTAATGTCTATATTACCAGGGAAAAATAGTATTAGATTAAAAATATAAGATGAAGAAACGTAGTAGAAAGAGAGTGAATTGAAGCGTGGGATTAGATATTTTATTTATAATTAAGGCTATAATTGTAGCAATAGTAGAAGGATTAACAGAATTTATTCCTGTATCTTCTACAGGACATATGATTTTAGCATCAAGTATTATTGATTTTAAAGATCCAAAAGAATTTGTAGCAATGTTTGAGGTGGTAATACAACTAGGAGCGATACTTGCAGTTGTTGTATTGTACTGGGAAAAAATAAAAAATAGTGTCATTGAATTCTTTCAATATATTTTTAGTAAAGGTAAAAAGGGTGAGGTAGGATTTAGATTTGGAATAAATATAATTGTTGGATCTATTCCAGCACTTATCATCGGTTTAGGCCTTCATAGTGCTATAAAATCGTTATTTAATGCGTTAGCTGTAATAATAGGATTCTTTGTTGGAGGAATACTTTTAATAATAATTGAAAATAAATTTAGAAAAAGAAAGAGTTCTACTAAAAACATAGATCGTATAACTCCAAGGCAATCATTTATAGTTGGATGTTTTCAATGTTTAGCTATGTGGCCAGGAATGTCAAGAAGTGCATCAACTATAATGGGGGGATGGATTGCAGGATTTTCAACTACTATAGCAGCAGAATATTCATTTTTCTTAGCAATTCCAGCGATGATAGGTTCATCAGGATTGGACTTACTTAAGTTTGACTATAGTGTTATGAATATGACTAATATTATTGCGTTGATAGTTGGATTTATTGTCGCATTTATTGTTTCATTAGTAGTTATGAAAAAATTTATAGATTACTTAAAGAAGAGACCTATGAGAGTTTTTGCTGTATATAGAATTGGTGCAGCAATCGTATTTGCTATTCTTTTAGCATTAGGAGCTATTTCAGTATAATGTTGCAATTTAATAGATAGAAAATAAATGTAAAAATAATTGTAGATTATTATTTTTAAAAATCTACAATTATTTTTTTATTTTGTTCTAAAAATAGTAAAAATAATATATTATAAAAGGTACAAACTAAAAAAGAAGTTTTTACTTATAATAATGGATTTTAATAAAATAAAGTATATTATGTAAATTAATACTTTCCATATAATAAAGTTTGTGATATCATAAAATAAATGGAAGTAATCGTATACGAGGAAGAATATGTATATGGATTTCTATTCGCATGATAAATTTTTTGAAAAATAGTCAGAAAATAAAGAATATATAGAAATTTTATTTTCTCGCAGCAAAAAATGTGGTATAGGGGGAATTTTATATGGCAAACAATATTAAAAAGATAGCATTACTTACTGGCGGCGGAGATTGCCCTGGACTAAATGCAGTTATTAGAGCAGTTACAAGATCAGCAATTTTAAATTATGGATATGAAGTTATAGGATATAAATTTGGTTATAAGGGATTATACAATAATGATTTCATAAAATTAGATCTATCAACTGTTTCTGGTCTTTTACCAAGAGGTGGTACTATACTATATAGTTCAAATAAAGATAATTTATTTGATTATTTAGTAGAAGAAGATGGTAAGATGGTAAAAAAAGATGTATCTGATGTTGCCGTAGAGAATATGAAAAAAGAAGGTGTTGATGTTTTAATTGTCATTGGTGGTGATGGAACGCTAACATCTGCAAGAGATTTTGCAAGAAAAGGAGTAAATGTTATAGGAGTACCAAAAACTATTGATAATGATTTAGGTTCAACTGATATTACATTTGGATTTAATACATCAATAGGAGTTGCAACTGAAGCGTTAGATAGACTTCACACAACAGCAGAATCACATCATAGAATAATGATTCTTGAAGTAATGGGAAGAAATGCAGGATTTATAGCTTTAGAATCAGGAATAGCTGGTTCAGCAGATGTAATATTATTGCCAGAGCTTCCATACGACATTAATAAAATTGTAGATAAGATAGAAGAAAGAAAAAAACAAGGAAAGCTATTTACCATAATAGTTGTGGCAGAAGGTGCGAAACCAAAAGATGGTGAAGTTATGGTAGCTAAAATTGTTGAGGATAGTCCAGATCCAATTAGACTTGGAGGAATTGGAAACAAACTAGCGAATGATTTAGAGAAGTTAGTTAAAGAAAGAGAAGTTAGATGTACAGTACTTGGTCATATTCAAAGAGGAGGAATTACATGTACATTTGATAGAATATTATCAACACGATATGGTGTTGCTGCAGTAGAACTTATAGCTAAAGAAAAGTTTGGAAGTATGGTATGCTTAAAAGGTAATGAAGTGACTTATGATAGCTTAGAAAATGTAATAGGAAATAATAAGCAGGTTGATCCAAATGGAGAACTTGTTACAGTAGCTAAGAAAATAGGAATATGCTTTGCTGATTAAGTTATAAAAAATTAAGCATTAATAATTTTGAAGTAGTGTTTAATAATATACCTAGTAATAATTAGGACTATTTAGAAAGTGGTGACTCTTATGAAAGAAATAAAAAGATATTTAGAAACTAGAATTGGAACATATTCATTCTTTTTCGAAGATTTAGAAAGTGGATATAGTTTTGGATATAACGAAAATGTTCAAATGACAGGTGCTGGATGTATGAAACTTTTAATAGCAATGTCAGTTATTAAATATGTTGAAAAAGAAAAAGCATCTTTCTTAGATAAAATAGAAATAGAAGAAGAAGATAAAGTATATGGTACAGGAATACTTCATGAATTTACAAATAGAGAATATACTATATTTGAGCTATTAGTTGCAATGCTTATACAAAGTGATAATACAGCTGCAAATAAATTAATTGATATAGTAGGAATTGATAGTATTAATGAAGACATAAATGCAATGGGGTTAAAAAATACCAAATTAAATAGAAAGACTTCAGATGAAAGAGCAGCAAGCAATGGAATTGAGAATATTACAAGTGCATTAGATTTATCAAAAGTTTGGAAGCATCTTTATAATGCTACGTTCTTAAATGAAAAAGATAGTACAATGCTTATGGATATTTTACAAAGACAGCAAATGAAAAATAAACTTGCACTTTATATTCCAGATGACTTAAAATTTGAAATATCAAGTAAAACAGGTGATAAAGCAGGAGTTGAAAATGATACAGCTTTAATTCATCTTCAAAAAGGAACATTTACTCTTACTGTTTTATCAATGGGAATACCAAATAGTGTTTATGGAACAGTTACACTTGCAAAATGCGGTAAGATGATGTGGGATAATGTAATTAATAATTTTTAAGTAGTATTAGCTAATTATTATATTAATAAGATAAACTATAGACATATTTTTACAACAGATAGACTTGATCTATCTGTTGTTTTTTAAAATAATATATAAATACTATAATTTATTATTATATTCATTCGTAGTATATTGACAGTCAAGAAAAGAAGTGGTATTCTTACACAAAGAAAAACCTTTAACTTGATTCAGAGAGATCAATAAGGAAGTAATATAATATAGGATTATTATGCCTTCCTTTAATATACAAGGAAGGTTTTTTTTATAGCATGTTATTGATAATATCTAGGAATATTTTCAATTGCTAACTGAAAATTCCCTTTAAATTAACACAGAGAGGTTACGAAGGAGTGATTAAAATGACAAGAGAAATTAGACATTTAATAGAACCAAGAGATTTTACTGTTGAGGAGTTAGATGAGTTATTTAACTTGGCTAACAAAATAATGGAGAAACCAGAGGATTTTGCACATATCTGTGATGGAAAAATTCTGGGGACTTTATTTTATGAACCAAGTACAAGAACAAGATTAAGCTTTGAAGCAGCGATGATGAGATTAGGTGGAAATATTTTAGGATTTTCAGAGCCAAGCTCTACATCTATTGCTAAAGGTGAGACATTATCAGATACAATCAAAATGGTATCTATATATTCAGATATAATTGCAATGAGACATCCGAAAGAAGGATCGGCAAAAGTTGCAAGTCTTTATTCAAATGTACCAATAATAAATGCAGGTGATGGTGGTCATCAGCATCCAACTCAGACATTAGCAGATTTACTTACAATCACAAGTTTGAAGCAAGGGTTAAAAAATCATGTTATAGGAATTTGTGGTGACTTAAAGTTTGGTAGAACTGTTCATTCCTTAATAAAAGCAATGTCAAGATATTCAGGAAATAAGTTTGTACTAATATCACCTAAAGAACTTGCAATCCCACAATATATAAGAGAAGAAGTATTAGAGAAAAATAACATAGAATATGTTGAAGTAGAAAAGCTAGAAGATGTTATAGATGATTTAGATATTTTATATATGACTAGAGTTCAAAAAGAAAGATTCTTTAATGAGGAAGAATATATAAGGTTAAAGGACAGCTATATATTAGATAAGGCTAAGATGGATTTAGCTAAAAAAGATATGATAGTAATGCATCCACTTCCAAGAGTAAATGAAATTGCATATGAAGTTGATAATGATAAGAGAGCTTCATATTTTAAGCAGGCTGAATATGGCATGTATGTAAGAATGGCACTAATGATTAAGCTATTAGGGGTGATGTAAATGTTAGAAATAACTAGTATAAAAAATGGAATAGTAATAGATCATATTGAAGCGGGTCTTGGAATAAAGATATTTAATTATTTAGAATTAGATAAAAAGAATTGTAGCGTAGCATTAATAATAAATGCAGACAGTAAAAAGCTTGGTAAAAAAGATATAATTAAAATAGAAAATTGTGGGGAAATAGATTATACAATTTTAGCATTACTTTCACCTAAAGTAACAATATGCGAAGTTAAAGATGAGTGTATTGTAAAAAAGATAATACCTAAGTTACCAGAAAAGGTAGAGAATATAATAAAATGCCAAAATCCAAGTTGTGTAACTGGAGTAGAAGAATATGTACCACATTCTTTCATATTGGTAGATGAAGAAAGTGGAAGATATAGATGTGAGTATTGTGATGTAATAACAAAACTATCAGAAATATAGTATTATACTCAGGAGGTAATTTATGAACTTATTAATTAAAAATGCAAGAATAGTAGATGCAACTCAAGATTTTTATGGCGATATATATATTGAGAACGGATTAATAAAAGAAATTGCTGCAAAAATAGAAATGGATGATGTGGATATCTTAGAATGTGATGGAAAAACAATAATGCCATCATTTATTGATACACATACTCATTTTAGAGATCCTGGTCTTACATGGAAAGAAGATATTGAAACAGGTTCTAGAGCAGCATTAAGAGGAGGATATACTGGTGTTTGCACTATGGCAAATACTAACCCAATATGTTCTACTAAAGAAACTTTAGAATATGTGAGAAATAAATCTAAAGAAGTAGATCTTATAGATATTCATCAATGTCCGTCTGTTACAAAGAATTTTGATGGAGTAACGTTGAGTCATTTAGATGATTTGAAGGATGATAAAGAAGTTAAGGCACTTTCAGATGATGGAGTTGGAATATCTAATTCTAATACTATGCTTGAAGCTATGAAAATAGCAAAAGAAAATAACTGGATCATAATGTCTCATGCAGAAAGTCCTGAATTTTCAAAAGTTGACATGAGAATAGCTGAAAATATGATGACACTAAGAGATTTAGAGTTAGCCAAGATTAGTGGTGCAAGATTACATATGTGTCATGTAAGTACAAAGGAATGTATTAAATATATAATAGATGCAAAAATGAATGGAGCTAATGTAACACTTGAAGTTACACCTCATCATATAGGACTGACAAGAGATGTTAATGATTATAGGGTCAATCCTCCAATACGTGAAAAAGAAGATGTGGAAGCAATAATAAATGCAATAAAACTTGGAATGGTAGATACAATAGGGACAGATCATGCACCACATACACTAGATGAGAAGAAAAAAGGATCTCCAGGAATGGTAGGACTTGAAACAGCATTTTCAATTTGCTATACAAAGCTTGTTAAAGAAAATAACATAAGTTTAAATACTGTAAGTAAACTTATGTCATATAATCCAGCTAAACTTTTAGGTATGAATAAAGGTAAAATAAGCGTCGGAGTTGAAGGTGATTTGGTTCTTATAGACACAGAAGCTAAAATTAAAGTAAATAGTGAAGAATTTGCATCAAAAGGAAAGAACACTCCTTTTGATGGTATGGAATTCTATGGAGAGGTATTAGCAACAGTTAAGGGTGGAGTAATTAAATATAAGAAATAATAATCTCAAAGACAAAATAAAATGCTAAGAATAGATGTAGGAGGACTTTAAAATGAGAATAATTGATAAGTTATATGATAGAGTTGAAAAAAGAGGGGTTGTTTGTGTTGGACTAGATACATCAATAGATTATGTACCAGAACACATAAAAGAAGGTAAAAGTGTAAGTGAAGCTATATTTGAATTTAATAAACAAATAATAGATGCTACATATGACGTATCAGCATGCTTTAAGGTTCAGATTGCTTATTATGAAGCATTAGGACTAGAAGGATTAATGGCTTATAAAAAGACATTGGATTATTTAAGAGAAAAAGATGAAATTATAATAGCAGATATAAAAAGAGGAGATATAGCAGCAACAGCAAAGATGTATGCTAAAGCCCATCTTGAAGGAGATTTTGAAGCGGATTTTGTAACACTAAGTCCTTACATGGGAATGGACAGTATAGAACCATACATGCCATATTTTGAAGATGGTAGAAAAGGTGCATTTGTATTAGTTAGAACTTCAAATAAAGGAGCAGAAGATATTGAATGTTTAGATACTGCTAATAATAAAAAAGTATTTGAAGTAGTAGCTGATAAATTAATAGATATATCTAAAAATTGTATTGGTGAATGTGAATATACATCAATTGGTGGAGTAATAGGATGTACACATGTTGAAGAAGGAAAGAAAATAAGGGAATCATATAAAAATATGTTTTTCTTAATACCAGGTTATGGTGCACAAGGTGGAACTGCAGAAGATGTGGCATTATACTTAAATAATGGAAATGGTGGGGTTGTAAATTCTTCTAGAGGAATACTACTTGCGTATAAAAAAGTAAACAAACCAGAAGAGTTTGCGGTTTGTGCTAGAGAAGAAGCTATTAAAATGAGAGATGCTATAAGAAATGCAGTTAAAAATAGCTAATATAGAAATAAAACGATTTTAATTTAAGCGGAGGTTACTATGTCTATTACATACAGAGATGCAAAAATAATATTAAATGAAGAGATTTCTAATGGTATATTTAAAATGGTAGTAGAAGATTCAAGTGAAATAAATGCAGGGCAATTTTATATGCTAAAGCATAAGGGACAAACTCTTCTTCCAAGACCTATAAGTATTAGTGAAAAATGTGGTAATAAATTAACATTTATATATGCAGTAGTTGGTACAGGAACGAAAGAATACGCAGCTCTTAAAGAAAATGATACGATATCTTTAACAGGTCCACTTGGGAACGGATTTGATTTGAATAAAGAATATGGGAAAGTGGCTTTAGTTGGCGGTGGAATAGGTGTAGCACCTTTGCTTGAACTATCAAAAAAATTGAGAGAAAAAGACAAAGATGCTAGAATAGATTTTTATGCAGGTTTTAGGGATGATATTTATTTAATTGATGATTTCAAAAAATATGTAAATGAGGTTAAAGTATCTACTAACACAGGCAAACATGGGCATAAAGGTTTTGTTACTGAAATATTAAATGTAGAAGAGTATGACACAGTATTATGCTGTGGTCCGGAAGTTATGATGAAAGCAGTAGTTCAAATGTGTAAAGAAAAGAATGTAAAAGTATATATTTCAATGGAAAAGCATATGGCTTGTGGTGTTGGTGCATGTTTAGTATGTACATGTAAAACTAAAGAGGGTAACAAAAGAACATGTAAAGATGGTCCAGTATTTGATGGATATTATGTGGAACTTTAATTTTCGACTTTTGAATTAAAAAAGAGGAGTGTATTAAATGCTGAAGGTAAACATTAATGGAATAGATTTTAAAAATCCTGTAATTGCTGCATCAGGAACATTTGGATTTGGAGCTGAATATAATAATTTTTATGATGTTGGAATGTTAGGTGGAATTTCATCTAAGGGTCTTACTATAAATCCTAAAGAGGGTAATGATGGTTTGAGAGTTTTTGAAACACCATCAGGAATGATGAATTCAGTTGGATTAAACAATCCTGGAATAGATGCATTTATAGAAAATGAACTTCCTAAAATGAAGAAGTTAGGCACAAATATTTTAGCTAATGTTGGGGGGGGCTGTTTAGAAGATTATGAAGCTGCTATAACTAAGATAGATAAAACAGATGTTGAAATAATAGAGCTTAACATATCTTGTCCTAATGTAAAACATGGGGGAATGGCATTTGGAATAAAGTCTAAGGTAGCTTATGATGTTGTAAAGGCAGTTAGAAATTTAACAAAGAAACCATTAATGGTTAAATTATCTCCAAATGCTGAGGATATAGTTGATATGGCTGTAAAGTGCCAGGAAGCAGGGGCTGATTCGATTTCACTTATAAATACATTAAAAGGAATGGCTATAGATCCATATAAAAGAAAGCCAGTATTTAATAACGTAACAGCAGGACTTTCAGGGCCAGCTGTAAAACCTATAGCGCTTAGAATGGTGTATGAAGTATCAAAAGCAATAGATATACCAGTAATAGGTCTAGGTGGAATATCAAGTGGCTTAGATGCTATTGAATTTATGATGGCCGGTGCAAGTGCTATCCAAATAGGAACAGTTAATTTCTTTAATCCAATGGCAGGAAAAGAAATAATTGAAGAAATGGAAGCTTTTCTAAATTCGCAAGGAATAAAAGATATAAATGAAATTGTAGGTATTGTATAAATTATTAAGAAGCATCGCATAATGGCCTTATGTAATTGACAATATATACAATAGGTGATATCTTTATTATTGAATATTCCCTTTAAATTGATTCGAGAAATCAGTAAGGAAGTTGTTGATGGGTATACTATGTCTTCCTTTAAGTTAAAGGAAGACTTTTTATATTAAATAAAATTGGATGGAGGAATTAATAATGAAAGCTTATAAAAAAGAGTTTATTGATTTTATGATAGAGTGCGGAGTGTTAACTTTTGGTGATTTTGTTACTAAAAGTGGAAGAAAAACTCCTTTCTTTGTAAACACAGGAAACTATCAAACAGGAAGTCAATTAAGTAGACTTGGAGAATTTTATGCAGAAGCTATAAAAGAAAACTTTGGTGATGATTATGATATATTATTTGGACCAGCATACAAAGGAATTCCTCTAGGCGTTACAACTGCTATTGCTTTAGCAAATAATTTTGAGATAGAAGTTAAATATTGCTCAAATAGAAAAGAAGTTAAAGATCATGGAGACACAGGGATACTTCTTGGAAGTAAGCTTAAGGATGGAGATAAAGTACTTATAGTTGAAGATGTTACAACAGCAGGTACTTCAATTTATGAAACAATGCCAATATTAAAGAGTCAAGGAAATGTTGATGTTAAAGGACTTATAATTTCTGTTGATAGAATGGAAAGAGGTCAAGGGGAACAATCAGCTTTATGTGAAATAAGAGAAAAATTTGGATTTAAGACTTGCGCTATAGTTACTATGGCTGAAGTAATTGAATACTTATATAACAAAGAAGTAAATGGAAAAATACTTATTGATGACGAAATTAAAGGCAGGATTGATGAATACTATGCTCAATATGGTGCAAAATAGAAAAATAAATTATTGAAAAAGATATCTGCAAAATTTAATTAAAAGAAATTTTTTTATTCTCTACAGAAGAAAAAATAGTATTGACAATTTGATAAAAATGAGATATTTTGAATATATCAAATCATATGACTGACGGAAGTGGGTTGACCACAAGGAGTATGACGAAAAAATAGCCGACCGTCTGGGCACAAAGCCCAGATAATCGGCTATTTTTCTTTATATGAGCTTAAGAAGATTAGCATATCTAAATCGTCAGATAAACCTATTTGATTTCATCAATGCATTGATTTATTAATAATAAAATTAAATATAGAGGATAAGTACGAATTATGCTTCCATTATTTGAAAAATAAATAATATTATTCTTTTTAATTAATAAAAAGAATAATAAACCTTATATTTCTTATTAATACTTAAAAAGCAATATATCAAAAAATAATACATTTTTAATATATTAACCTAATTAAAGAAATAAATAGTGAAAATGGATTTTAATTGAGAAAAAATTTCATTGACAAGCTCTATGCAATTGGTTACAATATAGTTGTAGAGTTTGAGAAAAATTTAACAAACTACAAAATGTATATAAAGGGTGGTTTAGAAATTGTAAAAACCATTAAAATTTGGAGGAGGGTAACTATGTTTAAACAGTGGGAAGGCTTTAAAGAAGGAACTTGGCAAGAAGGTATTGACGTAAGAAACTTTATACAAAAGAACTATAAATTATATGAAGGTGATGGAAGTTTCTTAGAGGGAACTACTGAAAAAACAAAAAAGGTATGGAACAAGGCATATGCTTTAATTGTAGAAGAAGTTAAAAAAGGAATTATTGATGTAGCAACTGATAGAGTATCAGGTGTTGATAATTATGATGCTGGATATATAGATAAAGATAATGAAGTTATAGTAGGACTTCAAACAGATGCTCCGCTTAAGAGAATAGTAAATCCATTTGGTGGAATGAGAATGGTACAAAGTTCTTTAAAAGAATATGGATATAAACTTGATCCATCAATTGAAGAACATTTCTCAAAATATAGAAAGACTCATAATGAAGGTGTTTTTGATGCTTATACAAGCGAAATAAGAGCAGCTAGATCAGCAGGTCTTTTAACAGGACTTCCAGATGCTTATGGTAGAGGAAGAATCATAGGTGACTACAGAAGAGTAGCATTATACGGGGTAGATTATTTAATTGAACAAAAGAAAGCAGATTTAGATAGTGAAAGCTTACATGGTGATATGCTTGATGAATTAGTAAGAAAAAGAGAAGAAGTTTCTATGCAAATTAGAGCTTTAGTCGAACTAAAATCTATGGCATCTAAATATGGAATAGATATTTCTAAGCCAGCTAGTAATGCAGTGGAAGCAGCTCAGAGCTTATACTTTGGATATTTAGCAGGAATTAAGGAAAACAATGGAGCTGCTACTTCATTTGGTAGAACTTCAACATTCCTTGACATCTATATTGAAAGAGATTTAGAAGCAGGATTAATAGATGAAAAAGGTGCACAAGAAATCATAGATCAACTTATCATAAAATTAAGATTAGTTAGACATTTAAGAACTCCAGAATATAATGAATTATTTGGTGGAGACCCAACTTGGGTAACTGAATCAATTGGTGGTATGGGAATAAACGGAAGACCTCTTGTAACAAAGAATTCATTCAGATATCTTCATACATTAATTAATCTTGGAACTTCAGCAGAGCCAAATTTAACTGTTTTATGGTCTGATAAATTACCAGAAAACTTCAAGAAATTCTGTGCTGAAATTTCAATAAAGACAGATGCTATTCAATATGAAAATGATGAATTAATGAGACCAGTTCATGGAGATGATTATGCAATAGCTTGTTGTGTATCTTCAATGACAGTTGGTAAGCAAATGCAATTCTTTGGAGCAAGATGTAACATTGCTAAATCATTATTATATGCTATAAATGGTGGAGTAGATGAATTAAAAGGAATAAAGGTAGTTCCAGGAATTGAGCCAATAACTGATGAAGTACTTGATTTTGCTAAAGTAAAAGAAAATTACTTCAAAGTTTTAGAATATGTTGCTAAACTTTATGTTGATACAATGAACATTATACACTGCATGCATGATAAATATGCTTATGAAGCAGTACAAATGGCATTACATGACACAGAAGTTGGCAGATTAATGGCATTTGGTATAGCTGGTCTTTCAGTTGCAATTGACTCATTATCAGCTATAAAATATGCAAAAGTTAAACCAATAAGAAATGAAAATGGAATTGCTGTTGATTTTGCTGTTGAAGGTGATTTCCCTAAATACGGTAATGATGATGACAGAGCAGATGACTTAGGAGTAGAATTAGTTAATAAATTCTCAAGTGAACTTAAGAAACACCCATTATACAGAAATGCTAAGCATACATTATCAGCATTAACAATAACTTCTAATGTTATGTATGGTAAAAAGACAGGAACAACTCCAGATGGAAGAAAAGCAGGAGAACCTTTAGCACCAGGGGCTAACCCAATGCATGGAAGAGATGAAAATGGTGCATTAGCATCACTTAACTCTGTTGCAAAAATTCCATGGATGAATGTATGTCAAGATGGTGTATCAAACACATTCTCAATTGTACCAGATGCACTTGGAAAAGATTTAGAACAAAGAACATCTAACTTAGTAAATATACTAGATGGATATTTCACTCAAGGTGCATTCCACTTAAATGTTAATGTTCTTAACAGACAAACATTAATTGATGCAATGAATAATCCAGATCAATATCCAACTCTAACAATCAGGGTTTCTGGATATGCAGTTAACTTCAGCAGATTATCAAGAGAACAACAAGAAGAAGTTATAAAGAGAACATTCCACGAAAGTATTTAATTAAAGAAATGTTACATTAAAAATATATCATATATTTTATAGGGAAAGGGGAGAGAAATTCCTTTCCCTTTTTATAATTATCTGTTCATTAGAAACTTTGGGTATAATATATATTATAAGTGAGAAGAGGTGGAAAGTATGAAAGGAAGAATACATTCAATTGAATCAATGGGGCTGGTAGATGGGCCTGGAATAAGAACAGTGATTTTCCTTCAAGGATGTAGCTTAAGATGCAAATTCTGTCATAATCCAGACACATGGACATATAATGGTGGAACTGAATATACGCCAGAAGAATTAGTAAAAAGAATAGAAAGATTTAAAACTTACTTTAAAAGCAGTGGAGGCGGTGTTACTTTTTCTGGTGGAGAACCATTAAGACAGCCTGAGTTCTTACTAGAAGTACTAAAGTTATGTAAGACTAAAGGTATACATACATGTATTGACACCGCTGGATATGGACTTGGAGACTATGATGAAATATTAAAGTATACAGATTTGGTTTTATTTGATGTAAAGCATATAACAAGAGAAGGTTACAAAGATGTGACTTTAATGGAAATAGATGAATCATTAAATTTTTTAGAAGCTATGAAAAGAAATAACACTAAAATATGGATAAGGCATGTAGTAGTGCCAGGATTAACAGATGATCTAGAACACTTAAAGAGTGTAAAAGAATTTGTAGATAAAATATCGAATGTAGAAAAGGTAGAATTATTACCATATCATTTATTAGGAACAAATAAATATGAAGTAATGAAGATTAAGTATCCTCTTGAAGGTGTAGAAGCTATGGATAAAGAACTTATTAAAAAGTATCAGGAAGAAATATTTAATAAGTAAAAAAATAGACTATATGGACATTTAAAGTAAGGACTTAAATGGACATCATATAGTCTTTTGCAGCTAATTTAATAAGGCTTAGTTTATTGGAGAAAAATTATCTTTATTAAATGAACAAATAGGGCATACCCAATAATCAGGTAAATCGTCAAATTCTACACTAGGTTCAATCCCGTTATCTGGATCTCCAATCTCTGGGTCATAGATATATCCACAAACTTCACAAGTATATCTTTGCATATTATCACCTCGCTTAGAATTATAAAAATCTAAAGACTAAAATTAGAAATTAAAAATTCTTAGGTAATTATAATATAGTATATGATTTATATTAAATTTAGTTAATGATTAAGAAGTTGTTAAATAATTAATTAACAAATATAAAAAGAATACTCCACATATAAATTGTAATAAAATATGTGGAGAGAATATTTTAGTTATAAAATTGTTATTTCATCTTGTTATTTAATATATTTGAAAAATAGCCTTTTGGAAAGTGTCCTTTTTTTAGACCTTCAATAACTGTTAAATAAGTTGCAGCTGTATCGAATCTAGCATCATGATAATTTCCGCTACCTTCAAATAATTTTTCAGATGTATCTGAAATTTGCTTTTCTGAAATATTAAGCCAATCAATTACTTCAGATAATTTTGGATTTTTAATTTCTCCATTAGCTTTAGGGATTCTGCATATATCTCTATAGTATGCCATTGTGCAGAAAATATGTTTTGGTTCAAAGAACTCTCCAAGTGTAAGTAATTCATGTTTTAAAAATCTAACATCGAAATTTACATTATGTCCAATTAAAAAGTCAGCTTCTTTAAAATCATCTATAAATTCTGGCACTAAATCTTCAAAATATTGGCCGGCTGATAACTCGTAAAGTTTTTCAAGTGAAAATCCATGTATTTCTTCTGCAGATGGATCCATTTCATCAACAGTAAAAAAGAAGTTTTTCCCTTCTGTGATTTGAGGTTTTACGCTTGCATCCACAGTTATATAGCTCAATTGACATATACTTCCAGGTTTGATACTAGTAGTTTCAGTATCAAAAAATAATAATTTCATTGATTGTACCTCCAGTTTGTACGTAAGTTAATGTATTTATTGTTAAGTTGTTAAATTTAATTATATAGTATTTACGAAAAAATTCAAATGATATATAATGTATAAGAATTTTATAATAATAATCATTATTAAATAGAAAATAGTTACAGTACATATTTACTAGACCTATTTAAGGAAAAAATAAGAATTAATAAATAATTGTATTAGTGCTAATAATATAATTATCAAATATTAGGAGGACTTTAATATGGCAAAAACAGTGCGTAAAGTATCAATAATCGGAGCAGGTTTCGTTGGAGCAACAACTGCATATGCTTTAATGAATAGTGGTGTGGCTACTGAAATCTGTATATCTGATATTAATGCAGACAAGGCAATGGGAGAAGCTATGGACTTAGTTCATGGAACATCTTTCGTTAAACCAGTAAGAATATATGCAGGTGACATTAGTGAAACTAAAGATTCAGATATAGTAATAATCACAGCTGGTGCAGCTCAAAAACCAGGTGAAACTAGACTAGATTTAATTGAAAAGAACTACAATATATTCAAGAGCTTCATACCTCAAATTGCAGCAGCAAGTCCAAATGCAATTTTATTAGTAGTTTCTAATCCATGTGACGTATTAGCTTACATCACTTACAAATTATCAGGATTCCCTAAGGAAAGAGTTATAGCATCAGGTACAGTTCTTGATACATCAAGATTAAAGCATGTAATTGGTAAATATTTTAATGTCAATAATAACAATGTTCATGCATACATTTTAGGAGAACATGGTGATAGCGAAGTTGCAAGTTTCAGCACAGGAAGTATAGCTGGTGAAACTTTTGCTCAATATGCTAAGAAATTTAACTTAGAATGGAACAAAGAAGTAGAAGACGTTCTTGAAAATGACGTTAAGAGAGCTGCTTATGAAATAATAAATAGAAAAGGTGCAACTTACTTTGCAATAGGTCTTGCAACAACTAGAATAGTAGAAGCTATATTAAGAGATGAAAATACAATCTTAACAGTTTCAACTTTAATGCAAGGTGAATATGGAATTGATGATGTTTACTTAGCTGTACCAACAGTAGTTAATGCAGATGGTGCTGTAAGAATAGTAAACCCAGAAATAACTGATGAAGTAGAATTAAAGAAATTAAGAGATTCAGCAGCAGTATTAAAAGAAAATATTCACAAAGTTCTTGATACAAAATAAATAATAAAATTTAATTTTATTTGACCAAAAGAAAAAAATTTACTATAATAAGTATAGCATTTACTAAGGTTAAGGATGTCTGCATTCTTAACCTTTTAATATATACTTTATAAACATAATTAATATTGAATATAAGAGTATATAAATTACTACTTATAAATATAAAGAAATTTAGCGGTAAGCTATAAATATTTTAGGAGGGCTAAAATGAATATTGAAGGAGTAATAATACCTGAGCATTATAAATCTAAGAAATCTTTAATAGAGACAGAAGTACACATCAAGAAAATAAAAGACTTTTTTGAAAAATCTTTGGCAGAAAAGTTATCTTTAACTAGAGTGTCAGCACCATTATTTGTAGAACCTAATACAGGAATCAACGATGACTTAAATGGTGTAGAAAGGCCTGTAAGCTTTGATTTGTTGGAAGCCAAGAAAGATGTTCAAATAGTACATTCACTAGCAAAGTGGAAAAGATATAGCTTACATAGATATAATTTTGAATGTGGACAAGGCTTATACACAGATATGAATGCTATAAGAAGAGATGAAGAGCTAGATAATTTACATTCAATATATGTAGATCAATGGGATTGGGAAAAGATAATAAAGAAAAGTGATAGAAATATAAATAATTTAAAAGAAATAGTAAAAAAAATTTATGAAGTATTTAAATCTACTGAAGAATTTGTATGCAAAGATTTAATCAACGAAGATAAATTTTTACCAGAAGAAATTTTCTTTATCACAACTCAAGAACTTGAAGATATGTATCCAGACAAGACCCCAAAGGAAAGAGAAGATCTTATTGCAAAAGATAAAGGTGCTGTATTTATAATGCAAATTGGTGGAACATTAAAATCAGGTAAGAAGCATGATGGACGTTCACCAGACTATGATGATTGGAATTTAAATGGGGACATAATATTCTATTACCCATTACTTGAAAGAGCATTTGAAGTTTCATCTATGGGAATAAGAGTTGATGAAGAAGCTTTAGATAAACAATTAACTATTTCAGGCTGTAATGATAGACGTGAACTACCATTCCACAAGATGCTTTTAAATGGTGAGTTACCATATACAATAGGTGGAGGAATTGGTCAATCAAGAATATGTATGTATTTCTTAAGAAAAGCTCATATAGGAGAAGTTCAAGCTTCAGTATGGGATGATAAGAATATGCATATATGTGAAGAGCATGGAATAACATTATTATAAAATGATCAATTGTCAATGATCAATGACCAATGAAGGTTGGAAAACTTTCAGTTTTTTTAAAAATTTATTATTGTATTGATTTTGCACAAGCAAAATCTACCGCTTTTAAGCATATAAAATAAGAGCTTTAGAAAAATTCTAAAGCTCTTATTTTATATATTGTAGATTTTTACTTAAGAAAAATCATCTATAATTAATCATTAATCATTGGAAATTGATCATTATAAAATGATTTATGAATCCTTTAATCCATTAAAAGTTATTTCACCTGATAAAACAGTTTTTTCATTGCCATTACTATCTTTTACAATAAGGTTTCCTGTATCAGATAAAGATAAGCATGTAACAATCTCTTCGTTATTATATGTAATTAGTTTAGCCTTTTTACCAAAGATGCTAGAGTTTGCTCTACAAATATCAATGGTTCTTTTTAAATCTAGGTTATTTAAAAAATCTAAATATAATTCTTCAAAATGATTTAAATAACTGGCTAAGATTTCATTTCTATTAAAATCTTTATTAAATTTTATTTTTAAAGATGTAGCAATGTCCGCAAGACTATCATCAAAAAAATCTGAATTAATATTAACATTAATGCCTGCGCCAACTACTAAATAATCTACAGAATTCATATCACCTTTCATTTCGACTAATATGCCACAAAGTTTTTGTCCATCTATATGAATATCATTAGGCCATTTTATTGTAGTCTTTATATTAAAATCCTCTAGTGCTTTATACACAGCAGCAGCAGCAATTTGTGTAACTTTTGGTGCTTCAATTGGAGGGATATTTGGTCTTAATATTAAACTGCACCATATTCCACCTTTTGGAGAGACCCATTTACGTCCTAAGCGTCCACTACCTCCACTTTGTTCTTCGGATATTATAAGGCTTCCATCAGAAAGGCCGCTAGAAGCAAGTTCTTTAGCCTTTAGATTAGTCGAATTTATAGAATCAAAATGAATTATATTCCTACCTATTAACTTTGTTTTTAAAGATGATGCAATAGAATTTTCTATCAATAAATCTGGTTCAGAAATTAATTTATATCCCTTATTAGAAATGCCTTCTATCATATATCCTTTTTTCTTTAAGTTGTTAATATGTTTCCAAATAGCAGTTCTAGAAACATTTAATTTAGAACTTATATACTTACCAGAAATATAGTCTTGTGAGTTTTGCAATAAAGTTAAAATTTTACTTTCCATAATTAACATCCTCCTATAAGGAATTATATCATAATATGAAATATACTCTAGCGTTTTAGAATGAAGTATTATATAATTAAATTTGTTCTAAATAGATACAGGAATATATTTTTATTAGACATTTTAGTGAGGATAAATAATATGAGTGCAGATAGAAAGAATGTAAAAAGAAAAGAGAATAAGAAAATAAAAAAAGTAAAAAAGAAAAAAAAGAAGAGTTCGTTTTTGACAATTATTTACTTCTTGGTGTTTGAAGCTGTATTTACCGCTTGTACATTCCCATTTATACTTCTTTATGGACCTTTTGATCAAGCAAAGAAAGTATGGGTAGGAGCAGCTATGTCAACTATGAGTCACCAATGGTTAGCAACAGCTTTTTTATCAGATGAAAAAATATCAGAAATACAAGGTATTGTGACTAAGGTGGATGAAGTTACGAATGTTGACGATATACAAATACCAACCGTTAAAGATGATACAATTGACGCAAAGACTTTTAGAAGTGATAATGGGAAGTATGAAGGATATTATCTTATAGTTAAGGATCCAACAAGAATTAAAGTTGGTTATAGCTCTAAGCTTAGAATTGAAGGAGAAACTACTTCTCAAATTGCACAAAATAACAATGCAATTGCTGCTATAAATGGAGGAGCATTTACGGATTCATCTTCATCAGCACAATGGACTGGAAATGGAGGATTTCCTAGTGGTCTGATTATGAGTGGGGAAGAAATTATACATAGTGATATAGGTGGAGATACAGGAAAAACTGATTTATTAGCATTTACTAAAGAAGGGAAAATGATTGTAGGAAACTATAATATACAACAATTAAGAGAGATGGATGTGCAAGAGGCATTAAGCTTTACTCCAGTATTAATTTCTAATGGTAAAAAAGTACCAATAGGAGTGGAATGGGGAATTGCACCAAGAACTGCCATAGGTCAAAGACTAGATGGTGCAGTAATTCTTTTGGTTATAGATGGAAGATCGATTGTTGGAAGTAAAGGTGCTTCATTAACAGAACTTCAAGAAGTTATGTATAAATTAGGTGCATATAACGCAATAAATTTAGATGGTGGGAAATCAACTACTATGTATTATAATGGTAAAGTAATAAATAATCCATCAAATAGTATGGGGGAAAGACCTATCCCATCGGCAATTATTGTTAAGTAAACTTTAAGGAGAGAAGATAATGAAGATGTTTAGGAAGTTTATTGTTTGGGCAATATTATCAGTAATATTACAATTTGCTGGTCTTTATGTATTAGAAAACACGATATTTAAAAATACATCAGAATTTAAATCAGAAGATCTTAATTTAAACAAGGATAAAACAGAAAATATTAATGGAACAATACCTAACTCTGCAGAACAAATAGCAATATCCTATAATGGAGAGTACTTAACATATGTTCAAGATGACAAATTATTTGTTGAGGAAGCAGAAACAGGAACTACAAATGAGGTTGTAACTAAAGATAATGGACAAATAATGTACCATAAATGGTTAGCTGATAGAAATAGACTTATAATAGCTGAAAAGATAGTGAAAGAGGGAACTGAAGTTATTCAGCTTATCACATATGATCCAAGAGATAATTCTGAAATTGTAGTTAGAACAATATGTAATTATCAAGAGAATATGCAAATAAATAAAATTAGTGCATCGGTTTTTACAGGTGTGTATTACATAGATGTTTATAAAGGCAGTATGAAAAGTGTACTTTACAGAATAGATAGAAATGATGCTTTAAACAGAGTAGATGTTAGAGCTGATGTTCTTGGGAATATGGAAGTAATTCCAAGAGAAGATAGATTGATTTATGAAGACAGAATAAATAATAGATTTTATATAACTAATCCAAGTAATAGATTAGAATTTAATTCAAATAAAAATTTAGCTCTTCTAGGAATAGATAAAGAAGGTATTGTTTATGTAGGAGAGTTAGATGGTGAAAAAGTATCAAGCATAACTTATGGAAAAGTTGAAGAGGATACTTCTTCATGGGATAAAATAGAACTTAATGATGTAGTTAATAAAAATGATTTATATTTCAATGAAAAGAGTGAAATATTAATTAATCATAATTTAGAAGGAAAAGTTAAAAACTTGATGACAGGAAAAGAAATTGAATATGAAGGTAAGCTTATTGAGATAAAAGAAGATTTCATATCAACTGTCGATAGTAGTGGAAAGTTAAAATATATTAATTTAGAAGAAGAGGAAAAATAATTTATTACAATAGATGAAAGCAAAATTAGGAATATAATTATGTTTTCATCTATAATTTTATACATTAATGATACAAGGAGGAATAAATGGGGAGTATTGATATATATAATAAAGCTATAATGATTCCAGCTATATTAATTGCATTTGCATTTCATGAATTTGCGCATGCTTTTGTAGCAGATAGGTTAGGAGATAGCACGCCAAGATATGAAGGAAGGCTTACTTTAAATCCTGCTGAGCATATTGAACCTGTAGGATTTTTGATGATAATAATATTTGGTTTTGGATGGGCAAAGCCTGTAAGAACTAATCCATCTGCATATAAAAATTATTATAAAGATGACTTAATGGTTAGTATTGCAGGACCAATAGCTAATTTTTTAACAAGTATAATTTTTTCAATTATTCTTGGGATATATTTGGCGGTTATATATTTACACTTGCCAGAGAGAGTAGGAAGTGTATTACATGATATGATAGAAACTGTAATAATTCTTAATGTATCCTTGGGATTTTTTAATTTACTGCCAGTACCAGGGTTCGACGGATTCCATGTTTTAAAGGACTTACTTAAAGGAAGAATGGGTGAATTAGAAGAAAAAATGTGGCAATTTAGACCTATATTATTATTTGGAACAGTTTATTTTGCAGGATACATTATATCAAAGCCAACAAGTATTGTAATAGGATGGTTAAGCGAACTTATACAACGTATTTTTATATTATTTAGTTGACAAATTTTAATTGTATTTGTATAATGTATGAAGATTAATATAGAAAAATTCTATGAAAAGAAGAGTACTTTATTTGATGTCTTAAGCGAGTAGGAGCTTTGGTGGAAGTCCTATAGAATAGAATAGAGGAATAGAGCCTTTGAGAAATCATTTGGTAGATTTATATTAAATGATCGCAGATAAACATGCGTTAAATGTTAAGTGGTATTTTACGTAAAGTAAGATACAATGAGAGTGGTACCGCGATTTAATCGTCTCTTTGTTTATAAGAGACGATTTTTTTATTGTAAAAAATTATATTAAAAAATGTAAATAAAAAATGGAGGATATTATGGATTATAAGTTTAAAGTTGCACAATTAATAAAAGAACATGTTGATTTAGAAATTGAAACTATAGAAAAATTAATAGAAATACCGCCAAAACCAGAAATGGGAGACTATGCTTTTCCATGTTTTCAATTATCAAAGGTTATGAGAAAAGCACCTAATATGATAGCAGAAGAATTAAAAAATTCCATGTCGACAGAAGGTTTTGAAAGAATAGAAAATTTAGGACCATATCTTAATTTCTTTGTTGATAAGGGAGTATTTGCAAAGAGTACAATTGAAAAAGTATTGCAAGATGGTGAAAGCTATGGTTCATCAAATGTAGGAGAAGGAAAAACAGTTTGTGTTGAATACTCTTCACCAAATATAGCTAAGCCATTTCATGTAGGACATTTATTCACTACAGCTATAGGTAATTCTTTATATAAGATGTTTAAAAAACAAGGATATACTACAGTTGGATTAAATCATTTAGGAGACTGGGGAACTCAATTTGGTAAGCTTATATCAGCATATAGCAGATGGGTTGATGAAGAAGCATTAGAAAAGGCTCCAATTGATGAATTATTAAGAATATATGTTAAATTCCATGAAGAAGCAGAAAAAGATCCTAGTTTAGAAGATGAAGCTAGAGCTAATTTTAAAGCTTTAGAAGATGGAGAGCCAGAAGTAACAAAACTTTGGACTAAATTTAGAGAATTAAGTTTAAAAGAATTCCAAAGAGTTTATGATATCTTAGGGGTTAAGTTTGACTCATTGAATGGAGAGGCTTTTTATAATGATAAGATGGATGTTGTTGTTGAAGAATTAAAAGAAAAGAAATTACTTGTAGAAAGTAATGGAGCACAAGTTGTTATGCTTGAAGATTATAATATGCCTCCATGTATAGTTTTAAAAGCTGATGGAGCTTCAATATATGCAACTAGAGATTTAGCAGCTGCAATGTATAGAAAGAAGACATATGATTTCTATAAGTGTGTATATGTAGTTGGTACTCCACAAGCACTTCATTTTAAACAAGTATTTAAAGTATTAGAACTTGCAGGTCATGAATGGGCAAAAGACTGCGTTCATGTAGGTTTTGGATTAGTTAAGTTTGCAGATAGAAAGCTTTCAACTAGAAATGGTTCGATAGTTTTACTTGATGATTTATTAAGAGAAGCTGTAGAAAAGACTATAGAAGTTATAAATGAAAAGAATCCAGATCTTGAAAATAAAGAGGAAGTTGCTAAGAAAATTGGTGTTGGTGCTGTTGTATTTACTTATCTTAAGAATTCAAGGGAAAAAGATATTGTATTTGACTGGAAAGAAATTTTATCATTTGAAGGCGAAACAGGACCATATGTACAATATTCATATGCTAGAGGAAATAGTATATTAAATAGATCAGGAGAATGTACTGGAACTGCTGATTATAGTAAATTAAGCTCAAAAGAAGAATTTGAATTAGTTAAGAGTATTGCTAATTTCAATAATATGATAACATTAGCTTTAGAAAAATTAGAACCATCTATATTAACTAGATATGTTATAGAAGTAGCAAAAGGATTTAATAAATTCTATAATGCACATTCAGTATTAAATTTAGAAGATGAAGATTTGAAGGCTACAAGATTAGCTTTAGTTAAAGCAAGTTTACAAGTAATTAAAAATGGATTAGAATTACTTGGGGTAGATGTAGTAGAAAAAATGTAATAAAGTTATTTAGAAATTAGCCATACATTTTTAAATGTATGGCTAATTATTATATAAGATTTTAAAGATATATGTGAATTAATATATACATTTGAGTTTATAATTAAATATAGGCAATAATTTTATATAAAACAAAATCATTAATAAAAATTTAATGAATATACAGCAATTAAAATTACCCATATATGATATAATAACAGAAAATAATATGTAGAATAAATAAGAAAGGAGAATTTTGTTTGAATATAGGTAGAAATAATAAATATTTTGATATATTCATTTTAGCGATAATAGGTATTGTTGCATATAAGATAATAGATAATTATTTATATTTTTTTGAAATAATAGGAAAATTTTTGTCAATCATATCTCCCTTTGTATATGCATTAATCTGTGCATATATATTAAATCCTATAGTAGTGTTATTTGAAAATAAATTTAAATTTAAAAGGCCAATATCAATTACTGTAACATACTTACTGATTTCAGGAATAATCTTTATCGTATTGTTTTTTACAATGCCTAGCCTTATAAATAGTGCTATAAATATGAGTGCAGAGATACCAGTATATATAGAAAAGATGCAGGAATGCTTGGATGCTATTTTTAAAAATTTAAATTTAAATGATTTAATTTTGAAAACAGATATTATAGAAAAAATTGAGTATATAATTACACAAGCAAGTAACTTTGTTATAGTATTATTACAAAATTCAATATCATCATTACTATCCATAACTACTAATATAGTTAAAATTGTATTAGGATTTTTAGTAGCTATATACGTTTTAATGGATAAAGAAAAATTATTAAGCGGCACAAGAACTCTAATTTATATGATATTAAAAGAGAGAAACGGTAATATATTTATAAATGTTGTTACTACCTATCATAAAATGATAGGTAGATATATTGGTATAAAAGCAATAGATTCATTAATAATAGGAGTAATAGCCTTAGGGGGGCTTCTTATAATAGATGCGCCTTATGCACCTTTAATAGCGGTAGTTGTTGGTGTGACAAATATGATTCCTTACTTTGGGCCATTGATTGGAGAAATAGTTGGAGCTGTAATTACAGTTTTTGTATCACCGATTAAAGCAATAATAGTATTTTTATTATTGCTTACCATTCAGCAGTTTGATGCATGGTATCTTGACCCAAAACTTATAGGAAAAAAAGTTGGTGTGAGCCCTTTGGGAATTATATTTGCTGTAGTTGTTGCTGGGGGATTCTTTGGAGCAATAGGTATGCTTTTAGCATCTCCTACTATGGCAACTATAAACATATATTATTCCAGAATGACCAGTAACTTTAAAAATAAGAATCCTAATTTATTTAAAAAGGCAAAATAAATAGAAATAAGGTTTCATTTCTAATGATTATTGAGAGAAATGAAACCTTGTTATTTTTTATAAGATAAAGAAATATTGACTAAATATAAAATCATAGCTAACATATATGATAGGAATATTATTATCATTATGAAAAGAATTGGAGTACTAAGTTATGGAAAACTTTTTTGAATTAATTAATCAAAGACAAAGTTGCAGAAAGTATTTAGATAAACCTATAGAGAAAGAAAAGCTAATAAAATGTATAGAGGCGGCCAGATTGGCTCCGTCAGCATGTAATAGTCAACCTTGGCACTTTTATTTGGTAAATAATAAAGAACTGTCTCATAAAGTGGCAGAGTGCATAAAAGATAAGGTTATGAATAAGTTCACAGAAGAATGCCCAGCATTCATTATAGTTGTTGAAGAAAGTGGAAATTTAACATCAAGAGCAGGAGAGTTAATAAAAAAGCAAGATTATAGAGCAGTTGATATTGGAATTTCCACTGAGCATATATGTCTTCAAGCTGAAGAAATTGGACTTGGGACATGTATTTTGGGATGGTTTAATGAAAAAAATCTAAAGAAACTTTTAAATATAGATAGATATAAGAGAATACGATTAGTAATAGCTATTGGATATCCAGAAAATACTGAAATAAGAAAAAAGATAAGAAAAGATTTAGATGAAATTTACACATTTATCGAATAAATATAGTTAAACTATAATATATGTAGTTCCACACTCAATGTTAATAGATATAATGTAGTAAAGCATATTAAAGAATATTAGAAAATTATAATTTTAGTTTATTATTTTATATGTACAAAAACGATAGATAAATTATCTTCTTAAATTTATAAAAGAAGGGTGTGATTAGAATGTCAAATGTAGGAGCGTTCTTTGATTTGGATGGAACTCTATATAGAGAAGGACTTATAACAGAAATATTTAAAAAAATGGTTAAGTATGAATTGATTAGTCCTGAAAGATGGTATAATGATGTTAGGCCAGATTATTTAAAATGGGATAAAAGACAAGGTGATTATGATGATTATCTTTTAAAAATGATAGATATTTATCTAGAGGCAATTAAAGGTTTAGAAAAGTACAGAATAGAATATATAGCAGGTAAAATAGTAGAGCAAAAAGGTGATAGAGTTTATACTTTTACAAGGGATAGAATCAAATGGCATAAAGATAATAATCATACCTTAATAATTATATCGGGTTCACCTTCAGAGATGGTAGCTCAGATGGCTAAGAAATATGGATTTACAGACTATATTGGAGCTACTTATGTATTGAATGAAAACAATGCTTATACAGGTGAAGTAATTCCAATGTGGGATAGCAAAAGTAAAGAAAAAGCTATTAAAAGCTTTGTTGAAAAATATGATATAGACCTTTCCAAAAGTTATGCATATGGAGATACAGCTGGAGACTATACTATGTTTAAAAAAGTAAGGTATCCATATTGCATAAACCCAACTAAAGAATTATTGCAAAAAGTAATCAAAGATAGGGAGCTAATAAAAAAGGTTAATGTTATTGTTGAGAGAAAAGATGTAATATACAATTTAGATATTGAGGATATACAGTTTGTATAGGAAAGAGTGGTACTGTGATTATTCGAGAGAACAATGTGAAGGTAGATGAATACAGCGATGAATTTATGATAAAACCTGAACTTAGGGAGTATAAACCAGAAGAATTAATATTTTTTGATCTTGAACATTATGTTTATAAGAAGCCAAAATGTATAGGTGTTTTTGGTGCGTGTGAATATAATAAGTATAGTAAAGAGATTAAGGTGACTCAATATATGATTGAAGATAAAGATGAGGCAATCGATATATTGTATCTTGCAAAGAAGTATTTTATGAATATGAAGAAAAATGGTAAAAAGGCTATAGTTACTTTTTCAGGAAATAATGATTTTACAGTTATCAATTATTTATTTAAAGAAGAAAGAATTTACTATAACTTTGATGAAGAATTTGATTCTATTGATATACAGAAGGAATATGAAAAGGACAAAAGTACATCGATAGGATTAAAGAATTTAGAGAAGATATTTGATATTGTAAGAGAAGGTGAAGTAATTAGTGGATCAAACTTAGCTAAAACTTTTCATAAAGTTATTAAGGATAGAAGCTATTTTAAAAGAATGCCACAAGAAAAGATTGATAAAATACTTCAATATAATGAGCAAGATGTAGTTAATTTATATTATATTTATGTTAATTGGAAAAAGTATATTTTTGAAGAAGTTGAAGAGGAAATTGATGATATTGAGAATATAAGAAATATAGAAGAAATCGAACAAGAGAATGACAAAGAAGATATTTCTGAACTAGATAAAGAGGTAAAAGATAATCTAGCATGATGATTAAATAATAATATACAGAATAAACACAGATTCTTTCTAGAAGTAAAACAGTACTTTACTTTTAAAAAGGGACTTCTTAAATTAAGAAGTCCCTTTTTAAAAGTAAAGATATTTTCATTAGAATAGTTAGGTTAATTAAAGAAAAGTAATCTACTTTTATAATGTTTAGTAAAGTAGATTACTTTGAAAAATTACATTTATGCTTTTAATAGTTCAATACCTTTTTGTAATCTCTTAAGTGACTCTTCTCTTCCAATAAGTACAGCTATTTCAAATGCACCACCTGGTGTAAATGACTTACCAGAAAGAGCAGTTCTTATTGGCCATAACATTGTACCATTTTTGATTTCTAAAGATTTGATTAATTCAAATACTTTTTCATGTAAATAATCAATGTTCCAGTTAGCTTCATCTATAGCTTCGATAACTGGATATACTTTTTCTAAGTTTTCAAGAGAAGTCTCAACAGTACTCTTCATTTTTTTATGAACATAAAGATCAGTTGAGTATTCAGGCAGTTCTTCTAAGAAATCAATTTGTCCAGGAATATCAGTTAATAATTCGCATCTTGTATGTAATAATTCAGATATAAATTTAAAATCAAAATCTTTGTGTAGAACTTTCTTGTATTCAACCATTGCAAGTTCATGGAATTCATCTAAAGAAAGTTTTCTTATATATTCACCATTCATCCATCTAAGTTTAGCATCATCAAAAATAGCTGGTGATTTACTTATATCTTTATAATCAAATTTTTTGATTAAATCTTGTAAGCTGAATATTTCTTCATTTGAACCATCATTCCATCCAAGTAAAGCTATGTAGTTAAGTACAGCTTCTTTTAAGTATCCTTTTTCTATAAGATCTCCAAATGAAGCATCACCATTTCTTTTAGATAATTTATTGTGTTGATCTTTCATTATTGGTGGGCAGTGAACATATACAGGAACATCCCATCCAAAAGCTTCATATAATCTATTGTATTTAGGTGAAGATGAAAGGTATTCATTTCCTCTTACAACATGAGTTATACCCATTAAGTGGTCATCAACTACATTTGCAAAGTTATAAGTAGGATACCCATCAGATTTTATTAAAATCATATCTTCAAGTTCTGAGTTATCAACAGAAATCTTTCCATATATGATATCATTAAATGTTGTTGTACCAGTTGTTGGATTATTTTGTCTTATAACATAAGGTATACCTTTTGCTAAATTTTCTTCAATTTCTTCTTTTGTTAAATGAGCACAATGCTTATCGTATTTAAATGGTCTTTTTAAAGCTTCAGCATTTTCTTTAAGCATATCTAATCTATCTTTAGAGCAGAAGCAGTAATAAGCTTCGCCTTTTTCAACTAGATTTTTAGCATATTCAAGATAAATACCCTTTCTTTCACTTTGAACATATGGACCAACAGGACCACCAATATCTGGACCTTCATCGTGATTAAGACCAGTAACTTTTAATGTATTAAATATAATGTCTGTTGCGCCTTCAACTAATCTTTCTTGATCAGTATCTTCTATTCTTAATATAAAATCACCATCTTCATGTTTGGCAATAAGATATGCATAAAGAGCTGTTCTTAAATTACCAACATGCATATATCCGGTTGGACTAGGTGCAAATCTTGTTCTAATTTTATTTGACATGTTCTTCACTCCTATTATTAATAATTAACTTGCATTTTAACAATACTTTTATCATATCTCAATGGGATTTTTATGTCAATATTTCTTGTATTATCATTCAAGTATTATTTTTTGAAGATAGTGTTTCCATTAGAGATAAGAACAATATTTCCATCAATATCTGTTCTATATATTATTGATTTATTTTGTTGAAGCTTTTTTATTGTCTCATTACTAGGATGATTATAATTATTATCTTCTCCAACACTGATTATACTTATGCTTGGATTAACAGCTGAAAGAAAAGAAGTACTAGTAGAGGTGGATGAACCGTGATGCCCAACTTTTAATACATCAGATGAAATAGGAAAATTATTTTGTAAAACTGTATTTTCAACTTCTTCTTCAGCATCTCCAGTAAATAAAAATGATGTATTTTTATATTCTATCTTAATAATAGGAGAATAGTTATTCAAATTGTCATATTCATATTTAGAAGGAGAGAATACTGTAATACTAGTATTAGGCCCTAAATCTATAGAGGAAGTGCCCTCTTTTATAATATTAATTTTTAAGTTTTTGCTTTTTATAGAATCTATCATTTCCTCAAAAGTTTTTGTATTGCTGGTGATTTTAGGAGCATAAAATGATAGAATATCATATTCTTTAATTATATGTTGCATATTACCAATATGATCTTCATGTGGATGAGTGGCGACAACATAATCTAATTTATCTAAATTAATAGAGTTTAAATATGCTAATAAGTTTTTCTTGCTAGATTCAGGTCCAGAATCAATTAAAATATTTTTAGTATTTACTTGAATAAGAGTAGCATCTCCTTGATTTACATCTATATAATGAATGATCATTTTATCATTGGAATTAATGAAGGAGTCATTAGGATTACAATTGAGATTACAAAATATTAATATAATAAGTAGTATAATAATGATTAGTGGAAATAAATAAGAATTTCTTTTAAGAAAATTTTTTATATTCATAAATCAGAGTCTCCTTAAAAATATCATTAATACATAGGAATATTCTACCATTTATATTGCAGAAGTAAAGAAAATATATAATTAAATCACAGACAAATATAAAAAAAGGCGAATAATATAATCTGAAATATATCTAATATTCTTAAATTGTTCTGAGAAGTTATTTGGTATACATTTAACATATTAAGTGAAAATGTAACTAGGAAGTATATTGAATAATTAGAAAGTAGGAAAAAATGAAGTTGTATTTATTATGAAAAATGCAACAAATGCAAATTAGTTAGGTTGAATATTGCAAAAAATATGTTATAATGATATAAGAACGTGGCAAAGCGAAATAAAATGAAATTTTTTGAACTTAAAAAATTCATAATGGGGGATGGGATATGAAAAAAGAATTTTCAATGAGTAATGATAAAGTAATGATTAATTTTACTGCAAAATATTGTGATAGTTTTGAATCTATTTTAGAAAGTGATGGATTTAGACGAATTTTAGATGTTTACCTAAAAAGAGCTAAAAAAAGAAATTCTATGTCATATAGATATTTAAATAGGACCTTAAAGTCAGATAGTTTAATAGATGTAAGAAGAGATTTAGTTCAAGTAATAAAATATTTAACTGTTATGAGTGCGGAGGAAATTATAGAACACAATGAAAGATTTTTCGATTTATTATCTTTAAAAGATGATTTTGTAGCTTTTGTTGAGGATTTATATCTTTTTTGGAGAAGGCTTGAAAGATATACTATAATTCATAGATATAAAGTGCAACAAGGATTAGCAGCAGTAAGTTTTACAGAAGCTAATGATAACTTTTCAGTGTTAATATTGAAATTATACAGAAAAATAGAAAAAAGCATGCTTGGGTACGAACCACAAGTATATAGACAAATACCAGCAGGTGGAAATGCATGTGTTATGATACATGAGATGGAGTGGATAAGACCAGAAGGGTATGAAATTTTAGAAGATGTTCCTTTCATAGATAAAATACTTTTAGAAACTCCATTTATAACTTATCCTAAGAAAAATACAAGAGATGGAATGTTCACAGAAATAGATTATAATCCTCTTAAATATGCACAAATAAATAGAGAGCATTGGTTCTGCTATCCAGCTAAAATTGGTGGAATGCTAATTTTTATATATTTCCATAGAGATTTTATGGAACATGGAATAACTTTATGTAATTTATTTGAAATGGCTAGAAGTGAAGAGACAAGAGGCAGAAAACCAGAGATGATATATGTATTTGGTGCAAAAGATGATGGTGATGAACTTCAAACTGTTTTCTATGATGATAAAAAGAATGATATAATGCTTGGATATGTTAGTCATTCAGAAAAGATAGATTATTTTGGTTACATGAAAAAAATGACATTAACTCTTTATAACCTTCTTATGATAAAAAAAGGGTATTTACCAATACATGGTTCAATGGTTAATATTATATTAAAGAGTGGAGATGAAGCTAATGTAGTTATTATGGGAGATAGTGGTGCTGGTAAATCTGAAAGCTTAGAAGCCTTCAGAAGTTTAAGTGAAGACTATATATCTGATATGACAATAATATTTGATGACATGGGAACATTTAAAATTGAAGATGGTGTCATAAAAGGTTATGGAACAGAAATTGGTGCATTTGTTAGATTAGATGATTTAGATCAGGGCTATGCATTTAAAGAAATAGATAGAAGTATATTTATGAATCCAGATAAGGTTAATGCAAGATTAGTTATGCCAGTAGCTTCATATAAAGAAATAAGCAAGGGATATGCAATAGATTTCTTCTTCTATGCAAATAATTATGATGAAGTAAAAGAAAATGGAAAATATCTTGATTATTTCAATACGCCAGAAGAAGCAATAAAGACATTTAAAGCAGGCGCTAGAATTGCTAAAGGCACAACAACAGAAAAAGGACTTGTTGAGTCATATTTTGCGAATCCTTTTGGACCAGCACAAAAGCAAAAAGAAACTGATTTATTGATAGACGAATACTTCAATTTGATGTTTAAATCTAATATGGTTAAAGTTGGTCAAATAAAAACATGCTTAGGTGTACAAGGTCAAGAAAAGACTGGACCAAGAAATGCTGCAATGGAATTATTTGATGAAATTAGAAAAATGAAAAAATAGAATATTAAATATATAAAAAATAACAAGTCATATACTAATTTATTTTTCATTTCTTATTGTAATATAGGTAGAGTATGTTTATATAGACTACTATATTTGTGCAATATGACAAAAAATAAACATTATATTTTGACTTGTTATTTATTTTTTTTATATTAACTTATATATGTAAAATATATTTACATATATTTATAGCATTTTATGAAACTCTATCTTTCATAAAGAATGAAATACTATAAAGGCTTGCAATACCAACTAAAGCATAAATTATTCTAGTTAACATTGAGAAAGATCCAAAAAGAGAACCAACTAAGTTAAATTGAAAGAATCCAATTAATCCCCAATTAATTCCACCAATTATAACTAAAATAAGTGCAATTGTATCTAATACTTTCATGAAAACACACTCCTTAAGTTTTATAAATAAATTAATATTTTAATTCACGTATAGTATGTGTTTAAAAAATGTCTTTTATTCACAATAAATAAATTACACAAATTCTAAGTAATAATATAAAAAATGTTACAATATATAAAAAAGAAGAAAGTTACCTTTCTTCTTATAATGAAATATTTCTATCAATTGGTTGAGATAGTGAAATAAATGTGTCTGTTCTTTGAATTCCTTCAAGAGTATTAATTTTGTTAAGCAAAACATCTTGAAGGTCTGAAATATTACTACAAACTACTTTTGCAAACATTGAGAAATTACCAGTAGTTAAATGCAACTCAACTACTTCTTTAATGTGAGACATTTCCTCAAAAACAGTATTAAATGATGATGCTTTATCAACATATATACCAACAAAACAACATACATCATATCCTAATTTAGGTAAATTTAAGATTATTCTAGAACCCTTAATTATACCAAGATCTTCCATCTTTTTCATTCTAACGTGAATTGTTCCACCACTAACATGACATACTCTTGCAATTTCTAAATATGGAGTTCTGCAATCTTTTATCAATAAATCAAGTATTTGTAAATCTAATTCATCTAAATTAGTGTTAGATATACTACCCATAATATCACCTCAAATTAATTTTTATATAATTTATTTTTATTTTATCAAATATTGTACGAAAATTAAAGAAGAAAATAACGATTTAGAAAAATATTTTTGAAATATTGATATTTTAATAAAATTTTACACTTATGTATTTAAAATAATAAATATGGAAAGTTATAAAAATAAGCATAATGCTTGATAATATTTTCAATATAAATTAATATTAGTTAGTGAAGAAATTTTTTTAGGAGGACTTAATTTATGGCTATTCTTTCTTCAATTCTTACATTTGTTTTAATGTTTATACTTATACTTGTATGTTTTGCACTTTGCAGAATGTATGTATTTAGTAAAATACACATAAATAAATACATTCCACTCGCAGTTGCAATAGTATTATTTGCAATACAACTATTCTTTGGAAAAGTTAATGTATTTGTTAATTATGGACTTTCTATATTAGCAGTACTATTTTTCTTATGGTTTATGGATATTATGCAAACTGGAGGACCAAAGAAAAAAGAAAAAGAAATTAAAATCAGACCTAAGGCTAAGCCTAACAGAGTTAAAAAGAAAGATAAATAAAAAAGTCGGTTTATATTACCGACTTTTTTACTGCCTAAAAATAGGGGAACTGATTGCGATTTTATTATTGTCAAATAAAATCTTAATTAAAAACCAATTTTCATTTAATTGAGGAGTATGTTTATAAATATAACGAATTCTATTTAAGTTTAAATCAGTTATTTTTTTTACTATATTACCATTATGAGAAATAATGTGTATTTCTTTAATTAGATAATTTGTATCTTCAACATATATAGAAAATTGGAGAGGATCATTATTTTTAGAAATTATATCACCCATAAAAGTATTGTTTATTGTAAAATACATCATAAGTGTTCGGGATTCTGTAGAATATGTTCTACGTTTTCTAAAGGCTTGTGTAAATGAATTTATACTCAATTCATTTGCAATAATACAAGTTAAATTTTCCGTATCACCAAAATTCATTCTATGATTATCTTGCCCATTGATAGCACCTAACTTCCAACCTTTATCCAATAAATAGTAGTAATAACGTTCATAACGTATGTATTTATTAGGATATGAGCCATTTCCAACCTCGATTGAAGTAATAAGTTTCTCTAAAATAGGATTATAGTCTAAATATTGTATTTGTTTATGTGGATGATTTATAAAAATAATGGCATTTGGATGATTTAACATCCATAATATTAATAATTGAAGATTATTAACTGTACCAGTAAAAAAAGTGTTAGAATTCACTATATTCATATCACCAAAAGGATTTGTTTTACTTTCAAATCCTATTATAGATAAAAAACCTTCATGCTTCTTGTTGTATTTATATGATAAATATTTACTGGCTTCCCATTTTGTAAACTCATTTCCTTTTACTCTAACTTTTTTTGTAAGATAATTATTATGGTCAGTTATTACTAGAAAATTTAATCCATTGTGTCTAGCATAATCAAAAGCTTCAATAGGTGTACCTCGACCAGTAGAAAATCCAGAGTGTGAATGAGGGATTCCATAATAAAATTTTAAATTCTTTATATCAAAATCATCATTTTTAGTTGTTTTCTTCTTACTCAAAAAAATATACCTCAAAAAATTATTTATAGTATATCTTATTAGAAAGATATATAAAATAATGACAATAAGTGAATGTAATGATAAAATATATTTTAATAGAGGAGTTAAAAATGTTATAATTTCATAATTAAATTATATACAATTAAATAAAAAATATAAGTAAGATAAGATTTGTTAATTATAAATCTTCAAAATATATATAGCCAGTGAACTATAAGTAGCTGATGGAGGAAAAATATGATAAGTATAGGATATTATAATAAATTGAAGGTCGGAAAAAAAGTGGATTTTGGATATTATTTAGAAGATAAATTTGGTGACGAAGTACTTCTACCTAATAGTAATGCGAAAGACCATACTGTAGAAGTTGGCGAGATGATAGAAGTATTCGTTTATAGAGATTCTAAAGATAGGCTTATTTCTACATTAAAAAAGCCATTAATAACAGTTGGTGAAATAGCATACCTAGAAGTAGTTTCTCAAAGTTCTATTGGTGCATTTGTAAATATTGGTCTTGAAAGAGATTTATTTATACCATTAAAAGAGCAATCATTCAAACTAAAGACGGGTAAAAAATATTTATTCTACATGTATGTAGATAAAACTGACAGATTAGCAGGTACAACTAAAATACATGATTATTTAGATATTGCAGAAGAAGGAAAATATAAAGTTAATGATGAAGTTAAGGTTATAGTATATGATACAGCAGAAAATGGAACTTTAAAGATAGCAGTAGATAGAGAGTATATAGGTTTAATATTAACAAATGAACATTTAGAATACATATATCCAGGTGAAGAAATTACAGCTAGAATAAAAAGGGTTTACGATGATGGAATACTTGGTATTACAACAAGGAAAAAAAGACTTGATGCAAGAGATGAACTAGCTGATAGAATCATTAATTATTTAAAAGAAAATGGTGGTTATATGCCATATAATGATAAAAGTTCCCCAGAAGAAATAAAAAAGGAATTTAATACAAGTAAAAATTACTTTAAAATGACACTTGGAGGACTTATGAAAAAGAAATTAATAACTCAAGATAAAGAAGGAACTAGACTTTTATAAGAAAGAGGCCTATAAGAGATGAATTTGAATGAGATTTTTAATGAATATATAAAAATAAATAATGAATATGTGAAATTTATCAATGAAATTATAAATAGTAATTTTGAAGGTTATACTGAAGAAAATATAACTACTAAGCTTATTGAAAATAAAAAGAAATTTGAAGAGTTAATGCAATGTACTGATAAAATAGAAATCGAAGAAGAAAAAGGTGTTTTCCTAAAGGATGTAAAATATTCAGTTATTGACGGATTATTTTTAGCAATAGATTTATATAATTTTTATTATTCTAAGCAATTAGAACGATTTAAAATGAGAGCTGTTAACTACATAAGAAAAGGAAGAGTAACAAGTTTTTTTTAGATATCATAAAAGCGAGTGTTTTAGTAATTATACACTCGCTTTTATTACTTTAATTGATTATAATTTATTGAACTTTGTTAGAAGTTCTAGCTCTAAATAACACATTTTTAAGTTCTTTAAGGTTTAGTGGATATAGAGGATAGAAATAATGGTCTCCAGCTATAGTTTTAGTTGAAACTAAAATCAGGAGAATGATTAGTAAGCCACCTATGAACCCATAGAAACCAAATAGGGCAGATGATATTATAAGTAACATTCTCATAAATTTAAATGCATAGTTCATTTCAATACTTGTTTGAGAAAAACCACCAAGAGCAACTATTGCCATGTATAATATCGATTGACTTGTAAACCATCCGCTATCTATAGTATATTCACCTATAATCAATCCTCCAATTAAAGATAGCGAACTACCTAGAGGGCTTGGAGTATTTAATGATGCGAGCTTTAGAGCATCAATAGCAAATTCTAGTATAATGAACTGTATGCTCATAGGTACATAATAGGAATCTTGCGGCTTTAAAAAATCTAAATATGCTGGTGTAGCAATATTTCCATTTACAAATAATAGATATAATGGGGTTAGAAATACAGTTGCTAGTAATATTAAATTTCTAATAAGTCTCAAATAATTTCCTGTAAATAAAGGAAAGTAGTAATCATTAGCATCTTGAAGAAAATCAAAAATACCAGTTGGGAGTATGAGTACATTGGGTGAATTATCAACTATTATAGCAAATTTCCCCTCAACAATATGGGCAGCTGCCACATCCGGTCTTTCAGTATAACGCACTTTTGGAAATGGATTAAGCCAGTTACGTTTGCACATTACGTCAATTAATGATTGATCGCCTACAGTAAGAGCTTTTATATCTATTTTATTTAGACTATCAACTATTAACTTGAGTACTTTTTCATCAGCAACGCCATCAATATATGAAATACACACATCTGTTTTGGAAACAGTACCAATAGAATGCATTTCAAAAACTAATCTAGGATCTCTTATACGTCTTCTTATAAAAGCAGAATCGAATACTAGCTTTTCTATGAAAGCATCTCTTGAGCCTCTTAATGTTTTTTCTTTTTCTGGTTCAGAAGAATCATGACCTGGATATGTACGAAGATCTAATACAATAAAATATTCATATCCATCAATATATAGTATAGTTTGACCCGTTAATAGTGCATCTATAACCTTTTCTAAATTATTTTGTTTTTCAACAGCAACATGTGGTACTTGATTAGTAGTAAAATCATCTATTGTTTTATAAGAATTCATGGTATCAACAGAAATTTTAAAAAATGATTTTAATATTTCTTCCATTATAGCGTCTTTTATAAAGCCATTTATATAATATAAAACAGTATCCTTACCACCTATTTTAAATATTCTTTCGACTATATCATAGCTTTTATCAATAACTAAATTTGAATGCATTAGTTTAATATTTTCGTTATAGTTAGATGATACATTCAAAAAATACACCTTCTTTCATAAATTGAATATTACATAAATAGTATGGCAATTATGTATTATTGTATTCATATTTTCACAATTACTTTTTATTGGGAAAATTAAAAAATAAATAATTGATTATATATTTTCTATAAATTATGTTAATTTTTATAACTAAATTTAATGTATATAAACATGAAAATAGATAAAAATAAATATACTATTAATAATGAAAGAAGGTAGATAAATTATGAAAATAAGAAAAATAACCAAAATAGATAGAATGAAAAGAAATATGAAGAGAATGAATAGTAAGAATTTTATGGTTGAAGTTGCATCGGAAATAATTGATATTGGAGAGAAAGGAATTAGAAAAATAAAAAAAATTATGAAAAAATAGAATAAAATATGCAATTTAAATTAATTCTGCACAACATGTATGTAGTATCATATTTTATTAATATGAATTTTTATAGAGGTGAAATTTATGTGTGGTATTGCTGGATTAATTAATTTTAAAAAAAATATAGTTGAGGATTTAAATATATTAAAAAAAATGGTTAAAACATTAGAAAGAAGAGGTCCGGATTCTGAAGGTGTGTATATAGCAAATAATGTTTTACTTGGTCACAGAAGATTGATAGTTGTGGATCCAGAAGGTGGAGTTCAGCCTATGACTAAAATAGTTCATGATAGAAAATTTACAATAGTTTATAATGGAGAACTGTATAATACAGAAGATTTGAGAAAGGATCTTATAGGTAGAGGCTTTACTTTTGAATCATATAGTGATACAGAAGTTTTACTTACATCATATATTGCCTATGGGAAAGATTGTGTAAATAAATTAATAGGTATCTTCGCATTTGCTATTTTTGATGAAAGCAAAAAAGAAGTTTTTTTAGTTAGAGATCAAATGGGTGTAAAACCGATATTTTATACAGTTTTAAATAACACTTTAATTTTCGGATCAGAAATAAAAACAATATTAGCTCATCCAAGTATAAAAAGAGAAATTGATGCGAATGGATTAACAGAAATTTTTGCACTTGGTCCTGCAACAATTCCTGGAAGTGCAGTATATAAAAATATAAAAGAAATAGAACCAGCTAATTGTTTATTAATAGATAGGGATAATAATATAAAAACATGGGAATATTGGACAGTTAAAGCGGAAGAATTTAAAGAAAATGCTGCTGAAGCTATTGAGCACACTAGAGAATTATTAATAGATGCTATAGAGAGGCAATTAGTAGGAGATGTACCACTTTGTACGTTTTTATCTGGTGGGCTTGATTCCTCAGCAATTAGTGCCATAGCAGCAAAAAAAATTTCAAAGAATGGTAAAAGGTTAACAACTTATTCTTTAGATTATGAAGATAATGACAAATATTTTAAATCATCATTATTTCAGCCTACTTCTGATGAATTTTATGCGAAAGAAATGGCAAAATTTATAAATAGTGATCATAAAAAAATAATATTGGATCATAAAGATTTAGCTTTTGCTTTAGAGGATGCTGTAATTGCAAGAGATTTACCAGGAATGGCAGATATAGATTCATCCTTGCTTTTATTTTGTAAGGAAATACGCAAAGATTTTGTTGTAGGGCTTTCAGGAGAATGTGCAGATGAAATCTTTGGTGGATATCCATGGTTTACTAGAGGGGAAATGTTCTACTTAGATACTTTTCCGTGGTCACGTTTTGTAAATGATAGAAAAGAAATAGTCAATAAAAAACTAAAGAAGATGCCTATTGATGAACTGGTAAAATCTGAGTACAACAAATCTTTAAGTAAGGTTCCTCATTTAGAGAATGAAAGTAAGAAAGATTATAGAATGAAGGAAATGTCTTATCTAAATTTAAAATGGTTTATGGTAAACTTATTAAATCGTAAAGATAGAGTAAGTATGTATAATAGTTTAGAGGTGAGGGTTCCATTTGCTGATATAAGATTGGTTAATTATGCTTTTAATATGCCATCAGATATTAAGCTATATGAGGGAAGAGAAAAAGGTCTTTTAAGAGCTGCTCTTGAGGGAATACTTCCAAAGGATATCATATATAGAAAAAAGAGTCCATATCCTAAAACTCATAATCCAGTGTATACAGAAATATTATGTAAAATGATGACTGATATATTAAATAAAAAATCATCACCTATTCATGAAATTATTGATGATAAGGTAATTCGTAATATTATTGAAACTAAAGGTGAAAGCTATAAGTCACCATGGTATGGACAACTTATGACAGGACCACAATTAATTGCATATTTGGTTCAGGTAAATATATGGCTTGAAAAATACAATATAAATATACTAATATAATTTTCTTGTAAATATGTAAAATTGAAAAATATAAATTATAAATGCTGGAACTGGTGATATAGAAGTATCTGGAGATATTACAAATAGTCTTAATCCCAATACTGGAGTGGGAGAGATTGTTCTTAATCTTGAAAGCGCTTTAAATGATTACAATATGAATTTAGAAACTAGTCTTGGAGAAATACAAAGTAGGAACTGAAATATACATGGGTTCATATTGTAAAAATAACGATAATGTTAAGAAAAGTATAAAGGCATCAAGTGGTGTAGGAGACATTGCAATCAACTTATAAAGAAATTATTATAATAATTTTATATAGAAGCTTATTTATTATAAAAACTATATATAATGAAGAGGCATAATGATTCTAAATCATTATGCCTCTTCATTAGTATGAAATTTATTCAT
>SVCF01000007.1:0-23411 GCA_015058475.1 Clostridium butyricum | reverse complement strand
TATAAAAACTATATATAATGAAGAGGCATAATGATTCTAAATCATTATGCCTCTTCATTAGTATGAAATTTATTCATATTTAAATTTTATAGAGATTTCTTTTATTTCACCTTTAGAATTTTTTCTGATTGAAAATTGTTTAATATCTTTAAAATCATTTTCAAGCTGATAACTTAATTCATTAATTGTAGCTTTAGCTTTCTTTGTTAAATCACCATCTTCAATTACAGAGAATCTTGATTTTCTACAAGTAATTTCTTCATTTTTATTATCTAAGATAACATAATATTCAGGTGCTTCTTCAATAACAATATATTCCTTATTTACAGTCAATGTTGAACAAAGATTATCATCTATACATCTTACAATCATCCCAATACCTCCTAAACTAAATTTGTATAAGTAAATTTTAGTACAAACCTTTACATAATTCAATAAAGATCGTTTAAGAAAAGCAATCTTTATAAATAATTATAAAAAACATCGAAAAAAATAGTGTGAATTTATATAAATTATATTATAATTCAATTTCAAATTATTAAATTTTTTCTAAAAAAATAACTAAAAGGATGCTATACTTAGTATCCTTTTAGTTATTAATATCTATATATTTTAATTAATTAATTTATTTATTTGAATATTTAAAGAATTTAAACAACTCATTGAGTATAAAAGGAATAAGTGAAATTCCAATACACAATGCCCAATCTCTTAAGCTCAATGTATATGCACTAAATACTGAAGATAAAAATGGAATAGTTATTATTAATAATTGTATTACTATGCCAAGTAAGATTGAATAAAGCAAATATTTATTAGTTAGAATACCAACTTTAAATAATAATTTTTCTTTATTTCTCATTGATAAAGAAAAGAATAGTTGTGAAAAACTTAAAACAACAAATGATAATGTTTGTGCATGAATTAAAGAATTTTCATATAAATGTTCTCCTAATTTGAATGCAACTAAGGTTAATCCGCCAATTATAACACCATTAATTATTGCAAAAGTACCCATATGATTTGCAAAAAGTGATTCATTTGGATCTCTCGGCTTTTCATTCATAACACTTGGATCTCTAGGATCAACTCCTAAGGATAAGGCTGGAAAACTATCAGTTATCAAATTTACCCATAAAATATGAATAGGAAGTAATGGAGTATTCATATTAAATAGTATTGCTACAAATAGAGCAACAATCTCACCAAAATTACAAGATAAAAGAAAGATAATAGACTTTCTTATGTTTGTATAAATATTTCTACCTTCTTCAACTGCATTTACAATTGTTGTAAAATTATCGTCAGTTAAAATCATGTCGGCAGCACTTTTAGCAACATCTGTACCTGTTATGCCCATAGCAACACCAATATCAGCAGCTTTTAGAGAAGGTGCATCATTAACGCCATCACCAGTCATGGAAACAATATTTCCATTTGCTTTGTGAGCTTTAACTATTTTAACTTTATTTTCAGGTGAGACTCTTGCAAAAACTGTATAATTATTAACAATTTTTTTGAAATCATCATCACTATATTTATCTATTTCAAATCCTGACATACACTCATCTAAACTTTCTGCAATTCCAAGTTCATTGGCAATAGCAAAGGCGGTATTTTTATGATCACCTGTTATCATTACAGGTGTTATTCCAGCTTTTTTGCATAATTCAATTGATGGCTTAACTTCTTTACGTGGAGGATCTATCATTCCCATAAATCCAACAAATATTAAATCCTCTTCAAAAGAATCTAAATTAATATTTTTATTATCAATAGTTTTAAATCCTAAAGCGAGAACTCTTAATGCCTCATCAGACATTAAGTTTGACTGTTCTAAGATATATTTTTTTTTGTCTTCAGAAAATTCTACTATTTCGTTATTAATTAGAATTTTATTTGAAATCTTAAGTAAATTATCTATAGCCCCTTTAGTAAATACATTGAATTTATCACCATATTTATTAACAGTTGTCATAAGTTTTCTATCAGAATCAAATGGAATTTCATCTACTCTTTGGTAAGTAGAATTTAATTCTTCACTAGATAAATTAAATTTAAGTCCAGCATCAATTAAAGCTATTTCAGTTGGATCACCAGTTTTATTTCCATTTTTTATTGTGGCATCACTACATAAAATCATTCCTTCAAATAATAGTTTAGTGTCATTATTATTTAAGTCACATTTATCAATATCAACTAAAGAGTCATTTATAAAGCATTTTTTTACTGTCATTGAATTCAAGGTTAAAGTACCAGTTTTATCTGAACAAATTATATTTACAGAACCTAATGTCTCTACAGCTGGAAGTTTTTTTACAATAGAATTTTGTTTTATCATTCTTTGGACACCTAGAGCTAAAACAATAGCTACAATAGCAGGAAGTCCTTCAGGAATTGCTGCGACAGCTAAACTTATTGAAGTTAATAACATTTCAAATAAATCTCTTCCTTGAAACATTGAAATTATAAAAATAATAATGCATATAAGAACTGCACCAAAACCTAGTGTTTTACCTAGCGAAGCAAGTCTTTTTTGAAGAGGAGTTATATTTTCTTCTTCTTTATCAAGTAAATTCGCTATTTTACCAATTTCAGTATTCATTGCAGTACCAACAACTATACCGCTACCACGTCCATAAGTAACCAAAGTTGACATAAAACACATATTGTATTGGTCACCAATAGGCACATTATCGTTATTATTTATAACATCAGATTTTTTTTCAGCAGGAACTGATTCACCAGTAAAAGCAGATTCATCTACTTTTAAATTAGCACTTTCAATCAATCTTAAATCAGCAGGAAGGTAGCGCCCAGCATCTAATATAACAATATCACCAGGAACTACTTCTTCAGATGGGATTTCTTGAATTGTTCCATCCCTTTTAACTATAGCTTTAGGTGTTGACAACTTTTTTAGTGCTTCAAGTGATTTTTCTGCTTTGTATTCTTGAACCATACCTATTAAAGCATTTATTAAAATAACAATAAGAATAATAATTGAATCGCTATATTCCTTCATAAAAGCAGAAATAACAGCAGCTACAAGAAGTATATAGATCATTGCATCATTAATTTGTGAAAAAAATAATTGAAAAATACTTTTTTTTGTAGTAGATTTGAGTTTATTTTCACCATACTTTTCTAATCTTTTTTTTGCTTCTTCCATTGATAGACCAGTGATTATATTACTATCTAATTCGCTTACAATATCATTGGTAGATTTATTAAACCACATATTTTCACCCCTCCAATAAAATATAATATACATATATATATTAGAAAAATCATCAAAATATATACATGGCAAATAATGAATTTATATATAAGGTAAAATGAACCATAAGCATATTAAATAATTGAGTGGAGAATAATATTATTTTTTGATATAATTTAATTGAATTTAGAAAGGATTGAGTGATATGGAAATTGGTAGAGTAAGAAGAGGAACTGTCACACCTGAGAGAAAATCTGTTTCAGAAAAAAAAGATTTCTCTCAAAATTTTAGTCGTGAAAGACAAAGAAAATCAGAAGAGCAATTAAAAAAACTAGTTGATGATATAAAAAAAAGGGGAAATAAGCTTGTACTAACAAAGACATACGTTGATGTAGTTATGTATAAGAAAATGATAAAAGAATATTTAGAATCAGTATTAAAATATATGTATGAAACAAAAAAGGATATTAGTTTTTGGCAAACTCAATATTTTGTAACAGTAGATACTGTTGATGGTAAGCTTGAAGAATTAACACAAGCTGTACTTGGTGATCAGAAGGACAATATAAACATTGCATCAACTATAGATGAAATACAAGGTATGATTGTTGATATGTACAGATAGATTAGCAATTGTTAATTTAAATAATGGGGGAATAAATAATGAAGAAAAAAATATGTTCAGTTTTAACAATAATTTTAGCATTATTAACTTTTGTTGGGTGTGGAAATAATACAAGCGTTAGCGAAACTGAAAACAAACCAAAAGCTGAAGAAAATTTAGAAAACAAAGCTATAACACTTGCAGTTCCAGATGGATTGCCAACAATAGGAATTGCAAAAATGATAAAAGAAAAACCACAAATACTTAAGGGATATGACATTACATATACAATTGAGCAAAGTTCAGAGACTCTAGCTACAAGTGTGATGAAAAGCGAGCCAGATATAGCTATAGTACCATCAAATTTAGCAGCAACAGCTTATAATAAAACAAATGGAAATTATAAAATAGCAGGTACGACTGGATGGGGATCTTTTTATTTAGGATCAACTAATTCAAATGTAGCAATTGAAGATTTAAAAGGCAAAGAAATTTATAATATAGGAAAAGGCTTGACTCCAGATATAATTACAAGAACCTTATTTAAAGATAAGGGAATTGATGTAGATAATGAAATTAATTTTAGCTATGTAAATGGAGTAAGTGAACTTGCACCAATAATTTTAGCTGGAAAAACAGAATATGCAGTTATTCCAGAACCAGCACTTACAACAGTTCAAACTAAGAATGAAAATTTCAATGTAATTTTAGATTTAAATAAAGAATGGAAAGCTATAAATAATTCAGAATACGGATATCCTCAAGCTACAATCATAGTAAAAAAAGACTTGGTAGATAATGAGAGTGAATTTGTAAATGTATTTTTAGATAAGGTAAAGGAAAGTACAGAATTTATATATAATGATAAGGAAACAGTTGGTGATTATTGTGAAGAAATTGGAGTTTCAGCTCAAAAAACAATTATAATTAAATCTATAGATAGATCAAATATTAAATACATTTCAATAAAAGATAGTTATAAAGAATATGAAACATATTTTGAAAAGTTACATAAATTTGATCCTAAAACTATAGGGGGAAAAATACCAGATGAAGCAATTTTCATGGAAAAATAAGTTCTATATTTTATTATCATATATAGTATTTATTGTCATATGGGAGATAATTGCTACAAAAATTAATAATGAAATATATCTGCCAAAAGTTCACGAGATAGCAAAATCTATTGCTGGAATAATTACAGAAAGAGATTTCTTTAAAATTATACTAAGCACTTTTTATAGAACAATATTAAGCTATGGAATAGCATTAAGTATGGCTGTAATATTAGGGGTATTGTCATCTACGTGCCCCTTATTTTATTATTTATTTAATCCAATAAATTCATTTTTTAAAACAATACCTACTCTAGTTCTTATAGTTTTAGCACTTGTATGGTTTGATAAAGACAAGGCGCCATATATAGTAGGATTTGCAATTGTTTTGCCGATACTTTATGAGGGTATTAGAAATAGTTTTAATGAAATAGACAAAAATATTATTGAGATGACTAAAATATATGAAGTGGGCTTTAAAGATAAGCTTTTGAAGATATATCTTCAAAAAATGAAGTTTTATCTTATGAGTATTTTTGTATCTACATTCTCATTAGCATTTAAAGTAGTTATTGCTGGAGAAGTACATGGGCAACCTAAATATGGAATGGGGTCACAAATACAAATTGAAAAAGTTAATTTTAATACAAGTGGAATTTTTGCATGGATTATTATAATAGTATTAATATCACTAATTTTTGAAATAATAAATTTATTACTAAGAAAACGGGTGTATAGGTGGAAAAATAGTGAAGATATATATTAAAGATTTAAATAAGTCGTTTGGAAATAAAACTATTTTTAAAAACTTTAATTTTGAACTTAATGATGAAAAGATAAATTGCATAGTTGGTCAATCAGGATGTGGAAAAAGTACATTTTTAAATATTTTAAGTGGTCTAACTAATATAGATAGTGGAGAAATATTAGGAATTACAAGAAGTGATATAAGCTACGTCTTTCAAGAAGACAGACTTATTGAATATCTTACAATAAAAGAAAATTTGGAATTAGCATTAAAAAAATATTATAAAAAAGAGCAGTTAGAAAAACAAATAAAGGAGCTTTTAAAGTTAGTTGGAATAGAAGATATTTGTGATAAATATCCTAATAATTTAAGTGGTGGGATGAAGCAAAGAGTGAATATTGCAAGAGCCTTTGGAAAGCCATCAAAAATAATTTTAATGGATGAAGCTTTCAAATCGTTAGATTATAAGCTTAAATATACTATAATGGATGAGTTTAAAAATATTTTGAAGAATAAGAAGAGAATGGTTATTGTAGTTACCCATGATTTAGATGAAGCTATATATTTCCAAGGAAATATATTTGTATTTGGAGGAGAGCCTATTAATATAAAGGGAAAATTTGATGCTAATATCGTTAAGGATAAAGAATCTCTTATAGAATTGATGTGAATGGAAGAAATACGGGTGTTTCAAAATGGTTTTTGATAAATTATTTTTGAAACACCTTTTTTATTATAGATTTAAATATATTTTTATTCCAACTATACTGAAAAAAAATATGCTTAGAAAGAAAGTTGCTGTGCTTAATATTTTTTTATTTTCATTTAGTAATTTTATACCAACATAAGTTTGAAAAATGGCGATATATACAAATAGAAAGGAAAATATGTTATTTATATCACAACCACTAATTATTAAGTTCAAAATTAGAAATGACAAAATAATTATAAAAATAATATTTATTATGTTCGAGAATTTAATCATATAGCCACCACCTTATTAAAATGTTCTATAGCTTACTGCCAATATTAGTTATCAATTAAATTGATATTAATAATAAATTTAATCAATTTTACTGAAAAAAATATATGTGCTATCATTATGTTTGAAATAACTAGTTAATATAAGTATTTATTAATTATATATATATTAAATTATATGCAATATATAGGAAAAATATACCAATTGGAGGGGTTTGATGATAAAAAAATTTATAGCATTCTATAAGCCATATAAGATATTATTTACATTAGATTTATTTGTTGCTTTTATAGCATCATTGTGTGATTTAGTATATCCAATGATGACAAGAGAGTTAATAAATGATTCAATACCTAATCAAAATTTAAGAATGATAGCTGTTTTTGCAATAGCATTATTAATTATTTTCTTAGTTAAAGCAGCGTGTGGATATTTTATGCAATATTGGGGACACGTTGTTGGAGTAAGAATGCAGGGGGATATGAGAAGTAAAATATTTAACCATCTTCAAAGACTTCCTAATAGTTTCTTTGATAGTAATAAAACTGGTGATATTATGTCTAGAATAATAAATGATCTTATGGATATTTCAGAACTTGCACATCATGGGCCAGAAGATTTATTTATTTCAATAATAATGCTTCTGGGATCATTTATCTTCTTAAGCACTATTAATTTACCACTAACACTTCTCATTTTTGCATTTATTCCTTTGATTGTTTGCTTTACCTTATATCAAAGAAATAGAATGAATAGAGCATTTTTAGATAGTAAAATTGAGACAGGTGCTGTAAATGCAAATTTAGAGAATAGTATATCTGGAATAAAAATATCAAAAGCCTTTGTAAGTCATAAATCAGAACAAAAAAAGTTTGAAGAAGGCAATAATAAATTTATAGTATCTCGTGAGAAGGCATATAAGGTTATGGCTGAATATGGTTCAGGAGCTAATTTTGGAATTGATATATTAAATTATGTTGGGCTTATCGGTGGAGGAATATTTACTTTTAAAGGATATATAACTATTGGAGATTTTATGGCTTACATGCTGTTTATTAAAACATTTATTGATCCAATAAAAAAATTAATTAATTTTATGGAACAATATCAAAATGGAATTACAGGATTTCAAAGATATATGGAAATAATGGATCAAGATAGAGAAAAGGATAAAGCAAATGCAGTTGAACTTACAGATGTTAAAGGTGAAATTGAATTTAAGAATGTGAACTTTAGTTATGAAGGTAAGAAAGTTTTAGAAGATATATCTATAACTATAAAAAAAGGTGAAATGCTTGCTTTGGTTGGAGAGTCTGGTGGTGGAAAAACAACTTTTTGTAATCTTATTCCTAGATTCTATTCAGTAGATAGTGGAGATATTTTAATTGATGGAAAAAGCATATATGATGTTAAATTAGATTCACTTAGAGCTAATATTGGAATAGTACAGCAAGAAGTATTTTTATTTACTGGAACAATAAGAGATAACATTCTTTATGGAAAAGCAAATGCAACTGAAGAAGAGTTAATAGAGGCTTCTAAAATGGCGAATATACATGATTTTATAGAGAGCCTTGAAGATGGATATGATACATATATAGGAGAAAGAGGAGTTAAATTATCTGGTGGACAAAAGCAAAGACTATCTATAGCAAGAGTATTCTTGAAAAATCCTGCTATACTTATCTTAGATGAAGCAACATCTGCGTTAGATAATGTAACAGAAAAAATAATTCAAGATTCTCTAGAAAAATTATGCCATGGAAGAACAACAATTGTTGTTGCACATAGGCTATCTACAATAAAAAATGCAGATGAAATTGTTGTGCTAGGAAACAAAGGGATTATAGAAAAAGGATCACATAATAAATTAATTCAATCAGATGGAGTTTATAGTAAACTTCATAAAATATCATCCTTTTAATAAAAAGATTAAAGAACTAAAAACAACATACATGAATATTATTATAGATATAAAACTATTATGGAGAGGATTATATGATTAATAATATATATGATGCTAATTTTATAAATGAAGTATTAAATGAGGAAAAATTAGTATTGGTTGATTTTTCAGCAATTTGGTGTGGACCATGTAAAATGGTTGCTCCAATATTAGAAGAAATAGCTTATGAAAATAGTAATGTTAAAATAGTTAAGATGGATGTTGATGTAAGTCCTTTTGTTTCAAGAAAATATAGAATAAATAGCATACCAAATATAAAATTTTTTAAAAATGGAAGAATTGTTGATGAGATAATAGGATTTGCACCAAAAAAAGAAATTGAAGCAGTAATAAATAGGAACTTACAAGTATATACAACTGAGGAAAATTGATATGAGCCAAAAATATGATATAGCTATTGTAGGAAGTGGACCAGCTGGACTTTCGGCAGCTTTAAATGCTAAAATAAGGAACAAAAAATTTATTATATTTGGAAATTGCAATTTGAGTTCTAAATTAGAAAAAGCCCCTAAAGTGAATAATTATTTAGGACTTTATAATATATCAGGTAAACAACTAAAAGAAAAATTTAATGATCATCTAAAAGAAATGGATATAAAAATAACAGAGAAAAGAATAAATTCAATCTATTCAATGGGAAATTATTTTGTTTTAGCAGTAAACGAAGAATATTATGAAGCAAAGACGATAATATTAGCCACTGGAGTTGATTTCAATAAAGAAATTGAAGGTGAAGAAGAATTTTTAGGACATGGGGTGGGGTATTGTGCTACATGTGATGCACCTTTATATGCAGGAAGAACTGTATCTATAATATCGTATCATGAAGCTGGTGAAAGAGATGCAAACTATGTTAAAGAGTTAGCAGGAAAGGTATACTATATACCTATGTACAAGGGGAATTATAACTTAAATAAAGATATTGATATCATAATAGATAAACCAACTAAGATAGAAGGTAAAGATGTAGTTAATAAGCTTACTATGAAAAATAGAGTTATATTGACTGATGGAATATTTTTATTAAGAGAAAGTATATCGCCTAAACAGCTTGTGCCAGGATTAAAAATTGAAAAAAATCATATTAGTGTAAACAAGAACATGGAAACGAATATAAAAGGATGTTTTGCAGCTGGAGATTGTGTAGGAACTCCGTATCAATTTATTAAGGCAGCTGGTGAAGGAAATGCAGCATCGTTGAATGCTATTTCTTACCTAAGCGAACTGCAATAAACAAAGTTATTAATTGTATATATAATAAAAATAAGGATACTCAATGTATCCTTATTTTTATTATGATAAATTATTTAACTTCATATATCCATCCATCTGGAGCTTCAACATCACCCATTTGGATTCCGTAAAGAATATCATATAATTTCTTTATTGTAGGTCCTACTTCAGTTTCACTATGGAAAATATATCTCTTATCTTTATAGTCTATAGCACCGATAGGTGTTATAACAGCAGCAGTACCACAAGCACCAGCTTCTGCAAACTCATCTAAATTATCAACAAAAACTTCTCTTTCATATACTGGCATTTTTAAATAATGTTCAGCTATATATAATAAAGAGTATTTTGTTATACTTGGTAAAATTGAAGTTGATGCAGGTGTTACAAACTCACCTTTTTTAGTTATTCCTATAAAGTTAGCTGCTCCAACTTCATCTATTTTTGTGTGTGTTGCTGGATCTAAGTAAATACAATCTGCATATCCACTTTCAGCAGCTTTTTTATGAGCTTGAAGTGATGCTGCATAGTTACCGCCAACCTTTTGTTTACCAGTACCATGTGGTGCTGCTCTATCAAATTCATCTTGAACTATAAAGTTACAAGGTTTTAGTCCTCCTGAGAAATAAGGTCCTACAGGCATACAGAATACTGTAAATATATATTCAGGTGCAGGTTTTACACCTATATTATCACCTACACCCATAAGTACAGGTCTGATGTATAAAGTAGCGCCAGTTCCATATGGTGGAACCCACTTTTCATTAGCTTTTACTACTTGCATACATGCATCAATAAATTTTTCTACAGGAACATGTGGCATAAGTAGCTTGTCACAACTTTCATTCATACGAGCAGCATTTCTATCTGGTCTAAATAATTGAATTTTTCCTTCTTTAGTTGTGTAAGCCTTTAAGCCTTCAAAACAGCTTTGTCCATAATGTAAAACTGTAGAAGCCTCGCTTATACGAAGCATATTGTCTTCAGTAAGCTTACCATCATCCCATTTTCCATCTTTCCAAACTGAAATATAACGATAATCAGTTTTAATATAATCAAATCCTAATTTGCTCCAATCGATATCAACTTTTTTCCCCATGTTAATTTGTTGCTAAAAATATGCACTTTTATAAGGCAAATTCTTTAAAGTAAAAACAATGATGTCTTATAAGGTGTGAAAAATTTTTGGCAACAATTCACCTCCCTTTATTATACAGGCTCATGCCATTTCTATTTAATAAAATTATTTTAGCACTATTTAAAAAAAAATTCCACAAAACAATACAAAAACATTAATTGAAACATGAAAAAAATATAAAATTATTGCTAAAAAAGCAATTTAGGTATTAATTTAATATCTAAATTGCTTTTGTAGTAAAAAAGATTGAAATTAAGTGATTAATATATATTGGTGCTTATTTCCAAGGTTCAGCATCAGAAGGCATTCTAAAGTCACCACGTGGACTTAATGAAATACTACCAACCTTAGGGCCATCTGGAAGAGCACTTCTTTTAAATTGTTGAGTAAAGAATCTGTACATAAATTTATCTAGCCATTTCTGAATTTCATTTTCACTATAATCATTTATAAATGCATGTTTTGCTAAGAAGAAAATTCTTTCTTTTGTAGATCCATGTTTTATAAAATGATATAAGAAGAAATCATGAAGTTCATAAGGTCCTACAATATCCTCTGTTTTTTGTACTATTTCTCCATTTGAATCTTTTGGTAACAATTCAGGGCTAACGGGAGTATCTAAAATATCCAGAAGAGTATCACTAACTATATTGTTAGATTCATTTTGAGCTACATATTTAACTAAATATCTAACAAGAGTTTTAGGTATTGATGGATTTACAGAATACATTGACATGTGGTCACCATTATATGTGCACCATCCAAGTGCGAGTTCTGATAAATCACCAGTACCAATTAATATACCTCCTTCTTTATTAGCTATATCCATTAATATTTGAGTCCTTTCTCTTGCTTGAACATTCTCATATGTAACATCGTGTATATCTTTATCGTGTCCGATGTCTTCAAAATGCTGAAGAGCTGCTTTAACTATATTTATTTCTCTAAGGTCTGTATTTAATTCTCTGCATAATTCAATAGCATTATTATATGTTCTATCAGTAGTTCCAAAACCAGGCATTGTAACTGTGATAATATCTTTTTTATCTAGATTAAGAAGTTCAAAGGTTTTAACAATTACAAGTAAGGCTAAAGTAGAGTCAAGTCCTCCTGAAATTCCAACAACTGCTTTTTTAGAATGTGTATGTTCTAATCTTTTTGCTAAAGAAGCTGCTTGAATATTAAAGATTTCCTTACAACGTAAATCACGCTCAAATTCAGAGGAAGGAACAAAAGGATGTTTATCAATAAATCTATCAAAATTATAAAGTGATAAATCATCAAACTCAAATTTTATAAATTTAGGAACTAGTGATAATTTTGATGAAGAATCTCTAAAACTAAGATTTTTCATCCTTTCAGATTTTAATTTAAATACATCTACATATGAATATATAATTTCACTATCTCTTTGAAAACGCTTATTTTCATTTAATAATGAACCATTTTCACTTATTAAAAGGTGCCCGCTAAATAGTACATCAGTTGTAGATTCATGAACGCCAGCAGATGCATAAATGTAATTACATAGACAACGAGCACTTTGATTAGAAATAAGGCTTTTTCTATAATCAGCTTTGCTTACAAGTTCATTAGAAGCAGAGAGATTGCCTATTATATGTGCTCCCATAAGTGATAAATATGAACTCGGTGGAATGGTTACCCAAAGATCTTCGCAAATTTCTATTCCGAAGTTTGCAATCTCTGATGAAAAAATTAAATTTGTCCCAAAGGGAATATCTTTTTGAAATGATAAATCGATAGTTTCATTTTTAACATTAATTCCCTCAGTAAACCAACGCTTTTCATAGAATTCACTATAGTTAGGAATATATGATTTTGGTACAATTCCTAATATATTTCCTTTAAATAGTATAAATGCACAATTATATAATACGCTATTACATAAAAGTGGAGCACCAACAGCTATTAGCATATCTAAACTTTTTGTATCAGATAATATTTTGTTTATAGAAGCCATTGATTTTTTTATTAGATGATCATGTAAAAATAAATCACCACATGTATATGAAGTTATACAAAGCTCTGGAAATACTAGAAATTTGCATTTTTCCTTTTGAGCATTATGTATACATTCTAAAATTTTGGAAGTATTATAATCAATATCAGATACTTTTGTTGTAGGGCACGCGGCACCTACTTTAATAAAATCCATCAAACCACTCCTTAGTAAATACATTAAAGATAAATTATATATTCATAGTAAGTGAATAATTATATAAATTTATTCTCTAATTTATATAATTATTTTAAACTCTAATAATACTTATGGCAATAATGGATCGATTTTTATTGTATAGTGGATATATAAAAAGATAAAAAATTTAAATATATATAAGGGGTATGAAATACTTTATAAAAAAATAAAAAATAACTTGTAATGAAACTATATATACTATATAATACAGATATAGAAGAAGTACTTCTTTAAATAAAATATTAAATAAACCTTAAACAATAAGTGATAAAGTATACTAAGAATATAAAAATTAGTATAATGATAGTATAAAGGAGGGATACTAATGGGATACGCAATAATGTGGTTGATTGTAGCTATTGTAGCAGGTGCAATTGATGTATTAACTAGCAATTTTTTCTTTATATTGTTTTCTATAGGATCTATAGTGGCGGCTGTATGTGCAGGACTTGGGATTTCTTTTTTACATCAAGTAATAATATTTGCTATTGTAAGCTTGATAGTGATGATGTTTGGATATCCATGGTTAAAGAAAAAATATAAAGTAATGCATAAAAGGATACCTTTAATGGAAGAAACATATATAGGAAGAGTTATAGTTGCTGATCAAGAGATAAAAAATAAGGCACAAATTAAAGTTGGTGGAGAATATTGGACAGCAATCAATGAAGGGGATATAATTCATAAAGAAGAAAAATTTGAGATAATAGGCATTGACGGGATTAAATTAAGAATAAAAAAAGTTTTGGAGGAATAAGTAATGAGTATTGTTTTAGGGATAATTTTAGGATTTATATTACTACTTGTATTAATAGTAATTGTATCTTCTATTAAAATTGTTAATACAGGATATTTATATGTAGTAGAAAGATTTGGACAATTTGATAGAATATTAGAGCCAGGATGGCATTTTATAATTCCATTTGTGGATTTTGTTAGAAGAAAGATTTCGACAAAACAACAAATATTAGATGTGCCACCTCAATCAGTTATAACTAAGGATAATGTTAAGATATCTGTTGATAATGTTATATTCTATAAATTATTGAATGCAAGAGATGCAGTATACAACATTGAAGATTATAAAGCAGGTATTGTATATTCAGCTACTACTAATATAAGAAACTTAATTGGTAGTATGAGCTTGGATGAAGTATTGTCTGGTAGAGATAAAATCAATCAAGATCTATTAAGCATAATAGATGAGGTTACTGATGCATATGGTATAAAAATACTTTCAGTTGAAATTAAAAATATATTACCACCAGCAGAAATCCAACAAGCAATGGAAAAACAGATGAGAGCTGAAAGAGATAAGAGAGCTATGATTCTTCAAGCAGAAGGTTTAAAGCAATCTCAAATTGAGAAAGCAGAAGGAGAAAAGCAATCACAAATATTAAGAGCAGAAGCAGAAAAAGAAGCAAATATAAGAAGAGCAGAAGGACTTAAAGAATCTCAATTGCTTGAGGCAGAAGGTAAAGCAAAAGCTATTGAACAAATTGCTATTGCAGAGTCAGAAGCTATAATGAAGGTTAATAAAGCGATAATTGATTCTGGAACAGATGAAAGAGTTATAGCATTGAAGCAAGTTGAAGCACTTAAAGAAATGGCATTAAATCCAGCTAATAAACTTATACTTCCAAATGAAGCTTTATCATCACTAGGTAGTATAGCTGCAATTGCAGATACATTAAAAGATACACTGAAAACAGAAAAAACAGAGTAAATTAAAAAGGATATCTTAAATCAAAATTGATTTGAGATATCCTTTTTAATTGATTAGTGATTCAGTTTTTAGGATATAATACTTGTTTTAAATTAGCACTTTTAAAGAAAACTATATAATAGAACTAAATAAAGGAAAATGCTTGACCTTTTTGCTTTAGTGTGATAAAGTAATAAAAGATAAAAGCAGAAATTTAGCATTAAGAAAAATTAAATTAGGGGGTAAAAATAATGAATTTCAAAAAAATTATTAAAAAATTAACTGCAGTAGGAACTATTGCATTAATAAGTACAAGCTTAATTGCATGTGGGGGTAGTTCTAATAAAAATTTAAGTGAAGCGGCAGATGCTGAAAAGAATGACACACAAGTAGAGGGAACTTTAATTAAAGATGAATTAATTATTGGGTTGGATGACACTTTTGTTCCTATGGGATTTAAAGATGAAAATGGAGAGTTAGTTGGATTTGATGTAGAGCTTGCAAAAGCTGTTTGTGAAAAGTTGGATAAGAAATATAAATTCCAAGCTATTGACTGGAGTATGAAAGAAACAGAACTTAACAGTGGAAATATAGATTTAATCTGGAATGGTTATTCAATCAGTGATGAAAGAAAAGAAAAAGTTGAATTTTCAAAAGCATATTTAGACAATAAACAAATTATAGTAACGTTAGCCAATTCTGATATTAATGTTAAGGTTGATTTAGAAGGTAAAAAAGTTGGAGCTCAAAATCAATCAACAGCAGTTGATGCAGTAAAAGCTGATGAAAGTAATATAATTGAAAAGTTTGATGGTGGCGAACTTGTAACATTTGAAAATAACAATGATGCATTAATGGATTTAGAAGCAGGAAGATTAGATGCAATTGTTGTGGATGAAATATTAGCTAGATATTATATTGAGGCAAGAGGTTCTGAAAAATATAAAGTTTTAGAAGAGAACTTTGGCGATGAACAATATGGAGTCGGAATAAGAAAAGGTGACAAAGAATTTGTGGAAGCATTTAATAAAGCTTTAGATGAAGTAATAGCAGATGGAAAAGCAACAGAAATTTCAGAAAAATGGTTTGGAGAAGATATCATAGTTAAATAATAAAAATATGATTTGCAGTATATAGGTAAAACAGAGGAGGACTTAAATTGGAATATATATTAAAAATAATACCTCAAGTCTTAGAAGGGCTTAAGGTAACATTAGAAGTTTTTGGACTAACACTAATTTTATCTATTCCACTTGGAATATTAATTGCACTAATGAGAACTTCAAAATCAACATTATTAAAAAATATTAGTGGGGCATATGTTCTTGTAATGAGAGGAACTCCTCTTTTACTGCAAATAATTTTTATTTATTTTGGCTTATCTATAATAGGAATTAAATTTGAAAGATTTCCAGCAGGAATTATAGCATTTACATTAAATTATGGAGCATATTTTGGTGAAATATTTAGAGGGGGCATAATATCTATAGATAGGGGACAGATAGAAGGTGCACAAGTTTTAGGTTTAAGCACAAAAGATATCTTTTTTAGAATTACATTACCACAAGCATTTAAAAGAGTTATAGCACCTGTTACAAATGAGATAACTACTTTAGTAAAAGATACATCTTTAATATATGTATTAGGATTAGAAGAAATGTTGAAAATAGCAAAAACTGCAGCTAACCGAGATGTTTCATTAATGCCGTTTTTAGTAGTTGGAATAGCATATTTAATAGTTATAGGGATTGTAAGTTTTATTCTTAAGAAAATAGAACAAAAATATGACTATTATAAATAGGAAGGATGAAAAAAATGCTTAAGGTAAGTAATGTAAAAAAGAGGTTTGATGACGTAGAAGTATTAAAAGGTATTGATCTTGAAATAAAGAGTGGAGAGATACTGGTTATTGTAGGGAATTCTGGGGGCGGAAAAACTACATTACTAAGATGTGTAAATGCACTTGAATTTTGTGATGAAGGTGTAATTGAAATTAACGGTAAAACATTGTGTGCTAATGGAAAATATGTAAATAAAAATGAACTTAAAGAAATAAGAAAAGATATTGGACTTGTTTTCCAAACATTTAATCTATTTCCTCATATGAGTGTGCTAGAAAATCTTATAGAAGCACCACAAAGAGTGTTTAAAGTTGAAAAGGAAAAGGCTATAAAAAAAGCAGAAGAGACTCTTTGTTTCTTAGGATTATCAGATAAGAAAAACAATTATCCATTTGAATTATCTGGAGGACAAAAACAAAGAGTTGCAATTGGAAGAGCTCTTATGTTAGAACCTAAAATAATGTGTTTTGATGAACCAACATCAGCTCTTGATCCAGGACTTACTGGTGAAGTAGCAAATTTAATAAGAAATTTAAGCACTAAGGGAATGAGCATGATGATTATAACTCATGATATGGAATTTGCCAAAAAAGTGGCAGATAGGATAGTTTCTATGGATAATGGAAAACTTAAAGAAGGTTTAATATTTGAGGATTAATTGTAATAAATTTGTTGAAAAATATTTATCCATATAGTATAATGAAAACGTAATATAATTCAAGATTTAATCAGTACTACTTATGCCTCTGGATCAGAGATTGCTCATAGTATCAGGTTATAATCTTTGAAACAAGGAGGATTTTTAAATGGAAGACAGAACTTTAGTATGCAAAGATTGTGGTAAGGAATTTATATTCACAGTAGGTGAACAAGAATTCTTTAAAGAAAAAGGATTTGATAACGATCCAGTTAGATGTCCAGATTGCAGAAGAGCAAGAAAAGCTCAAAGAAACAATAGAAACTTTGACAGATAGGAAATTACAGGTCATAAGATTTATCTTATGACCTTTTATTTATGTAAAAAAGAACATTTATTTTTAGTGGTACTATTAATAAATAAAAATAATTGAGGCGATAATTTTGAGAGAATTAAAACAAAAATTAAAATCGATTAAAAAGTATATAGTGACTTTTATAAGATGGGTTACTACTGCTGCAGTTACTGGATTATTTGGAGGGGTAATAGGAAGTCTTTTTCATATAAGTGTACAATGTGCTACAAATTTTCGTATAAGTAATGATTGGGTTGTATTTATGTTACCAATTGGCGGTATTATAATAATATCCATATATAAATTACTTAAACTAGACAACAATGTAGGAACAAATCTAGTTATAGAATCAATTCGTACAGATGGGAAAGTTCCATTTGCTATGGCACCACTTATATTTATAAGTACAGTAATAACTCATTTATTTGGAGGGTCAGCTGGTAGAGAAGGAGCAGCACTTCAATTAGGTGGAAGTATAGGATCGCAAATAGGTAATATTTTAAAATTAGATGAAAAAGACATGCACTTGATTACTTTGTGTGGTATGAGTGGTGTGTTTTCAGCATTGTTTGGTACTCCTCTAACTGCAACATTTTTTGCAATGGAAGTTATAAGTGTAGGTATAATTTATTATTCTAGTTTTATTCCATGTATTGTTTCGTCGATTGTAGCTTATGAAGTATCATTATTTTTTGGTTTAGAGCCAGTTTGTTTTACTTTGGAATATATACCAGAACTTTCTTTAGATAATATGATCAAAATAGCTATCCTTGGAGCTCTATGCGCTGTAGTAAGTATTATATTTTGTAGATCTCTTCATAAAACAAGTAAATTGGTAAATACTAAAATAAAAAATGATTATTTACGGATAATTTTAGGTGGAGTGGCTATAGTTATTCTCACTATTATAGTTGGTAGTAGAGATTATAATGGTGCAGGAATGGATATTATAGCTAATGCAATCAACGGAAATGCAAAATTTGAGGCATTTATTTTAAAAATAGTTTTCACATCTATTACTATAAGCGTAGGATATAAAGGTGGGGAAATTGTACCAACATTTTTTATAGGTGCTACTTTTGGATGTGTAGCAGCTAAATTTTTAGGTATAGATCCAGGGTTTGGAGCTGCTATTGGCCTTATTTCTTTATTTTGTGGAGTTGCTAATACGCTTATCAGTTCTATAGTGTTGAGTATTGAACTTTTTGGAGCTAATGGAGTTATGCTGTTTTCAATTGCATGTGGTGTCAGCTATATGTTATCTGGATATTATAGTCTTTATAGCAGTCAAAAAATTGTCTATTCTAAGCTCAAGGCTGAATATATAAATAAAAATGCTAAATAGGGTGATTTATAGTATTAAAAAAAGTAAAATAAGAATTAGAGTAAGTTGATATGTGAAACATGTCAACTTATTTTAATTCTTATTATATAATTGATTAAATTATTATACTAATTAATTAATTATATAATATAAAAAAGAAAAAACCGAATCATATAAGAAAATAAACACTATATAATTCGCGTTTTGGTGAATTTTAATTAAATTTTATCATATTGAAGTTGACATCATCCGTCTTAAATGATAATCTTAAATTGTTGATACGAAAATTTAAAAAGATAAACAAAATAATATTCGCATATTATAATGATGTGATAATAAGCTAAATCTCATAATATTTTGGAGGAATTAAAATGTCAAATATTAGAAGCGTATTTGTAGAAAAGAAACAAGGGTTTAATGTAGAAGCTCAAAGTTTATTAAGAGATTTTAAAGAAAATTTAAGCCTGATAAATCTTGAAGATGTAAGAATTGTTAATAAGTATGTTATTTCAGAAATATCAGAAGAATATTATAATAAAGCATTACATACTATATTTGCTGAACTTACAGTAGACAAGCTATATGAAAATGAATTACCAATAGATAAAGATGAAATAGCTTTTGGTGTAGAATTTTTACCAGGACAATATGATCAAAGAGCAGATTCAGCTTCTGAATGTTTAGCCCTTTTAACAGCAGAAGATAAGGTAGAAATAAAGTCGGCTAAAATAGTTATATTAAAAGGAAACCTTTCAAAAGAAGATGTAGAAAAGATAAAGAAATACTACATCAATCCAGTTGATTCAAGAGAAGTGGATATAGACAACAAAGATTTAGCAGCACTCTCAAACGTACCTAATGACGTTGAAATCTTAAACAATTTTACCAAGAAGACAATAGAAGAATTAAGAAAATTTCATAGTGAACTAGGACTTGCAATGAGTATAGATGACTTAGTTATGATACAAAACTACTTTAAAGATGAAAATAGAGAGCCAAGCATAACTGAAATTAAAGTAATTGATACTTATTGGTCAGACCACTGTAGACATACTACATTCTCAACAGTATTAGAAGATGTACATATAGAAGATGGTAAGTATACAGCTCCTATAAAGACAAGCTATGAATCATATTTAAAATCAAGAGATTATGTTTACGAAAATAAAGAAAAAAGCAAAACTCTTATGGATATTGCAGTAATTGCAATGAAAGAACTTAGAAAAAGAGGAAAGCTTAATGATTTAGATATATCAGAAGAAATTAATGCATGTTCAATTAATGTTAAAATTGAAACTAACAATGGAATTGAAGATTATTTAGTAATGTTCAAAAACGAAACACATAACCATCCAACAGAAATAGAACCTTTTGGTGGTGCGGCAACATGTTTAGGTGGTGCAATCAGAGATCCATTATCAGGTAGAACTTATGTATATCAAGCAATGAGAGTTACTGGTGCAGCAGATCCAACAGTTCCAGTTGAAGATACACTAGAAGGAAAACTTCCACAAAGAAAAATAACTCTTGGAGCAGCTCATGGATATAGTTCATATGGTAATCAAATTGGACTTGCAACTGGAGAAGTAAGAGAAGTTTATCATCCAAATTACGTCGCAAAGAGAATGGAAGTTGGAGCTGTTATTGCAGCTGCACCTAAAGAAAATGTTGTGCGTGAAGAACCAGCTGTTGGAGATATAATCATATTACTTGGTGGAAGAACAGGTAGAGATGGTGTTGGTGGAGCTACAGGATCATCAAAAGAACACACTGTAGATTCTATTAATGAATGTGGAGCAGAAGTACAAAAAGGTAATGCCCCAACAGAAAGAAAGATTCAAAGATTATTTAGAAACCCTAAAGTAGCAAAAATGATTAAAAGATGTAATGACTTTGGTGCAGGTGGAGTTTCGGTTGCAATTGGAGAACTTTGTAGAGGGTTAGACATTGATTTAGATAAAGTACCAAAGAAATATGAAGGTTTAGATGGAACTGAGCTTGCAGTATCAGAATCACAAGAAAGAATGGCAGTTGTAGTAACTAAAGAAAATGCTGATGAATTTATAAAACTTTCTAATGAAGAAAATTTAGAAGCTGTTATAGTTGCACATGTTACAGATACTGATAATTTAAGGATGTATTGGAGAGGCAAGGAAATAGTTAATTTAAAGAGAACTTTCCTTGATACAAATGGAGCAACTCAAAAAACAGAAGTTGTAGTTAAAAATCCAGAAGAATATCCATATGAAATTGGGGATATTAACGTTAAAGAAGAATGGATTAATAATTTAAAGAAATTAAATGTTGCATCACAGCAAGGTTTAAGTGAAAGATTTGACTCAACAATTGGTGGAGGAACAGTTCTTATGCCATTTGGTGGTAAGTATGCAAAAACTCCAACAGAAGGTATGGCAGCAAAAATTCCAGTACCAAATGGAGAAAGTAAAGATGCAACACTTATGACATTTGGAATAAATCCAGAACTTGGAACTTGGAGCCCATATCATATGGCATATTATTCAGTAGTAGAAAGTGTTACAAAGCTTGCATGTATGGGAGGAAACTTTAGAACATCTCATCTTACATTCCAAGAATACTTTGAAAGACTTGGAAAAGATTCTTCAAGATGGGGAAAACCATTTGCAGCACTACTTGGGGCTTACGAAGCACAAATGGCACTCGAAATTGCAGCGATTGGTGGAAAAGATTCAATGTCAGGAAGCTTTGGAGACTTAGATGTACCACCAACATTAGTTTCTTTTGCAGTTGGTGTTGAAAAAGCAGATAAGATTATTTCACCAGAATTTAAAAAGGCAAATTCCAAAGTAGTTTTACTTTTAGCCGAAAAGTTAGAAGATGGAACTATAGATATGGATAAATTTAAGAAGAATTTAGATGTTTTATATAAGTTAATTCAAGAAGGAAAAGTTATTTCAGCTTCTTCAATTAAGTTTGGTGGAGTAGCAGAAGTTATAACTAAGATGGCGCTTGGAAACAGAATAGGTGCAGAAATTGAGAATTTGACTAAAGAAGAATTATTTGGATTTAACTATGGTAGTGCAGTATTAGAAGTTTGTGAAGATGTAAATATAAAAGAAGAATTTAAAAATTGTTTATATAAGACTATTGGTAAGACAATAGAAAAAGCTTCAATTATAAGTAAAGAATATGACTTGAGTTTAGATGTTGCATATTTAGAAGAAACTTATGAGAAAAAATTAAGCAAAGTATTTTCAATTAAAACAAAAGATGTTGAAGAAAAGATTGACACTCCATTATATGAAGTTAAATCTTATGTATCTCCAGTAATAAAAGTAGCAAAACCAAAGGTTGTTATTCCAGTATTCCCAGGAAACAACTGTGAATATGATTGTGAAAGAGCATTTAGAAAAGCAGGAGCAGATGTTACACAAGTAGTATTTAGAAATATTACTAAAGAAGCTTTAGTTGATTCTATAGATAGATTAGCTAAAGAAATATCAACAGCTCAAATTCTTATGGTGCCAGGTGGATTCTCAGCAGGAGATGAACCAGATGGTTCAGGTAAATTTATAGCAAATGCTTTAAGAAATGAAAAGATAGCTAATGCTGTAATGGAACTTCTTAAGAATAGAGATGGTTTAGCTCTTGGTATTTGTAACGGCTTCCAAGCATTAATTAAATTAGGCCTTGTACCATATGGAGAAATTGTTGATATTAAAGAAGATATGGCAACATTAACTTATAACAATATTAATAGACATATGAGTTCTATAATAAGAACTAGAGTTACATCAAATAAATCACCATGGTTTAGTGAAGTAAATGTAGGTGATATACATTCAGTTGCAATTTCACATGGTGAAGGAAGATTTGTTGCACCAGAAAGTTTAATTAAGAAGTTAATAGACAATGGACAAGTTGCAACACAATATGTTGATTTAGCAGGAAATGTATCATTAAATATGCCTTACAATCCAAATGGATCAATGTATGGTATAGAAGGTATAACAAGTCCAGATGGAAGAGTTTTAGGTAAGATGGCTCACTCAGAAAGAAGTGGAGAAAATATCTTTAAGAATATTCCAGGAAATTATGATCAAAAGATATTTGAATCTGGGGTTAAATACTTTAAGTAGATTACAATGAATAGATGAGAATTGATAGTCAATATAGGAAAGCTTATAGCTTTTCTATAGGCTATATATATTTAGAAAGCATGATAAATTTTTAGACTGTTATTTTAATCTGACAAATAAGAGTTTGGTTTAGTATGAAAAATAAATAATATAAAAGGTCTTGTGCAAATATTTAAATCAAGGTAAAATACCCAGAATTTAAGAATTTAAGAATTTAAGAATTTAAGAATTTAAGAATTTAAGAATTTAAGAATTTAAGAATTTAAG